>DATHFT010000200.1:0-8814 GCA_035317965.1 Saccharimonadales bacterium (SeqCode) | reverse complement strand
GGGCTCGATCAGCGGTCTGATTGAGGAGCAGAAACAGCGGCAGCGGCTGGAAAACGAGATTTCCATTGCGCGGGAGGTCCAGAACCAGCTTTTTCCGCAAAGATTGCCGTCGGTACCGGGCGTTGAAATTGAGGCCATTTGCAAAGCGGCGCGTTCGGTCAGCGGCGACTACTATGATTTTATCCAGTTGAGCCCCACGCACATTGCCATTGCGATTGCCGACATTTCCGGCAAGGGGATTTCCGCGGCGTTGCTGATGGCCAGCTTGCAAGCGGCGCTGCGCAGTCAGGTTTTAGCCGACGGCACAGAGACTCTGAGTACTGCGGAATTGGTTTCGCGATTGAACCGGCATCTGGTCCGCAACACGGCCGACGACCGTTTCGCGACATTTTTTATCGCTGTGTATGACAGCGCTACGCGCACCTTGCGTTACACCAATGCGGGTCATTTGCCGTCCTTCTTGCTTTGTCAGAATTCGGCGGTCCATCTGGATCTTGGCGGCATGGTGCTGGGTATCGTTGAAGACTACGTGTATGAAGAAGGCTCGATCCAAGTGCCGCCGGATGCGCTGCTGATTGGATACAGCGACGGGTTGGTGGAGCCGGAGAACGTCTACGGCGAAGAATTTGGCATCAAGCGGCTGAAAGACGCAGCCATCCGCGTGCAGGCCGCGCCGCCGCGTTTTGTGGCGGATGCCATGATGACGGCGGCCGAGGAATGGGCCGGCACGCCAGAACAAGCCGATGATATGACCGTAATTGTTGCGCGCCTTCGGTAGTACGCCCCGCCGAGCTACGTTATACTCTATTTTTCCGTAGGACTCAGGAGAGGGAACTGCATGTCGCTGCGCAACCGGGTGGCACTGATCACCGGCGGGAGCCGCGGAATTGGCCGCGGTATCGCTGTTCGTCTGGCAAAGGACGGCGTGCGCATTGCGATTGCGTACCGGTCGAATAAGGCCGCCGCGCAGCAGGCGTTGCGTGAACTGCAGGCTTTGGGCGTGGATTGCGTGGCCGTGGAAACCGATATTACCGACCCCGCGCGCGCGGAACAGCTTTTGCAGACGGTGGCGGACCGTTTTGGGCGTCTGGACATTTTAGTGAACAACGTTGGAGATTTTCGCTGGGGAACGCTGGCGGAATCTTCCATTGAGGACTGGCAGGCGATCTTTAACTCCAATCTTTCCAGCGTGGTGTATGTGAGCCGCGCCGCGCTGCCGCACATGCGAAAGGGCCGCTGGGGACGGATTATCAATTTGGGGGCCGTGGGCGCGGAGCGGGCGTTTGGGCAAGCAAAGATTTCTGCGTATGCGGCGGCCAAGGCCGCCGTTGTGGCGCTGTCCCGGTCGCTGGCGTTGGAAGAGGCGAAGAACGGAATTACCGTCAACATTGTGAATCCTTCGAGCATTGATGAAAAAGAGCTGTCGCTCGAAGAAGCGCGCCGGATACGCGATGCGCGATTTCCGATCGGGCGTCCGCCGACAGTAGAAGATGTGGCGGCCAGCGTGGCCTTCTTCGCTTCCGAAGAAGCGGAATATGTGACCGGACAGGTCGTAAATGTCAGCGGCGGCTGGATGCTCTGATTGAGCTCACGGAATTCGTAGGGCGGTATCCTGCAACAGTGAAAATCATCCAACGAACATGAAAGCTCTCACAGCAGCGGAAATGCGCGAAGTCGATCGCCTGACGACCCAGCGATCCGGGCTTTCCGGCGTTCAACTGATGGAAAACGCGGGGAAGAGTGTTTGCGAGTATCTGCTGCGAACCCTGGGCGACGAAGCGTGTATGCAGGCGATCATTTTGTGCGGGAAAGGAAACAACGGCGGGGACGGATTTATTTGTGCCCGGCTATTGCAGGAACGTGGATTGCGGCCGGTCGCGTACCTGTTTGCTTCGCCGGGTTCGGTCCGAGGAGATGCGGGCACCGCGCTCGCCCGCTTGCGGGAATCCGGAGCGGAGGTCCGGGTCGTCCCCGGCTCGGCCGAGTGGAGGGGATTTCGCGGGGAACTCGCGAGCGCCAATCTTATTGTCGATGCGCTTCTCGGAACGGGGCTTAAAGGCCCGGCGGAGGGACTGTTCGCCGAAGTCATTCAAGACGTAAACAAGATTTCGCGCAACTGCACGAGCGTTTCTCCGCGAATGGTTTTGGCAGTGGACACGCCCTCGGGATTGCCTTCAGATGGTGAACCTGCGACCGGGCCGGTGTTGTTCGCGCACGCGACGGTCACCTTTACGGCTCCGAAGAATGGACAGCTGGTCTCGCGCGATGCGGCATGTTGCGGAAGATTGTTTGTACAAGAGATTGGTTCGCCGCCGGAGTTGGTTGCGCAGCAAGCAACGGGAATGCTGCGTTGGATGGAGCCGCGGGAATTTGCGCACATGCCGCTCGTGCGGAAAGCGGATTCCAACAAGGGGAACTACGGACACGTGCTGTTAGTGGCAGGGTCGCGGGGAAAGTCTGGCGCGGCGATTCTGGCCGGACGCGGCGCACTCCGGGCCGGCGCGGGCCTTTTGACCGTTGCCGTTCCAGAAGGCGAGCAGCACGCCGTGGCGGCGGGCCAGGCGGAGTGGATGACCCACGGGCTGATTTCGACCAAAGGCGGGGCGACGGCGTTGGCGAATTGGCAGGCGCCGGGATGGGATGAAGTCCTGGCGGGGAAAACGGTCCTCGCCGTTGGGCCCGGACTTGGAATGGAGGAGGAGACCCAGGAATTTGTTCGAACGCTTGTGCGCGGAACGGATCTGCCGATTGTGCTGGACGCTGACGGATTGAACGCGTTTGCCGGGCGTGGTTCTGAACTGCGGCAAAGAAAATCTGCGTTTCTGGCCGTTACGCCGCATCCGGGCGAGATGGCGCGGCTGTGCGGACAGAAGACGGCAGAAATACAGGCGGATCGCCTGAGGTATGCGGTGGAATCCGCCAAGGAGTGGAATGCCCACGTCGTTCTGAAGGGCTTTCATACCATCGTTGCCACGCCGGACGGGCACCTATTTGTAAACACAACGGGAAATCCCGGGATGGCCAAGGGCGGATCCGGAGACGTGCTCGCGGGAATTATTGCAGGAATGGTGGCGCAGTTCGCCAGCGGGTACCCGGCGGAGTCGGTCGCGCTCGGCGTCTATTTGCACGGGCTGGCGGCCGATGACGCGACCGTCGAACGGGGGGAAGCCACTTTGTTGGCCGGCGAAATAACCGACGCGCTTCCCACTACAGTCTGGCGTTTTATCGAGGAGCTGCAGCGGCGTGACTGAGCAGATTACAACGCATTCGGCGGAAGAAACTACACGCTGGGGCAGGGAATTCGCGAAAAAATTGACGGCTCCCGTGCTGGTTTTGCTGTCCGGCGAACTGGGTAGCGGAAAAACGACATTGACCAAGGGAATTGTCTCCAGCCTGGGCGCTGCTGAAGAGGACGACGTGACCAGCCCGACGTTTACGCTGGTCCACGTCTACGGGCAGAAGGCCAAGGTGTACCACGCGGACCTGTACAGGATTGAGACCCTCCACGACTTTGAGACCCTGGGTCTGGAAGATGTATTTGCCGACCCGGCCGTGGTGATTTTGGAGTGGTCTGAACGGTTTCCCCTGCGCTCGCCGTGGCCCCAGGTGCGGGTGCGCCTGGAGCACGCCGGGGGGGATTCCAGACGAATCACGGTCGGATAGGGCTCCAAGCGGGCCCCGTTCCCCTTACTGTCTGGTTACTAAGCCGCAGCACATTCCTTGCCCGGCCTGCGCTCCACTGTTACTTTGAAAGAGCATGATCTGGTGGAGTTCATGGCCAACGATTCTTTGACGCTCGGGACGACCGACACGTCGCAGATCGAACTTAAGAGTTACAACGTCACCCTGCCCATGGCCACACTGGCTATCGGGGTGGATAACATCCACCATGATGTTTTCCTGAGCCCAAAGTTTGTCCACGGCTGCCGCGAATACCTGTTTGAACTCATCCGCCAGAGCACCAGTGCAACCTATTTTTCCGGAATTGAGCTGCGGGCCTCGAAAGCCATGGATAACGCCGCTTTCCGGAAGATGCTTACCGACCTTCTGCAAAGCGCGGTTACCCAAGCCAAATACAACAAAAATCTCGAAATTGACCTGCTGTTTCGGCTGGGTCTTCTGAAATTTCTGACGCAAGAGCTCGGGAATCAATTTTCCAATTTGGTTCAGGAAGGCAAGGAGTCCATTCGCCAGCGCGGCGAACATTTTGAGCGAAGCCAGCAAGCGCACGTGATCAAAGCACGGCTTTCTGAGTTGCAAAGCGCGCGACGCACGGTGATCCGCGGTGTGGGGCAGCAGGTCGCCCAGGTGCTGGCCGATGTGGAAGATATGGTGATCTGCAAGGCGCGCAAGGCTCTGTTTGGCGAGGATTTTGCTCCGTTCTACGAAATCCTGAAAAACCGGCTCGTCTTTCTCGACGGTGGAAAAGACGACGTCTATTTTCTCGAACACTATGTCTTGCTTGGGAATTACGCGCGCGATCCGGATCGTTTTGAGGCGATGGACGAGTTGTTTCAGGAATTTGTCCGCGGATCGGGTATTGCCGTCAGCCAGGATCCAGGATTTATGGAAGCCACCCAGGCCCATAACGGCGTCCTGCAGCAGGCCGAAGCCATTCGCGCGGAAATCGTCAACCTGGAGGAGCAGCGCGAAAGCACGCGCAAGAAACTCGAACGCGGCGACAGCTTTTTGAACAAATTCATGAGCGCTGGAGATCCCGCGGACCTGAAAGCTTCGTTGAATGACATCGAACTGCGTTTGAAGCATCAAGAATGCAAGCTCGAGGAATTCGGGCCGCAGGTTGACGCTTCCAAGCAAAGGCTCGATTTCTTCACGAAAGACTACGCCGGACGCCTGGGTCATTATTTGAACGAACCGGAGAATGCCAGGCGCATTTTTGATCCGGCTACCGGTTCGCTGGCGGGAGCTCCGTTGCGCACGCGAATGCTGACGCAATTGCTGGAGCGGCTGGAACAGCACGAAATTCTCTATCACGTGCTTGCCGGATATGAGATCCGCCCGATCGCATCGGAGTACTGCCCTCCGGTCCACTTGCAGCAACTGCGCAAGGCGCTGGTTTCCAAGGAAGAAATCAAACGGGTCGAGCAGGTGATCAAGCAGGTGGCGGCAAAGAAACTTTCCCTGAAGCCTATTGAAGAGCTTTCCAAGAAGATGCGGCGTTACACGCGCGACGAATTGCAGGCGTTCGTGCTGCGCTTTGCCGGCGACTTTCTGCGGCTGCGGCGGGATTTGCGGGATGCCGAACATCTTGCGGCTTGCATGGAGCGCATTTCGCTGGTGACCACGGAACAGGCTCGCGACTTGTCACGGTTGAATAATCGTCTGTACGAATGCGTATTGCAAGACGAAGCGAAGCCCAAGCAGGATCACGTAATTTCGCACGTGATTATCAAGGCCGACGTGCGGGGCTCGACGAGAATGACGCAGGATTTGCTCACGCGCGGGTTGAATCCGGCTTCGCATTTCAGCCTGAATCTGCACGAGCCGGTAAAAAAACTCTTGGACCGCTACGCCGCAAAAAAAGTATTCATCGAAGGCGACGCCATTATTCTGGCAATTTTTGAAACGGAATCGAATCGCACGTATGCCAGGGCTGTGGCCAAAGCATGCATTTTGTCCCGGCAGATTCTTTCCGTTTGCAATTCATACAACGATCGCGCGGCGACGAGCGACCTGCCTACCCTGGAATTGGGATTGGGCATCGCCTTCCAGGGTTCGGCGCCGACGTATTGGACCGACGGCGATTCACGCATCATGATTTCAAAGGCCCTGAATCTTTCCGACCGGCTTTCCGGCTGCGCGAAATTGGCCAAACGCATGCTGACCGGACAGAAAACGCATTTTTCCGTGTTTCAATTCTTGAATGCTCTCGAAGGCGCTTCCGCCGAAGAGCTGGATGAATTTCTCGTGCGATTCAATATGAATGGCATTGAGGTGAATGAGGAAGGCTTTCAGAAATTGTCGGAGGAGATTTCCCTCGAGTCCGTTGAGACAAAGCTGGAAATGCCGTGGGGCAAGGAAAACGTTACGCTGTACTATGGCGAAGTGCCAATGGGCGATTCCGTTGAATTGCTGGTATTGCGCAAGGGGCTGGCGCGGCAGTTGCTTCCGGACGGAACGATTGGCCAGGCGACCACGCATCCTTATTACGAAGTGTGCACAAGTTCCGCGCTTTATGATCTGGTCGCTGCTTTAATACGCTCGCAACAGGCCGCCGCAGTAGAGACCGCCCGCGTCTAGTTCCCGGTTCAGTATCCTTGCTCGAAGCTCCGGGTCAAGCCCGGCTAATTAGAATAATCGAGGGATTTCAAAGCGAGGAGAAGGATAGGAGCGCGACAACAACGATTTACCAGTGGAACGAGCCCTTGAGTGTTCCGATTGCGGAGCTGCCGAGCTCATTCGAAATGCAGCGCGACCATGGGATCGACGCGGGAAGCGCGCCTGGCGGGAATGTAGCTGGCGAGTAATGCCACAGAACAAAGGAGCACGGTAACACCCGCAAAGGTCAATGGGTCCGTACTGCTGACTCCGAAGAGCAGACTATTCATTACCCGCATTACCGCGTAGGCGCCGGCGAGGCCAAATGAGACCCCGATCAACGTGAGTGTCATGCTTTGGCCGAAAATTAGTCTAAGCATGTCTGCAGGACGTGCCCCCAGCGCCATTCTGATGCCAATCTCACGTGTGCGTCGGCTAACGGCATAGGCCATAACGCCGTAAATTCCGATGGCAGAGAGCACCAGGGCAATCCCCGCGAAGCCGCCAAGAAGAAAAGTGCGAAATCGAGGCTGCGCCGTAGAAGATTCTATAAGCTGATCGAGCGTGGCGATCCGGGCTACGGGTTGCTGCGGGTCGAGTGCCGCGACTTCGTGTCGAATTGGCGCGGCCAGGCTCATGGGGTCGTTCTTTGTGCGAACGACCAGCGTCTGCCAAGGCATGGATTCCTGTGTAAAGGGAATGTAGATGCCCGGAGTGGGTTCATTGCTCAAACCAGTCTGTCGAATGTCGGCAACAACGCCCACAATCTCACAATGGCCAGCGCCAAACGCCCCCATCTCGATAAATTGGCCTGGAGCGGGCCCGTTAGGCCAGTAGAGGCGGGCTAGAGCTTCGGTAATGATAGCTACGTGAGGTGAATCTTTTGTGTCATATTCGGAGAAATAGCGGCCGCTTCGCAGAGGAATCTTCATTACGTCAAAATAATTGTTGGAGACGATGCGCGCGTCGGCTTGCGGCTGTTCAGACAAACTCCCGAACGGGCGACCGTCGATCTTAAAACCGACGTCCCAGATACGCCCCTGAATGGGCAATGCAAGCGTCGCACCCGCAGAATCAACGCCCGGAAGAGCTTGAATCCGAGCGAGCAGCTGTTGGTAAAAACCTGTCCAATCCCGCCAATTGGCATTGGCGCTCCCGTCGGACATGGAACGGTAAACCTCAACCGTCAGCAGATGGTCGGTACGGAAACCAGGATCGACTTGGTGCAGATGGACCAGGCTCTTTCCGAGCAATCCTGCAGCAGCGAGCAAGACCAAGGACAGCGCGAATTCGGCAACCACCATAATTTGGGTCAGTAGTTTGCGCCCTGCCAGCCGTCGCCCGGTCTCTTTCAGGGTCGCATTGAGATCGCCACGCGAAATCTGCCAAGCCGGGGCGAGACCAAAGAGGATTGCCGCCAGGGCCGAGGCCAGGCCGGTAAATACCAGCACCGGCAGATCGATACGTGCGGAGGAGATTCTGGGAATATCAATCGGCGCCCAAGCGAGCAGGAGATGCATGAGCGAGAAAGCCAGAAGCGCTCCGAGGGCGCCTCCGGCAGCCGCCAGCAGGAGGCTCTCGGTTAGCAATTGCACGATGATTCTGCTCCGCGTGGCTCCGAGCGACCAACGAATCGCAATTTCCGGCTGTCGCGCGGCAGCGCGTGCGAGAAGCAGTGTCCCGATGTTTGCGCAGGTAATCAAAAGCACCAGAGCAGCCGACCACATCAGTATTAGCAGAGCCGGCCGGAACTTTCCCACCACAGCTTCTTGCAGGGGTATGAGTCTCACTCCGAGGTCTCGATTCGAATCCGGATACTTCTGTTCGAGGCGATGCGCAATTAGCGCCATGCCGGCTTCCGCTCGAGGCAAATCTACCTTGGCGTCGAGACGGCCAATCACAGACATTTCGAGATTGCCGCGCGCGACGATCTCTTCGCGCAAATCGGGACGGACCGCAGTAATGGAGACCCACAATTCTGTTTGTGGATCTGGAAACTGAAAACCGCGCGGCATGACACCAATCACCTCGTAACTGTAGCCATCTAGGGTGATCGATCTGCCCACGGTGCGTGGATCGGTCCCGAAGGAGCGTGACCACAGCGAGTAGCTCAGTACGGCCGCCTGCTGATTTCGGGCACTCGCTAGCGAACGGCCCTGCAGCGGCTCGGCGCCGAGTGTTTCGAAGAAATCGGGGGATACGACTTGGCCCTTTACCTGTTCCGGTCGGAGGGTGCCGGCCAGGTTGAACGTTTTATCTTCGTACGCGGCGAGATGGTCGAAGAAATTGTTTTGTTCGCTCCAGTCCACGAAGTCTGGGTAGGAAGTCTTGCCGTAATAATCCCCGGACCTTAGATCATATACGTCAGCCTTCACGAGCCGTTCGGCATGGGGATAAGGCAGCCGCCGAATTAGCACTGCATTCAGAATACTGAACACCGCCGTGTTGGCACCGATGCCTAAGGCGAGAGTGAGGATGGCGATGGTGGTAAATCCCGGGGTTTTGCGGAGCTGCCGAATCCCGTAGCGGCAATCG
>DATHFT010000199.1:0-12368 GCA_035317965.1 Saccharimonadales bacterium (SeqCode) | reverse complement strand
TCAATTGCTCTAGGTGGCGGGATTTTATGACCCGAAGTCAGGCGGCTCCGAGGTGCGCTTCGTGGCCGAAGCCAGGCCACGAGCGTTTGGCAAATTGTGCTGCAACTCATAGAAAGAGAACGGAAAGGACCATTTGCGGTGGGTGCTGGGCTAGAATTGATGGCTATGAATCTGTTGGCGATCGACACTTGTGACGCTCGGGGAAGCGTTGCCGTGCTGCGCAACGAGGAAACGCGGGCGGGCACGGTTCACGAAGGGCAAGAGGAGTATTCCTCCTGGTTGCTCACAGCCGTCAACCGCAGTCTCGAGGCCGCCGGGTTGAGTTTGCCGGAGGTGGATGTGTTTGCGGTCGCGACCGGGCCGGGTTCGTTCACCGGAGCTCGGATCGGCCTGACAGCGATTAAGGCTTGGGCGGAGATCTGCCAGCGGAAGATCGCCGGAATCTCCCGGCTGGAAGCGCTCGCCAGCCAGGCCGCCCCGGACACGGAATACGTCGCGGCATTTTTCGACGGAAGCCGAAACCAGGTTTTTGGCGCGCTGTATCGACGGCGAGCGGCAGAATTCGACAGGGTGGGAGATGAACTGGTGTTGTCGCCGTCCGAATTCATTGCCTGGGTCGGAGCCGAGTCCGGGAGCCAGCCCGTTCGCTGGGCCGCCCTGGACCCGGAAAAGGTGACTGGGGAAAGTGCCTGGAGCGCGCGCGCGGACCGGGGCGAAGAGATCTTCCGCGTACCCAGCAATCTGGCGCCGCTCATTGGAAAAATTGGTTATGGCAGGGCCTTGGGCGGGAATCTCGTCGACGCGCTCGCCCTCGATGCCAACTATGTGCGCCGGACCGATGCCGAGGTTTTCTGGAGCGGCGGACCGCCGGGCGCCGTTCGACCGAAATAGTCGAACCGTACGCTTCTCGGAACGGAAAATTGGCCAAGGTAACGGGAATTCTGTGGGGACGGAAAGCAAAGGAGACACCCAAGTGAAGAAATGTGGATTGCTGGTTATGCTGCTCGCTCTCGCGAGCCAAGTCGCCGGACAGAAGGCGGTTCCCGTTCCCGCAAACGGGTCTGCGGCTGGAGCCGCCGCCGAAGACCGCAGCTGGATCGCCAGGAGCAACGCGTATGCTAATTCACTCATCGCTATCGAAAACAAGCATGCGCCCGAGGAAGCTTCCTCGGAAGGGCTCACGCAATACGATGAAATGATCTCGCAGCCGACGATTGCCGATGAGAAGGCCGCTTACGGTGAAAGCAAGGCGGTTGTCGAGAAACTGACGAAACAGTTGGCGGTCGAGCAGAACAGGTATGTAAAGCAGGATCTGGAAATCATTCTGCACAGCGAAGATTTGGATTTTCGGCGGAAAGAATATACCGACGCGCATGTAGTGCCGTATTTAAATGCCAGTGGATTTGTATTTCGCGGCGTTCAGAAATTGCTGGATGAGCAGACGGCGGACGCGCGGCGGCCCGCGGCCGTGGTGCGACTGAAAAAGTATGCCGGAGAACTCCCGGGCTATTCACCGATCACGGAGATTCTGAAGGCCAGAACGCAGTTGCAGATGGCCAAAGCAGAAGTGATTTATCCGGCCAAAGCTTCCCTGGAAACCAGTCTGTCACGGAACAAGTTGCTGCTGGACGGAATGGAATCCCTCCTCAAGCAGTACCAGCTCACGGGATGGCAAGAGACGTTTGGGAGGCTGAAAAAGCAGTTGACCGACTACGACGATTGGGTGAAAACGGCGCTATTGCCCAAGGCCCGGAGCGATTTCCGGCAGCCGCCGGAATTGTATGCGCTGGGACTGGAAGCCTACGGCATCGCTATTGCTCCCGGCCAGCTGGCCGAAATGGCGCACCAGGCGTTCCGCGAATATCAAGCGGAGATGCAGACGATTGCAGCGCAAATTGCCAAGCAAAGAGGCTGGCCGAGCGGTGACTACAAGGATGTAATCAAGCGACTCAAGCAGGAACAGCTGGTTGGAGAAGCGATCCTGCCGTTGTATCAAAAAAGGCTCAAAGAGATCGAACGAATGATTGTCGCCGAACGACTGGTGACGCTGCCCGATCGTCCGGCGCGAATTCGAATTGGAACCCCCGCCGAGAGCGCGCAGCAGCCGGCGCCGCACATGGTTCCGCCACCGCTGCTCGACAATCACGGCGAGCAGGGTGAATTCGTGCTGCCACTCGCGATGCCGGCAGCTCCGGGGACGGCCGTGGCGGAAAAGGTGGACGACTACACCTTTGATGCGGCTGCCTGGACCCTGATTGCGCACGAGGCCCGGCCGGGGCACGAGTTGCAATTTGATTCCATGGTAGAGCGCGGAGTCTCGCTCGCGCGTTCGCGCTACGCGTTCAACAGCACCAATGTAGAAGGCTGGGGACTGTACGCGGAGTACATCACCAAGCCGTACATGCCGCTTGAAGGGCAATTGATTTCATTGCAATTCCGGTTGCTCAGAGCCGCGCGCGCGTTTCTCGATCCCGAGCTGCAGGCCGGACGAGTGCAGCCGGCGGAGGCGATGCGAATTCTGATGGAAGAATGCGGTTTTTCAAAGCCTTTTTCAAATCAGGAAGTGGAGCGATACACCCTTCGCGCGCCGGGACAGGCCAATTCGTATTTTTATGGTTATACGAAATTGCTGCAGCTGCGAACCGACACTGCAGCGCAGCTCGGCCATAAATTTGACCAGAAGAAGTTTCACGATTTTATCCTGTCGCAAGGACTGCTTCCGCCGGATCTGATGCGCAAGGCCGTTGCCGAAGATTTTATTCCCGCCGAGCGGAAATGATTCGAAAATTCCAAGCGCGCGACGCCGAAGCGGCTTTTGCGCTGGCCCGGGAGTCCCCCGGGGCTGCGCAGTGGTCGCTGGCCAGCTACCGCGAGTTGGGACTGGCGAGCGAAGCGACCTGGGTTGCCGAACGGGGCGGGCGCGTCGCGGGATTTCTCGTAGCGCGGGTGGCCGGCGGGGAAGCGGAGATTCTGAATGTGGTTGTGGACAAAACAGAACGGCGCCTGGGAGTAGCCAGCGGTTTACTCGAAACGGCGCGCCAGGAATTTGTCGCGAGAAGCGTAAGTCGTGTGTTTCTCGAGGTTCGGGAGACAAATCAGGCGGCACTGGAATTTTACAAAAAATCCGGTTTTGCCAGCAGCGGCTTCCGCCGAGGCTACTACCAGCATCCACCAGAGGGGGCAGTCCTAATGGAAATGAAACTCACAGGCTAGGACCAAGTTCCCAGGAGTTGGGGCTTGACTGGACGGGCCAGAGTGGTATGTTGCGATTATGCATTGACCCCATCCCACAAAATTCGCAATTGAAGGAGGAACGCATGGCAAGTATGGCGCGGAACCCTCGGGACATAATACAGTTTGAAACGGATGCTGAGTATCAACGGTTGTCAGAGCAGCACAAGAAATACGAATCAGAACTGCACCGGATCGCCACCTCGCAGTACCTCAGTTCAGAAGACCTCCTGGAAGAAATCAAACTCAAGAAATTGAAGCTCCACGTGAAGGATGAGATGTTGCAGATCGCGCAGCGCCTGAGTGACGTGCGGCAGCGCCATTCGCAGTAGATAGAGCAGGAGCAGTCGGTCTCAATAACCGCGATAGGACAGGGGAAACTATCGTAGAATAACCATGCTCGCGCGGCTGAAACTGGTGGCGCGGCAATCTTGAGGTGTTCCCGGCGGGTATGGTTAAAGAGGGATTTTATTTTGGCTTGCCGCCGCTTCTCCTGGGCGGGATGTTGATGGTGTTTGATTGGTACTTAGCGGCGGGATTGCTCATCTTCCTGGCGGCCTTTGTCTTCTATTTCTTTCGAAATCCAGATCGCGTCATTCCTGCAGGGCCCGGGCTCGTGGTGTCTCCGGGCGATGGGCGCGTCGTCGTCGTGCAGGAGGAGGAGAACTCCGGGCGTGCGGGCAAGCGCGTAAGTATTTTTCTGGCCGTGTGGAACGTGCACGTCAACCGGTCGCCGGCCACGGGAACCATTACCAAACTGGAATACCGGCCAGGAAAGTTCATGGCGGCGTGGGCCGAAAGCGCTTCGCTCGAAAACGAGCAGAATATTTTTGTGTTGTCGACACCGGAAGGCCAGATGGTTTTCAAGCAAATTGCGGGATGGGTGGCGCGGCGCGTGGTCTCCTGGAAGAAAACGGGAGAAACGGTCGCGCGCGGGGAATTGATCGGGTTAGTTCGATTTGGGTCACGCGTCGATGTGTGGTTGCCCGCAGAAGCCGAGATTTTGGTCAAAGTAGGAGAGAATGTGAAGGGCGGTTCGAGTATTCTGGCGAAGTGGTCCGGAGCGCGTTGAGTCAGTTGAGAGTTTGCGGAAGCGGTAGATTCGCAAAGTAAATCTGAGACCGCGGGGAATAAAACTGGCGATGACTGACGTCGAACAACACGAAATGCCTTTTGCGGGGCGCCGGATCCGGAATCCGAAGCTGCGGCGGGGAATTTATCTGTTGCCCAGTCTGTTCACAGTGGCGAATCTGGTTTGCGGATACTACGCGGTGCTCGCATCGTTGATTGGATCGCGAAGCGATTTTGATCACGCGGCCATCGCCATCGGACTGGCCATTGTCTTTGATTCACTCGACGGACGCGTGGCGCGGCTGACGGGAACCAGCACTGAGTTTGGCGTGCAATTTGATTCGCTGGCCGATGTGGTGAGCTTTGGCATTGCGCCGGCGGTTATGGCTTACGCGTGGGGAATTCGCAGTCTGCCGGCCGGATACCCGGGAACGCCTCCCTGGATGAACGAAGTCGCCTGGGGCGGCTGCCTGATTTTCCTGATTTGTTGCGCTTGGCGGCTCGCGCGATTCAATGTGCAGGGCATGGCGCCCGGAGGATCGAAATTTTTCGTGGGAATGCCGACGCCTGCGGCAGCGGGCGTTCTGGCGGCTTTGGTGCACGGATTTAAAGAGCCGTTGCACGACTGGCGCTGGTCGGTAGCGTGGCTGATTTTGACGGCCGCGCTCGGAGCGCTGATGACCAGTACGATCCGCTACTACAGCTTCAAGGATATTCACTGGACGAGGAAGCAGCCGTCGCTCGCCATCGTGCTGCTTTGTCTGCTGGTTTGGGTGGTCTTTCGATTTTCAGAATTTACACTGGTCATTCTGGGCTGCACCTACGCGGCAGTCGGCGTCATTCTCCATATCGTGCGCTTGCTGCGGCAACGCTTCGTTACCCGGACCGCGTGATCCATGCCATCTCTGGAAAGGGACTCGAGTCGGATTGTGATTGCCGGAGCGTCATCGCTGCTGGGCGCCGAACTACGGTCGCTCCTGGAAGAGAGCCGGTTTGCCGCCTCGGAGTTGCGGCTTGTCGATGAGGTGACGGCGGTTGGCACATTGACCGAAGCCGGCGGCGAACCGGTCATTATCCAACCCGTCGAAGAGGGAAGTTTCGAACGGGCGAAATTTGTTTTTTTCACCGGCTCGGAAGAGTTTTCGCGAGTGAATTTGACAGCGGCACGGGCGACCGGCGCGCGGGTCATTGATCTGTCCGGAACCAGTGTTTCCGAACCCGGCGTGGTCGCCTGGTTCCCCAAGCTCGACTGGCTTTTGGGGCGGGAATTTGCAAAGGACGCGACAAATTTCGCAATTCCTTCGGCAGCAGCGACAGCGGCCGCCGGCTTGGCGCTGGCTCTCGGCAAAAGTGGACTGCAAAAATTGTCGGTGACCTGTTTTCAGCCGGTGTCCGAGGCAGGACGCGCGGGGATTGAGGAACTGGAGACGCAAACGGGGCAGTTGCTTTCCTTTCAGGGAGTGGGGCAGCCGGTCTTTGATACCCAGGTCGCCTTCAACATGCTGGATCGTTTTGGACCTGCCAGCCTGCGCAAGCTAAGCGCGGTACGAGAACGCGTACGAGTTGAAACCAGAGTGTGCGTCGACGCCAAGACAGCGACGCCGGCGATTCAGGTGCTGCACGCGCCGGTGTTTTATGGGACGGCATTTTCCGCTTCGGCGGAGCTGGGAAGCGGCGCCGAAGCGGGAAAAATCCTGCAGGCCTGCCGGGACGCGGGATTTGCCATTACCGCGGACGGAGAAGCCGGACCGAGCAACGTCAATGCGGCGGGCGAAAAAGCGATCCAGCTTGCCGTGCCGGAGCCCGATCCCGGTCGACCGGACGTCTGGTGGTTCTGGGGAGCGGCCGACAACATTCGCTTGCCGGCGGCCAACGCAGTGAAACTAGCGGAGATGATTTCGTGAGGCTTTGGCGCCACCTGTTCCTTCCGGCGGCCGTGCTTGTTTGGTTGGCCGGATGCGGGTACCACGTTGCGGGGCGAAACGACTCCTTGCCGAAGACGATTCATGTGATCGCGGTTCCGGCTCTGGAAAACAAGACCGCCAGCTACCGGATCGAACAGCGGCTGACAGCGGCCACCATTCATGAATTCCTGGCCAAGACCCAGTACAAAGTGACGTCCGATCCGGCGGCGGGTGATGCGGTTCTGCGCGGGAAAATCGTCAGCCTGGAGGCCGTTCCGCTGCTTTTTGACACGACGACGCAACGCGCGACGACGATGCTGGTAACGGTAAAGTGCGAAGTCAGTTTGACGGAGACGGGTTCCGACAAGGTGCTGTATCACACGGACAATTTTCTGTTCCGCAACGAGTACGAAATCTCAACCGACGTACGGAGTTTTTTTGCAGAGCAGGATCCGGCGCTCGACCGGGTGGCGAAAGATTTTGCGACCCGTCTCGTGGCCGCGGTTACGGAAAACTATTGATTTTGTTGCCGGAGGCCGCAGGATGGCGCGATTGACGCAGCTGGAATTGGTCGCACGACTGAGGAAGGGACAGGTGATCCCTGCGCTCTTGCTGCTCGGTGCAGAAACCTATCTGCGCGACGCGTCACGGGCTTTGCTGATCGAACAATATGTGCCAGAAGCGTCACGCACTTGGGCGGTTTCCCGCTATTCTGCGGGGCGCGGCGAGACGCAATCCGCTCTGGAGCAGGCGCAGACGCTGCCCATGCTTTCGCCGCAGCAGGTGGTTTTTCTCGAGGACGTGCAGGCCATCGAAAAGCTGGGCGAGAAAAACCGCGAAGAAGCCGTGGGCCAGCTGGAAGCGTATCTGGGGAACGCCGCGCCGTTTACGGTACTGGTGCTGGAAGCGACGAGCCTCGACCAGCGAATGAAACTCGGAAAACTGCTCGGAGACAAGACGCTGGTCGTTGAAGTGGGACTCGGCGACAACGCGGAAGACCGCCTGGCGACTGCGGTCGCGCTGGCACGAGAAATTGCCAAAGCCGAAGGCGTGGAGTTTGAACGGGGAGCGGCCGAAGATCTGGCCGAATTTGTGGCCGCGGATTTGCTCAGGCTGAAGACCGAGATTGGGAAACTGGCGACCTACGCCGGCGAGAGAAAATTGATTCGGCACGACGACGTCCGCGCGATGGTGATTTCTGAAAAGAAGACAACCGTGTGGGCCCTGGCGGATATGCTGGCCAGCCGACAGTCGCAACGCGCGCTGGAATTTCTGGATCGCTTGCTGCGGGATGGGGAAGAGCCGCTGCCGATGCTGGGGGCGATTACCTGGATGTACCGGAAATTAATTGAGGCCAGCGAGGTGCGTGGCGTGACGAACGGATGGCAGGCAGCCAAGGCGCTCGGAATGCGGCCGGAACAAGCGGAGCTGGCGATTCAGAATGCGCGCAAGATCTCGAAGCCGCGATTGCTGGGCGGATTGCGGGCCCTGCAACAAGCCGATGACCGGTTGAAGCGAGGCGGAGAAGATGCCCGCGCGGTGATGGAGTTTGTGGTGGCGGAATTGAGCGCAGGCGACGGGCGATCCGCCGTACGGTAGCGACCAGCGCAGGGCCATCCGTGCCGGCAACGGAGCGAAAAAAAAGCGGCCCAGTGGCCGCCTTTTTTTGAATGTCCCCCGGGGAAAACCAATCCGCAAATTACTTGGCTGCTTTGAGTCCGTTATGGGCGAGAGTGAGGCGCGATTTGTAGCGGTTGCCGGTGTTCTCATGCAGCACGCCCTTGGCGATGGCGCGGTCGATGGCCGAAAGCGTCGGGTGCAGCAGGTTGCCTGAGGCGGTGGCGTCGCCGGCGGTAATGGCAGTGCGGAGCTTCCTCATCATGGAACGGACGCGGGTGCGGTTCGCGCGATTAACCTCTGCGCGCTCAATAGACTGCGACGCACGCTTAAGAACTGATTTCTTCTTCTTCTTTACTTTGGTACCCTGACCTGCCATCTATTGCTCCTTTTGTGTATCACTCAAACTTCTAACGTTAAACGAGGCCAACCGGTTTGTCAAACGACTTGAGGAAACCCGCACAGGAGGAAACTCAGACCGCGTCGAGTGAACTGGGGTCCAGAAAGGGGCCAGGGGCGCCAGCCCCACGCCTGATCGCCGCGCAGAAAAATAAGCAGGACGAACTCCTGCTGCTGGTCAATTCGCGCCATCCCATTATCACCATCGCGACCACCGAAGAGTCCCGCGCCGAAAACCTGCTCCTTGAGGTGGCCACCCGGCTGGATGTGCCGTTGTACATCTGGAGCGTGACGACGGGACTGGCGCGGATGAAAGGCGCGCCGCTTTACAACTCGGAAACCCCGGAGCAGGCGCTGACGAATCTGGACATCATTCATGGCGACGCGATCTTCGTGCTGAAGGATTTCGCGCGCTACTGCGAGAACGACAAGGTTTGCCGGAGACTGCGGGAGCTAGCGGAGAAATTTCGAGCGGAGCGGCGCTCGATTGTCATCACCGGAGCCGCGGTGACGCTGCCAGCGGATTTGTCGGGCGAAGCAATTCCTTTTGCATGGGGATTGCCGACCGCTGAAGAGTTGATGCCCGCGGTGAAGACGGTGCTGGCGCAGATGAATTTGAGCCACCAGATAGCCATCGCTCTGGACTCCGCTGGGACCACGCAACTGGCAAGAAATCTGGTCGGATTGCCGCAGGACGAAGCGATTCGCACGTTGCGCATGTGCGTGCTCGAACGAAGACGGATCGATCGCGGACTACTCGACGATGTGGTCGATGCCAAGCGGCAGTTGTTGCGGAGTGCGGGGCTGCTCGAGACCGTGCGGCGAGATTCCTCGTTCCGGGACGTGGCGGGACTCGATCGGCTGCGAAAGTGGATTGCCAAACGAAAAAGCGCTTTGACACCGGAAGGACGAAGCTTTGGACTGGAACCGCCCAAAGGAGTGCTGATTACCGGAGTCCAGGGCTGCGGAAAGAGTCTTGCGGCGCGAGCGATCGCCGGAGAATGGGGATTTGAGCTAGCGCGCTTGGATGCCGGCGCGTTGTACGACAAGTTCGTGGGAGAAAGCGAGAAGCGGCTGGACAAGGCTCTGGAACTCGCGCAGAAGTTGTCGCCAATGGTTTTATGGATCGACGAAATTGAGAAGGCGTTTGCGTCGGCAGGATCGAGCGGCGATGCCGACGCGGGATTGTCCCAGCGGCTGGTGGCAACGCTGCTGACTTGGATGCAGGATCGAGAAAGCGGCGTTTTTCTGGCGGCTACGTCCAACAACATTTCTCTGCTGCCTCCCGAGATGCTGCGCAAAGGGCGATTTGATGAAATATTTTTTGTCGATTTGCCAAAAGCGGAGGCGCGCACGGCACTTTTCGCCTTGCACTTAGGCAAACGCGCGCGCGACGCAGCGACATTTGATTTGCCGTCACTGGCTCAGGCGAGCGAAGGATTTAGCGGGGCGGAGATTGAGCAGGTGATTGTCGCAGGGCTGTATACGGCATTTGAAACGAAACAGCAGCTTTCCACGGAAATTCTGGTAGCGGAAATTGCAGTAACCCGCCCGCTCAGTGTGACGCGATCGGAAGACGTCGACCGCATCCGCGAATGGGCAAGGACCCGCGCCGTGCCTGCAGATTAGGACCGGCCAAAATCGGTTGTGAGCGCGCGGGGAAAACAGAACCGGCTTTCTGAGGGGGAATTCAGAAAGCCGGTTCCGTCCTTTGCGGGTTGCTTATTTGTTGTCGCTGAAGGAAAGCGGGAATTCGTAAATCACCTCGCCAACCGGCACCCGCAGCAAAAGCTGCTGCGCTTTGGCTTCGCGCTCAAACCAGACCGCCCCAGCCAGCTTTTGCCCCGGCTTAATCGTGGACTCGTGCAGGCTGATCGCTTTGATTTCGCGAGCGGAGTTGGCAAACGTGCCCTGGCTGTTGGTGCGGGCTTGTTCTTCGGCCGCCTGATGCTGTGCCAGATAGTTCGGCGAAGAGGAATATACGGGCACCTTGTAGGAGGAGACGGTGTAAGCGCCGGCATCAGCTGAAGAAGTACGCTGACTGTGAGCGACAAACGCGGGCCCAGCCGACGCGCTCGTACGCAGAATTTCGTGATTGGCCGCCGCGGCCATATGAGCGGCATCCTGATAGGCCAGAGATTTGAAAACCGGCAGATGTTGTTCGAGGGCGAGTCGCTTGGGTTGAACAAACAAAGCGGACTGGCTTTCATTGGCCACCGCGACATTGGCGCGGAATTTCCAACCCGTGTCCTCGAGCGAGACCTGCACCGTGACGCCATTGGCCGTCAAGGATTCCACCAGCAGACCATCGCCGGTAAATTGTTCGCTGCCGACCGTGCCCGACCGCCAACGAACCACGCCATTTTCAATCTGGGCGTTTTGCGGAGCGAGAGCGGCAACTTTCCGGGTCCCTGCTTCCTCTAGGGCCAAGAACATATGCGCCACGTAGCCGGTGCGGCCATCGGCGGTTCGAATGTTGATGGTGTAACCTTCGGCGTCAGAAAGCACTGTGACTTCGTCGCCACAGCCCAGTTTGCTCACGACTTTTAAGGGCAGCGATTGCTCCTGATCGGCGGTCATCAGAACACTGGAGATGCCGTGGCAGGTAATGGTTCCGGTAACGCTGGCAGGAGCCACCGGCTCTGCCGACTTGCCGAGATCTTCTGCGGGCGACGCTGGTGCCAGAGCTAGGCTGGCGACTGCCCCCAACAACATCCATTTCCGTGTCATGTTGACCCTCTCCCAATCCCCGAAACAAATTTTTAGAATTCTTATGTTCGTTACGAGTTCCATATTCGCGTTACGGAATGACTAGGTCCATAGAGCTTCCGTACCAGAGTGCAGGTTACGGATTCGACACGCGACGGACGGGGTGGAAACGGAGCCCGTCCGGTTGAAGTTTTCCGGCCGCGGGTATAAGGTGCGGATTCATTGGATATTTGCGCGAAAGAGGAATTGGAAAAATGAAACTGAGCAAATTTGCAATTGGCCGCAGCGCAGCGCTTCTGGCAATCGTTGTGGCGCACTCGCTGGTAACGGCGCAGGCGCAGACCAGCAGTTCCGCCGACAGCCCGCAACTCGAAGACCTGCGGGCGCGGCTGGCCCGTGCTAAAACGCAACTCGAGGATTGGCCGAATCTCGAGCGCTATCGCGAAGCCAACACTACGGTCGCAGCGCCCGCAAAAGACGAGCAGCGAGTTGTCTTCATGGGCGATTCGATAACCGATTTGTGGGCGAAGTCGCCGCAGTCGGGCGGATTTTTCCTCGGTAAGCCGTACCTCGGCCGCGGGATTGGCGGTCAGACCACGCCGCAAATGCTGGTGCGGTTTCGCCCCGATGTCATTGCCTTGTCGCCCAGGATTGTGGTGATTTTGGCGGGCACCAACGACATCGCGGGAAATACCGGACCGATGACCATCGGGGAGACGGAAGCCAATCTGGCCTCGATGGCGGAGCTAGCGCGCGTGAATGGAATCAAAGTGGTGCTGGCATCGATCCTGCCCGTCAGCAGCTATGGGCACAGCGCCGATGGCACGGCGTGGGACGCAACGGTGGACCGCTCGCCGGAAAAGATTCTCGCGCTCAATGAATGGATCAAGAAGTACGCGGCGGACCATCGCCTGGTGTACCTGGATTATTTTTCAGAGATGGTGGACGGCAAAGGGATGCTCAAACGGGAACTCAGCGAGGATGGACTTCATCCCAACCGCGCGGGGTACGCCATCATGGCTCCTTTGGCCGAGCAAGCGATCCAGGCGGCCCTGAAAAACAAGAGATAAGTTGGCCGTTTCTGGGGAGCAGGGCCGCAGGGGACGGCCGGGAGGATTTCCAGATGAGCTCCGCCTGTGTCCGTTTACTTGACCGAGCGGCGGTGGTCGGGTAGGGTGTATTTAGTTCTTCGTTCACTGTTCCAGTCACACGTGTGTGGGGAGGAATCCCATCGGCCACCCAGTTCCTGTAACAGGCAAACCTTCGCATTGGATGAGACGTACCGTACACATCACCGGACAGATTGAGCCTTTCTTCGGAACGCTCGATGAAAACGTGCGTTTGCTCGAAGAGGCTTTGCATATCCGCACGCACTTGAATGATGCGCGCCTGACGATTGAAGGCGTGCAGGAGAACGTCGACCAGGCCGTGAAGATT
>DATHFT010000198.1:0-2679 GCA_035317965.1 Saccharimonadales bacterium (SeqCode) | reverse complement strand
ATTCTGAAACGGAAGCGCTACCGGGGCCCGATCCTCTGCAAGATACCGCGAATATCTTGTTCTTTATCCACGAGCTAGGTCTTCATACGGATTTAAGGAAGGTTTCAGACCCTGGCTATTGGCCGAACGCGCGGACGCGAGCAGTATCCGCACACACTCGATCCAGAAACACTTGGAGTCAGTGGAGATCAAAACAAGGAGAAATAAGTGAACGACAGCAGAAAAGAGAATTCCCGGTTGGCGACTGTAGTGCGAAATGCAGTTCGCGGATTGTTGGCAGCGCTGGCGATCGTTGCAGTTTCCGGTATCGCCTCCGCCCAAGAAAAGAAAGATGAAGTCAGATTCCGGCTGGTTCCCATCCCGCAGTTCGTCGATTGCCTCCGGGCCAATCGCTATGAGGAGCCGAAAGCCCGCGCAACGGTGATTCGTGGCAAGCAAAACGATACGTTGATCCTGGATTTGGACGGCATTCGGCCGGATTTGGTCCTGAGTATCTTTTCGCTTGAGCGCAGCAATCTTCGCGCAGACAGCACCAGGGATCCCAACTTCAAGGGTTTCGGCTTGTCCTGGTACCAGTCGGAAGTGGAGACCGGCAGGCGCAGTGACGACGGCCACGTCCGGATCAAGACAGTCCTTCTGGATGAAACGTTCGGATTCGACAACGATGTAAATTTGCCACCGACCAATGCGTTCCATCTTGGCTTTTGGTTTGATGACCCGCAAGATGCGGTCGCTTGCGGCTTCGATCCGACGAAACCGAGCGTTTTCAATGGCGAGCACAAGGCCGGACCATTGGCCATGATTACCGTTCCCGATGTGGAAACCAATTTGGGTCCACTCTGCACGGAACCGAACAAATCAACCTCCCCAGCAACTTGCGGCGAGCCAGCGGAAATGGTTGTGCACTAAAACGTTCTGCCGACCGGGACATCGGCCTGCACGAGGCCGGTGCGCCCGTCGGGTATGTCAGAAGGACCGCGGGCCCTCGTGCAGTGAACGGAAAGACAAGACGGGCCCCGCACTGTTGGCTGGAAATCTGAATCAGAAGGAGCGCGTATGCTCAACCGGATTAGCGCATTTTTTTACGGTGTTGTCTGTTATGCGGTGTTTTTTGGGACATTTCTATATGCGATTGGTTTTCTGGGAAATTTCGGGGTACCCAAGTCCATTGATTCGGGGCGACAGATAGCATGGTCACACGCGTTGGTAATTAATTTGGCGCTGCTGGGAGTTTTTGCTCTTCAACATAGCATCATGGCGCGCCAATGGTTCAAATCCGCGTGGACACGAATTGTGCCAACAACGGTTGAACGCAGCACCTACGTATTGTTTTCCAGTCTTGCTTTGCTCCTGTTGTTTTGGAAGTGGCAACCCATGGGCGGGGTGATCTGGAATGCCGGGCGCGGCGCCGGACGGCTCTCGCTCGAAGTTCTCTTTGCCGCGGGCTGGCTCATCATCCTGATAGCGACATTTCTTATCAATCATTTTGATTTATTTGGTCTGCGCCAGGTGTGGCTGTATTTGATTGGACGCCCCTACACATCGCTGGTTTTTGGTACACCCGGCCCATATCGCTACGTGCGTCATCCTTTGTATGTGGGATGGCTGCTGGTTTTCTGGTCGGCTCCGGTCATGACATCGGCGCACCTAGTCTTCGCAATTACGGCCACGGCTTACATCCTGGCAGCAATTCAGCTTGAGGAACGGGACCTGGTGCAACTTCATCCGGAATACGCCGAATATCGCCGCGAAGTGCCGATGCTTGTTCCGATTGGTTCCTGCGAACGTCGACAATTCCATCAAGCGCGCCGGACTGCAGCCAAGCAAGCGGGATAAGTTGTCCGTGTGAGGCGGAAAGCGTCGAATGGCGACGGCGCTTCACACTGAAATACTTCCCGGCAACCCGGACGTGCCCGTGCCTTTCGTGCGACGCTTCTCAAGGTAATTTCTTAAACCGCACTCTGGTCAGCTGCGTTTTGCCAGCCGGCTCGATGTATGTCTAAGCACTAATATTTACTTCTTGACACAGAAATATATGGAATTGAGAATATCGACACCAGACGCAAGGTGCTGCGTGTCCGGTATAAGACAGAGCGACGGGCTGCTTAGGTGTCCTCCTAGTGCAGGCGGGAGTCACATGAGTAAACGAGCTATTAGCTATCAGGGAAAAGATGGTCGCCGCAAACATTCTCACTGGCACGTTCTTGTAACGTATTCCGACAAGGAAGTTTTTGGGCGGGTCTATCTCGATCTGGAAAAAGCAGAGAAATTTGCCGCCCGGCAAATGAAGTCTCCCGTAGTAAGCAGCGTGCGCGTCGTAAAACTCAGTTGATGAGCGAATGGATGCCGCGTTTCGCATTGGAACGTGGCGGCCCCGGGGCGCTTGGCTGTCACAGGCGGGAGCTCCTGGAGTTGCAGCTCGCTCGAATTGGTCCGTCTCCTGCGTGTCTTGATCGCGGCACCGCTCGTTCCCGCCCCAGCCTTGCCTCCTTTCGCGGGTCACTCGTGGAAATGATGGGCAGCACTCGCGCGAGCTCGGCTCGGTCGACCAGAAGAGTTTTCCTCAGGAGCGACAATTAGCAGTTATCTTTTACCCCGCGAGCCGCTAGAATCGGCGGGTCCGCTCAAGGGACGAGGTCTGAAAACGCGTGGCTACGGAAAACATCATTGTCGCAGTAG
>DATHFT010000197.1:0-81954 GCA_035317965.1 Saccharimonadales bacterium (SeqCode) | reverse complement strand
GCTGCCGACCGGAGTGGAAATGGTGATGCCCGGCGACAACGTGAGCTGTGAAGTGACGCTGATCACGCCGGTAGCACTGGAAAAGGGCTTGCGCTTCGCGATTCGCGAAGGCGGGCACACCGTCGGCGCCGGCGCCGTTACGGAGATTGTGGAATAACTATGAGACAAGGCGACAAAATCCGTATACGTCTTAAGGCGTACGATCACAGAATTTTGGACCAGTCCACAAAGGAAATTGTGGATACCGCTAAGCGGACCGGTGCCGATGTGGCGGGACCGATTCCTCTGCCGACCAGCATCAACCGCTGGACGGTGCTGCGTTCTCCGCACGTGGACAAGAAGTCGCGTGAACAGTTTGAAATGCGCACGCACAAGCGTTTGATCGATATTCTCGAGCCGACACCGGATACGGTTGACGCGCTGATGAAGCTCGATTTGCCGCCCGGCGTCGACGTGGAAATCAAGGCCTTTGGCCACGCAGGAAAGTAATTGAATTCAGCAATCCTGGGACAAGTTCTGTAACGGGCAGCCAATACCGGACGATTGGGCAAGCTGCTAGAGAGAAGAGAAGACGAGATGGCGGTTAACGGGATTATCGGAATCAAGCTGGGGATGACGCAGATCTTCCAGGAAGACGGAACTCTGGCGCCGTGCACGGTTTTGCAAGCAGGTCCTTGCGTTGTGGTGCAGCGCCGGACAAAAACGGTTGACGGGTACGAGGCAGCGCAGCTCGGACTTGTCGAATTCGTCAAGCCGCAGCGTGTGAACAAGGCGATGACGGGCCATTTCAAAAAGGCCAATGTTGCGCCGATGAAGATTTTGCAGGAAGTCCGCTTGGAAGATTCGAAAGATGAAACCAAGGTTGGCGACCGCGTGCTGGTTGAAGCGTTTGCCTCGGGCGAGCTCGTCGATGTAAGCGGCATCAGCAAGGGTAAAGGTTTTGCCGGCGGCGTAAAGCGCTGGCACTACCGCGGAGGCGACGCCTCGCACGGTTCGATGCATCATCGCGCGCCGGGCGGCATCGGCGGATCTTCGTTTCCATCGCGCGTCTGGAAGAATCAGCATTTCCCGGGGCACATGGGCAATGAAAGAGTGACGGCGCGGAATTTGAAAGTAGTGAAGGTCGATACCGACGAGAATCTGTTGCTCGTTCGCGGATCGGTTCCCGGGCCCAGCGGCGCATACATTTTCATTCGCAAGGCGCGAAAAGCGAAGTAAGCAGGGGCGTTCCGGTTGCACCGGGACGCGTATTGAGCGAATTGATTTAAGGACAAGAGATTATGCCGGTCGTGGATGTAGTGAATTTGGAAGGCAAGAAAGTCGGCCAGGTTGAACTGGCGGACGCGGTCTTTGGCGTGAAGGTGAATCAACACCTGCTGCACGAAGCGTCGCGCTGGTATTTGCGCGAACTCCGCAGCGGCACCCATAAAACCAAGGACAAGAGCGAAGTCAGCGGCGCGGGCCGCAAGCTTTGGAAGCAAAAGGGCACCGGCCGCGCGCGTGTGGGCTCGATCCGGTCGCCGTTGTGGCGCCATGGAGGCACGGTCCACGGACCCAAGCCGCGCGATTACAGCTACGCTTTGCCGAAGAAGATGCTCGTCGGCGCGTTGCGCTCGGCTCTCTCTGCGAAGTTGGCGGAACAGAAATTGACGGTGGTCGATGACTGGACGCTGGCGACGCACAAGTCGCAGTCCTTGCTTGAGACTTTGGGCAAGCTGAACCACAAGAAGTCGGCCTTGCTGGTTTCGCACGGCGAGAACCGCAATCTGGAACTGGCCAGCCGCAATATCCACGGCTTGAAGGTTTCAGCGCCGAACGCGTTGCAGCCGTATGACGTTTTGAAGCACGACATTCTCGTGCTTTCAAAGAATGCCGTGGCGCGGTTGAGCCACTCCCTTGATCCGGAGAAAAAGCCGATCGAAACACCGGATGTAGCCACCATTGCACCGGCGGCCAAGCCGGCGAAGAAAGAAGCTGCGCCGAAAAAGGCGGCGGCCAAGAAGCCGGCAGCGGCGAAAAAATCCGCCAAACCGGCCACCAAGAAGGGGAAGGAGTAAGCGATGTCTACCCCTCATTATCAAATCATTCGCCGCCCAATCATTACGGAAAAAGGACTGGGCGTAAAAGAACTGCAGCGCACGGTGGTATTTGAAGTTTCCGCCAACGCAACCAAGACGCAAATCAAGGAAGCGGTGCAGCAGATTTTTAAAGTAAAAGTCGACGGTGTGCGTACCGCGAACTATGTTGGCAAAATGCGCCGCCGCGGACAGAGCGAAGGCTATCGGCGCGATTGGAAGAAAGCGTACGTAAAACTCGCCGAAGGCGAAAAGATGATCGAGTACGCGGACAATTTGTAAGCGGCTTGTAGGACCGGCAACCCGAACGAGTGAAAAAGTATTCCGAAGGTAAGAGGCAGCGATGGGACTGAAGAGTTTTAATCCATATACGGCGTCAAGACGGTTCATGACCGTGCTCGACAAGAGCCACATCACCAAGCAGGAACCCGAGAAGTCCTTGGTGGAATCGAAAAAGCGCTCCGGCGGCCGCAACAACCACGGCGAAATCGTGGTCTGGCACCGCGGCGGCGGGCACAAGAAGGCCTACCGCAAGGTAGACTTCCGCCGCGACAAAGCGGGCGTTCCGGCAAAGGTAGCGGCGGTCGAGTACGACCCCAACCGCAGCGCGAACCTGGCGTTGCTCCACTATGCCGATGGCGAAAAGCGCTACATCCTGCACCCGGTGGGCCTGGAAGTGGGCGCAACGGTTTCAACCGGCGAAGGCGCGGACATCCTTCCGGGCAATGCGCTGCAATTCAAGCACATTCCTCCCGGCACGCAGGTTCACAACCTCGAGCTGTATCCCGGCCGTGGCGGACAGGCCGTCCGTTCGGCGGGCGGCTCGGCACAGTTGCTGAGCAAAGAAGGCGACCTGGCTCTTGTGAAAATGCCTTCGGGCGAAGTGCGCAAGTTCTCCGTCGAATGCATGGCGACGGTTGGCCAAGTCGGCAACCTCGATCACGAGAACGAGAATTTTGGTAAGGCTGGCCGTACGCGGTGGCGCGGTATCAAGCCGACCGTTCGCGGTGTGGCTATGAACCCGGTTGACCACCCGCACGGTGGTGGTGAAGGTAAGGTCAAGGGCAACCATCCGCAAACCCCCTGGGCTTTCCCGACACTGGGCAAGAAGACCCGCAACAACAAGCGCACGGACAAGAACATTGTCCAGCGCAGGAAATAAGTTGGGCAAATGATTTGAGGCGAGAAATCAGGCGGCGCTGGCAGGGCAGCCTGATGAGAGCAGAAGCGATGCGAGCGACACGGACATCACGGTCATCCGGACGGCGCAACACCCGGTCGGTAAAGCGAGCAGCAGCAAAGCGGGCAAGCATGAAAAGCAGTAAGCCCGCGGTGAAAGTAGCAAAGGTTGTGAAGAAACTGGTGGTGGCTCCGCCAGAGCCGGTGCTGTACAAGCTGTGCAAGCCGGGCTGGTCAGTAATCGTGGAGCGGATTGCCAATGCGCAGGGCACGCGATTTGTTTGCCCGTTCTGTCCGCACTCGCACCGTGTACCGGGGCCAGTTCGGGGATTTAAAAAGATGCGGCGAGCACAGTGGAGCCGCTTGCGGCGAGTGGAGGAATAAGGGATCGATGGGACGCTCACTAAAAAAAGGACCGTTTGTTGACGGCCACCTGCGCGAAAAAGTTGAAGGACTAAATACGCGCAATGAAAAGAAAGTCATCAAGACCTGGTCGCGGCGCTCGACGATTGTGCCGGACATGATCGGCCACACCATCGCGGTGCACAACGGGAAGAAGTTTATCCCCGTGTATGTCACCGAACAGATGATTGGTCACAAGCTCGGCGAATTTTCGCCGACCCGCACATTCAAAGGTCACGGCGTGAAGCAGGCACTCGAGAAGGCTGGAGCTCCGGCACCTGCAGGAGGCGGCGCACCAGCGCCGAAGGCATAGAAAATGGCTGACCAACAAGGAAATACAGGATCCATTGAAGCGCACGCACTCGCAAAGCATGTGCGCATGTCGCCGCAAAAAGCGCGGCTGGTAATTGACTTGATTCGCGGACTCAAAGTGCAGGACGCGCTGCACACGCTGCGGTTCGCGCAGAAGCGCGCAGCGAAAGATATCGAAAAGGTCTTGCGCAGCGCCATTGCCAACGCGGAACGCAAAGGCGAAGACGCCGGTTTGCCGGTCGATGTTGACCAGCTGTACGTTTCAAAATGTTTTGTGAATGAAGGACCGCGCTGGAAGCGTTTGCGTCCGGCCCCGATGGGCCGCGCCTTCCGCTACCAGAAGCGCACCGCGCATTTGTGGGTCGGCGTGGCCGAGCATCACGTGGCTGCGGCCGAACGCATCGCCTCCAACGAAGCGGAAGCAGAAGCACAGAAGGGCGTGCGTGGTACAGCTCGCCGCGTTCGCAAGGCTTTGACCGGGAAGCAAACTCCCGCGAAGAAAAAGGGGAAGAAGTAATGGGACAGAAGACGCACCCTTATGGTTTTCGGCTCGGCTACAACAAGCCGTGGAAGTCGCGCTGGTATGCCGACAAGGACTACGCGGATTTGCTTCACGAAGACGTCAAGCTGCGCAAAGAGCTGAAGGAAAAGCTTAAGAGCGCGGGCATCAGTTCGATTGAAATTGAGCGGGCGGCCAACAAGCTGGTGGTGCGCATTTTTACCGCTCGTCCCGGCATCATCATTGGACGCAAGGGCGCGGAAATCGACAAGCTTAAGCAGGACGTGCAGAAGCGCACCAAGCGTGAAGTGCACATCGACATTCAGGAAGTGCACCGCCCGGAACTCGATGCCACTCTCGTCGCGGAATCCATCGCGCTACAGCTTGAAAAACGCGTAGCGTTCCGTCGCGCGATGCGCAAGGCCGTGGACTCTGCGCTGCGTTTCGGCTGCAAGGGCATCAAGGTTCGCGTGGCCGGCCGTTTGAACGGCGCGGAAATCGCCCGTAAAGAATGGTATCTGCAGGGCCGCTTGCCGCTGCAGACATTGCGCGCGGACATCGATTTTGGCACCGCTGAAGCGCACACCACGTATGGCGTTATCGGTGTGAAGTGCTGGGTTTATCAAGGCGAAAATATTCCGAAGCGGACTCCGAAAGTTCAGAAGCCCGCGGACGCAACTGCAGCAGCGTAACCATTTACAGCTTTAGCAGTCGAACCAACAGGATTGCCGAGGAAGCGAGAATACAGCGATGTTGATGCCCAAGAAGGTGAAGTACAGAAAGCAGATGCGCGGACGCCGCCGCGGCAAAGCGTGGCGCGGGAGCGAAGTCTCGTTCGGTGAATACGGACTCAAGGCTCTTGAATGCGCCTGGATCACGGACCGCCAAATTGAAGCTTCGCGTGTGGCGATTTCTCGCTTCATCAAGCGCGGCGGAAAGCTGTGGATCCGGATTTTCCCGGACAAGCCGTACACCAAGAAGCCGGCGGAAACCCGCATGGGTAAGGGCAAAGGCGCTCCGGAAAAGTGGGTTGCCGTTGTAAAGCCGGGACGCGTAATGTTTGAAATGGCGGGAGTTGACTTGGCCACGGCCAAACAAGCCATGTTGAGCGCCGCGCAGAAGCTGCCGATCCCCACAAAATTCGTTACCCGCGATGGAGGGTTTTGATCATGACGCGGCGCATTGACAAGATTCGCGAAGCAGGCAAGGACGAGTTGCAGGCGCAGCACAAGGAATTGACGGAGCAGATTTTCCGTTTGCGCTTCCAGCTGTCCACCGGCCAGGCCGAAGCACTGAAGCGCCTGCGGGAGTCAAAAAAGGATTTGGCGCGCGTGAAGACACTGATCCGCGCACAGGAACTGGAGTCCGTTCCCAAGACCCAGAAAACATCGGCCGCATCGCGGTCCTTGAAGGCAGGTAAAGCGTAATGGCAACCGAAACACAATCCGCTCCGGCAGCAGAGCGCGGCGAGCGCACCATCCTCACCGGCAAAGTCACCAGCGC
Source organism: Saccharimonadales bacterium (SeqCode) (assembly GCA_035317965.1). Taxonomy (GTDB): domain Bacteria; phylum Acidobacteriota; class Terriglobia; order Acidiferrales; family UBA7541; genus Acidiferrum. Next base: position 75,984 of record DATHFT010000197.1, on the reverse strand, counting down.
GAAGATGGCCAAGACGATTGTCGTTGAAGTTCAGCGGCTCGTGCAGCATCCCAAGTACCGCCGCGTCGTCAGGATCTCGAAAAAGTTTTACGCACATGATGAAACCAGCCAGGCAAAGCTCGGCGACACGGTGCGCATTGTATCCACACGGCCGCTTTCGAAATTGAAGCGCTGGCGGCTTAAAGAAGTCCTGACGCGGAACGCGTCAGCTGAGTAAGAAGGACAGGGGAGCAGACCAATGATCATGATGCGAACCTGGCTGACGGTGGCCGACAATTCCGGCGCGCGGAAGCTGATGTGCATTTTGCCGGTAGGCGGCGACGTTGGACTTAAAGCCGGCTTGGGCGATGTCATCACCGCGTCGGTGAAGGAAGCGACACCGGAAAGCCAAGTGAAACAAGGAACCGTCGTGAAAGCGGTGATCGTGCGCATGCGGAAAGAAGCGCGGCGCAAGGATGGCACCTACATCCGGTTTGACGACAACGCTGCCGTTTTGATTAACGATGCAGGAGAACCCGTCGGGACCCGTGTCTTCGGCCCGGTGGCGAGGGAGTTGCGCGATCGCAAATATACCAAGATCGTTTCGCTGGCTCCGGAGGTTTGGTAGGACATGACACTGAGACACGAAAGAGCTGAGCGTCACACCATTGGCATCCGCAAGGGTGACAACGTACGAGTGCTCGCGGGAAAAGATGCGGGCAAGAGCGGGCGCATTCTGTCCATCGACGCGAAGAAAAATCGCGTGGTGGTCGAACACGTCGCCATCGTCAAGCGGCACACGCGTCCGAATCCGCAAAAGAACATCAAGGGCGGAATTGTTGAAAAAGAAGCGTCGATCAACGTTTCCAATGTGATGGTCATTTGCGCCAGCTGCGGCAAGGCCACCCGCATCGGACACACGATTCATTCTGATGGCAGCAAAACCCGCAGCTGCAAGCACTGTAGCGAAGCGCTGGATAAGTAACAGGTTTCGGACGGAAATTGGACCGCCGTTTTTGGTCCTATACCAAGAAGGATCGCAATGAAGAGCAGATTGCAGGAAAAATACAGAAGCGAAACGATTCCGGCGCTGATGAAGCGCTTTGAGTGGAAGAACCAGATGGCCGTGCCCAAGCTGCAGAAAATCACGGTCAACATTGGCCTCGGCGAAGCCAGCCAGAACGCCAAGTTGCTGGACACTGCTGCCCAGGAACTCGGCCAGATCACCGGGCAAAAAGCCATGATCACGAAGGCGAAGAAGTCCATCGCGAACTTCAAGATCCGCAAGGGCATGCCCATCGGCTGCGCGGTTACTTTGCGGGGCGACAAGATGTATGAGTTTCTCGACCGTCTTTGCAACGTCGTTCTGCCCCGCGTCCGCGACTTCCGCGGATTGCCGCCGAACGCGTTCGACGGCCGCGGCAACTACACACTGGGCCTCAAGGACCAGCTGGTGTTTCCGGAAATCGACTACACCCGCGTCGATAAGATCAAGGGCATGAACATCACCCTCACGACCTCCGCCAGCAACGATGAGCAGGGCCGCGAGCTGCTCAAAGGACTCGGTTTTCCTCTTCGCGAAAAAGGGAGCGTTCAATAAATGGCACGTCTCGCAAAAATTGCCAAGACTCACAAGAAGCCCAAGTTCAAGGTTCGCGTGCGCAATCGCTGCCGTTGCTGCGGCCGCGCGCGCGCCTACATTCGCAAGTTTCAGATGTGCAGAATTTGTTTCCGCGGTATGGCGCTGAAGGGTGAAATCCCCGGCGTAACGAAAGCGAGCTGGTAGGAGCACTTAGGAAAAAATATGCAGACAGATCCCATCGCCGATTTTCTCACACGCATCCGTAACGCTTCGGCTGCCAAGCACCAGCGCGTTGACGTTCCCGTCTCGAAGCTTAAGACGGAAATTGCGCGCATCCTCAAGGACGAGGGTTATATCTCGACCTATAAGCTGGTCGATGAAAACAAGACCCGCAAGATGCTGCGTGTTTTCCTGAAGTACACACCGGACCGTCGCAGCGTCATCACCGGTATCAAGCGTATTTCGCGCCCGGGACAGCGTCACTATCTCGGCGTCACGGACATTCGTCCGGTTGTCGGCGGACTGGGCATCAGCATCATGACCACGCCGAAGGGCCTGATGAGCGGCCGCGCGGCGCGCAAGGCCAACATCGGCGGCGAACTGCTTTGCGAAGTTTGGTAACGAATTAGGCTGCAAGAATCGAATTTGGGTTAAGGACTGAAACGATGTCACGTATTGGACGCAAACCAATTCCACTTCCTTCCGGCGTGAAGGTTAACGCGCAGGGCGGAAGGATTGATGTGCACGGCCCCAAGGGCAAACTGTCTTTTGCGATTCCGGGCGGTATTACGTTCGAGCAGAAAGACGGCATTTTGACCGCGGTTCGCCAGTCGGAAGAACAACGCGCCGTGCACGGTCTGGCCAGGGCGCTGGTGGCCAACGCCGTTACCGGCGTCACCACCGGATTCAAAAAAGATCTGGATATCGTTGGCGTCGGCTACCGCGCCGAACTCAAAGGCAAATTTGTCGCCTTCGCGCTCGGCAAGTCGCACCCCATTGAGTTTCCGATTCCGGAAGGGATTCAGGTCCTGGTCGAAAAGCAGACGCACATCGTCGTCAGCGGCGCAGACAAGGGCCAGGTCGGCCAGGTCGCTGCGGATATGCGCGCCTTGCGTCCACCAGATCCCTACAAGCAAAAAGGTGTTCGCATCACCGGTGAGCGTTTGAAGAAAAAGGCTGGCAAGGCAGGCGCAAAGGCCGGCGGAGCATAAAATTCCGGCCGCCGGTTCGCGGCCCCTAGCAAAGGTTTGAGGAGAATACAGTGGCACTGGCAAGAGTGAGAAGAATATCGAAGGATGCGCATCGCAAGCGCATTCACCAGCGCGTGCGCGTGAAGATTGAAGGCACCAGCGAACGGCCACGTCTTTGTGTTTACCGTTCGACCGCCCATATTTATGTGCAACTCATCGACGATCTGTCCGGAAAGACTTTGGTTTCGGCCAGCTCGGTTGACGGGGAATCGAAAAAAGGTCTAAAGGGCGGCGGAAATATTGCGGCGGCAAAAGTCATTGGCAAGACCGTTGCCGAGCGCGCCAAAGCTGCCGGAGTTTCCAAAGTAGTGTTCGACCGCGGCGGATACAAGTACCACGGCCGCGTTAAGGCGCTCGCAGATGCGGCGCGGGAAGCGGGGTTACAGTTCTAAGCCTATGTCGAAGCAAATTTTGCGGGAAAGTTTAGCCGTTCGCCGGATTCTAGACGTAAATCTTTCAGATTTGAAAGACGATGTCATTGCCATCAACCGCGTCACGAAAGTAGTTAAGGGCGGTAAAAACATGAGTTTTTCCGCGCTCGTCGTGGTTGGCGACAACCACGGCCACGCCGGATTCGGGATGGGCAAGGCGCGTGAAGTACCGATGGCCATCAAGAAAGGCATCGAGCAGGCCAAAAAGAATTTGATCAAGTTGAACCTGAAAGGCACCACGATTCCGCACCAGGTCCTGGGGCGGTACGGTTCGGCGGAGGTTTTACTGAAGCCCGCTTCTGAAGGCACCGGCGTCATCGCCGGCGGTCCGGTTCGCAAGGTCATGCAAGTCGCCGGAATTCACAATGTGCTGACGAAGTCGCTCGGAACTTCCAATCCGCATAACGTGATCAAGGCCACGTTTGCGGCGCTCTTGAGCCTCAAGGATGCGGCCCATATCGCCGAAATCCGGTCCAAGACCGTAGATGAAATCAGCGGGCGGCAGTCCAAGTCCGCGACTGAGAGCAACTAATGCCAGCTTCGAAAAAAACGAAGGAGCTGAACGCCGGCAACCAGAAACTGGTGAAGAAGGCGGGCGGCACCGTAAAAGTGAAGTGGGTAGTCAGTTTTATCGGCTGCACCGATGATATGCGGCAGACGATCCGCGGCCTTGGGCTGCGAAGAATGCATCAGGTGGTGGAGCGCCAGGACACGCCGGAAACTCGCGGCATGATTCATAAGGTGCGTCACCTCGTGGAAGTGGTGGGATAAGCCAAATGGCCAAGAAATCTTCGAGTGGTCCCAGAGCATCACGCAAGCGCGGGCAGCATAAGCCGGCACGTCCGGTGAAAGGCGCTCCGCGCGTCTACACACTCTCGAATTTGCAGCCGCCCGCCGGTTCGCGCATCAAGAAAGTTCGCGTCGGCCGCGGCATCGGCTCAAAACTCGGCAAAACTTCCGGCGCCGGCAACAAAGGACAAAAGTCCCGCCGCGGTTATTCGCGCCGTCGTGGATTTGAAGGCGGCCAGATGCCGCTGCACCGTCGCATGCCGAAGCGCGGCTTTCACAATCCGTTTGGTGTCACCTATTCGGTCATCAATCTGGAAGAACTCAATGTATTTCCGGCTGGGGAAACGGTGACCCCTGATCTTCTTCGCGCCCATGGTTTTATTCGTCGCGCGAAAGACATGATCAAGGTTCTCGGTGATGGCGAATTGACTGCAAAAATCGCCATTCACGCTCACGCGTTCAGCGCCTCGGCCAAGGAAAAGATTACGGCCGCGGGCGGTTCGTTTGAAATTCTCAAGCAACAGCGAATTTTGCAGAGCTAAAGTAGCCGTAAGCGAATCCGTTTTACCGAATTAGATTTCAGGACGAGCGATGAAACGATTCCTAGAAGCCGTGAAGAATATGTTCCGCATCGAAGACTTGCGGAACCGCGTCTTGTTCACGCTGGCCCTGCTGGCCGTTTACCGGATCGGTGCCTACATCCCCATCCCGGGTATCAACTCGGCGGTGCTGGATCAGTTGTTCAACCAGGCGGCAGGATCGGTCCTCGGCATCTTCAATCTTTTCAGTGGCGGCAACTTCCGCCGGATGACGATTTTCGCGCTCGGCATCATGCCGTACATCACCTCGTCCATCATCTTGCAGCTGATGACGGTGGTGTTCCCGTATCTTGAAAAGCTGCAAAAAGAGGGCGAACTCGGGCGCCGCAAGATTACGCAGTACACCCGTTACCTGACGGTCGTATTGAGCGTCATCCAGTCGCTTTCGATTGCCGGCACACTGCAGGCCCAGTCAACCGGCGGGCAGTCCCTGGTCTATCACCCCGGGATGGGCTTTATCTTAATGACAGTGTTGACCTTAACCACGGGTTCGGCCTTTATCATGTGGCTGGGCGAACAGATCAGCGAACGCGGAATCGGAAATGGCATGTCGCTCATCATATTCGTAGGTATTGTCGTCGGCCTGCCCCATGCCATCCTGAATCTGTACGAAATGGCCAAATCCGGCCAGTGGGGCGCCTTGACGCCCATCGTGCTCCTGGCGCTCCTCGTATTGATGGTTGCTGTGGTGGCCTTGATCGTCTTTGTCGAAGGTGGCCAGCGCCGTATTCCCGTGCAATACGCCAAGCGCGTTGTGGGCCGCCGGGTCATGGGGGGCCAGTCGTCCTACCTGCCGCTGCGCGTCAATTCGAGCGGCGTGATTCCGCCGATTTTTGCCAGTTCGCTGCTGGCATTTCCGGCCACGATTGCCCTGATCCTCAACCACAAGTACGCATTTGTGGATACGATCAAGGACAAGCTGCAGTGGGGCGAACCGCTCTATACGCTCGTGTACATTACGCTGATTTTGGTGTTCGCGTTCTTCTACATCGGCATCGTGTTCAATCCGACCGACTTGGCCGACAATATGCGCAAGAACGGCGGCTTTATTCCCGGAATTCGTCCTGGCCGCAACACGTCGGAGTATGTGAGCAAGATTTTGAAACGCCTCACATTTATCGGCGCCGTATACCTGGCCTTGGTTTGCTTGCTGCCCGAGTGGATGATTGCCGGTATCCACCTCGATCACATTCAAACCTGGGGAATCGGCGGCTGGTTTGACCGCCATTTTCCCGTGTGGTTCCTGAAGGGCCTGGGGGTGCAGTTTTACTTTGGCGGCACTTCGCTGCTGATCGTGGTAGGCGTGGCGATGGACACCGTACAGCAACTCGAAGCGCAGCTCGTCATGCGCAACTATGAAGGATTCGCTCGGAAGGGCCGGTTGCGTGGCCGCCGGTAATGGACACGAGCGCAGTTACGCCGGACGGGCGGCTCCGGGAGAAGTTGAATGCCGCAGTCGTTTTTCTCGGGCCTCCGGGCGCCGGAAAAGGCACGCAGGCCAAAGAGCTGGCCAAAAAGTATTGTGTGCCGCATCTTTCAACCGGCGACATGCTGCGCGAAAATATCGCTGCAGGCACGCCGCTCGGAGTGCAGGCCAAGCCCTTGATGGAATCCGGGCAACTCGTACCGGACTCCATCATCTTGAAAATGGTGGCGGCCCGCATTGAAAAGCCGGATTGTTCTGGCGGATTTGTTTTTGACGGTTTTCCGCGCACGGTAACGCAGGCTCAGTGGCTCGGCGAACTGCTCAAGCAGCATGGATTTAAGCAGCCGGTGGTTGTGCACTTCGTGATTGACCCTGCGCTGCTGATGCGCAGAATCACCGGGCGGCGGATGTGCAAGATTGGCGGCGAGATTTACAATATATACGAACGTCCGCCAATTGTTCCGAACCGTTGCGATAGTGACGGAGGGGAACTCGAACAGCGTCCGGATGATCGCGAAGAAGTGGTAGCACCGAGGCTTCTGGCGTACGAGAAGCAGACAGCGCCCCTGGCAGCTTATTTCAGAAGATTGGGACGTCTTCGCGAAGTGGATGCGGCGAAAGGTGTTAGCGAAGTTTCACAGCGGGTGCTGGACATCGTGCGCGGAGCGGAGTGATACCGATGGCGATTCATCTCCGTAGCGCGGAAGAGTTGCAAAAGATGCACCGCTCGGGACTCGTAGTGCACGAAGTTCTCACGGCACTGCGAGCGGCTGTGGAGCCCGGCATCACCACGATGGACCTCGAGAAGCTGGCCGAGGAAAAAATCGCGGGACGGCCCGGCAAAGCGGCATTCAAGGGCTACAAAGGTTACCCTTGCGTGCTGTGCACTTCGGTGAACAGCGAGATCGTTCACGGGATTCCTTCGCAGAAACGCAAGTTGCGCGAAGGAGAAGTGGTTTCCATCGATTTCGGAATCGAACTCGATGGATACTATGCGGATTCGGCGGTTACTGTTCCGGTCGGCAAAATTTCGCCGGAGTTGCAGAAGCTGCTGGATGTAACCCGCGAATCGCTCGACCGCGCGATCGACAAAATGCGCCCGGGCAATCGCCTCGGCGATGTCGGATACGCGGTGCAGAGTTGGGTGGAGCAACACGGTTACTCGGTAGTACGGGAATTTGTCGGGCATGGCATCGGCACCAAGATGCATGACGAGCCGAATCTCCCGAACTACGGGGAAGCAGGACGCGGGGCACGGCTGCAAGAAGGAATGGTCATCGCAGTCGAGCCGATGGTAAACGCGGGCGGCCCGGAAGTTCGGATGCGCGGTGAGTGGGTGGCGGAAACAGCAGACGGCAGCCCCTCGGCGCACTTTGAACATACGGTAGCGATCACCGCCGAGGGTCCGTGGATTCTCACGCGGCCGAAAGAGATGACTGGACCGTCCTGGTAGAATAAAAGAGGACGGGGGTAGCACAGGAGCTTATGGCAAAGCAGTTCGATGATGACAAAAAGAAAGGCGACTCTGGCAACACCAAGGAGGACGCCATTGAAGTAATGGCCACGGTTATCGAACCGTTGCCCAATGCGATGTTCCGCGTTGAGCTGGAAAACAAGCACAAGGTTCTTGCGCACGTTTCCGGCAAAATGCGGAAAAACTTCATCCGCATCCTCGCAGGCGACAAAGTTGCCGTTGAACTTTCTCCCTACGACTTAACGCGAGGCCGGATCGTTTATCGCTACAAGTAAGGTAGTCGCGCTTGCGAAAGCGCAGAGGGACTAGAGCAATGAAAGTTCGAGCGTCGGTAAAGAAGATTTGTGACAAGTGCAAGGTGATTCATCGCCGCGGCGTAGTGCGCGTAATCTGCACCAACCCGAAGCACAAGCAGCGCCAGGGATAATTTTTTCAAGGCCGAGAAGATTTTTGTAGTGAAAGTGTTCTGAAGCACAGGAGAAGTCATGGCACGTATCGCAGGTGTAGATCTTCCGCCGCAAAAGCGCCTCTGGGTGGGCCTCACCGCCATCTATGGCATCGGCCAGGAACGCGCGAAGAAGCTGGCTGAAAAAGCCGGCGTCGATTTTAAGAAAAAAATTCGCGATCTGACCGAAGACGAAACCAACCGTCTGCGCCAGGAAATTGAAAAAGAAGGCCGCGTTGAAGGCGATCTCCGCAAAGAGATCCAGATGAACATTCGCCGCCTGATTGAAATCCAGGCCTATCGCGGAATTCGTCATCGCCGCAACTTGCCGGTTCGCGGTCAGCGCACGCACACCAACGCGCGCACCCGCAAGGGTCCGCGCCGTGGCGCGGTCGCAGCCAAGAAGAAAGTCACCGGTAAGAAGGGCTAAGTCAGTGGCCTGGAAGCGGGGCGCGATGCTTCGTACCCCGCTTCCAGGCAAGTTTCAAGATTTTGGCTATATTCAGAAACGGAGCAACACGTGGCAAAAGAGCAGCAGCAAGTTGAAAAGCCGGACGTATCCGCTGCAGGTGGAAAACCGGCAGCCGCTACCAAGCGGAAAAAAGAATTCAAGAAGAAGCGCGAACGCCGCATCGTTCCGCACGGCGTCGTGTTCGTCGCCGCTTCGTTCAACAACACGCAGATCACCATCACCGACACCGATGGCCGCGTCATTACCTGGTCGTCGGCCGGTGCGGTTGGTTTCAAGGGTTCGCGCAAGGGCACTCCGTACGCCGCCCAGCAAGCCGCGCTGACCGCCGCGGGCGTGGCCCGTGATCAGTACGGCGTCAAGAGCGTCGAAGTTCGCGTGCAGGGTCCCGGCTCCGGCCGTGAATCCGCCGTCCGCGCGCTCGCTGCTGCTGGCCTGCACATCGTCGTCATTCGCGACGTTACGCCGATCCCGCACAACGGCTGCCGTCCTCCGAAGCGCCGCCGCGTGTAATTGAGGATTGCAGTGCGGCGGCCCTGCTGCCGGCTGCAACAGAAAAATTGAGCAGCCCGGAAATTTACTCCGGGTCGCCAGGAAAGCTTTGGGAAGGGAGAATCGAAGTTGGCAAGACACCGAGATGCAGTCTGCCGCCTGTGCCGTAGGGAAGGGCAGAAACTATTTCTAAAAGGTTTGCGTTGTTTCACGGAAAAGTGCGCCATTGAAAAGCGCAATTTCGTTCCGGGACAGCACGGCCAGTCGCGCCGCCCGAAAGTTGCGGGTTACGGCTTGCAGTTGCGCGAAAAGCAAAAGATGAAGCGCACCTATGGCCTCCTCGAGCGCCAGTTCCGCCTCTATTTCGAAAAGGCTGAACGCGCCAAGGGGCCGACAGGCGAAAACCTGATCATCACGCTGGAACGCCGTCTCGACAACGTCGTCTGGCGCGCGGGTCTGGCATCTTCTCGTTCGCAGGCACGGCAACTCGTGCTGCACGGGCACGTCCGCGTCAGCGGTAAGAAGGTCAACATTCCTTCCTACCTCGTGAACGTCGGCGAAGAGATCGCCATCAAGGACAAGATGCACGACAACGCCATGGTCCTTGAAGCGCGTAACGTTGCTCAAAGCCAGTCGACAGTACCGTGGCTCGAGCAGGAGCGCGAACAGTTCAAGGCCAAAGTCGTCGCGCTGCCAAAGCGCGAAGACGTGCAGACTCCGCCATTTAACGAACAGCTCATCGTCGAGTTGTATTCGAAGTAATCGCAATCGCTGAACGTTTCGCCCGGGAAATTTTCCTCCCGCGCAAACCGCTCACAGGTAACAGGGCGTGGGGCCGGCCTAAACGGCCCAGAAGGAAGGATTACGATGTGGAAGGGCTTTCAAAAACCAAAGCGTCTTGCTCCTGAGCTGGAATCGCTTACCGAAAAGTACGGACGGTTTTCCGCGCAGCCATTTGAACGTGGCTGGGGAACAACTGTCGGCAACGGTCTGCGCCGCGCTCTCCTCAGCTCCATCGAAGGCGCCGCCATCACCGCCGTTAAGATTGAAGGCGTGCTGCATGAATTTTCTTCGATTCCTGGCGTTGTCGAAGACGCAACCGACATCATCCTGAACTTGAAGCAAGTGCCCATCAAGCTCAACACGGACTTGCCGAAGACGATTTTCGTCAACGTCGAGCAGCCGGGCCCCGTCACTTCCGCGCAAATCGAAGAAGATTCCGACTTCGCGGTTCTCGACAAGAGCGTCTATATCGCCACGGTCAGCGAAGGCGGCAAACTGCAGATCGAAATGCGCGTCAAGAATGGCCGCGGCTACGTCGCTGCCGACCGCAACTATGACGAAGACCTCCCGATCGGCTACATCCCGGTCGATAGCGTCCACTCGCCCGTGCGCAAAGTGAACTACTCCGTTGAAGCCGCTCGTCTCGGCCAAATGACCGATTATGAAAAGCTCATGGTTGAAGTCTGGACCAACGGCGCCATCACTCCGCAGGATTCCATCGGCCTTGCGGCGAAACTCGTCAAGGATCACATGAGCATCTTCATCAACTTCGAAGAGCCTACGGACGTTTCCGATGTCGTCATCGAAAACACCTCCAACGATCCGCGCCTTGAGTATCTCGATCGTTCGGTCGAAGAGCTGGAACTTTCCGTGCGTTCCTACAACTGTCTGAAGAACGCCAATATCCAGACCATCCGCGAACTCGTGCAAAAGAGCGAGAATGAAATGCTGAAGACCAAAAACTTCGGCCGCAAATCGCTCAACGAGATCAAGGATATACTGGTGAAGATGGGCCTCGCGCTGGGCATGAAGTTCGATGAGCACGGCCGCATCATCTGGCCGCCGCTCCCCAGCCAGACCCAGGCCCCATCGTCTGACGACAACGTCACCTTGTAATCATTTTTCCTGCGGGACAGATTTCGATCTGTCCCGCAGCCTTTAGTAACGCAGACTGCAGTCCGTGCGAGCCGCCAAGTGCTACCTGGCAGTTTTGTAGGGAATAACGGGCTCAGTTTTAGCAGTTTCGTGAGGAAATACGAGCTTCCGCTCGTACATTCCGCAGCACATTTAAAAAAGGGCTTTAGCCCCTGAAGCGTCTAAGGAACAACGAATGCGCCACCTAAAATCAGGCTCCAAACTAGGCAAAGACCCAAGCCACCGCCGCGCCGTACTCCGCGCGCTGGTCACCAATCTTTTCGAACACGGCCGCATCACTACTACGCTGACGCGCGCCAAGGCTGCGCGCCCACTGGCCGAGAAAATCATCACACTCGGCAAGCGTGACACGCTCCAGTCGCGCCGCCAGGCTGCTGCGTTCCTGCTCCAGCCGTCGGCCACAGTAAGACTCTTCACGGACATCGCGCCCAAGTACGCCGATCGTGCCGGCGGCTACACCCGCATCATCCACGCGGGTAACCGTGTCGGCGACAATGCCAAAGTTGCCATTCTCGAACTCGTCGGCTTCGAATACAAACCCAAAGAAAAGAAGGAACGCGTCACCAAGAAGGAAGAAGCTCCGGCCGCGGCCGCCAGTTAACATTCACAGATTCCAGACTGAGTTCCTTTCCAATTTTACGAGCCCGCGATCATGTCGCGGGCTTTCTCAGTTTCTAGGAACGACTCGACGTCGCTCATACCGGTTTGAGAAGCTGAATCAATTGGGCCGGGAAGCAGTACTTCAGTCGTGAATGGGGCAGGCGTTGACGGAGTCCCAGGCTCAAACCGTTCCATCTGGCGAGAATCGCCGTGTCTTTGGCGCGCGAAACTTCAATTAAAATATCTGAGTCGATCAGCCCTGCCTGTCTTGATTTGGCTAAGTTTCCGCAGCGGCGCAGGTGGCGCTGGCCTCCGTTGGCCGGGCTGGCATCGACGCGGTCCATCAGATGGGTACGGAAGCAGCGAAAAGCGCCGCGAGTTTAGGGAGGGGGTCCGGATCATGTTTTAAACGCCATTCGGCTTGAAATGGGATAGGGGATTGAACCTAGAGACTAAAAATCGAAGCGCTGTAACATCAACCCTTCGGAGCGGCCACCGGGACCGGCAACGGGTTTCGTTCGGTGAACTGTCGCTGATGCCAATACGGATAAATCGGCGTCACGTCGCTGGCCGCGTCCAATTTTGCGACCTGCCCTGTCGTCAAATTCCAACCTTCGGCCGCCAGGTTTTGCCGCAACTGCTCTTCATTACGCGCGCCTACAATTACATTCGCCACCGTTGGCCGCTGCAACAACCAATTTAGCGCAATCTGCGGGACGCTTTTCCCGGTTTCCTTAACCACTTCGTCCAGCGCATCAACAACCTTGTACAAATATTCGTCCACGACTTGCGGTCCGTAATCGGCAGTTTTATGCAGGCGGCTGTCTTTCGGAACCGGCGTGCCGCGCCGGATTTTTCCTGTCAGGCGTCCCCAACCCAGCGGGCTCCACACGAGCGCAGCCACTCCTTCTTTCAGCCCGAGCGGCATCAATTCCCATTCATACTCGCGCCCCACCAGCGAGTAATACACCTGATGACCCACATAGCGCGACCAGCCATAACGCTCGGAAACCGAGAGCGACTTCATAAGATGCCATCCCGAAAAATTCGAGCAAGCGATATAGCGGACTTTTCCGCTCGTCACCAGATTATCGAGCGCTTTCAGGGTTTCTTCGACCGGAGTCATCGCGTCGAATCCGTGCATGTGATAAATATCGATATGCTCCACGCCCAGCCGTTTCAAACTCGCTTCGCACGCCTGAATGATATGAAAGCGCGACGATCCCACGTCGTTCGGTACCTTCGCTTTGCTCATGCGAAACGTGGTCTTCGTCGAAATCAAAACGTCATTGCGTTTACCTGCAAGCGCTTTGCCCAGAATCTCCTCAGATACTCCGTCCGAATATACGTCGGCCGTATCGAACAAGTTCACGCCGGCTTCCAGGCAGATATCAATCAGGCGTTTTGCTTCGCCGACATCGCTGCTACCCCAAGCCTTAAAAAACTCGGTGCCCCCGCCAAACGTTCCCGTCCCAAAACTCAATACGGGAACTTTCAATCCAGAATTGCCAAGTTGTCGGTATTCCATAGTAGGTTTCGATGCAACGGAATCGGCTGCGGATACGCCGATTATTGGTTGTTCAAGAATTCATTACTCTGGAATTGCGGGCGACACGTGCGGCGAAGGTTGCGGACGCTTGGGGAAATTGAAATAAATCCAGATGACAATTACCGCGAAAAGCGCGCCAATCGAATCCAGCAGGGAGTCGTAAGGCGAAGCCGTGCGGCTCGCGACAAAGGCCTGGTGCACCTCGTCGAGCGACGCGTAGACCGCCGCGACAAACCATGCGCTCAAGCCCCAGGTCCATCGCCAGCCGCTCCGGCCCTTGCGCACTCCGCGATACAGAAACAAACCGAACACAAAATATTCCGAGAAGTGCGCCATCTTGCGCATTGCATGGTTGACCAGATCCAATCCGTAGGCAGTTACTGAAGGATGCAGCCAGCGCACGATCGGATCAAACATATTTGCGGTGTGCTCGGCAGAAAATACGTCCGTGGACATGGAAAAAATTACAGCCGCCCACACCAGAGCGGGCCACCAGGCATACAACCAGGACAGCGCCGGAGGGGTTGCCACGCGGCTGCGCATTTCCGAAAGTTCAGGAGCAGGACGAGGATGACGCCACGGTTGATCACTCATGGCCATAACCATCGCTGTGCAAAAGGGGCAACAAGAGGCTGTCAAACAAGCTATGCAGAAAAAAATCTCCGTTCACATGAATTTCAGAATGAAGCGTTCACTCATACTATTGGATGCACTATTCCATCCGATAGTTGGGAGCCTCGCGCGTAATGATTACGTCGTGTACATGGCTTTCGCGCAGGCCGGCTGCGGTGATGCGCACAAAGCGCCCACGCTCCGTCAAGTCGGCGAGCGTTCCGGCGCCCGCGTAGCCCATACCGCTTTTTAGCCCGCCGACAAGCTGATCGGTCAGTGCGCCGAGCGAACCTTTGTAAGGTACGCGGCCCTCGACGCCTTCGGGTACGGATTTGCCGCTTTCGGTGGAATCCTGCACGACGGAATAGCGGTCGGAGCCTGCATTCATCGCGCCGATCGAGCCCATGCCGCGATACGACTTAAAAGTGCGGCCCTGAAACAAGATGGTTTCGCCGGGAGACTCCTCCGTTCCGGCGAACAGACTTCCAATCATCACGCAGTTCGCGCCGGCGACCACTGCCTTGGTAATATCACCGGAATATTTAATTCCGCCATCTGCAATAATCGGAACGTTGGTGCCTTTGGCCGCGCGGGCCGCTTCTGAAATGGCCGTGAGTTGCGGCACACCGGCTCCGGTGACCACGCGGGTCGTGCAAATCGAGCCCGGGCCAATCCCGACTTTCAAGCCGTCGATTCCCAGGGAAATCAGATCTTTCGCTCCGTCGTACGTTGCGACGTTGCCGGCGATGATTTGCATTTCGGGCAAGCGATGGCGAATCGCTTTGATTGCGTCCATAACTTTCTGCGAATGTCCGTGTGCCGTATCGATGGCCAGCACATCCGCCTTGGACTTGGACATTTCCACAGCGCGCTCCAGAAAGTCGCCGGTCGCGCCAACGGCCGCACCTACGCGCAATCGGCCTTGTTCGTCCTTTGCCGAATAGGGATATTCCAGTTTTTTTTGAATATCTTTTACGGTGATCAAACCTTTGAGATTAAAATCCTGATCGACCACCAGGAGTTTTTCAATGCGATGCTTTTGCAGAATTCTTTCCGCTTCCTCAAGCGTCGTTCCCACCGGAACGGTGACCAGATTATCTTTCGTCATCACCGACGCGACGAGTTGGGTATGATTTTTTTCAAAACGCAAATCGCGATTGGTTAAAATGCCGGTCAGCCGGGAACCGCGCGTCACCGGCAATCCGGAGATGCGGTACTTGGTCATGATTTCCAGTGCTTGTCGCAGCGTGATGTCCGGGGAAATCGTGACTGGATCAACAATCATTCCGCTTTCTGAACGTTTCACGCGGTCCACTTCCTCGCCTTGCCGGTCAATGGGCATGTTGCGATGCACGATGCCAATGCCCCCCTGTCGCGCGATGGCGATAGCCAGACGTGATTCTGTAACCGTATCCATTGCCGCGGAGGCCAGGGGAATGTTTAATTTCAGAGTGCGCGTGAAATTTGTGCGGGTGTCTACTTCTGTCGGCAGAACCGACGATTTGCCCGGGAGCAGCAGCACATCGTCAAACGTAAGACCTTCTACAATCGGACCGTCTATCATCCCATCCTCGCGAAGCCAAAGTGTGCGCCATAAAACACCGCAGCCCAGCGGGTGGCCGCTGGGCCGACGTTACAATGCGCGACTGCGAAGCAGTCAGCGTAATTCATCAAATCGAAACAATGCGTCACGGTGAATCTTTCATTGTAGGTCTCTGAACACTTCCGGTCAAGTTCACGGCGTTTCCGGCAGCGGGTGTGCCTAGGCAGTTATGCGCTGCATCCAAGGGAATGGAGGATTTCAGGTCCAGAGTCTGGCTGGCAACTGGAAGCGCGAGCGGTTTGCGCCGCTGCATCGCTGAAGCGGTCCTTCGATCGGGCGAGCGCCTGGTCGCCACAGATGTGACGCTTCTTAGGGCTTTGCCGGATTTGAAGTTCTGACAGAAGACGCTGCCGCAAAGCGGGAGTCCAGCAGAACAACCTTAGGTCCCTCGGGAGACTGAAAATGCCCCTCAAAGTGCCGCAGCCCGTTGCCAGCTATCTGGCGGCGGAGAACACTAAAGATGCCGAGAAGCTAGCTCTATGCTTCGCCGAAGATGCCGTAGTTCATGATGAGGGGCAAGACCATCGTGGACGCGCCGCGATTCAACAATGGAAGCAAGAGGTGGACACAAAATACCGGTATGTTCTTGAACCTCTCAATGCGCTCGTAGCCGGAGATGTGGTGCGGGTGCGCACTCGTCTGACAGGTAAGTTCCCGGGTAGTCCGGTCGAAGTAGATCACATTTTCAAGCTCGCCAATGACCAGATCCTTCGGCTGGAGATTCGCTCGTGATGATCGAGCCGTTTCCCGGTGCCGCGGTTCGCCGACGGTCTTACGAGCCAGTCCGGCCGGCAAGCCATCCGAAGCGAGGATCCCGGTAGCGGCCATCGGATGCGGGCAGCGGGCCCTTGCCGAACCGTCCTAGCAGACGATTCCGATTGGCCGCCGCGGATGCCGTCAAACGCAGTGCCGAGCTCGCGTTTTCCCGGGCGCGTGGGCCAAAAAGCGTCGACCAGATTGACAGTTGGCTCCGGCCCGGAGAAATTCGGCACACAGCAGCCGTGGCCGCCGGTCTTTTGCCAGAATGGCAAAGCGCTACCAATGGCTAGTGAAGTATGGCAATCTTTAATGCATGGGAAACAAGGACGCACGAAATCGCGAAAAAAAGAAACCTAAGAAAGAAGCTCCGAAGCTGCCTCCTCCGCGTCGTGACGGAAGCAGAATCTCCTATACACCGTCGCCTACACCTGCCGAACCGCCGAAGCCGTAATTCGCCGCCGCGCTCCCTCCATTGAACTTTTGCGGGGCGTCCTATTCGTGTCTGCGGCCCTGGCGAGTAAACTTGACGTGCGAATGCCGATACTTGCGGCGGCCTGTGGCCAGCCCGGCGGAGGGTCGCGGGAAAACTGCCCGGAGGCGGCAAATGGCAACTCGGCGGTGAAGCTTGCGGAAAACGTAAGATGCAATGTACGACCTATGAAAACTCCCTTTGAGCCGTATCCATTCCTGCGCAGCGGGCATGGGATGACGATCGGGTCCGCCTTTTGGCCGCGCCGTTTCGATCTTCCTGTACCGGAAAAACGACTGTTTCGTGTTGATCCCTGGTCCCAGTTGCTGGCGCAGTGCAATTGGCAACCGGGTAAAAACAAAAATGCTCCGGTGATTGTGATCGTGCATGGCCTGGAAGGTTCGAGTGATTCGAATTACATGAAGGGAATTGCGGAAAAGGCTTTTGCGCGCGGCTTTCACGCAATTCGAGTGAACCAGCGCAATTGTGGGGGCTCTGAGAAACTTACGCCGACGCTCTATAATTCCGGAATGAGCAGCGACTATCGCGCCGTCCTTGAAGAACTCGCGACAGTGGACGGATTTGAACAGATTTTCTTCGCGGGATATTCGATGGGCGGGAACCTGGTCGCAAAAATGGCCGGAGAGCTGGCTGATTCCGCGCCCCCGGCGCTCCGCGGAATTGGTGTGGTGTGTCCTGCCCTGGATCTAGCGGCATGCGCGGATGCGCTTGAGCGCAGAGACAATTTTTTCTATCAACGGCATTTTGTGAACAATCTGATGGCGAGTTACGCGAAGAAGCAGAAACTGTTTCCGGATCGCTATTCTGCCAACGGATTTGGACCGATTCGCACGGTTCGCGACTTCGACGATGCCATTACCGCACCGAATTTCGGCTATCGCAACGCGCAGGAGTATTACGAGGCTGCCAGCGCAATGCAACTGCTCGACAAAGTGCGAGTGCCGGCGCTTCTGATTACGTCGGAAGACGATCCGTTTGTGCCTTATGTTTCATTTCTGGCTCTGCAGCCTGAACGCAATCCGGCCATTCGTTTCCTGGCCACCAGGCACGGCGGCCATTGTGGATTTATTTCCAGACACGCCGGGGCCGAACGTTTTTGGGCGGAGCAGCGAATCGTGGATTTCTGCGAAGCGCTCCGTGCGCACCAGACCTAACCGAGCGGCGTTTCGAGTGAAACTGGAAAGCCCGCCGTCAACAATTGCGCCGGGCCGTCCGCTGCAATGACCATCAAATCCTCGCAGCGCAAGCCGAATTCCCCTGGAATATAGATTCCCGGTTCGTTGGAAAACGTCATGTTTGGTTCCAGGATCGTTTTGCTTCCGCGAACGAGATAGGGATGTTCGTGTCCATCGAGTCCAATTCCGTGTCCCAGGCGATGCGTGAAAAACTTGTAGTCGGGGCCGTATCCTGCCGTGGTGACGACGGCACGAGCACCGTCGTCCACCGTTCCGGATAATTTCCCCGCTCGAGCGGCGTCGAGAGCGGCGTCCTGCGCCCGGCGAACGATTTCGTATACGCTTTGCATCTTCGCCGAAGGTTTGCCAAATACACCGGTCCGCGTCACGTCCGACTCGTAACCTTCTACGTTGCAGCCGCCATCAATCAAGACAACATCTCCCTCGCGCAACGTTTGCGGTTTGGAAGAACCATGCGGCAGCGCGGCGGACGCTCCGATCAAAACCAGCGCCCCTCCACGCAATCCCATCCTTGAGAATCCGCTTTCAATCCAACTGCCAATTTCCCCCTGTGAGACGCCGGCCTTGAGGGAAGCAAAGACGGCGCGAAATACGTCGAACGTTGCAGCGCAAGCCAGGCGAATCAGTTCCAACTCGTGCGCCGTTTTGCGTCCACGGCACGCGATTGTGACAGGATCGGCTGAAACAAATGCAAAGGCGGGCGCTGCCTGGCGGAAGTGATCGGCAAACGTAAAACCGGTCGTTTCTTCCACTCCAATTCGTCCACTGCGCAGCCCCAGTTCTCCGAGCGCGCGGGCTGCAACGTTTGTCGGGCTCTGGTCTTCCTGCCACACCTGGATAGCGATTGGAAATCGCAACTTCTCGCGCAGGCGCCCTTCTTCAAAAGCCGGCACCAGCAAAAATGGCGCTCCCTTGCGGGGCAGAACCATGCCCATCAGACGTTCGCTCAAGCCCCAGCGGATTCCGGTGAAGTAGTAGAGCGAAGTGCCTGCAGAAAAAAACAGGGCGTCCAGCTGCGGCTGCAGTTCGCCCATCAATTGCTGCCCGTGCGCGAGCCTGCTTTGAAATTCTTGGGGTGTGATGGGCTTTACCCGCGCGCCCAGCGGTTTTAGCGATGCAAACGCGGCTGGCAGAGCGCCGCTCCCATCTGCTTGGGAGTAGCCAACCTCGCTGCCCACGGCCAAGGCCGAAGCCAGCGCAGCACCTTGAAGAAATCGTCGCCGCGACGGCAACGGGATATTTTTTATCAGTGAGTTGGACATGACGGGTAGAGATTTAGCTGGCAGGGAACCGGCTTGTCAAGTTTTACCCACTGAGCGGATCAGACCAGGGTGCTATTGCTGTTCTTGTTCGGCCGCCGCTTCTTCGCTGGCTGCGGTCCGCTTCGATCGTTTTCCTGAAATGTAGGTAACCTCGAAGGGTGATTGCAGGGTGAAATCCAAACGAGTTTCCGATGGGATTTTCACTTGTTGACCTTTGGTGAAGACTTGCACGCCGGTTCCCGCGCCTGCTCCAACTCCGGCCCCAATAGCGGCGCCTTTGCCACCGCCGGCAATCGCCCCAATCAGAGCTCCCAGTGCTGCGCCGCCGCCGACGGTGGCCGCCGTACGCTTGCCGCGCGATGCGCCGGATTGCTTCACGTCGCTGCTGGTAACATTGTACGTTTTTCCCTGGAACACAACATTGATGAGGGCCAGAGTCAACTCGCTGCGTCCGGTCATGCGTCCTGCAGAGCTGGCATTGACGAGTTTTAGGTAGGCAGTTGCCCCGACGGGAATAATTGCCCTTTCATCGACGACGATCGGGGCGTCGACCGATGCCTTGAATACTTCTCCTGTCCGGTCTTTGGAGGAGTCCACGCCGTCGATGGTTCGCACACTAACAATGGTGTTTGCCGGGATGGTCACCTTGACTGGCTGCGGCGCAGGAGCGGGCGACGGAGGAGCGGCAACTTCCGGGCTGGGAGCAGGCACAGGCGTATCCGCATCCGGCGGTGCACTTGATTCTGAATTCTCAATCTGCTGTGCGGACTTCGATAACGGCTTCGCTTTCACTTTACTGGGGGGAGGCGCTGCAGCGGGTTGTTCAGAAGGTGAAGGAGCTGACGCCATGGCCTGTTGCGGATTTCCAACGCTCAATTGATCGTTTACTTTCGATACGCCAGCAGTCTGCGTAGCGATCTTGTAAGCGGCTAGATGAGCCGCTTCGTCAGGGACCTGCCCGGCCAGGGTAACGACTCCACTCTGACTGGCCACCTCCACATTTGCTGCATTCAAAGCAGGCTCAGAAAACATCTTGGCTTTGATGCCCGTAACGATCGCATCATCCGCTTTTTTCCCGCTGTGTGAGCAGGAAACTCCCAAAACGAGAGCTGCCGCTAGAGCCATGGTTATGAGTTTATATTTACGCATTATTCCTCCGCTTCGGCAGGAGAAAAGTTCAGGGGACCGGGAATCCCAAATGTAAAACCTGCAAGCAGCCTTCGCTGGGTCTGCCCGCGAAACGAAGGTTGTTGCGGCCTGCCTCTAGCAAAAGTTTGCTTGTTTCAATTGTGGAATGCAATGTCGCGCCCGGAAACGGCTATTCCATGCGCTGTGCGAGGATATTCTTCCCTTTGACGGTGATTTCAATTCCCAAGGGCGGGCGCAAGTCTGAGCCCTGGGCGATCGCTCCGCGGACCAAGATGTTTCCCGGAAGGCTGGCCATACGAGTGGGATCGAAAAGAGTATGGTTGCAGGGATTTCCCACCATGGGATGTTTAGCACCCGCAAACCCGTAGACTTCCTTGAGCTTCGCCATATCTTCAACATATTCCATCTGGCAGTTGCCGTAGGGAGCCTTCAGGGCAAATGCCCAATATCCGGAGGCCTGCGAGCCGGAACCTCCGGGCAGGCGGACTAGCAGCGCTGGAATATTTTCCCCGGTTAGCCGGTTACGAAAGAAAAATTCCTTACTGGTCCACGGTTTGCCGAGCTCGCTGACGACGGCAATTCCAGGCTCGGCTTCCGTTGCCCGCGGAAGCGAGGCGCTTGGATCCGGAGCCGGAGCGGGAACCTCAATTTGCGGGGTAGCTTCGGGTGCGGGCGGGTCTACATTCTTCGGCCGCACCACCCAGCGGATGGCGATAAACAGGACTAACAGGACAGCCAGCAGGCCGATAATCAAACGAATAGCGGGGTGGCTGCCGGGACTCTTGCGCGGAAGCTGCGAGGAAACACCGGGTATTTCCGGCATTTCAGCTTTGAAACGTTCTGGTGACGGCGATTCGGGCATTTTTCTCGCTTATGCGCTCACAATCTTGTTTTCAAATTCGTTTCCGCCCACGGGCGGTGAAGGACTCGATAGCCAACTCAACTCTAGTCTATGTCCGATCATTTGGCACAGCAACCGTGTCGAACCAGTCATTGCCATTTGCGCGTTCTGGCCCTCGTTCCGCTGGCCTTACCTGATTTCCGTCTCCACAATGGTACTCAGATGGGTACAATGTCCTTTGCAATGCTTGTTTCCAGGGGCCTGAGAAATTAAGGTAGAGGGAACCAGAGGAAGCAGTGTTTCCTCATAGACATCTATGAGCGTTGATACACGTGGAGGAGGCGCGCGGGCTTTCGTCCGCAGCCTCAACATCTTACTAAAATTTGCGCGTCTGTATGAGTTCGGACACGTGCGCACCGCTGCGCAATTTGAGACTACCTGGAAAGAACTCCGCAACGCTCTTGACGACAGTTCAGGAAGCGGACTTCTGCTGGGCGCTTCGGGAACGCAAATTCTTCTAGACGGAGTGCCGCTCGGCACGGCGGCAGGCGAACGCAGCTTTGCCCAGATGCTGATCACTTCCGGGATTGCCAGCATCCACTTTTCACCGGCCGTCACGCAACCGCAATTTGCCCGCTTCGTACGGGCTTTTCCGAGCGGCAATGCCAAACCTGCTTCTCTTGCAGAGCAACTCAAATCCGCTCTTGCCGGAGACACCAGCATCAAAATCAACGAAATTCGGTATGTAGCCGAAGACGCTTCGGTTGCCGGCATAAAAGTTGCTGCCCAGCTAACCGCCAAAGTGCTCGGGGCAGGCAGCGACAAATTCAAGGATTTCTTCGACGATCCCAACAAACTTCTGCAGATGATTCTAGCCGCGGAAAGTTCACGCGGCGGAGCCGGCGGCAGCGGCGGTAGCGGACCAGGATTCGGAGGCGGAGGCGGTGTGCCCGGAGGTGGAACGACGGGTGCGCCGGGAGGCGCTGGAAGCCTCTGGGAAACCGGAGGCGTCACCGGCGGATCCGGCCCGGGCAATGGCGGCGGCCCAGGGGTTGGGGGAGGTTCTGGCACGGGCTTTGGTACGGGCACTGGCGGCGGCACTGGCACTGGCGGTGGTACAGGCTCCGGTTCAGGCTCTGGCGGTGGAGGGGGAGTGGGTGGTGGTGCTGGCAGCGGCACAGGAGGGGGCAGCGGTGCCGGGAGCACTGAACCTCCAGGAAAATGGGTGACAGCCTCTGCTTTGCTGCGGAGCGCTGGAGGCGCGAGCCCCGCGGGAACTGTGGGCGGCATTAACGTTCACGGCGGGCCGGCGGGCGGGTACATGGTGGCTGAAGAAGATGTTCGCTCCATGCTTGGGCTCTTCGCGCAGCTCGGAAAATCCCGCAAAGAAGGCGACACCCGGCTGGATGTTCCAACATTCCAATCGCGCTTAAGCGCCATGCCGGTCCGCGCCCAGTACACGCTGCAGCAGGCGCTTGCTGGACTGGCCGCGCAAGCTCCTACAGAGGCCCCGGACAAGCCCATGCTTCTAAAGCTTGCCGAGCACGTGGCCATACGTTTTGCTCTCGACAGCTATGAACGCGGGGAACTTCGGGTGAACGCGGTCAAACAGCTTCTTGATCGCATGAATTCGGAAATTGAAGCGTTGCGCAAAATACTTGGCTCGCAAGAGCAGATGATGACCAACGCGGGCATCCAGGTTCAGTCCTTCACCGAACTCCTCGACCAGGAATTCTGGGAGCAGGTTCCGGAAGAGAACAAAAAGGAAGTTCTTACATCTGAGGAAGCCTGGTGCGTACCACCGCGCAACGTACGAGCCTTTATGGAAGATATGTTGCGGCGCGGCGAGCTGAAGACGGTCAACGAAGTCCTGCTGAAATACGCAGCTTGCATTAGTCTTGAAGCTCCGGAAGCGCGACGCACCACCGCCATTGGGCTTTCTGATCTTGCGGAAATGTACGGAAGCGGTGATGGCAGCGCGCTCATGGAAGCGATCCGGCGGCTGGGCAATCAGTTGGCGATCGAACGGGAACCGGAACTGCAAACCTTAATCAGCGCCGCATTCGTCCGCATGAGCCAGGAAGCGGCGTCCAAGCGCTGCTATCCAGCCATGCAGCAAGCCCTGGCGTCGCTCGACAGTGTGGAAGCGCAGCGCCCCGGCTCAACGCAGAGCTTACGCCCACGCATCGGAGCGGAAGAACGCCTGCCGGAATTTATCGAAGAAGCCTTGAAAGTTGGGCACATCGCCGACGGCATGTCCGAAATTCTGAACCTGATGCCCAAGGCCACGATTCACTACGTCACGAATCGTTTCGGCCATTGCGGTTTCCGCGAAGACTGCGAATTGCTCGGTGACATTGCGCGCGGTCTTGGTGAGGAAGCTGTTTTACGCTTGCAGGAAACACTGCAAACTGCTCCTGCCAATGAGGCTGCCGAAGTGGTGGGTTTGCTCACGCAGCTGGCCCCCGAGTCGGTTGAAAAGATTTTGCCACTGCGCCTGGCCCAATGGCCGCGCCCCGCACATGACCGCGTTGTGCGCCAGCTTTCTTCAGCGCCTTCGGAAAACCGCGCACGTCTGCTGACCACCCTGTTCGACTCCCTGGACGTGCTCATTCGCCCGTTGGCCGTTGACGAGATGGGCATGAGCGGCGAAAGCCTGTGTATTCCGCTTCTGGAAACTCTGGCCACCGATGACGACACTCCGGGCTACCTGCGTCTCAAGGCGGTTGAAGGCCTGGGACGTCTCCGCGCTTCGGCGGGCACCACGATCCTGCAACGGATCCTCGAGGCTCGTCAGGTCTGGCGCTGGGTTTATCCTGCCGAACTGCGCATCGCCGCAGCGCAAGCCCTTACCCACATCGACCCTTCCATGGCCATAGAAAAGATCGCGGCCAGCGGTATAGACAGAAGAGATCTTGCGCTGGAACCTTCCGACCCCGAACCCAATGCATCCGTTATTCGTCAGCGCCGTTATGGCCGCTTGAAATTGTCGCGGAATGTCATCGCCATTTCCACCAATCTCCGTGAGAATTTCAAATTGTCCATTCCTGAACTGAATCTAGGGGGCGGAATTGGAGCAGGAGAACGCCATCTGGCTCCCGGCTCACTTCTGACCTTAAAGTTCACACACGGTGTTCGCCACATCAAGGCGCAAGCTATCGTTCGCGGCGCGCGGCCGCAGGCCATGGCCTTTGAATTTGTGGAAATGGATTTGGAGGAGCGCGGGCGGTTGCGAAAATTGTTGCTCGAAATGGGCGGTCTGCCGATGCCCGCGGCGGTCACGAACCGGACGCGCCGGCGTGGTCGCGTTGCCTTGATGAACAAGAACTAGTTATCACGCCAGCCGCGGGCCGTGAATCTCCCGCCTGTCCTTCCTTTTTTGAAACCCGTACCAGAGTTCAGGTCTGGCGTTTGCCCCAATGGGCGCGTGGCCTGTCGGACACATGGGACCTCTGTACCATTGCAGCGCACCTGTCCTGACCTTACGGTACTAGTGGGAAAGTTCTATTGCAGGCTTACTGACTGAGAATGAGAACAGATACCAAAACGACTTCGGCGCGGGCCTTTGTACGCAGCCTCAACATCCTTCTGAAGTTTGCGCGGCTGTACGGCCATGACCATGCGCGGACAATAGAGCAGGTGGATACCGCGTTTGGCGAGCTGGCAGTCGCTATACCTCCGGGCACGGACACCAATCTGCTTCTCGGAGCCACAGGGAATCAACTTATCCTGGACGGCGTACCACTAGAAGGCTCTCCTGCCGAAAGGCAATTCGCTCTGCTGCTCTCAGCGGCCGGGCTTGCCAGCATTCAATTTTTTCCGTCGGTGACGCGGGCGGAGCTCATCCGGTTCGCGCACGCGTTTCCCACAGGAAAAGCCAAACCTGCAGAACTCGCCTTGCAACTCAAAGCCGCTCTTGCCGACGCCCACGGGATCCGTTTGAACGAAATCTGTTTTGTGGCTACCGATTCGCGTTTGAAAGACGTCAGCATGGCTGCCCAGTTGGCAGCGGCCTCTTTTGGCAACGACCAGGACCAATTCAAGCGGTGGTTGAACGATCCACAAAAACTCCTGGAATTGATTGCGGCTGCTCAAGGCTCGCAAGGCACGGGTTCCGGCACCGGCACCGGCAACGGGCGGGCCTCCGGTGGCTTCTACGCGCGCGATGATGGCGCGCCTGACGGTGCGGGAGGCTCTCCGGGCCCCGGCACGGGCGAAAAGGCCGGGACAGGCGCTGCGGGAGGCTTCTCGGGCAGTCCTTTGGAAGCTTCCGGAGTCGTTACCGCGCTCGGACAAGGAAAAGCCGCCGGTGGCGAACCCAGCGAAGAGGAGATTTTTGGCATTCTCAGCGCGCTAACCAGCCTCGGACACACCACCGCGGG
Organism: Saccharimonadales bacterium (SeqCode); assembly: GCA_035317965.1. Taxonomy (GTDB): domain Bacteria; phylum Acidobacteriota; class Terriglobia; order Acidiferrales; family UBA7541; genus Acidiferrum. The sequence goes on along the minus strand of DATHFT010000197.1, from coordinate 50,667 downwards.
GCAAGGAGCGGTAGCCGGTGGATTTGCATTTCAACAGCAGCTCGCCGAACTTCCGGGCCACGCGCAGGACACTCTGAAGCAGGCGATTGCCGGTCTCGCCGCGCAAGCTCCGGCAGGCAAGCCGGACGAAGCCGTGCTCGTGCAACTTGCCGAACACCTGGCGATCAAGTTTGCCATTGAACGCTTTGAAAAGGGCGAAGTGAAAGTCAATGCGGTTCGCCAGATGCTCGACCGCATGAACCAGGAAATTGAAGGTCTCCGCAAGATCCTTGGTTCACATGAAGACAAGATGGCCGAGGCTGGCGTGCTGGCCGAAACGCATCGCGAAATTCTCGATCGTCAATTTTGGGCTGGCGTTCCGGAAAGCGGAAAACAAGCGGTACTGCTTTCCGATGAAGCCTGGTGCATCCCGCCGAAGAATGTCCAATCCTATGTCGCCGAGCTGATCGACAAAGGCGACGTCGCGCAAGCCATCAGCATTCTGCAAAATTATGCTTCGTGCGCCGACAATGAAGACCTCGATGCGCGCAAGAAGACGGCTGTCGGTCTTTCCGAACTGGCTGAGCTTTACGCCAAAGCGGATCCCAAACTCTTAAGCGACGCCCTCCGCCATCTGGGGCTTCGCCTGAGTGTTGAGCAGGACAAGGATTTGCAATCGCTCGTCAGCGCTGCTTTTGTGCGCCTCAGCCAGCAAGCCGCGAGCACGCGTTCCTACTCGGCCATGGAACAAGCGCTGGAGCTGATCTCCGGAGTCGAAACCCAGAGACCCGGCATCTCGCGGGCTTTACGCGGAAAAATGGGGATCGAAGAGCGGGTCCCGGAATTTGTCGAAGAAGCGCTGCGCGCGCGGCAAGTTGCGGTCGGACTTACCAGCGTTCTCAAGCTCATGCCGCAAACCGCGATGGAACAGCTGGCAGCGCGTTTCAATCGCTGCACGCTGCGCGATGATGCAGAACATGTGGCTAATCTTGCGCACGACCTTGGTGAAGAAGGCTTGCAATATCTCCGGGGCGCATTGCGCGCCGGCCCCGTGGCTGAAGCGGTCGATATCGCGGGACTTCTGAGCAAACTCGATCCACGCGCCGTCGCCGTTTTTCTTCCTGGCCGCATGAAGGATTTTCCGCGCACTTCGCAGGACCGCATTGTGCGGCAGATTTCCGCAAGCGGCGCAGTGGGACGCTCCAGCATTCTTCTCGAACTCCTGGACCGTGTCGATCCGCTCATCATGCCCCTGGTGATTGACGAAGTCGGCGTCGCCGGTGATCGCATTGCGCTCGGCCGCCTGCTCACCATTGTCGATGGTGATCTGCCCGCCGGCGGCGGCCCGTTTCTGCAAGTGAAGTGCGTTGAAGCCCTCGGGCGCATCAACGCTCCCGAGTCCATTTCAACGCTCAAACGCATCGTGGAATCTCGTAGGGTATTTGGCTGGGTTCAGCAGCAGGAAATGCGCATTGCCGCCTTCCAGGCGCTTGAAAAGCTCGACTTGGAATGGACCCGTGAATTCTTGCCGCGGAGCGGAATCGAGCGCGAAGATCTAACCCTGGCCCCGCTGCAGATTCCAACCAATTCGAAATTTGTCCGGCAGCGGCGCCACACCCGCGTGCGTCTGCAAAGGCCGGTACGGGCCATCAGCACCAATCTTAAAGATGCCTGCCATCTTGAAATTAGAACCGCCAGTCTGGCCGGCGGCATTGCCAGTTCCAGCCGGCACCTGACACCCGGCACGTCTGTCCAGCTGAAATTCCAAATGGGCTTGCGCAATCTGCAAGTCACCGCGCTGATGCGCGATTATCGTGCCCAGGACATTGCTTTTGAAATTGTCGATATGAATCTGGACGAGCGCAGCAAATACCGGCGCCTGCTGGCCGACAGCCTCGCGACCGCCCCGTCCGTTTCTGACTCCGAATCGGAACGTTCTGCGCCCGTAGACGTTGCCGTCCCCCGCTAACCCGAACGGGGAGGCAGCCCCTCACGCAAGACAGCGTCGCAAATCCCCCCGGACAAGGTACCCTTCTGCCATTTATTGGCGCGGACGCGTCCAACCAGTTAGAATAAGGTGTTGCGCTGTGCCCGCGAGGGGTGGTCTATGCGGGTGCTCGAACAATACGTCAGGAAACGGCGAAAACCTTCATGGAAGCAGCCCAGATACTCGACCGAGTCGTCGCGCGCTTTATCGGCACCAAACACGAGCGCGACGTAAAACGTCTTCAACCTGTCATTGCCGCGATCAATGCGCGGGAAGCGGAAACCCGAGAGCTCAGCGATGAAGGTCTCAAAGTCCGCTTCGCCGAACTCAAGGCGCAAGTAACCGAAGTACTAAAGGACGCCGACCCGGCGGAAAACACCTACAAGGATCTTCTGCAAAAGGCCATCGAGCCCGCCATCGTCCCCACGTTTGCAATTGTTCGCGAAGCGGGCCGCCGCTTCCTTAATATGCGTCATTTTGATGTCCAGCTCATCGGCGGACTGGTCCTGCACGAAGGCAAGATTTCTGAAATGAAAACGGGCGAAGGCAAAACGCTCGTGGCCACGCTGCCTGCGGCTTTGAATGCGCTTGCTGGCCGCGGCGTTCACATTGTCACGGTAAACGACTACCTGGCCCGGCGCGACGCCGAATGGATGAGCCCTCTTTATCGTTCACTCGGCTTGAGCGTCGGCGTCATCGTCCACGATCTTGATGACGAACAGCGCCGCGCCGCATACGGCGCCGACGTGACCTACGGCACCAACAACGAGTTTGGTTTCGACTACCTCCGGGACAATATGAAGTACGATTTGGCGCAATGCGTACAGCGCGGCCATCATTTCTCGATCGTTGACGAGGTCGATTCCATCCTCATCGATGAAGCGCGGACGCCGCTGATCATTTCCGGCCCGTCGGAAGAGTCCACCGACAAATACGCCAAGATCGACAAGATTATTCCCAAACTAATTCAGGACATCGACTATACGCTCGACGAAAAGCATAAAACCGCGACGCTCACCGAAGAAGGCGTCAGCAAGTGCGAGCGCCTCCTGGGCCTTGGAAACCTTTACGATCCGACGCACATGGAAATCATTCACCATGTGTACCAGGCTCTGCGTGCCCACACGCTCTACAAAATTGACGTCGATTACGTCAACAAAGACGGCGAAATTATCATCGTGGACGAATTTACCGGGCGCCAGATGCCGGGGCGTCGCTGGAGCGACGGTTTGCACCAGGCCGTGGAAGCCAAAGAAGGCGTAAAAATCGAGCGCGAAAATCAAACGCTGGCGACCATTACATTCCAGAATTATTTCCGCATGTACAAAAAGCTTTCCGGCATGACCGGCACTGCGGAAACGGAAGCCGCCGAATTCAGCAAGATTTATAACCTCGATGTGGTGATGATTCCCACCAACCGTACGCTCATCCGCAAGGAATATCCGGACGTCGTCTACCGCACGGAAAAGGAAAAATTCGAAGCTGTCGTCAACGGCATCATGCAGGAAGACGATACGCTGGCCAACGGCATCCGCCATTATCACCAACGCGGGCAACCGGTTCTGGTCGGTACCATTTCGATTGAAAAGTCCGAAGCCATCGCGGAAATTCTGCGAAAAGCCGGGATTCCCCATCAAGTTCTAAACGCCAAGCAGCACGAACGGGAATCCGGCGTTGTCGCGCAGGCTGGACGGAAAGGCGCCGTCACGGTCGCCACCAACATGGCCGGCCGCGGAACGGACATTCTTCTGGGTGGAAATCCCGAGCAGATGACGCGCGATCATTTTCTGAAAAATAAAATTGCCATGCCGTACGCGGCGGCTCCGGCGGTGATTCCCGCGGAGCCCGGCGACGGCGCACTCGCGCAGCCGGTTGTTCCGATGGTCCTGTTCCAGCATCAAGGCAAGATCTTTCAGGTTCCCGCCGATCAATGGAAGCCCGTCTACGACGAATTTGCCAGCCAGTGTAAGGCCGAACATGACGAAGTCGTCGCGCTCGGGGGCCTCCATATCCTCGGTACCGAACGGCACGAAGCTCGCCGCATCGATAATCAGCTGCGAGGACGTGCTGGACGCCAGGGTGACCCGGGTTCTTCGCGCTTTTTTCTTTCCCTCGAAGACGACCTCATGCGCATCTTTGGCGGAGAACGGGTCAAGGCGCTCATGTTCCGCCTGGGCATGACGGAAGGTGTACCAATCGAATCCCGGATGATTTCCAGCCGCATCGAGACCGCGCAGAAATCGGTGGAAGCGCAGAATTTTGACGCTCGCAAACATCTTCTCGAGTACGACGATGTGATGAACAAGCAGCGTGAGACGATTTATTCGATTCGCCGCTCCGCTCTGGAAGGAAAAGACCAACGCGATTACGTTCTCGGCATTGCCGAAGACGTCGCGCGCGATCTCGTTGAGACGTTCTGCCCGCGCGAGCAACATCCCGATCAGTGGAATACCACGCAATTTCTTGCGGAATTTCACGCGCAATTCGGTATCGATGCAAAGACCGCTGGCGCCGACCCCGCAACTCTTACGCACGAGCAGCTTGCCGACGCGGCTGCTGAAGCTGTCCAGAAGCGCTACGAGGAGAAAGAAAAACAGTTCGGCGCAGACCTTATGCGCTGGCTCGAACGCCGCATCGTTCTCGATGTGGTCGATCAACAGTGGAAAGACCACCTGCTTTCACTTGACCACTTGAAAGAGGGAATCGGCCTCCGCGGCTATGCCCAGAAGGATCCGATTGTCGAATTCAAAAAGGAAGCGTTCACCCTTTTTGAAGACATGATGACGCGCATCGATAACGAAACGATTCGCTATCTTTTCCACATACAAGTGCAGCAAGGTGAATCGCCACAGCAGCCACCACGACAGGAGCCGGCGCGCCCGCCGCAACAAAATCCGCAAGCTGCGATGGCCAGCGCCGCGGCGCGCGCCTCGGAACCGGCGGCCCCAGCGCGGTTGCCGGCTTTCGCCCGCGAAATGGAACGCAAGCAGGAACGCCAGCAAAAAGAATTGCAATACCAAACCGGCCCGGCACAGGCCGAAGCCCCCAAGCCGGTCCGCACAGGCGCGAAAGTCGGCCGCAACGATCCTTGTCCCTGCGGCTCCGGCAAGAAATACAAGAAATGTCACGGCACCACTGCCTAAACGAGATCTGGCCTTGGCCGGGAACGCCCCCACATTTGCGCCTCATTTCGGCGACCAACAAAAGTTTTTCAGATTTTGATTTTCGCCAAACGAAAAGGAAACGAAAAATGCCGCCAGGCCACCCGCCCCAGCAACAACAACCCGAACGCCACCCCATCCCCGGAGTAAAAAATCTTGTAGCCGTCGCCAGCGGCAAAGGCGGTGTAGGGAAAACCACAATCGCGGTCAATCTGGCTCTCGCTCTTGCCAAACTTGGCTACACGGTCGGCTTGCTGGACGCTGACGTCTACGGCCCAAACGTTCCGATCATGCTTGGTACCAATGCCGAACCGCAGGCCACGCAGGACAAGAAAATCATCCCGGTTCAGGTCCAAGGACTGAAAATGATTTCGATGGGCCTGCTCAGTCCGCCCGACAAGCCGATGATTTGGCGGGGTCCCATGCTGCACAGCGTCATCACGCAATTTCTCCGCAATGTCGAATGGGGCGAACTCGATTACTTAATTTTGGATTTGCCGCCGGGAACCGGTGATGTGCAACTTACGCTCATTCAAACGGTGGCCGTTACCGGAGCGGTTATCGTCACTACGCCTTCTACTGTTGCGCTGGCGGACGTGCGCAAGGCGATTGAAATGTTTCGACAGGTGAACGTGGAAGTTCTCGGCGTCGTCGAAAACATGAGCACTTTCAAGTGTCCGCATTGCCAAGAGGCAATTGATATTTTCGGTCATGGTGAAGGCACGAAAACCGCCCAGGAATACGGTGTGCCTGTACTCGGCGAAATTGAAATCGATCCACGCATCCGCATCGGCGGTGATACGGGTAAACCCGTTGCTACACTCGGGGAAGATTCTCCTGTTGCCAAAAGCATTTACGCTGCCGTTAGGGCCATTGCCGCGCGCCTTGATGTGGTTCGCCCGACTTCAGGCGGACCGACGGTTCAGATCGACTAGCATTACTGGCATTGCTAGATAAAACAGATTGCCCCCTGTTCGCAGATTCAGACATGATAACGAATCTGTATTGTTGGCGGATTGAATGACCTCATGGCAAATTTCATTGCCAGCTGCATTTCGCGCTGACGCAATCGTTGCGCCAGAATACAGGACGTTCTGGGCGCGATTTTTTGCATTAGTTATTGATGCCTTCGTCCTGGCTCCCATAGCTATTTGCTGTATTTATCTTTACCAGCCGTCAGAGTTGGCAGCGCTTTCCTTTTTTCGTGATTCTTTGCTCCTATACAGTCCGATCCTCTATCGCGTGATTATGCATGCGCGTTTTGGCCGAACGGTCGGAAAATGGATGACGGGAATTAGGGTTTACAATATTTCAGAAACCGGCAATCCAAGCTTGAAACAAGCGCTTTTGCGTGAGATTTACTCCTTAGTTGCCGCAATTGCCAGTTCTGTGGCCCTTCTCTGGTTGATACATGCCGGTCAGAATTACCACCTGCAGGGGACGACCAAAACTCTGACCTTCGATCGATGCATGGACTATCAATCCTCATGGATAACTATCGAAGTTATATTTATGTTTGCGAATCTTAAGCGCCAAACGGTACATGACTGCATTGCCGGCACGGTGGTGCTCGATCCTTTCTATCGCCAATACTATGCAGCCCGTGCTTCGGCCATAAGCCAATAGCATTCAGTTTTTTGCAATCTTCGGTTCCTTGCGCCTGCCACCCGCGAATGTTATCTTTGCTAATTCGCGCAAGCCCCTAAATCGCGCTGTGGCCCATCCGCCATGCTCGTTCTATGTGCTGCCGAATCAAAGGGATAGCATGATCAGACCGTACCGCGGCAAGCGCCCGGAAATCGCCGACTCCGCCTACATTGACCCCGCCGCCGTCATCATCGGGGACGTGGTCATCGGCGAAGACTCCAGCGTCTGGCCCTGCACCGTCATCCGCGGCGACGTGCACCACATCCGTATCGGCGCGCGCACCAACATTCAGGATCTCTCCATGCTGCACGTCATGCGCGACGAATGGCCGCTCACGCTCGGCGACGACGTCACCGTCGGCCACTCCGTCACGCTGCACGGCTGCACGATTGAGTCGCGCTGCCTGATCGGCATGGGAGCGATTATTTTGAACGGCGCGCGCATCGGCGAAGGCAGCATTATCGCCGCCGGCACGCTGATCCCGGAACGGACGATGATTCCCGCGGGCAGCCTCGTGATGGGCAGTCCCGGAAAAGTAAAGCGTCCGCTGACCGCCTTTGAAGCCTCCTCCATCGACGACTACGCCGTGCGCTACGTCGAATACAAGAATATTTATCGCGAGGAACCCACTCCGTGAGCGATCGCGAGCAGGAAAAAGCTGCCAAGCGCGCCCAGTGGGAAGAAATCAATCGCGCCAAAGCCGCTGCCAAACAAAAAGGGCAAGAGTCACCTGCCGAATCCCGCATGGGCGCAACGCACAAGCAGTTTCAGTCCATACGCGGAACCCGTGATCTTCTTCCGTCCGAAACGCAATTGTGGAATCACGTCGAGCAAGCCGCCCATGAAGTGTTCGCCACTTTCGGATTCGGCGAAATCCGGGTTCCAATTTTTGAGCCAACCGAATTATTTGCACGGGCCGTTGGCGGAGACACCGATATAGTCTCAAAAGAAATGTACACATTCTCCGATCGGCCCGATCCGCGTTCATCGCAAACCGCGGCTGCAGATGGCGAAGCAATTTCCATTAGTTTGCGTCCCGAGGCCACGGCTTCCGTGTGCCGCGCTTATATCGAGCACAGCATGGGCCAACTGCCGCAGCCAGTGAAGTTGTATTACCGCGGGCCGATGTTTCGGCGCGAACGCCCGCAGAAGGGAAGATACCGCCAGTTCTATCAAATCGGCGCCGAAGTTCTCGGTGGCACCGATGCGCCAGCCATCGACGCCGAAGTCATCGAAATGGTGATGACATTTTTTGATCGCTTGCAACTAGAAGGCACCGAGCTGAGCATCAATTCCATCGGTCACAGCGCCCCGGACTGTCGCCCGAAGTATGTCGAGTTGCTGCGCGAAGAACTCCGCAAAGTGAAAGACCATCTCGGCGCGGACTCCCAGCGCCGCATTGAAACGAACCCATTGCGCGTGCTCGACTCGAAACTTGAGCACGAGCAAGCCATTATTGAAAAACTGCCGCGCATCGCCGAGCATCTCTGCCCGGCCTGCGCCGCGCACTACGCCGCCGTAAAACACAATCTGGATTTGCGCGGAGTGAAATATCAGGAAAACTGGCGGCTGGTCCGGGGCCTCGACTATTACATGCGCACCACGTTTGAAATCACCGCCAAGGGACTTGGCTCGCAAAATGCTGTCTGCGGTGGCGGCCGCTACGATGGCCTGGTCGAGCTCCTCGGCGGCCCGCCCACAAAAGGGATTGGCTTCGCCATTGGAGAAGATCGTCTGATTCTTTCCCTGCAGGAAGCAGGCAAAGCTCCCGTCGCCCAGGGGCCGAGTGTGTTCATCGCTTGGATGGGCCAAGGCGCCTATGAAACAGCAGTACGCGGCGCGCAAAAACTGCGGGAAGCCGGAATCAGCGTAGAGCTTCCGCCGACAGAATTGAAATTCGGCAAAGCCCTGGAGCGTGCCAGTAAAATGAACGCCAAACATGCACTCATTATGGGCGAGAACGAAATCAAAGAAGGGCAGTGGACGCTGAAGACCCTGTCCGACGGCACGCAGCAAAAATTGACCGAAGCGCAACTGCTGGACTTTCTCAAAGCTGTGTAGCGCCGTCCTGGCGGACGGCATCTTCGATGCAGAGGATTGGTAAGCTGGTTTGTAAATACGGAAACTGAATCAATCGAGAGCACAACACCAGGACTAAGGAAAGGGAACAAGACACCGTGCTGGACTTCTTAGGCAATCTGAAACGCACCCACTACTGCGGAGAACTTCGCGCCATCGACGCCGATCGCGAGGCGGTGATTATGGGATGGGTCGCGCGCCGCCGCGATCTCGGCAACTTGCTCTTTCTCGACATTCGCGATCGCACCGGAATTGTGCAGGTGGTCTTTAACAAAGAAACGCAACCACAGGCCCACGCCAAAGCCGAGCAAGCACGCAGCGAATTTGTTGTCGCAGTCGAAGGCCGGGTCATCAAACGGCAGAAGGCCAATCCTGAATTGACCAGTGGCGAAATTGAGATCAACGCAACCAAGCTGCACATTCTAAATAACGCGAAGACCCCGCCATTTCAAATCGAAGACGAAACCAATGCGGCGGAAGAAACGCGTCTGCGCTATCGCTATCTCGATTTGCGGCGTCCCAAGCCGCACCGTAACCTGGCATTGCGGCACAAGATCCTGCTTGAAATTCGCAAGACGATGGACGAGATGGGTTTCCTTGAAGTCGAAACGCCCATGCTGACGCGCAGTACGCCGGAGGGCGCGCGCGACTATCTGGTGCCCAGCCGCGTGCATCACGGACAGTTCTACGCACTGCCGCAGTCGCCGCAAATTTTCAAACAAATCCTGATGATCGGCGGGCTCGATCGCTATTTCCAAATCGTGAAATGTTTTCGCGATGAAGATCTGCGCGCCGATCGGCAGCCGGAATTCACGCAACTCGACCTGGAAATGTCCTTCCCGCGTCAGGAAGATATTTTCAGCGTTATTGAAACCGTGATGGTTCGCGCCTGCGCTGTCGCAGGAGTGAAGGCGGCCGCGCCATTTCCGCACATGCTTTATAAAGACGCCATCCGCAAATACGGAAGCGACAAACCCGACATGCGTTTCGGCATGGAACTCCATGAAGTTACCGACGCGTTTCCCCAGGAAGCAAAAACCAAATTGCAAATCGAGGGGAATGTTTTCGCCTTCGCCGCTCCCGGTGCGGCTTCCTACTCGCGCAAGCAGCTCGATGAACTGACCGAAAAAGCCAAAGCAGCAGGCGCACGGGGCGCCTACTTCGTAAAACTCGCCGCCGACGGCACGACTTCAACGGTCGAGAAGCTAATCGGCGCGGACAATGTAGGGAAGCTGGCCGGGTTGTGTGCCGCAAAAGCGGGTGACCTGGTGGTTGCCGTCAGCGCCAGGGAAGAAATCAAAGGGACCGAAGCGGCGGCGCTGGTCGCCGGTCAACTCCGGCTGCAACTGGGTGAGGCGCTTGGCGTTATCGACAAATCACAGTGGAAATTCCTCTGGCTCACCGGCTTTCCCCTTTTTGAATGGAGCAATTCCGATCAAGCCTGGGTCAGCGCGCAGCATCCGTTTACGGGAATTGTCGACGAAGATCTGGAAAAACTCGAAACGGCTCCGTGGGAAGTCCGTTCAAAGGGCTACGACCTGGTCCTCAACGGCGTAGAACTGGGCTCCGGCAGTATCCGAATTCACCGCCAGGACATTCAGGAACGTCTTTTCAAAGCGCTCGGCCTGAGTGAAGAAACTCTCCGCCGCCGCTTCGGTTTTTTTGTGGACGCGCTCAGCTACGGAACGCCGCCGCACGGCGGCATCGCGCTCGGCATGGACCGGGTCGTCATGCTGCTTTCCGGCGAAACCAGCATCCGTGAAGTCATCGCCTTTGCAAAAACCACCAAAGCCCAAGATTTAATGGCAGAATCCCCCAGCGAAGTAGATACGGAGCAACTCAACCAGCTGGGTATTCAAATCAAGGACTGAGTGAAATGACGGCGCACCAACCTGACTATGAGCTGGCGAACACGGCCTGCAAGCTCCTCGGTTGTAGTTCGCTGTTCTGCCTGGCGGTGTTTGCTGTATTTCAGTGGGCCATCTCGCGGGCAAGACTTGCGCGGATCGGACCCCGCGTGAGTTGGACGAGCCTGGGCGCAAAATGAGCCGAATTCGCATATTGCCGGAGGCGGTAGCCAACAAGATTGCCGCTGGCGAAGTAGTGGAGCGTCCGGCGTCGGTGGTGAAAGAACTGCTCGAAAACGCGATTGACGCAGGCGCGAAATCGATTCGCATTGAAATTGAAGTGGGCGGCAAGCGCATGATTCGGGTGATTGACGACGGCCACGGGATGATGCATGACGATGCCCTCCTCGCGTTTGAGCGCCATGCCACCAGCAAACTGAAATCGGCGGATGATCTACTTTCTATTTCGACGCTGGGCTTTCGCGGGGAAGCGTTGCCCACGATTGCTGCTGTTTCGCGGCTGGTGCTGGAATCGCGCGATGCCAGTGAGGCTGAGGGGACGCGGATTGAATTTGCCGGCGGCAAACTGATCAATGTGAAGGCGGCGGGGGTGCCGTCCGGCACGACCATCAGTGTCGGCGATCTTTTCTATTCGGTTCCCGCGCGTAGAAAATTTCTGAAATCGGATACCACAGAACTCGGCCACATCGCTTCGCTCGTGACCCACTATGCGCTTGCCAATCCCGACAAACAGTTTGTGCTTACTACCCCGACGCAGGAAGTTATCAACTGTCCGCCGACTGAAAAACTTGCGGATCGCGTTTACCAACTTTTCGGCAAGCTGTCGCTCGATGAGCTTTTGGAGTTGCCCGCTACATCTGCGCCCTTTCGGGCAGCCATCAGCGAGCCGCAACTTGAAGAAGGCGAAGAGCAGGCGTCACTCACCGTCAGCGGATTTACGTCGCGGCCGGATGTGCAGCGTTCCAACCGCAATGGCATTTATGTCTTCGTCAATCGACGGCTGGTCCGCGATCGTTTGATTCTTCACGCAATTCACGAAGCGTATCGCAATATTCTTCCACCGACCGTTTTCCCCGCCACGCTTCTTTTTCTTGAAATGCCCTACGATGAAGTTGACGTCAATGTGCATCCGGCGAAAATTGAAGTCCGTTTTCGCCGCTCGCAATTCGTCCACGATTTCACGCGGGACACCATTCGCCAGGCGCTTGTGAGCGCCCGACCCGTTCCCAGTTTTGCGACGGCTGCCGCGGGTTCGCCCTCGGTGCCTTCGCACCAGCCAGGTATTGCTGCTCCCCTGTCCGGGCTCCCGGAACCCAATTCCACAAATCCCGGATACTCGGCGGTGCCGCGGGCCAGCATTCCCGCGATGGAAGGAATCGGAATCGATTCTGGAGTTGGCGCGGGGGGCGGTTTCGATTTAAGCGGCGCGCCGGTGCGCCCCGTTGAACAACGATTTTCATTTGCCGCAGGTGCAGACCTCGCAGGGCCGATAGCGCCGCCCGCCCCGCCATCGGCCGCCTGGGCCGCGAATCTTGCCGCCCTCAGCGCTGATGCACCTGCCGCGCTTCCTGGCCAGGACCAGATTCGCGACCTGAAACCCCTGGGTCAGGTGAGTGCGAGTTTTATCGTTGCAGTGAACGGCGACGGGCTGTGGATCGTCGATCAGCACGTTGCACACGAACGTGTTTTGTTCGAGCAGCACCTTGCAGCGCGCCGGGCGGGGAAAATAGAGTCACAGCGCATGCTGATGCCCATGATTGTGGAACTGTCTCCGCGGCAAATCGTGATTTATGAAAAGATTGCCGAAGAGCTTGCTGCCAACGGCTTTGAAGTTGAGCCGATGGGGCCGAAGAGTGTAGCCATCCAAAGCGTTCCCGCGGGAATTATCGCGGGCGATGCCGAACAATTACTTACAGAAATTCTCGATGGTACGGAGAGCGAAAACGCGGCGATTTCCATCGACACGCTGCAAGCGAAGATTGCAGCGTCCACTTCGTGTCATGCAGCGATCAAGATCAATACGCCGCTTGAGCCCTCAAAGATGGAATGGTTGCTCGATGCGCTGGCGAAAACCGACTGTCCGATGAGTTGTCCACACGGCCGGCCAGTGGTGTTGCGCTACTCGGTGAAGGAAATTGAAAAGGCTTTTCACCGCATCTAGAGTGCAGTGATTTTGCAGTGGCGAATCCTGGATTCGTCCGCGTAGAACCCGGGCTTCCGCCCGGCCATAGGGAGCATGACGAATGACCGAAACACAAAAAACTGCAGTGATTTTTGGCCTCGCCAACAAACGCAGCATTGCCTGGGCCATTGCGCAAAAACTGAGCGAGGCTGGCTGGAAGCTGGCGATCACCTACCAAAATGAGCGCCTGGAGCAGGAAGCCAAGGATTTAATCGGTGATTTGCCGGGTGCCGCCGGATTTATGTGCGACGTGGCTTCGGACGAGCAGATCGCCAGATTGTTTGAAGATTTGCGGATGAAATTTGGTACCTTGCACGGTGTGGTGCACAGCGTGGCATTCGCGCAGGCTGCGGATTTGAGCGGATTGTTTGTGGATACTTCGCGCGAAGGTTTTCGCATTGCTCACGATATCAGCGTGTATTCGCTGATTGCCGTTTCGCGCGCCGCTGCTCCTTTGATGACCGCAGGCGGGAGCATCGTGACCATGAGCTATTTTGGCGCGGAGAAAGTTGTGCCCAAATATAATGTGATGGGAGTCGCCAAGGCTGCACTCGAAGCCACCGTCCGTTATTTGGCGAGCGATCTGGGGTCCAAAAATATTCGCGTGAATGCCATTTCTGCGGGTCCCATCAAAACACTCGCCGCGCGCGGAATTTCCGGCCTCGGTGAAATGCTTAAAGGCCACGCGGAGCGCGCTCCGCTTAAGCGCAATGTGAATCCGGCCGAAGTTGGTTCAACAGCTGCATTCTTGCTTTCCGATGGAGCTTCAGGAATCACCGGCGATACGATTTATGTGGATTGCGGCTACAACATCATGGGTTTTTAGAATTGCCTTTTGCCAAAATAGAAAATACCTGAATATTGCTGGAGCCTTGGTATTAAAGCTCCAACCGGTTGCAACACGGGGCACGACGCTGGTGCCCACTTCGAGCCGATGCCAAAACTTACCATCGCCATTGACGGCCCAGCAGGCTCGGGGAAGAGCAGCGTAGCCCGGCGTGCTGCTGCGCTTCTCGGATATTTGTATCTCGATAGCGGAGCCATGTATCGAGCTCTCGCACTCAAGGCGCTGCAAAACGGCGTTGCACTCGCCGACGATTCCTCGCTGCAAACGCTGGCTTCCAAAACGCACATTGAATTGAAACCGCCGACTGTTGAAATGGAATCGGCGGGCGCGAAGAACTGTGTGTTTCTGGACGGACTGGAGGTAACGCCATTGATTCGGACGGCGGAAGTGGCGCAGGCGGCTTCCCAACTGGCAACGATTGCTGCGGTGCGCAAGATTCTGGTGGCGGAGCAGCAGCAGGCTGGAGCGGGCGGCGGCGTGGTGATGGAAGGGCGCGACATCGGTACGGTGGTATTCCCTCGTGCCGAGTTGAAAATATTTCTGGAAGCTTCAGTAGAGGTGCGGGCCGAGCGGCGCTGGAAAGAACACGGAGAAAAAGGCGAGCATTTTTCGCTTGCCGAAGTTTTGCAGGAAGTCCACGAACGGGATAAGCGTGATCGTGAGCGAACGGTTTCGCCTTTGGTGCGGGCCGCCGATGCGGTGCTGGTGGATAACACCGCCATGGATGCGGAGGAGACCGCGCGACTGATCGTGCTGCTGGCACAGGAGCGGGAAAAGGCATTGGCTGAGACTGGTGGGAGGAACGCTTGATACGCACAGTGTTTGTGGTTTTGGCTTTGACAGGAAGTGGGATGTTTTTTCTTCCAATGCTCGTGCTTGCACAAAGCGCCAGCAAGCCCGGTGAGGAAGCGGCGCAGAAATTTCACGCATACCTGGACGCCGATTGGAAACAGTGGATGGTCGAGTATCCGGATGTGGCGACCTCCGTCGGTTATCCAGGGCAAAACCGGAAGTGGACGGACGATTCGCCGGAGGGAATTGCGGCGCGGAGAAAGTATCTGGCGGAAAGTTTGTCCAATTTGAAATCGATTTCGCGCGAATCCCTGCCGCAACGTGACCGGTTGGACTACGACCTGTATCTGGAGCTTCTGGAGACGGCGCAGGAGGGCTTGCCGTACGGCGATGATCCGATGCCGATTCGCGGCGTGGTTCCGCGCAATTTGTGGATGCCGATGAATCAGATGGAAGGAATTCAGACAGGTGCGGCGGATACGCTTTCCAACATGCAGAATCGGACAGTGGCGGACTATGAAGATATTCTGGCGCGTCTGGAAGCCTTGCCGAAATGGGTCGAGCAGAATATCGTACTGATGCAGGAAGGATTGCAAAGAGGTTACACGCCGCCGAAGCTGATGCTGCGCGATGTGCCGAAGCAGCTTGCGGATTTGACGCCAGCGGACCCCCTGGCGAGTCCGCTATTGCAGCAATTCACGCAATTCCCGTCTGGATTTCCCGAAGCGGAAAAAGCGCGGCTGACCGAGCGGGCGAAGAACGTTTTTACGGACAGCGTGGCGCCGGCGTTTCAAAAAGCGCATGAGTACGTGGTAAAGACGTATTTGCCGGCGTGTCGCGAATCGATTGCGGCGACGGCTTTGCCAAATGGGGCCGCGGCTTATGCCTACCACGTGCGATGGCAGACGACGACCACCTTGACGCCGAAGGAGATTCACGAAATTGGATTGTCGGAAGTGAAGCGGATTCGCGCGGAAATGGATAAGGTGATTGCTACCGCCGGATTTAAAGGAAGCTTTCACGACTTCACGGAATTTCTGCGGACCGATGCTCGCTTTTATTATGAGCAGCCAGAAGAGTTGGTGAATGGATATAAGGTTATTGCGAAGACGGTGGATCCGGGACTGGCTCATTTGTTTGGAAAATTGCCACGGCTGACGTATGGGGTTTGCAAAATTCCCGACTTCAAGGCGCCCTCGCAGACCACGGCTTACTATCAGCCGGGAGCGCCAAGTGTGGGACGGCCAGGTTGCTATTTCGTGAATACCTTCAATTTGCACGCGCGGCCGAAGTGGGAGATGGACGCGCTTTCTCTCCACGAAGCAGTGCCGGGACACCACTTGCAGATTTCGCTCGCGCAGGAGCTGGAAGGCGTTCCGGAGTTCCGCAAAAACAACAGCTACTCGGCCTACGTCGAGGGCTGGGCGCTGTATTCGGAAAGTTTGGGAGAAGAGTTGGGATTGTACAAAGATCCGTACTCCAAGTTTGGACAGTTGTCGTATGAGATGTGGCGCGCGGTACGCCTGGTGGTGGACACCGGGATGCACTCGATGGGCTGGACGCGCGAGCAGGCGCTGCAGTTTTTCAAAGACAACACGGGGAAGACAGATCAGGATATTACCGTCGAAGTGGACCGGTACATTGTGTGGCCGGGCCAGGCATTGGCGTACAAGCTGGGGCAGCTAAAGATCCGTGAGCTGCGAACCGAGGCGGAGAAATCGCTGGGCACGAAGTTTGATGAACGCGGGTTTCATGATGAGGTTTTGGCAAATGGCGCGGTTCCTCTCAGCGTGTTGGAACGGGACGTCAAGCAGTGGATCGCTGAGAGAGCCAAAAACTGACGGGGCACTTTGTTGTGGGTGCTGGTGTCTACTGAATAGCAGGGCGCCAGGCTAACAAGTCCTGGATTGTCAATAACCATGAAATAGAAGCGGAACGGATGATCGCTCGCGTGTGCTTTTCGCGCGCCGACGGCGACGTGGTGGTGTGTCTGGATTGCGCTCGAAATATCGATTCGAGGAGGATTGCTATGGATAGTGAATCGAACTTGGTGGAGTTGTGGAAGTCGATGGGGATGTTGTGTCACGGAGTGGTGATCGTGCTGGCGGTGATGTTCTTGCGATCGGCGGTGGTAGCGGTGAGTCGATTCCTGCGGTATCGCGCGGCGCGGAGGCAATCGGTTTTGTACATTGAACGTTCGGCGGCGGCGTTTCGAGAAGGAAAATTGGAGGAGGCGATTTCGGCCGCGGAGGTCAGCAAGGAAAGTCACATTGCAAGCGTGGTAGCGGCAGGCTTGCTGGATTTTACGTCTGCTTCATCGAAGATGACGCAGACCGAAGTGATCGAGAATGTGAAGCTGAGCCTTGAAAGATCGGCAGCGTCGACGCAGGATGAGATGAAGCGCGGGCTGAGCGGGTTGGCGACGATTGCAGCGACGGCCCCGTTCGTGGGCTTGTTTGGAACGGTAATCGGGATTCTGGATGCGTTCAAGAACATTGGATTGGCGCACACGACGGTGATCAAGGTAATTGCAGGGTCGATTTCCGAGGCGCTGCTGACGACCGCAATTGGGTTGTCGGTGGCGGTGCCGGCTGTGTGGTGCTACAACCATTTGACGAGTCAGATGGATGCCTTTGGAACGGAGATGACCAATTCGGGGTCGGAGTTGGTGAGTTATTTGCAGACGCGGTTGGCAGAGGGCAAAAGAGGCTGACATGACTGAGGATGTGGTTGCCGGAAATTCGTGGATGGGGCAGACTGGGGCTGATTTAGTCTGAACACTTTGCGTGAATTAGCGAGGTCCCACAATGCAGCGATCCAGCAAACTTATGCGCAAGACCCTTACGATGTTGCTGATTCTTTTTGCGGGAACATCGGCCGCCGCAGGTAAGGAGTTAAAGATATATTTTATCGACGTGGAGGGCGGCCAGTCGACCTTAATTGTGAGCCCGACGGGCGAGTCGATTCTAGTGGATACGGGCTGGCCGGGGAATGGCGGGAGGGATGCGGATCGGATTGTGGCGGCGGCCAAGGATGCGGGGCTTACGCAAATCGACTACGTGGTGCTGACGCACTATCACATGGATCATACCGGGGGTGTGCCGCAGCTGGCGGAGAAGATCAAGATTGGGAAATTTGTCGATCATGGGGCGAGCGTGGAGACGGATGGAAATACTCCGGAGATATTTGCCGCGTACAAGAAGGTGGCCGGGGATCGGCAGATGACGGTGAAGCCGGGCGATTTTATTCCCACAAAAGGAATGAAGGTTGAAGTAATGACCGCGGCAGGGCAGCACATTTCCGCGGCGTTGCCGGGGGCCGGACAGGCCAACCCGTTGTGCGGGTCAGAGCCGGCGGCCGAAGTTGACCCGAGTGAGAATGCCCAGTCGCTGGGAATACTAGTGACATTTGGAAAATTCAGGTTTCTCGATCTGGGAGATTTGACCAAGAAGAAAGAAGTGGAGTTGGTATGTCCGAACAATCTGGTCGGGACTGTGGATCTATTTTTGATGGAGCACCATGGCGGAGATACTTCGAATCCGAAAGCGCTGGTACATGCACTGCATCCCCGGGCGAGCGTAATGGAAACGGGCGCGAAGAAAGGTGGCGACGCGGCAGCCTGGCAGATCGCGCATGATGCTCCAGGAAATCCCGAAGTATGGCAACTGCACTACGCGATTGCGGCGGGTAAGGAACACAACTCGAAGGAAGAGTTGATTGCGAATGTGGAGGAAAAGTGCGAAGGAAAATTTATCAAAGCGACGGCGTCGGCCGACGGTACGTTCACCTTGCTGAATTCGCGAAACGGATTTAGTAAAACCTACGAAAAAAAATGACAGGTACTTGAAAATTAACAAGTTATACGAAAAATGGGCCAATTTTACTGTTTTTCTGAGAAAAAGCTTGACAGATTTGCGATCTCCGTTTACTTTCAGATTACCTCAGTCGTACGCCTGCTGCATTTTTGTGCAGGTCCTCACTGAGCGAGAAGAGCAGAGAATGAGACACGACGACAAAAGCCAATTCGGATTGAAGCAAGGCGGCAACGTCGTGTGCACTGCTTTTTTCGCGCGACCGTAACGAACAAAACCGCCCAAGTCGTTTCGATGCATTGACTTCGCTACAGGGTATTTCCTGGGATGGCGTAGTTTACGGATACTTCGCTGGATGAAGCCGCAAGGCTGGGGTCCGAAACCCCGAGACCGTAGACGCTGGTTCCTCCCGGAAAAGCTGGTGAACGTGAGCGCGGCGCTCACTGTAAGGGTTGGGGTGTATCTACAGCGCGAAACAAAGAAGCAGTCCAGCAACGAAGGAGTGAAAGAAGAGTTTTTCTGAAAAGTTTGCGGCGTGGTGAAGGCGTGAGTTACATCGACGAAAACCGTTGGTCGCAGGTTCGAGTCCTGCCGGTGACGAAAGTCACTGTAGCTCAGTGGCAGAGCAGCGGAGAAAGACTCTCGCCGCCGATTCCCGCCGCAAGTAGTTTCGGTGTGGTGGACTGAGTCGTACTGCGGCAGAGCACCCTGGTGAACGCCGGGGAAGGGAGCGGTTGGCAGCCAGCCCGGTCCAGCAGTGCGGGCTGCCCCCGAATGGCAGTGCGCCTGAAGTTCCCGTCCGGCGATTTCTGAAAGCAGCTGCACGGTTCGATCACGTGCGGCGGAAAGGAGAAGTGCAGTGATGGCGAAGATGAATGTCTGGAAGAAGACGCTTCCGTTGCGGACGCATGAAGGTGCAGTGGCGCAGCGCGTGGACGTGAAGCGCGAATTGCGGCGCACGGTGGCGACGTGTTTGTTGTGGGAAGACGCGTTTTACGAAAAGGGAAGCGACATTGCGGAACGAATTGCAAGACTCGTGGCAGAGAACAAACCAGAAACGGTGGTCGCTGTGGCACAAGAAGCGCGCGACGCGATGCAACTGCGCCATGCTCCACTCTTCCTGGTACGCGAACTGGCGCGCCGTAAAGGGACGGGGTCGCTGGTGGCGCAAACGCTTGAGCAGGTGATCCAGCGCGCGGACGAGCTTGGTGAGTTCGTTTCGTTGTACTGGAAGGACAAAAAGCAGCCGCTTTCGGCGGGAGTAAAGCGCGGGTTGGCGCGTGCGTTCCAGAAGTTCGACGCGTACCAGCTGGCGAAGTACAACCGCGATGCGAAAGTGAAGCTCCGCGACGTGCTGTTTTTGTGCCATGCGAAGCCGAAAGATGCAGCGCAGGAAGCCGTTTGGAAGAAGCTCGTTGAGAACACGCTCGAATCTCCCGACACTTGGGAGGTTGTCTTGTCCGCAGGGAAGGACAAGCGCGAGAACTTCGAACGTCTGCTGCGCGAGTGCAAGCTGGGCGGATTGGCAACCCTGCGGAACCTGCGTCTGATGCTGGCAGCGGGAGTGGATCCGCAACTGATCCGTGACCGGCTCAGGAAAGGAGTGGCGCGCGCGTTGCCGTTTCGATTTGTGACGGCGGCGCGGCACGCTCCGAAGCTTGAGGAGGCCATCGAAGAGGCGATGCTGGCGGGGATCGCCGGACTTCGGAAGCTGGCGGGATCGACGGGACTGCTCGTTGACGTATCCGGGTCGATGAATTCCCGGCTTTCGAATAAGGGCGAGACCACGCGCGTGGATGCGGCGTGCGGGCTGGCGATTCTGCTCCGCGAAAAGGCGGAGGAGTTTTCGGCGGCAACGTTTTCAGACAAGTGTGTGGAGGTGCCGGCGCGCCGAGGATTTGCGTTGCGCGATGCGATTGAGAATTCTCAGGCGCACTCTGGGACGTATTTGAAGCGGGCTTTGTCGGAACTTCACGAACGGAAAGGATGGCAGGAACTCGACCGGTTGATCGTGATTACGGACGAACAATCGCATGACGGAATCCTGCCGGCGTGGACGGAAAAGGCCTACGTGGTGAACGTGGCGCCGTACAAGCCGGGGATCAGTTATGGGGATGGTTGGACGCATATCGACGGATGGTCGGAGCGGGTACTGGATTACATCGCTGCGGTGGAGGAAGCCGCGGAGTAAAGGATGTAAATGACTGGCAACGGGCCGGCGCGGCGGAGAGATTCGCCGCGCCATTTTTTTTGCAGGGGACAATTTTCATCGGATCGCGAATCGGCAGGGCTCTGCCGCAGGAGTCGGACCCGCGAACGGCTATTCCAGCGACGGAACGGCAAGAAACACCAAGCGTGGCTCTGAGGGCGCTTGCGGGAAGGGCAGTGGGCGGCGGCTCACGCCGCCATCCAAACAAATGACTTCTGCTTAGGTCGGTGCAGACATCGAGCCGAGGAATTCGGCGTTCGATTTGGTCTTGGTCAAACGGCTGATCAGGAGTTCCATCGCTTCAACGGTCGACAGCGGGCTTAGGACTTTGCGCAGAACCCAAACGCGGCTGAGCTCGTCCGGTGGAAGTAGGAGTTCGTCCTTACGGGTGCCGGAGCGTTGAATGTCGATGGCCGGGAAGACGCGCTTGTCGGAAAGGCGGCGGTCCAGGTTGATTTCCATGTTGCCGGTGCCTTTGAACTCTTCGAAGATGACGTCGTCCATGCGGCTGCCGGTGTCGATGAGCGCGGTAGCGATGATGGTGAGCGAGCCGCCTTCTTCAACGTGGCGCGCGGCGGCGAAAAAGCGGCGCGGGCGCTGGAGAGCATTGGCGTCAATACCGCCGGAGAGGACTTTTCCAGAAGGCGGGGTGACGGCGTTGTAAGCGCGTGCCAGACGCGTAACGGAGTCGAGAAGAACGACGACATCGCGCTTGTGTTCGACCAGGCGCTTGGCCTTTTCGAGCACCATTTCGGCGACCTGAATGTGACGCTGAGGAGCTTCGTCGAAGGTTGAGCTAATGACCTCGCCTTTGACGGTGCGCTGCATGTCGGTGACTTCTTCCGGGCGCTCGTCAATGAGAAGAACGATGAGTGCAACTTCCGGATGATTGACGGTGATGGAGTTGGCCATGGATTGCAGCATCATGGTTTTACCGGTACGGGGAGGAGCGACGACGAGACCGCGCTGACCTTTGCCAACGGGGCAGAGGAGATCGAGGACGCGACCGGTCATGTTCTCTTTGGTGGTTTCCATCTTGAGGCGGCCCTGTGGATAGAGGGGCGTCAGGTTATCGAAGAAAATTTTGTTGCGCGTGACTTCGGGGTCTTCGAAATTGACCGCTTCGACTTTGATCAGCGCGAAATATCGTTCGCCGTCCTTGGGAGGACGGACTTGACCGGAGACAGTGTCGCCGGTGCGAAGGTCAAATTTGCGGATTTGCGACGGGGAAACGTAGATATCGTCCGGGCCGGGGAGGTAGTTATATTCCGGCGCGCGGAGGAATCCGAATCCGTCGGGGAGACATTCTAGGACGCCTTCAGAAAAGATGAGACCGTTCTTTTCGGTTTGCGCGCGGAGAATTTGGAAAATTAATTCTTGCTTGCGCATGCCGCTGGCGCCAGGGATATTGAGTTCCTTGGCGATTTTGGCGAGATCGGTGATGTTCTTTTCTTTGAGTTCAGCCAGGCTGATACTGATCTGATTGTTACCTTCAACGCTTGTTTCTTTTGGCATATATCCTTAGCTAGTTTTGATTGTAAGAATTGACCTTACTACTTGGGTGACTGCGAAACAGCCAACGAAGATGCGGATTGTTTACGGGGTGGCGCTCCAAACTGGCGGGTAAAACAAACGACAGAGTGGGGCAAACCAGACTTTCTACAACCTGCGGCAGAGAGGGGCCACTGCAAACTTGAACCGACTACGGCCCACAGGGTGAGCCGGGTCCCAGACTGCGCTGATTAGTTGGTCAAACTTTTGTCTTTCTCTGCGACCGGAGCGAATGTTTCCGCAACGGGCGCAACCTCGGCATGCTGAACCGGCACGATGGGCCGCTCCAGCGCAACCTGAAGAACTTCATCCATGGTCTCTACAAAGTGAATCGTGAGACTAGAGAGGATTTCCTGGGGTATCTCCGCCAGGTCCTTTTCATTGTCCTTCGAAAGCAGGACTGTACGCAAGCCCATTCGGTGGGCAGCAAGAAGTTTTTCCTTCACACCGCCGATGGGCAGCACCTTGCCGCGGAGGGTAATTTCACCGGTCATGGTGACGTCTCTGCGCACGGGAATCTTTGTCAGGGCGCTGACGATCGAAGTGCAAATCGTGATGCCAGCCGAAGGGCCGTCCTTGGGAATGGCGCCTTCGGGGACGTGCATGTGAATGTCGATATTTTTGTAGAAATCTTTGGGCAGGCCGAGTTGCGCGGAACGCGACCGGACATAGCTGAGCGCGGCTTGCGCGGATTCCTGCATGACGTCGCCAAGCTTTCCCGTGAGCGTGAGCCGGCCCTTGCCTTCCATGATGGTGGCTTCGGTGGCCAGAACGGTGCCGCCGACTTCGGTCCAGGCGAGGCCCATGGTGAGGCCGACTTCATTGTGCTTCTCGATCCAGAACTCGCGGAATTTCAGGATGCCGAGGTAGTCATTGACGTTGGCAGGAACGATTTCGGCTTTGACAGATTTGCCTTCGGTGACGACTTTACGCGCCATCTTGCGGGAAATGTTTTGGATTTCGCGCTCGAGGCTGCGGACGCCGGATTCCTGTGTGTAGTGGCGAATGATGTGCAACAGGCCTTCGTCTGTGAAGGAAAGGTTCTTTTCGGTGATCCCAGTGGCTTCGCGCTGCCGTTTGACAAGAAAGCGCTTGGCGATTTCCATCTTTTCGTTTTCCGTGTAGCCCGGAAGGCGCAGGATTTCCATGCGGTCCTGCAGAGGCTGCGGAATTGTGTGGAGCACGTTGGCCGTGCAGACGAACATGACTTTCGAGAGATCGTATTCGACGTCCAGATAGTGGTCGGTGAAAGCGTGATTCAATTCCGGATCGAGGACTTCCATCAGCGCGGCGGACGGATCCCCGCGGAAATCGGTGGACATTTTGTCGATTTCATCGAGCACGAAAATCGGATTCGTGGTGCCGGCCTTTTTCATCATCTGGATGATCTGGCCGGGCAGCGCGCCGATATAGGTGCGGCGATGGCCGCGAATTTCCGCTTCATCGCGGACGCCGCCGAGGGAAACACGAACAAACTTGCGTCCCGTGGCGTGTCCGATGGACATGGCCAGCGAGGTTTTGCCGACGCCCGGCGGTCCGACGAAGCAGAGAATCGAGCCTTTGGGATTTTTTACGAGCTGTCGCACGGCGAGGAATTCGAGGATGCGTTCTTTTACTTTTTCAAGGCCGTAGTGTTCCTTGTTCAGGATTTCTTCGGCGGCATTGATGTCCCGAATTTCCTTGGATTTTTTCTTCCAGGGCACAGCGAGCAGCCATTCGAGATAGTTGCGGCTGACTGTGGATTCGGCCGACATGGGCGGCATGAGTTCGAGCCGCTTGAGCTCCTGAATGGCTTTTTCGTGAACTTCTTTGGACATGCCTGCGGCATCGATTTTTTTCTTCAGTTCATCGAGTTCGCTTTTTTCGCCGCGACCCAGTTCCTTCTGAATGGCCTTGAGTTTTTCGTTGAGGTAATACTCTTTCTGGGCGCGCTCCATCTGCCGCTTTACGCGGGTATTGATGTTGCGGTCAACGTTCAGCTTTTCGAGTTCGATTTCGAGAATGTCGCCAATGCGGGCCAGCCGTTCCATGGGGTCGACAGTCTCGAGGAGATCTTGTTTTTCATCGACCGGGAGCTGCAGGTTCGCGGCGATGGTGTCGGAAAGGCGCGCGGGATCATCCACGCGGGCAGCCGCGATCATGGTGTCGTAATTGAGGCTTTGGGAAAGCTTGATGAACTGTTCGTAGAGGCCCGTGACTTTCTCGACGATTTGTTTGACCTGCGGCGAATCCTCGACGCGCGCGTTAAGCAGCCGGACGTTCGCGCGGAAAAAACCGTCTTCGGCGGTAATGGAAAGCGCCCGGGCACGTTCTACGCCTTCGACCAAAACCTTAATATTGCCGTCGGGGAGCTTGACGCTTTGCACGATGTTGGCGAGCGTGCCGACCGCGTAGATTTCCTCGGGCTTGGGGTCGTCGATCGACGCATCATGCTGCGTGGACAGGAAGATCTTTTTGTCGCCGGTGAGAGCCTCTTCAAGCGCACGGACACTGGCTTCTCTGCCGACGATGAACGGAGTCATCTGTTGCGGGAAGATGACCATGTCGCGCACCGGCATCATCGGCACGCGCTTTAATTCCTGTTTTTCACGATTGAACATTACAGCCCCTGGAATTCGCTACTCGCAACCTACAAATCGGCGCGCCCTGCCTCAGAAAATCTGAACTCAAAGTCCGAAGATCGTGAACTGCCGGCACGCTAGAACGGCCTGCGGCCTCGCCTGTTAGCCGGCCTTCTCGAGCAAGCTCCAATTGATTTCGCGCGTGCGGACCATTTCTGCGGTGACGACGAAATCGCGCACCTTCCGCTGCATCGGGAGGTGGTACATCAGTTCCAGCATGAGGTCTTCGAGGATCATTCGCAAGCCGCGCGCGCCGACCTTGCGCTGAAGTGCTAACTCTGCCACGGTCTCGAGAGCGTCGTCGGTAAAGCGCAAGCGCACATTTTCAAATTCAAAGAGGCGCTGGTACTGCTTGAGCAGCGCGTTTTTCGGCTCGGTGAGGATTTTTACGAGCGCACCTTTGTCCAAATCGTTCATCACGCCAGCAACCGGCAGGCGGCCCACAAATTCGGGAATCAGGCCATAGCGTATCAAATCGCCGGGCTGCACATGTTCAAGCAATTCGGTATTGCGGCGTTGCGCTGTGGTTGGCGTGGCGTCGGTGTGGAACCCGAGCGCTTTGCGTCCCGCGCGCTTTTCGATAATTTTCTCCAGGCCGACGAATGCGCCACCGCAGATAAATAGAATGTTCGTGGTATCGACTGGCGTAAATTCCTGGTGCGGGTGCTTGCGGCCGCCCTGCGGAGGAACGTTGGCGATCGTACCTTCTAGGATTTTCAGCAGGGCCTGCTGTACGCCTTCGCCGCTGACATCCCGCGTAATGGACGGATTTTCGTCCTTTTTGGCAATCTTATCGATTTCATCGATGTAGATGATGCCTTGCTGCGCCTTTTGCACGTCGCCGTCGGCGGCTTGCAGCAGCTTCAAAATGATATTTTCGACGTCTTCACCGACATAACCGGCTTCTGTGAGGGTCGTGGCGTCCACAATGGCGAATGGAACGTCCAGCATGCGCGAGAGCGTTTGCGCCAGCAGTGTTTTTCCCGTTCCGGTCGGGCCGATCAATAGAATATTGGACTTGCTCAATTCCACTTCGCCCGGTTGCTTGTTCAAAAAAATACGCTTGTAGTGGTTGTAGACGGCAACCGAAAGCTTTTTCTTGGTGCGGTCCTGCCCGATGACGTAGCCGTCGAGGAAGCGTTTGATTTCGGGCGGGCGGGGGAGCTGCTTGGCGGGCGCCGTGGCCTGCTCGCGCTTTTCGTCTTCAAGTATGGTCTGGCAAACCCCGACGCACTCGTTGCAGATGTAGGCCCGCGGATAGTCCGAAGGCGAACTGATCAGCTTTTCGACCTGCTCCTGCGTTTTATGGCAGAAGGAGCAGCGCAGTGGCTCGTCTGGGTTGTACTTTTTCACCGGTGTGAAGGCCTCGTCTCCGCTGGGCTTCGACGGAGTCTCTAACCATTATTCTAAGCGAAAAATCCCTCGTGAGAAAGAGAAAGTAGAGACGCTGCTAACTTATTGGAACCACGCCTTTGTCCAGAATCCGTGTCGCTGCGCCCCCCGGAAGCGCGGCCAAACCTAGCGATGCTTATAGATGATCTCGTCGATCATGCCGTAGTCTTTGGCCTGCTGCGGATTCATGATGTAGTCGCGCTCGACGTCTTTTTCAATGCGGTCGACCGGCTGGCCGCTGTGCTTTGCAAGAATGTCGTTGATGACGGTGCGCATGCGCAAAATCTCCTTGGCATGCAGGTCGATGTCCGTTGCTTGGCCGCCGAGGCCGGACATCCAGGGCTGGTGAATGAGGATGCGCGCGTTGGGAAGGGCAAAACGCTTTTTGGCAGCGCCTCCGGCGAGCAAAACCGCTGCAATCGAAGCGGCCTGACCGATGCACGTGGTGACAACGTCGGGCTTCACGAATTGCATCGTGTCATAAATTGCAAAACCCGCCGTGATCGAGCCACCGGGGGAGTTGATGTACAGCTGAATGTCTTTTTCCGGATCCTCGGCCTGCAGAAAGAGCATTTGCGCGGTTGCCAAGTTGGCGACGTGGTCATCGATCGGCGTGCCGATAAAAATGATGTGCTCTTTGAGCAGACGCGAGTAAATGTCATAGGCGCGCTCGCCGCGGCTGGTCTGTTCGACCACCATCGGTACAAGAGTTGTGCCGCGATATTCAGGTTCTTCGAAATTTTTCATTTAGGTTGAGGTAATGGGCGCGTAGCCAGGAAGTTTCACTTTGAGTCAGTTGCCGCACTCGCTGCCACTGCAACCGTCTTGACGTTAGCGTTTTGTCCGATCCAGTCAAGAGTTTTGTCGCTGCGCAGCTTAGCTTTCATCCTATCGAGCGCACCCTGCTTTGTCAATCGAGCGCGAATCGCTTCCGCCGATTCGCCACTATGGCTGGCAAGATGTTCGAGTTCGTGTTCGACCTCTTCATCGGTCACGTCAATGTTTTCCGCGGTGGCCACGCGATCGATGATGAGTTCGGCTTTGACATCGTCCTTAGCCTTGTCCTGTTGCCGAGCGCGTAGGGCGACCCAGTCGAGGTTTACGGCGCGGGGGTCCACGCCTTGTTGCGCGAGTGAGCGAACGACACGTTCAAGCCGCACATCCATTTGATGCTGGACGAGCGAATCCGGTACAGGGAAGTCATGCAGCTTGACGAGTTCACCCAAGACCTTTTCGCGGAGCAGGTCCTGGTGCTTGTGGTCGCGCTGATGCTCAAGGCCTTCGCGGACTTTGCTTTTCAGTTCATCTAGCGTTTGCGCGTCGCTGACGTCTTTGGCGAACTCGTCGTTGAGGTCGGCCAGCTTTTTGTTC
This sequence comes from Saccharimonadales bacterium (SeqCode), assembly GCA_035317965.1. Lineage (GTDB taxonomy): Bacteria > Acidobacteriota > Terriglobia > Acidiferrales > UBA7541 > Acidiferrum. The sequence continues at coordinate 23,169 of DATHFT010000197.1, read as the reverse complement.
TTGATGCCGAGGACTTCGACTTCATAGTGATATTTCTTGCCGGCGAGCTTGGGATCGGGATAGTCGGCGGGGTAGTCTACGTCGAACGTTTTGTGGTCGCCGATATTCGCGCCCGTGAGATTTGCGGTGAAGGGCTCCATGGTCTCTTCTGCGCCAATATGGCAGAGGACGCTGTCGGCTTGCAGCGGTTCGCCCTCGCCTTCGGGTGTGCCGTTAAGCTTGACCTGGGCGAAGTCGCCATTTTCGACAGCGCGGCCCTCGACGGGAGCAAAGGTGGCGCTGCGTTCGCGCATGTCATCGAGGGTTTTGGTGACGTCTTCCTCGGTGATGTCGACGGAAGGCATTTCGAGTTCGAGGCCTTTGTAGCTGCCCAGTTCAAACTCGGGGAGCACTTCAAATACCGCGCGAAACTTCAGCGGTTGGCCCTCGTTGAAGTCGAGTTGGTCGATTTGCGGCTGCGAGACGGGCTGAAACTTTTGTTCAACAACGGCTTTTTCCACTTTTTCGGGAACGAGAGTCTGCAGGACTTCGCCTTTGATGTCGTCGGCAAATTTCCGGCGAATCAGAGCAATGGGCGCTTTGCCTTTGCGGAATCCGGGAACGGCGGCGAGGCGCGCGAAGTCTTTCGCAACACGCTCCATGGCCTTGGAGACTTCCTCGGCGGGAATTTCGAGTTCAAGTTCGCGGCGGCAGGTGGCTTCTGTGGCTTCGGCCATACAACGGTCCTTTCCTCAAACAGCTAGACAGAAATGATTTCTTCGCTGGACTCAACAACTTGCGTTCCGCAAAGATGCTTCCGGAGCACTTAGTCGCGTGCACGCCGGAAACCCCGGCGTTCAACGGATTTCAGAGGAGACCAGACAGGTGAGAAATTCACCCAGCAACTGAATAAATGAGTATAGGCGACACGTCACACAGCGTCAATTGTAGTGGCGCTGGGCGCGGCAAGGTTCAGTAGAATGCTGAGTGCGTGGGGGAATTTCGTTGAAAAATAGCGCCATCCTTCTAGTGCAGTGCGCTGACCGCAAGGGGCTTGATGCGGCCATTGCTGATTTTATTTTTCGGTATGAGGGAAACATCCTGCATTTCGAGCAGCATCAGGCGGGGGAGGAGCGATATTATCTGGCGCGGGTGGAATGGGATTTGGATGGGTTCTCCCTGGATTTGAGAGATTTTGCCGGAGCCTTTGGGCCGATTGCGGCGAAGTTTTCGATGCGGTGGAAATTGGCGCTTTCCAATTATCGGCCGCGCGTGGCGATTCTGGTCTCGAAGTATGACCATTGTTTGGTGGATCTGCTCTATCGCCAGCGCAACGGGGAGCTGGTGTGCGACATCCCGCTGATTATCAGCAATCATCCGGACGCGAAGCGCCATGCTGATTTTCATGGCGTGCCATATCACGTCGTTCCGGTGAACAAGGAAAATAAAACAGAAGCCGAAGCTCTCGAACTTGGACTGCTGCGGGCCAACGAGATTGATTTGATTGTGCTGGCGCGGTACATGCAGGTTCTTTCCTCGGACTTTATTGCGCAATTTCCACAGCAGATCATCAATATTCATCACTCGTTTTTGCCGGCGTTCATTGGCGCGAAACCCCATCTGCAGGCGTACGAACGGGGCGTGAAACTCATTGGGGCCACGGCGCACTATGTAACGGAGGTGCTGGACGACGGCCCCATCATCGAGCAGGGGGTTGCCCGAATTTCGCATCGCGATGCGCTCGACGATCTCGTTGAAAAAGGACGCGACCTGGAAAAAGTAGTACTTTCACGCGCCGTGCGCTGGCACATCGAGAGCCGGATTCTGCTTTATGGCAACAAAACGATTATTTTTGAATAAATTCGAATAAGCTACGCCGCTCGAGCTGTTTCTAGTTAAAGATTGACACGTCTAAAAGCCATAATTAGACTTCGCTCAATTTATTCCTTTGCTGGGAGCGTCATGTCCAACGTTCCGAATGAACCGTTCCATTCCGTCCCCACCCCTGAGCCGCCGGCGGCAGACCTGCCGGTGGCCGTAATTGCCATTCATGGCGTTGGGAAGCATCCGCCGGGCGCTTCGGCCGAGGCGATTTCCACTCTACTGCTGAACATCGGCCGCGAGAACGGGGTCCATAAACCACATGACCCGCCGCCATACAGCGGATTTGAAACAAGATCCGTAGACGTGGCCCTGCATCCCGTTCAGACGCCGCATGAAGTGGCATTCGCGCCCGGCAGCAGCGGGCCGCCTTCCCTTTGGTCAAGAATCTGGAACATGTTTGACGAGCGGCGCGGATTTTTGTGCGAACGGCGAAGGAAAGGCGCATCGAGAACGCACAGTCTTTCCCCGGAGCCCGGTCCGGAAGAACCGGACCGCGGTGAATTTGGTTATCAATTCATGCGCACGCAGCTGGTGAACTATCGGGGTGAACCGGACCGCACCTTTTCAACGGCACGACTGGAAGGGCAAGCCAAATCTGCCACCGGTTCGACGGCAGTTCACATCTACGACTCGCATTACTCTGACCTAAGCAAGCCGCAGAACGGAATCGTGCGCTTCCTGTTTGCGCTTTATCAATTGCTGTTTCATTTGGCGAGCCTGAGCATGCAGGCGATCTATTGGGCGGAAGCAGAAAACGCACCTCCGGGCGACCGATTGAATCGTTGGGGAGTTCTTGCGACTGTGCATGCGATTTCGATTCGCGTGCTGGTGATGTGGATTCCGATCTTGAATTTGACTCTGCTGGCCCTGGGCCTGGCCGCTTTTTCAGATAAGTTTTCGACACGAAGCGCCACCGCGATCGGAATGTTGCTGGCGGCTGCTTTTGGCATCGCCCTCACGTTTGTTCTGCGACGAAACAGGTCTTCACCGCCGCGGGCCTTGGATTGGGCTTTGATTCCGTTTCTGGGAGCGGCCGCCGGAATTCTTGCCCTATTGGGCCTGGCCCACGCCTATCAATCCCTTTGGGCCCCGGCGCTGGACTTCGGAAAGATTCTTCTTCTGCTGACGGGCCTGGCGGTAACCGGAGCCACGATTTTTTGGATCACCAGCAAGTTTGAAGCGATGCGCCCCGGTTCCTTCAAGCTCAGCATTTTTCTCTACTCCGTAAACGTAGCCTTGTTTTTCGGAATATTCCTGCACAAGGCAGCGCAACTAAACAACGCCTGCAATGAAGGAGCGACCGCCGCCTTCTGGTCCGTGCAACTGCTCTTCGGCGAGTTGTCGCTCTGTTGGATTGCCTGTCTGGTATGTGCGCTTCTCAGCTGGCCGGTCGGAGAATTTTGCAGTTTCAGAATGGAAAACCATGACCAGAAAGCGCGGGCCCGCGCCGCGATGCGCACCGGCCGGCTGGCATTTGCGATTCCTGCATTGCTCTTTCTCGTTGTTACGCTTTCTCTGTGGACTGCGCTCGTGGTCACCGGCTCGGACAAACTGAAGGTCTTTGACCACGTCACCCACGCCGCAGCCATCGAAGGCCCTTCGTCGTGGGTAGTGGCGTCCTACTTCATTCCCGATGTTTGCTATCTGGAAGCGTGGATGGACCACGCCTCGGGGCCCATCAAAGGACGCATCATCAGACGAAGGGACGCCCTCAGCCATTGCGGGCCCTCGCTGGAGTACGGAGGAAAACAAGCGCCGTTGCCGGATCGACCCTGGAGCACGTATCTACGAGGATTGCTTCTGATCAGCATCACACCCGGACTGCCGCTTACCCTTTTGCTCGCCACCTTGGGTTTTTTTCTTCTGACCTGGGCGGTTTTGCCTTCCTTGATGTACGAAGTCTCGCCGAATCCCAATCCCAATTTTGGGGACCGCGAATCGGGATGGCTCGGAGAGTGGCTCTCGCGCGGCTTGGATTCCACCGCCATCGTTACCCGCATGCTGTGGTTCGCCATTGTTCCCATTCCCATCGTGTTCGGAGCCTTGGATTGGCTGGTGTGGAATGATTTGGCGCCGGAAGGCGTGCATCGGTTCACGATTGTTGCCAGCCGGCTGACCCTTCCCATTTTGCAGCAGGCCAGCATCGCCATTTCCGCTACGGCGATTTATGGTGTTGGATTGAAATATCTGGGAACTGTTCTGGACACGCTGCTCGACGTGGACAATTATTTGCGAACCTCGCCGGCCGACCTTGCGCCCCGTGCGCGAATTGCAGAGCGCGTGACATCCTTGTTGCGCCACATCGGAGCCTATCGCGATGCACAGGGGCGCCCGTATGCGAAGGTGGTTGTGGTGGCCCACAGCCTGGGAACGCTCGTTACCACTGATCTTTTTCGCTATTTGCATCGCACCGGACTCGCCACGCAGGACCGCACACTTGCGCCATTCGGTTTTGGACAAAAACACGGACAAGCCCCAATTCCCATCTACTTGATGACCATGGGAAGCCCTCTGCGGCAATTGATGAACCGCTTTTTTCCTCATCTATACTGGTGGCTGACCGATCGGCCGGACAATTCGCTGGGAAATCCTTTAGGTCCAGCAGCCGAAGTTCCGATTCCTGCGATCAGCCCGCAAGCTTTGCCGCGCACTGAGGAAATGCGGGTAAAAGGCTGGCTGAACATTTATAGAAGCGGCGACTACGTAGGGCGCTCGTTGTGGATTGGCCAGTGGCTCCGCCACAATGCAACGACCACCTACCACCACCCAGCGGCGATGGCGATGGATGTGAATCGCGAACGCGCGGAAATGTGCATTGGCCTGGGATCGCACACCCACTACTGGGACCGTACTGCTCCCGATGTCGGGGCGGCGCTCGACAAGTTGATCACCAATCCGCCGGGAGTATTCTTCTAGAACGCGTCTTGCTAGTCGGCTGCGGCGGGTTGCTCGAGGGCACCGGTAAGATCGCTGTGGAGTAGTCGGTGGAAGAGATGCTCGCCGGCTTCGCGCCGCACGGACAAGCGGCCAGCCACGTAAGCCCGCGAGCCAAGTCCGCGTTGCACGGCATCGCAAATGGCTTCGTCTTCATCCTGAACTTTTTCACTAATGCGGATGCTTTCTTTGTTGTGAGCCTCGGCGGATTGGCTGACGTCGCCGAAATAATAGTCGAAGATTACGGCGCACTTGTTGACGCCAATGGGTAGAACCAGGTTGGTGTCCATTACCCCTTCATAGGCGTTGATCATGAAGTTCGGATAAATCCACAGGTAAAACGCGCGACCCTGGCGCGTGGCGGCGACGCCTGCTTCCGAGCTGGTGTCGGAGGACAGCGGGCTGGATTGTAAACAGGCCCGGTCGAAATTCTCGATCGTGTATTTTGTGTATTCGATGACGCTGCTGAGTCCTTTGTGCGCGTGCGGCACGTGGTAGCCGCCGTCGAGATAGTTGTCGACGTAAACCTTCCAGTTGCAATTCAGCGTGTAGATGCGGCGGTCGAAATAGTGCAATTTCTGGGTGAGTTGCAGCGGCGCAACGATGCCGGGGACTGCGCCGAGAAAATCCCGGAGCGGCAATGCGTGGCCATCAAGGTTGACGAATACGAAATTCTCCCAGATATCGACACGAACGGGAACCAGACCATTCTTCCCTCGGTCAAAATTGCAGACACCATCGAATTCGACCATCCCCTTTAGCGCGCCATCTGTCCCGTAGGTCCAGCCGTGATAGGGGCAGCGGAACTGCTTGGCGCAGCCTTGTTTTTCCGTAACAACGGCGGCAGCGTGATGCCGGCAGACGTTATAGAACGCGCGCAGTTCGCCATCATCACCACGGGCGACAACAAGCGGCTCACCGGCAATGTCGGCAGTGAAAAAGTTTCCCTTTTCGCGTACTTGATCAGCTCTGCCCACCACCTGCCATGTTGCCGCGAAGACGCTCTGCTCTTCGAGGGTTCCCACGCGCGGATCGAAGTACCAGGGGGAAGGAATCGTCCAGGCCTGGTCGAGAGGGTCGTTCGGATTATAAAGGTTGAGAATGTCGCGAACACTGCGCTCCATAACGGCTCCTCAAGGTGCGACGCTGCTGATGAGTATAGACGCAGACCGCCAAACAGTCTTCATACCGCGAAAATCGTTCCGAGAAAAGGGGAATTACCGGAGGCTAGCCCGCAGAACCGCAAAAGCTGGTCTGCGGCCAACGCCTTACCGTTCCAGATTTGCGCGATCCCAATTTCCGAGAGTTGCTCCGGCTTCGTAAGTGCTCTGACAAAAGTCGAGCAGCGCCTGCTTGGGATTTTCTGATGTCCGGAGGTCGTCGTACATCAGGAAGAATTCGCTTTTCTCAGAGTTGTAAAAGGCTTTTTCCGGCTGTACCCGGCGTTCTTTGAATCCAGACGGCTCCGGCGCCGCGTAAGCATAAAAAGCGGCATCTTTGATGATTTCGCCGTCGCCCGGCCAAAATCCCACACTTATGACTTCGTGCGAATAGGCTTCTTTGGTGAGAAAGTCCGCACCAGCGCGCGCGGGGGCGCGTCTGCCAGAAAACCGCGTCACCGCGAGATCAAAGCTGCCCCAGAAAAAATGGACTGGACTCACCTTGCCAATAAATCGCGAGCGAAATTCGTGCAACACAGTGTCAACGCTAACCAGGATTTGCCAGAAGCGGTGTGCGTACTCGCGGTCGTAGGAATCATGGGCTTCGTCCTGCGTAAAGCGCACCGGGCTCGGAACTTCCACCGGCATGGGCCAGACTTTGACTGCAATGTCGAGTGAATGCAGGGCGTCCATCAGCTTTTCGTAGAATTTGGCGACACTACGCGGAATGAGAGCGAAAGACCTGGTTTCGCCGAGGCTCGTTGTGATTTCCAGAGAGTGCTGGACGAAGTCAAAGGTGATATCAAAAACGCCTCCCGGGTACGGGATGGGAGAAGTTGTTAAGCCGCGTGTGCTGACGTACAGAGCTGTGCCCCAGAAATGATTGACCGGCGGGGCGAGCGCAAGCCGCACTTTGCCCACAACTTGCGTCCACATGTGCAGAGTCGCGTACGTATTTTTCCATTCGGCCAGAGGAAGCGCCGGCCAGGAGTCGGATTGATTCATGGATGGATATCCTGCATTGGGAACGCGCGAGCCCGGGAACAGAATCGCAACCCAGGCAGGCTATCTTACTCCTGATTTCAAGATTGCGTTTTTGCTGCCAAGCGGCAGTGACCGGCTCTTGGCATCGGATGTGGCCGGCCGTGGGTACTGTATTTTCCGCTTATTGACTGCAATTGTATCCACAGGGTTCCCGAGAGCATCCATATGGTCAGAATAAAAGCGGCTTAAAATCGCAAAAGCCCGCAAGTGGATTGTTAAGGAGCAAGTTATGGCAGTTTCGAAAGCGCAGAAGCTTTTTACGCCGGTCGAAATCGGAGCGATCAGTTTGGGCCATCGAGTCGTGATGGCGCCCTTGACGCGATCGCGTTCTCTGCAGCCGGGCGATGTTCCCGGTGATTTGATGCTGGAGTACTACGCGCAGCGGACGTCAAATGGCGGACTTATTATTTCTGAGGCGACGACAATTTCGATTTCGGGGCGCGGCTGGTTTGGAGCGCCGGGAATGTATTCGGACGAGCAGGTGGCCGGATGGCAGAAAATTACCAGTGCTGTTCATGCAAGGGGCGGCCGCATGTTCTCGCAACTGTGGCATACGGGCCGCGCTTCGCATGTCACTACCACCGGCGGATCCACGCCTGTTACAGCGTCGGTCGTTGAACCGTTTGAGGGTGTGGTCTCGACGCCGAGTGGATGGCAGAAGCCATCGCCGCCCCGGGCGCTGGACATTGCGGAGATTCCGAGAATTGTCGAGGACTATCGCAGAGCCGCTGAGCGTGCGAAAGCGGCCGGTTTTGATGGCGTCGAACTTCACGCGGCGAATGGTTATTTGATCGATCAATTCTTGCAGGATGGCACCAACCAGCGCACCGACGCCTATGGTGGTTCGATTGAGAATCGCTCGCGGTTTCTTCTGGAAGTTGTGGAAGCGCTGGCTTCGGTGTGGGGCGGAGATCGATTGGGCGTGCGAATCGCGCCCAGCGGAACGTTTAACGGAATGCATGACAGCAATCCCGTAGAATTGTTCGCGTATGTGGCCAGAGCGCTGAACCGGTTCGGACTGGCGTACTTGCATATTGTTGAGCCGCGAGTGAAAGGCAATGTGGTGATCGCAGAAGGGCAGGCCCCCATTGCCGCGCAGCAACTGCGCAAGGTGTTCAACGGCAAGATTATCGCGGCCGGCGGATTTGAACCGGACACGGCCGAGACGATTGTTGAAAAAGGCGACGCCGATCTGGTGGCATTCGGACGGCATTTCGTGGCGAATCCGGATTTGCCGGAGCGCATTAGGCTTGGGCTGCCGCTAAACGCAGCGGAGCGCGACACTTTCTATACATTTGAAGCGCGCGGCTACATTGACTATCCGTTTTACAAGGAGACCCAGGCCGCATCGGGCGCGGATTAGCCAGTCGAATGGTCGGCTCGGCTTCTGCTATTTCCATGCCGTAAGAATTGCGCCCATTACCAGGTAGCAAACCAACTGGTATCCCGAATTGATAGCGAACAACTTCATGCTCTGTTTCATGAAGAGAACTCCCGTTAGTTGCACCGTCGCGACAAATCCCAACCAGACATGGAAGCTCACCAATAAGCCGATTTCGAGATTTTGTACCCGCATTTCATGTAAAAAAAGTGCAAGAACAAAAGCGGAAACGATGCTGGCGATGAAGGAACCAAAATAGGCGGGACCGGCGCTCTTCTTCATCTCATCCATTTTTGCCTTGTCGTTGAGGTCGTATCCCATTTCGCGCACCCAGGGCTTCGCAAAAAGAATGGGTGAATACCAAAGAAATCCCACCATCATCGTGGAGACTGCGGCGACAAAAATGGCGATCAGATTCAGATTGTGCATGTGCATGGAGAGGCTCCTTGAAGGAACGAACAACGATTGAGAGCACGTTGCGCCACATCCTATGCCGGGTTGGCTTTCAGGCAAAGCGAGAAGTTATAAGCCTGCAGGGACGAGGAGTAGGGCGCAGGTAGAGAAACATCTCGCCCCCTCCGTCCGCGAGCTAGTTGTCTGCGGGCAATTCGGCGTGATCGACGACGAGAACTTCAACTGGAGCTGTCGTGGGTTCCAGCTGCAAGCCGAGTTGTTGCAGCAGTGCCACGTCAAGCGTCGAGCCATTGGGGTCTGCTTGCGGGCGAGGGCCACCATATTCTGGATATTGATTGGGATCCGGATTCCATCTCAGGTTCATATTATATTTACCCACAAGATTGGTTTTATCTGCGACCATTCGGGCAGTGATACTCGAGAGAGACTTCGCAAATTGTTTCATCGTGACGGTATTTGCAGCAAGAATCCCAAGCCCGGGTGCTACCATTCCGCACGATGCGGTGAGCGGCATGCCTGGTTTCTGCATGACATATTGATGGACGGAACGATCGCAATCGATTTTGACTTCTTGGAGTTTTCCAGATTCACCCACGCTTAGGGTAAAAGTTGGCAGATTTCTTGTCTCACGATGAGTTTTCAGGTGCAAATGGTTCTCCAGGATCGCCTGGGTCATCCGCTGACTTTGCAGTTGGCGCTGATTTTCGTCCAATTTCTGCATCGCGTTTTTTATCGAACTGTTGGATTTTGCCTCAACATCCAACAACTTACCGTAGAATGCCGCCGGTACTTCTACGATCTGAAAGTATTCGACGCCGTAGGCGAATCGAAGGAGGTCCTGCAGGGAAGCGTTCTCCGCGCTGAACTCACCGGGATTGATCATCAATTTTTGATGAATAATTCCGCCGGTTCGCAAGGCTTCCGTGCCTTCCGGATTAATTTTGATATAAGAGCTCTTGTAACCAGGCACCGCCGTCCCGACATCCGCAGTCTGTGCTTGCGGCAGCGCCTGAGTTTGCGTCGCGTTCAGCAAACCGAATACGAGCGGCACTCCGAAGGCAGCCAGTCCTGCCGTCCCGAGCAAAATCCTCTTGCTGAAGCCTAATCCGTGCACGGCATCCTCCGCCATGATGTGGGCGATACGCTTTTTCAAATCGGCGCCGGTAACTCCGGAGACGCAATTGAGCGGGGAGCCAACGCAGAATTCGCAGATTTTCAGAATGCTCTCTGCGTAGACCTGGCGCTCGCTACCCATTTCCAGAACTGCTTCGTCACAAGCCAGTTCGCGCTCAGTGACCAGCCGATGGCCCAGCCACCAGACTAGCGGGTGAAACCAGAAGATGGCTTCGACCGCCATATGCGCTGCGGCCGCTAGATTGTCCTGACGTCGCACATGGCACAGTTCGTGCGCCAGGATGGATTTAAGGTGAGCATCCTCTAGCCGATCGGAAATGCCGCGCGGCCACACCAAAACAGGCCGGGTGATCCCGAATATTCCTGGTTCGAGAGAATTGTCCGAAACCAACAGGGGAATCTGCCGCCGCGCTCCTGCGGACCGCTCAACCCGGCGCAGCGACTCAATTTCACGCCCTTGCTCTACGGGGACTGCTTGGCGAATTGAATTTGTAATTCGCCGCCAGCGCATAGTCCAAGTCAAGAGAACTGCTGCGAATCCGCAGAACCACGCGGCCACGATGAAAACCGGCGCTAAATGGTTCAAATTGGAAAGAAACGTCGCCAGGGTACTGGCGGAACTTGCGGCCGCAGGTGGCTGCGAAAACGGCTGGCTGAATCTTTCCATTGAAAGATAAATCTCGGTATTCGCGCCGGCAACTCTATGCGACCAGGCCAAATGTTGGCCGGCGCTCACCAGCAGCGAGAAGGGAATCAGGAATTTCACCGAGGCAGCCAACCACAGCCAATAGCGCGCCCGCGCATGATTTTTGCGCAAGAAGAGCGTCAACAATCCTGCAGCTGCTACGAAAAGGGTCGATTGCCACAAATGATTGGCAATCGCCGGCGCGACAATTGACCAGCCGTCAGACAAATGGTTCAGGTTCATTTCGATTTGTCCTTTCGTTCGATTCTGCGAAGCAACTTCTCGGCTTCCTTAACGTCTTCCAGGGTGAGTTTGCCGGATTCGATCAGGTGGGCCATTACGGGCTGCGTGCTCCCGCCAAAAAGTGCCAGCAGGTCATCGATCAATCTCCGCTGCGCCGCGTCGCGCGTGATCGCAGCTTCAAAGACATGAAAGTTGCCAACTTTCTTTACTCGCCGAACCACTTTTTTGCCTTCCAAGCGATACACGGTGGTCTGGATGGTGGTGTAAGCCGGCCGATCCTTATCCGGAAAAGTTTCCTGAATCTCGCGAATGGAGGTCTGCCCCTGCTGCCAGAGCGCCTCCATGATCTGCAGTTCGAGTTTCGTTAATTTGCGTTGCGCCATGTCATCTCCTACATCCGTGTGCAACACTACTACTGGTGTAGTAGATGTCAAGTCTTTTTTCCTGGAAGGCTCTGGTCGGCGTGCTCATTGTGCCCAAAGCGCTGCAAGTTTGCGCCCGCTAACGGTTGAGCAGGGGTTTTTGCCGCGCTGTGCTACATTTCTCGTTCCGATATCGCGCGACTTGGTTAAGGGGATTACCGGAAACCCATGGTGCGAATTACAAACCGCAGAAAAGCCAAGCTGGCGTTTGTAGCAGCCATGCTGTTATTTCTATTGAGCGGTATGGCCGCTTACGTCGCCACGGTACGGTCGGTGGAAAGCGCAAAATGGGTGACGCACACGCACGAAGTGCAATCCGCGATCGGCGATGTCGGGTTGGCCATCGCGAGAGCGGGCCGTGCTCGCGGAAGTTATTTCGCTACAGGCAACGACGATTATCGACTCGATTTTGACGAGAGCGCGGTGCAAGTGTCGCCCGCCCTTAAGAAACTGCGCGATCTCACCACTGATAATTCCAAAGAACAGGAATATGGGGCGGCGCTGGAGCAGGCGGTTACCAAGCGAATGGACCTTTTCAACGAGTCCATTAAGTTGAAACATGCCAATCCGGCCGAGCAGCAGGAGCAGACACGCATTGATCTCGAAGCTGTTCCCTTGGCATCGGAAATGACGCGGCTGAGTGACGCCATGAAAGCCGAAGAGCAGCGGTTACTGGCAGAGCGCCAGAAGGCATCCAGAAAATGGCTGCTGTGGTCCGTGTCGCTGCTCATTTTCACCTTTGTTCTGGGTCTGGTTTTTTTTGTTTTTCAGTTTTACGTTCTCTCCAAAGAGGTAAAAGCCCGGCAGGTGGCGGAGCACGCAGCGCGAAAAATAAGCACCCGCGTACTGCAGTTGCAGGATGAAGAGCGCGCACGATTGGCTCGCGATTTGCATGACAGCATAGGACAATCTCTCACTGGTGCCAAGATGATGATTGGATTGCTGGCGAGGAATCATCCGGGAGATTTGCGCTACAAAGACGCGACCGATTTGCTCGATACCTCGCTTTCAGAAATTCGCACCATCTCTCATTTGATGCATCCTCCGGGCCTGGATGAAATCGGTTTTTCCACCGCGGCGCGCTGGTTTATCGATGGTTTCGCGCAGCGCAGTGGAATTGAAGTGGCGGCGGAAGTTCCTGATGCCGACCCGCGCTTGCCGCGGCCCGTCGAAATCGCCTTGTATCGCGTGCTGCAGGAAGGTTTGACGAATGTTCACAAACACTCGAAAAGTAAGCGCGCCACGGTGCAAGTCAGGTTTTCGTCGACGGTCGCAGTCCTGGCGATTCGAGATTTCGGCGTGGGAGTGGCACCGGAAATCATGGACGGATTCCGGCATGACGGAACGAGCGGCATTGGGTGGGCTGGAATGAAAGGTCGCATCGAAGAAATCGGCGGGCAATTTGAAGTAAATTCCAATTCGAGCGGAACATTACTGCTGGTCCGTGTTCCCATGGGAGAATCCCGCTTGACCGACGAGGCCGACAAGGACCCGGACATTTCGAGGTTTTTGGATGAGTAATTTTCTGCGTACGGTGGAATTTTTGTGTGTGGGGCTTTGGCTTGGCTGCGATACGTTCTTGAGCTTTGTTGTGGCGCCCGGGGCGTTCTTCATTCTGGCAAGACGGGACCAGGCCGGAGCGCTGGTGGGGTATGCCCTAGGCCGGATGCATTTTATCGGAGTATTTCTGGGACTCCTCTTCCTGATGATCCGATTGGGGCGGTCGGGCGGCACTTTGGCGAGTCTTAAGAGCCCCGCAGTATGGGCTGTGGCGCTTATGGTCGTGCTTACTTTGATTTCCCAGTTCACGGTGAGCGCGAAGATGGCTGCACTGCGAATACAGATGGGGTCGATTGAAGCGACGTCGGCGGGCAGTCCACTGCTTGAAGCGTTCGCCAAGTTACATCGCGTTTCGGTTTCTCTCGAGAGCGGAGTTTTGTTAGCTGGTCTCGCGGCCATGTATTGGATGGTGCGCGAACTGGCTTCCCCTCGCTAACTACGCTCGTGCCTTTTCCCATGGATTACCTCGCGGATATATTGCCGTCCTCGACTGGCAATAACCCAGGGAAAGCCACCGCCTTCCACGCAGATGCACTGGCAAAAGGCTTGTAACGTTTTCCAAAATAAGATCAGAGACAAAGATAGTTCGAGTTGTATAGAAATTGTCTATTCGGAGATACATATATACGGTGTGAAGGTATGGACTGCTTACCTAAATTTCCCACGGATTTATATCTCTCGCCCCAGGAAGTTCTTTTAAATCAATGGCATAGATTTTAGGTTTATTTATCTTTGGTGGTAAACGGATTGCTTTCCACTCTGCGGAGAACTCAGCTGCGTTTTTTGAGTTGCAAACACGAACAGAGCCTGGAGGCTTTCGATGGTACACAGAATGTCCCGAGTCCTTGCATCCTTCTTCTTGCTGCTGCTAACCGTTGCGCATGGAGCATCTGGGCAACAGGACGTCGCTGCACTGACTGGAGTAGTTACCGATAAATCTGGAGCGCAAGTTGCCGGCGCGGTCGTGAAGATCGCGGACACCAAGACCGGAGCGGAATTCGAGACCAAGACGGAGAATGACGGTTCCTATCATTTCGCGCGATTGCAGCCCGGACCTGGATACACATTGACGGTAACGAAAGATGGCTTCCAGAACTATTCGATGACAAATCTGTACATGGCGGTCGCCACCACCCGCACGCAAAATATCCAGTTGGAGATTGGAAGTATCAACCAGACTGTGGAAGTTACATCGGAAGGTTCGGTAACACTGAATACGACGGACAGCACGATTGGAAATAACTTTGATATGAGAGCGGTTAGCTCGCTGCCGATTGAATTTCGCGGCGACCCTTCCGCATTGTTGCGGCTACAGCCGGGAGTCGTGAATGCGCAGAGCGAACAGGTGGGGGCAGGAAGCGCCACGGATCCGAGCGGAAGCCGCGACGGGTCAGTAGCCGGAGCGCGCGCAGATCAAAATAACATTACCGTAGACGGCATCGACGCGACGGATTTTACGATCGGGCAAGCGTTCCGGACGCAGGCGGCAATTCCCGTCGAAGCCGTGCAGGAATTCAGCACGCAGGTGGCGGATATCACGCCGGCGTATGGCGGCAGGGGCGGGGCACAGACGGTAATCACAACCAAGAGCGGCACGAATCAGTGGCACGGTTCCGCGCACGAGTACAACCGCACGGCGGCGACCGAAGCCAATACATTTTTCAACAATTCCGCCGGAGTGCCCCGGACGAATTTGGTCCGCAACCAGTTTGGCGCGAATTTGGGCGGTCCAGTGAAGAGAGATAAATTGTTTTTCTTTTTCGACTATGAAGGACGCCGCGACGCCCAGCAGATCAATGAACTGCAGTTAGTGCCGATGGCGCACGTGAAAACGGGGCAGATTGCGTACGTAAATGCGGTGAGCAGCGTGACCGGAAATCCGTGCCCGACGACCAGCCGGCTGACGTCGGCAGATGTGAGCACGGATTGCGTCACAATTCTTTCTCCATCGCAGGTTGCCGCGCTCGATCCGTGTTCGCAGGCGGGCGGTTGCCCAAATTCGGCCGGATTTACGACTCCTGGCGTTGCGCCGGCGCTGCTCGACTTGTTTCAGAACCGCTATCCAGCGCCAAATGATTTTGCCTCGGGCGACGGAATTAACACGGCCGGGTTTCGCTTCAATGCGCCCAACGGTCTAACAGAAAATGCTTATATTACGCGTCTCGACTACAACATAAGCAGCAAGCACAAGCTGTTCACGCGCTTCAATTTCCGTCATCAGGATTCAGTGAACTTGCTGATTCAGTTCCCGGGTGATCCCAATACCGGTCCGAATGTGGTGAGAGACACGGCGTGGGTGGTGGGCGAAACCTGGACGATCAGCCCGAGCACTGTAAATCAATTCACCATGGGCGAGACGCGGTCAAACTTGGATCAGCCGGTCTTGTTCAACCCTTCCGGTGGACTGGTGGAGTTGTCGTTTTTTGGCGGAGCCCTCTCGACTCCGTATCAACGCCAGAGCCAGATTGGGCACGTCGCTCCGGTTCCAACATTCCGCGATGATCTGACGTTGCTGCGCGGGAAACACAATATCCAGCTGGGGGTAGAGATTAATCCAATCAAGGTTCGCAGCACGCTGACCAACAATTTTGACTTCATTCAGCTGGGACTTGGCGGAAGTATCGCCAGCCTGCCTTCCAATCTGCGTCCAGCAAATATTCTGCAGGATGACGCCGGAATTGCAGTTGGCAACTGGGACAATTTCTTTGTCGGCGCGCTCGGCGTTATCAATAACGTTCAAAGCGCGATCACGTATAACAAAGATGGCAGCGTAGTGCCCCAGGGAGCAGAGACGCACCGCCGCGACTACCGCAACAACACCTACGCCGGCTATGTGCAGGACACCTGGAAAGTGCGCAGCGCGCTGACAGTTACCGCTGGCGTGCGCTACCAGTACGCGCAGGTTCCTTACGAAGTCAACGGCCTGCAGGCCAGCTTTGTGAACACCAGCCTCAGCGAGATTCTGGCGGCTCGTCTGGCCAACGGACTGAACGGAGTTTCCGGCCCGGACGCCACCCCTGAATTGACCTATCAGCTTTCGGGAAAGGGAAATTCCGGAGCGCCATCGCTGTATAAACCGGACAAGTGGAATTTTTCTCCACGGGTATCGCTTGCGTGGAACCCGGCATTCCGCAACGGACTACTGAACGCGATCTTTGGCGATCGTAAATCCGTGATCAGAGCTCAGGCATCATTGATCTACGATCAAACGGTAATCAATGCGATTACCAATCTTGAGGACCAGGGCAACTACGTTTACGGAAACACGGTCGCGACGAATTTTGGCGGTGGCGGCGCAAATGCGTCATTGCAATCGGATCCGCGCTTCAATTCACCGAGCGCAGTGCCGTTTCCCGTTGACGCGCCGCCGTTTTCTTCGACCGTGACGCCAAATGCAATTTTCAACTACGGTCTGGACAATCATCTGCACACGCCCTACTCGGAGACCTTTTCCCTCGGCGTGCAGCGCGAACTACCTGGCGGAATCCAGCTGGAAGTCGACTATTTCGGCCGTTTTGGCCGCAGGCTATTTGTGCTTGCCGATGCTGCGCAACTTGTGGATTTCACCGATCCAGCGTCGAAGCATACGTTTGTCGGCGATACCACCACACTTGAGCAGTTGGCGCGGCAAAATACGGATCCGGCCAATGTCGCCGCACTACCGTTTTTTGAAAATCAACTGACGGCAGGAACAGGACTCTCATGTCCACAGATCAATTCATTGGTTTTCGGCACGCCTTATTCCACTTGCACGCAGGCGGTTTACGCGCTCAACGAAACGGCGTTGCAGCAAGGCAACCTCGGAGGCGTCGCGCTGGGAATATTTGGTCTCGTGCCGCCGAACGTTGTAATTCCATCGCAGTTTTTTGTGAACGCGCTCGGAACGAACAAAGGATTTTCCGCCTACAACGCGATGTTCACCACGATTCGCAAGCGTTTGTCGCACAATCTGCAATTTGATTTTAACTACACTTTTTCCCACTCCATCGATAACAGCTCGATAGTTGCCAACAACAACGGAAATTTCGTCGGCGGCGCGACGCAGGTTCTCTGCAACGCATACAACCTGGGTGCCTGCAAAGGAAACTCAGAATTTGACGCAACGCACCAGATCACGACCGATTTCGTCTACGATTTGCCGTTTGGCCGGGGCAAGAGCTTCGGGCGAAATGTTTCGCGATGGCTGGACGAAATCATTGGAGGCTGGCAGACGTCGGGAATCATCACCTGGCGGAGCGGATTGGCGGTGGACGCGGTTGGTCCGGCCAGCGTAACCAGCCTTGCTGCCGACGCCGGTGTTTTGTTTAACGGCAACGGCTCAGCTGTAAGGCCGGGAATTCATTCCGATCCCAACGGACAGATTCAATTCTTCAGAGATCCGGACGCGGCGCAGGGAGCATTCTCGTTTGTCAGCGGAATGCAGAATGGCAACCGCGACACGCTGCGGGGACCGCACTTCTCCAATTTTGACCTGGGAGTTGCAAAAAATTTCCCATTCACGGAGAAGTACCGTTTGCAGTTCCGTGCCGATGCTTTCAACGCGTTCAACCATGCGAATTTCGGCTTGCCGAACACCGGAATTGGAACCTCCACGTTTGGCGTAATCAGCACGCTGGCGGGGCAGGAGCCGGCGCGCGTGATGCAATTCTCGTTGCGGCTGGATTTTTAAGCCGCGGCAACTGACTGTGGTGGAAAAGGGGCTCGCTCATAGATGAGTGGGCCTCTTTTTTGTGAGCGCTACGTGAACCTTGCCGCACTTGGCAAGAATCGGGATATAGGCGAGATTCGAGTCCAACAACAGCGCGAACTATTCGTATCGCAAGGCCATCATGGGGTCGACGCGCATCGCGCGCCGTGCTGGTACGTAAGTGGCGAATAATGAAACGAGACCGAGCAACACTGGAACTGTAACAAACGTCACAGGATCGGCGGAGCCAACGCCGAACAACAGACTGGCCATGAAGCGCGTCAGAGCGAGGCCTGCAGAAATCCCGATTGCGATGCCCCAGAAAGCAAGCCTCATGGCCTGGCCAAGGACTAGGCACAACACGTCCGTCGGTCGCGCGCCTAGCGCACCTCGGATGCCGATTTCGTGCGTGCGCTGCGCCACCGAGTAGTGCAGTACTCCGAAAATCCCTACACCAGCTAGCACCATCGCAATCCCCGAAAACAAACCAAGAAGCGACGTCTGGAAGCGGCGCGGCGAAACCTGATCTGCGAGTTGCTCCTCCATCGTCGAAACGTTTGAAAGGATGGCCGTGCCACTGAGTTCCCGGATAGCTTCTCGGAGTGCGGCTGCAGCCGCGTGCGAATTTCCCGTAGTTCTGACGACCAGATCGCCAGTTCGATCCCCATCGAGGGCTTGCCCGTATGGCTCAAAGACATGCGGAGTAGGGTTGTTTTCCAGTCCGCCTCGGCGCATGTTCCGGACAATACCAACCACTGTGAGCCAATCGTCGTGGTGACCTCTTGGGTCCTGACCCTTGAACCGTTTGCCGAGCGGATCCTGCCCCGGCCAGTATCTTCGCGCCATGCTCTCATCTATGATCGCGACCAACGGCGAGTCAGGACCGTCTTGGGATGTGAAATAGCGGCCTCTCAGTAGAGAGGTGCCCATGGCTTGAAAGTATTCGCCACGAATGAATGCCCAGCTCAGTGGGGTCCACTGGTCTTTCGGTTCGGGAGGTCGGCCCTCAATCGCCCTGAGACCAAGGTTACCTACTCCCCCCAACTCGAATAAGGCGTCCACTTGTCCTGCTGCATGAATCCCGGGGAGGGCCCCAACTCGTTCGAGCACAGCATCGTAGAAAGCATTCCTCGACTCCGGTGTTCCCGACGGAAGTGCGATGTTGATCGTGAGGACGCGCCCCGGATCGAAACCAAGATCAACAGCTTCCAGGGCAAGAAAACTACGAATGAGGAGGCCAGCACCAGTTAGGAGCACAACAGCAAGCGCGAATTCCGCTATCACGAGAATAGACCGAGTTCGAGTGAGCGACGGTCCCCCGGATCGGATTCCAGTCCGAAGTGAATCGCCGGGATCATTTCGCGAAGCCTTCCACGCGGGAAGAAGGCCGAAAATGCCGGCCGCCAGCAATGAGACCGCAAGTGCGAATACAAGGGTCCCCCGATCAACTCCTGCCTGCTCCAGTCTGGGAATGTCAGGTGGGGCGAATGCAATGAGCAGGCGAAGGCCGACGTGTGCGAGGATGAGCCCAATCCCACCCGCGAGCAAGCTGAGAACGGCGCTCTCGGTCAGAAGTTGGCGCATCAAGCGTCCCCGTCCGGCGCCCAAAACAGCGCGCAGTGCCATTTCCCGCTCTCGTGCGATGCCTCGCGCCAGCACCAAATTGGCCACATTGCTGCATGAAATCAAGAGCACCAAAGTGACGGCACAGAACAGAACGAGCAGCGATAGCCGCGTCTTTTCGCGCAAATTCACGCGTAACGGCGTCACCGTTATCCCTGGTATTGGAGTTTTGTCGAGCTCAAGCTCGCTGCGTCTAAAGACTGTGTTTGTTTCTGTTTGCGCTTGAGCGAGCGTCGCACTTAGAGACAGCCGCCCTATTGCTTGCCATCGCTCATAGAAGTAGCGCGTGTGTTGGGGATCAATGTTTGTCGTAAGCGCGGGATCATCCCAGTAGCGATTTGTTGTCAAAGGAGCCCAGAACTGTTGGTCTCGCGCGGGAAACTGAAAAAGTGGCTGGCATCACGCCGATAATCTGCGAAGGCAGGCCGTTGATCTGTATCTTTTTGCCAATCGCATTGAGAGAGCCGTCACAACGCCTCATCCACAACCCATGACTCAGAACGACTACATGTTCACGCTGGGCTTCTTCTTCGGGTGCAAAAACGCGTCCCAGTGCTGGCGCCACTCCCATCAACGGAAAGAAATTGGCGGATACAAATGCTCCTTGAACGAATTCTGGTTCCTCTCCGCTCGTCAGAACGACCCTCGAGAATCCGCTGTCGCGATAGTAGGCAGCGATCTCTGCGAAGCTGCGGCTCACCGCCTTGAACGACTCAATATCTTTGAAAAGAAATGCACCGCTCGCGGGATCCTGTGAATCGGTAAGCAGGACGAGTTGTTTCGGATTTTTGTATGGGAGCGGCCGTAGGCTCACGGCTTGTATTACGCTAAAGATTGCGCTGTTAGCGCCGATACCGACCGCAAGCATGAGGATGGCGACAACGCTAAAACCCGGAGCCTTTCGGAGCATTCGAGCAGCGAAGCGTAAGTCTTGCCACCACGCCTCCACTAATGATTCCCAGCCGGCTGTACGGACGACTTCTTTGGTAGTTTCGGGGCTTCCTCGCTCCAATCGTACCGCTCGAAGCGCATCCTTGCGGCTCATACCCTGCTTCATCTTTTCTTCGGCTGCCATCTCCAGGAAGCCGTTTAGTTCTTCCTCCAGCTCCTGGCTGACCTGCTTCTTTCGGAGCAGCGCTCGGAGCCCGCCCGCCATGTTTCGCAGCAATGACATGGTGCGCTTACGACGCCTCCAGGATTCTGGCGATTGCCGCCACTTGCCTTCCCCATTCTCGGGTTTCGCTGTTGAGCCTCCGTCGCCCCTGGTCTGTCAGGACGTAGTACTTTGCGCGCCTGCTGTTTTCCGTGGCTTTCCATTCGCTTTTGACGAGCCCCGCTCGTTCCAGCCGCTGAAAGGCCACAAACAGAGAACCTGCATTGAGGCGGAAAACGCCCTTGCTCATCTGTTCGAGCCGGACGGCGATCCCATATCCGTGCATCGGTTCGAGCGCCAGCGTTTTCAGGATGAGCATGTCCAGAGTGCCTTGGACGAGATCACTCGGCTTGTCCGTCATAATCGCGTTCCCCTTGAGCATCACGAGGAAGAATACGCCTCTCCTACTGAGTGTCAAGAGGAGAGCACGATTGTCCTAACTTTGAGGGACGACCGTAGGGGCCATGGTCGCTCTCTCCACCGTGGCCTAAGCACGCCGTCTGAGGAGATAAACCAAGCTGAGAAAGCAATAAGGAAATTCAATGTCAAAGGTTGGAGTTTGAGGAGTGTCGCGGGAGTTGCGATTGCAGGCGTCCTCGACGGCGATTTTCTCAGCAACGTAAAAACTCTTGGCGCGGAGTTATTCGATAGGAGCGGACACCCAATAGTCGTGGCCACGATGATTTTGCATGCGGCGGATCGGCTAGCAAGGTCAAACGGAAAGCGGGGGGAGGCTCTTGCGAGCCTCCCCCCGCTTTGTTTTGCGTTGGTGATGCTGGTGCTGGTGGAGTGATTTACCAGGTCAGTTTTAGACCCAGCTGCATATTCCGGGCGCCGCCGTTGAAGGCGTGGGCGTTCAGGAATTGTGAATCGTCGACGTTGACATAGGCGGAGCTCAGCGGGTTGGGGTTGGTGGTGCCATCGAGGGTGCCGTTGTTGGTGGGCAGACCGATGCTGAAATTGCGATGATTGAACGTGTTGTAGGTGTCGATGTGGAACTGGAGCGCGAAGCGCTCTGTGATTCTGGTGTTTTTGAGGAGCGACATGTTCCAGATGTTCAAGCCGGGAGTGCGGAACGTGTTGCGCCCGGCATTGGCGCGAGCGCCTGGACCCGCCTGGATATAACGAGCCGAGGGATCGACGGCGACGTAGCCGACGATGTTGCTGTCGGAGACGCCATCACCGCAAGCCGTGGTGACCGCTACTTGGCGCGTGGCGCCGCCTGGCCCGTCATTGCAGAGGAAGTTGACGACCGAGCCAGTGTTACCGTGGCCGTTCGGATTGATGATGGTGCGATCGCCTGCGCCGTCGCCATTGAAGTTGGAGTCAGCGTCGGACAGAGGCGTTACCGGCTGGCCGGATTCGGCTATGTAGGTGCCGCTCCATTCCCAGCCATGCGCGAGCTTGCGAACGAAAGCGTGCTCGGTGCTGATGTTGGGCAGATCGTAAACCCAGCTGATTGCCAATTTGTGAGGAATGTCGAGAGCCGAGAGCCCACGTTCGTCAGGAAAATTGTAACCGTCCTGTGAGCGGCGTGGATTGACAACGCTGCTGAAGAGCTCGTTGGTGGCGTTGTCAATATTTTTAGAGAACGTGTAGTTGGCGCGGAAGTACAAGCCCTTCGTGAAGCGATGGATGAAGTCCGCGGAGACGGAATGATAGGTTCCGGAGCCGGATGCCGGAAATGTGGTGAGAGCTCCGAAAAAGCCATCAACCGAGTACGGTTGCGGATTGAACGCTTCAAAGTCCGCGAGCGTATCCGTAGGAACTACGACTACGGCGGGAACGTCGGACGCATTGATGTACGTGGGCAACGGCGTGAGGTCCCCGCCGAGAGATCCAAACCGCGGATCAAAGGCGGAAACGGAGTTCAGTCGCCGTTGCACAGGCAGGCTCAAACTGCGGGTGCCAACATAACGAATTTCCACGCTGGAATTTCTGAACAGCTCGTGCTGAACGCCAAGAGTGGCGGTCAGGATCTTGGGAGAAACGTGATCCAAGATCAGGTTGCCGGTTCCTGCGCGCGCGTCGGCCTGAGTGGTAGCCGGAACGTTTACCTGTAACAGGCCACCGCCCTGAAGGAAGCCTTGGCCTGCCGTTGGATCACCGGCATTGGCTGGATTGAATGTTGCGCACCACGCAGGGGCACCGGGCAGAGCGCAGGTGATGATGGGCTTTTGTTCGGTTTGCAGTTGTGGCGGCAAGCTGTTGATGGCGAAGTTGTTCGGTGTGACGTCATACGCTACGCCGACGCCGCCACGAATCGCCCACTTGCCATGGCCGGTAGGGTCATACGCGAATCCGACGCGGGGAGCATAGTTGTTGACGTCCGGCTTGGGCGTACGGAAGAAAATGCCGAGCGAAGGATCGTCAGAGATCGCGTTGATGGTCTGAAGATTTTCAGCGCGCGGTGTACCGGAATATTCGTATCGGATACCGGCGTTGATGGTGAGACGTGAATTTACCTTCCAGTCGTCCTGCAGAAAAATGTAAAACGCGTTGTAGTTGCTGGCCACGTTACCCGAACCGGCGCCCCGGAGAGCCCCGTTGGGAGCGCCCGTGGGAATGAAGTCGTTGATGAGCTGGCTGAGGGAATCGTAGTCCCATTCACCGCGTCCACGGGGAACCCCGTTGGTGGGAGCGATATATTTTTTGCCTTCGACGCCGACCTTGAAGGCGTGTGCGCCGCGGATGTAGTTGATGGTGTCCGCGAGCTGATAAACGTTCTGGGTGTAGCTCTGCGGAGCATTTTGTTCCGGACCAATGTTAACCGCGGAGAGGTCGTCAATAATTACGTTCGGGAAATTTTCAAAGCCGGCTGGAGCAACCAGCTGAGGGCCGACCGAGCGTGAGTAGGAGCCGTGAA
>DATHFT010000196.1:0-10075 GCA_035317965.1 Saccharimonadales bacterium (SeqCode) | reverse complement strand
ATCTGGACAGGAACATCCCTGGCGGCAAGGCTATGAGCAGAGAATGAAGTTGCAGCGGATGAATCGATCGCAGGAGGCAGCACTCGTTGGGGTGTCCGCCTCCACTACGCCCTAAACACGCCGCACAAACCGCGGCGCAGGACTTCGTTCCGGCGGACACCCCAACGACAACAGGCAAATCAAAAGAAAAAGGGACATTTCTAAAGAGGCTTGACACGTTGCGTGTCGTTGCGTTGACTTCGCCGATAGCCGCACATAACATGCTTGGCAGCGAGGGCTCCCAGCACCCGATGATTGGTCAAGTTGTAGCGCACTACCGGATTCTGGAACAGCTCGGCGGCGGCGGGATGGGCGTTGTCTACAAAGCCGAAGACAGCAAGCTGGGCCGCCACGTCGCACTCAAATTCCTTCCCCCTGATTCCACCAAAGACGCGCAGACGCTCGAGCGATTTTTGCGCGAAGCGCGGGCGGCGGCGGCGCTGAACCACCCGAATATCTGCATTGTGCACGAGATCGGCGAGCAGGACCGGCAGCCGTTTATCGTAATGGAATATCTTGAAGGCGAGACGCTGAAGAACTTGATTGGCGGCAAGCCGATGAAAATCGATCGCATCATCGATCTGGCAATTCAGATTGCGGATGCGCTCGAAGCGGCGCACGCCAAGGGGATTACCCATCGCGACGTGAAGCCGGCGAATATTTTCATAACCAAGTCCGGGCAGGCCAAGGTGCTGGATTTCGGACTCGCGAAGCTGGCGCTGGCGCGCTTGCAGGGGAACGACACGATTGTCGCCGCGGGCCGCAATACGACCATTTTCCAGGACAACTTGACAAGTCCGGGAACGGCGATGGGCACGATTTCCTATATGTCGCCCGAGCAGGCGCGGGGAGAGGATCTGGACGCGCGCGCGGACCTGTTTTCCTTCGGAGTGGTGCTGTATGAGATGGCGACGGGCAGACAGGCCTTTGAGGGCGGCACGTCGGCCGTGGTGTTCGACGGAATTCTGCACGGGACGCCGGCGTCTCCGCTCAGTCTGAATCCGGAAGTGCCACCGCAACTGGAAAATATAATCAGCAAGGCGATGGAGAAGGACCGCGACTTGCGCTATCAATCCTGCGGAGAGATTCGGGCGGACCTCAAGCGGCTCAAGCGCGACCGCGATTCAGGAGGGCGCGCCGCGGCGGCCAAAGGAACCCCGGGGGCCAGCGAAGAGCAGAAACGGATGGAAAAGTCCGTGGCGGTCTTGTACTTCGAAAACCTGAGCAGCGCCAAAGAAGACGAATACTTTCGCGACGGCATGACCGAAGACATCATCACCGAACTGGCCAACATCAAGGATTTAAAAGTGTTTCCGCGCCCGGCCATGCTGGGCTACCGCGACAAGCCGGTCACCGCGCCGCAAGTCGGACAAGAACTGAACGCGTCGTACGTGCTCGGCGGAAGCTTGCGCCGCGCCGGGAATCGCCTGCGCATTACAGCGCAACTGGTCGAGACCCACAGCGGGCATACGCTCTGGGCGCAGCGCTACGACCGGGAAATGGCGGATGTGTTTGAAGTGCAGGATGAGATTGCCAGAAGCATCGCGCAGGCATTTCGCATCAATCTGACGCCGCAGGAAGAAAAGAAAATTGCCCGGAAACTGACGGAAAATTCCCTGGCCTACGACTATTTCTTGCGCGGGCGCAGCTACACGAGGCGCGAAAGTCTGGAGTTTGCGCTGCAGATGTTTGAACAAGCGGTGAAACTGGATCCGGCGTTCGGTTCGGCGTACGCGGGGATTGCCAATGCCTGCGGCATGTATTTTGAATATCACGGCCGGGGACCGGAATGGATTGAAAGAGCCGAGACCGCCTGCAAGCGCGCTCTCGAACTTGACCCGCAACTTCCGGATGCGCTGGTGGCCCAGGCGCGCATCTGCTTCGCGCAGGAAAAACACGATGAGGCCGTGCGCTATGCGATGAACGCCATCGAGCGCAAACCGGATTGCGAAGGCGCCTACAACGTGATGGGCCGGGCGCTGTTTTCTGCCGGAAAATTCAAAGAAGCAGCGGAGCTGACGGCACGCGCCATTGAAGCCAACGGCGACGACTACAATGTCTACGTGCCCTACACCAACGCGCTCGAGCGCCTGGGCCGGTTTGATGAAGTTCAGAAATACCGTCACCTCGAAATGAACATTCTCGAACGGCAGCTGGAGACGGTGCCTGAAGATGTGCGCGCGCGGGTGCTGCTGGCGGCCGACTATGCCAATCTCGGCCGCGCGGAAGACGCCATCCGGCAGGCGGAAATGGCTTCGGCCCTGCGTCCCAACGACTCCAGCGTTCTGTATAACGTGGCGTGCACCTACGGCGCCCTCGGAAAGAAAGCAGAAGCGATGGCGGTCCTGCATCGGGCCAAAGAAGCGGGCTATTCCAACAACGACTGGGCCCGCCAGGATCCCGACCTGGTCTGCCTGCACGGCGACGCGGAATTTGATTCGCTGTTCCCTGCTTGAGCCCGGTTTCACCGGAAGCAAAAAGACCCTCGAAGAATCCCGTTTATTTATACGTGGCGACCAGTTCGCCGTTTTCGATGTGCAGGTCCGCGATGTTGTCGGGAAGGCGGAGCTTTTCCCGGTTTTCCGCGGACGCCAACATGCGCCCGAAAGCGTTTCTAATGCTGGATTGCGGAATGGGGAACGCGCCGAGTTGCGCGGACGTGGGATCGAAATTGATGAAGCCATTTCGCGCGCCCAGATGGCCTTCCAACTGGAGTGACAAATCGCGTCCGTAGACCCGGAAAACGACATAGGCGCGGAGACGATCGGCGACCAGTTGAACTTTAACGTCGCGTACATTCGAACGCATTTGACGGGTCTCTTCAGCCGTCGGAGCGGGGACGGCAGTTTTGCCGGAATCAGAAGAGGGCGGGGTGGATGCAGGCGGAACACTCGCCGGGTTTTCCTCGAGCTCGAGATGCGAGACCAGGTAGGAATTCAGTTCGGTTTCGTCCATGCGCAACGTGGCCGGTTCGCCCGAGTTCAGTTCGTGGTCCACTTCGGCAAGTTTTTCTTCGACGCGCGCGGTGGCTTGCGCGCTGGTTTGCACCGCGGGCGGAGCGGCTTTGTGAAAAATCAGGAGGAGCGTCGCGAGCGCGACTGCGTAGGTGCTCCAGCGAAAAATACGGAAGCCCAGCTTCCAGCTGCGGGCGGGCCGCGCTCCGGCGGCGAGTCCCGTGCCGTCAGGTGTGGTTTGGTGGGCCATTTCTTCCTTCGCTTGCGGGAATACGGCGGGTTCTAGGTCGAACCTACGCTCGGGCAGGCGTCCGGACAAGAGCAGTTCCACACGCGAGATGCCAATGCGGCACCTGCGGCGGAGTTTCCAGTATGCGATACTTTTGCAATTGCTCGGGTGCAACAGGTCTGGCGGAGGAGTTCCTGCAGAAAATGACGGAGGCCCGCAATACCCACGGAGTTTGGCCGTACCTGGCGCTGCTGGCAGGGATATTGTGCGTTTCCTGGTCGGCCATTTTTGTCCGCTGGACGGACATGCCGGGAGCGGCTTCGGCGTTTTACCGGATGCTGATTCCGGCACTCTTGCTTTTGCCTACCTGGCTGATGGATCGCCACGCGCCGCGGGTCAGCGGCAAAACACTGGCCGTGATTGCAGTCGGCGGACTGTTCTTCTCACTCGATCTGGGATTTTACAATTCCGCAATTCTGCAGACTTCGGCAACCAACGCGACACTTTTTGGAAACAATACGCCGATCTTTGTGGGACTTTTCACCTGGATTGTTTTCCGGCAGGGACCGCGGATGACCTATTGGCTGGGACTTTTGCTGGCGGCGAGCGGGTCGGTGGTGGTGGTGTGGAGCGATCTGGGCCGACATGTGCGCTTCGGCACAGGCGACGCGATGGCGCTCGCCGCGGCCGCATTTTTCGGCGTGTATTTAATGGCCACCGAACGCGTACGGACGACCACGACGACGCTCTCCTTTTTGCGGCTGGCCATTGTCTCAAGCACCGTGTTTCTCTTTTTCTTTAATCTGGCGGCGGGAATTTCGATGAGCGTGCCTTCGCACAAGTCGTGGGCCGCGCTGCTCGGGCTCGGGCTCATCTCACAGCTGGGCGGGTATTTGGCGCTGACCTACGCCCTCGGGCATTTACCCGCCACCATCACCTCAATCAGCTTGTTGCTGCAGGTGCCGATAACGGCTTTGCTGGCCGTGCCACTGCTGCGCGAACCGCTTTCGCGAGCGCAAGTTCTCGGCGGGGCGCTGATCCTGGCGGGCGTGGGTCTCGCGAACCGGCGAAACCGGCCGGCCGAAGAGGCCAACGCGACGCTCTGCGAGGCGAGTGAACACGAATAGGCCGTTTGCGGAAACGAGTTTTCCGAGCCAGAGCCGCAATTCGGTACTCTCGACCGGCTGAAAAAAGCCGGGCAACCCTTAAAAAAAGCGGAAACGGATGGCGAGCGGCGGCGTCTGTGGTATATATGGCGTGCGACGACATAGTGTAGCGTCCCGTGCTTCGCCGCGGGCCGGAGCTGGATTTGTAAGGAGGAATGGGATGAAAACCATTTTCATACTCTTGGTTGCGGGTGTGCTGGTCGCCGGCGTGGCCATCGGGGCCGGTCGCGCGGCGGACGGAGGTGCCGCCGGGGCCCCGCAATTTACGGCCGCGGGGAAATTGCTGCGGCCCGAAGGATACCGGCGGTGGGTGTTTGTGTCTTCGGGATACGGAATGAGTTATAGCGAACGGGCGAGTGAAGGCGGGAACAAGGCGTTTACCAATGTCTTTGTGGCTCCGGCCTCCTATGACTACTACCTGGCAAACGGGAACTGGCCGGACCATACGATGTTTGTTCTGGAGGTCTACGGGTCGACATCCCAGGGCTCGATCAACAAGCATGGAAATTTTCAGACCGAGTTCGAAGGGCTCGATGTGGAAGTCAAAGACGAGAAACGGTTCGCGGACAAGTGGGCGTATTTTAATTTTGACGGGGCGGAGCGAGAAGCCAGCGCACAGTCGCCCGGGAAAAATGAATGCTGGAAATGCCATGAGCAGAATGCTGCCGTTGAGCATTCCTTTGTGCAGTTTTATCCGGAGTTGCTGCGAGTGGCGCGGGCAAAAGGGACAATCAAAAAGGGAGTTGCGGTGAAATGACGATCGCGGATGCTGGCCCTGGAGAGGGTTTGCGGCGGTCCCGCGATTGCGCCTGCGCGGAATCCCTGTTTTTATTTTAAGGCCAGGATTTCCACGGCGTTGCCGGAAGGATCCGTCAGGTACACCGAGCGGGTGCCGTCACGATGGGTTTTGGGTTCGCCGTAGGCCGCCGGGTCGCCGAGTACCGCGAAATGCGGCGGGTGCTGGTTGGGAAGGACAAGCGCCATGCTGATGTTGGCGAATTGCAGCAGGGCCCAGGTATCGTCCTGATAGCTTACCTGGCAATCAAAATTTTTCATGTACCAGTCAACCGTGTCCTGCACGTTGCTGACGGGGACCGCTACGTGATGCATGGTATCGAGGGTTTTGCTTTCGTCGGGCATAGTTCACTCCAAAGGCGGCTGGCAAACGTCGCTGCTGGATTCGGGAAACCGGCACACAGCGATGTCTGGTTGCTGTCTACAGGATACTCCAAGGCCGCAGCCGGAGGTATGGGGTGCTCGAGCAAGACACGGAACACCGGCAAGCGCTGGTTATCCGGGCGTAGGGCGATTCAGACGCGAGTCTTGCGGTTCAGGGACGGTCGGGACTTTCCAGGGACTTACGGATTCCGATAATCGAGACAATCACCGCTACGCCTCCGATGATCTCAACGAAATGCGAACTTCCGCCGGCGATGGGTACTTTCCCGCGCGCTTCATGAGGTGCGGCAGCGCAGGCGCTATGGTTATGGCCACGGTGGAAATCGTCGTCGTCCGGACCAATGGCCGGAACGCGCGAATCGTTCACGGAAAATTCAAGGCGGACGGCGTAACTGTGCTGTGCTTCGACGGTCTTCGTTTCATGGCCGGACGTGGCGTCAACTTTTCCTTCCTGCGAACTGACCTGTACGCTGCAGGAGGAGTTGAAAGTGACCTGCGCAAGAATCGGGCGGACCGCCTGCGGCACGACCAGGACGTCCGAGGCATACACGCGGAAATTTTCAGTGGCGGTGTTGTTTGAGATGGTGAGCGTGCCATGGCGGAGCTGCGCGGCCGGGCCGTTCGCGCTCGGGAAAAAGGCTACCGTGGTGTCGCCCGACAATTGAAATTGCGTCTGGCCGACGCGGAGCGTGGCGTGCCCGTCTGCTTCCGTGGTGATCACGTCGCCAAAGTAGACCGATCCGCCGCTCGATGCCGACGCGTTGCCGAGATGCGCTCCGGTCGCCTCAAGAATGATGCCGGTCGGCGGGGCTGGCGCGGAATGGACCGGCGTCACCGCCAGGCAAATCGCCAGACCAAACGTAAGTAGTGCACGGAGAACAAAGCGCATTTCTTCCTCAATTCCCTAAAACAAGACAGTCACAGCATGAAGTACGGCAAAACGGCAAAAGTTTCGGTGACCTCAGAGTAGCGGCCGGGGTTGCGGGGCGAAAGCGAACGGTGAAACGCCTGTGTGTAAGGTAGGAATGCGCGTTTCGACACCGAAACCGCCGCCGTGTGGTTACCGTGCTGATGCTAAAGCGCTTGCAGGCGTAGCGAGGGTGGCGGAGACTGCTAAAAGTGTGCTGTAGAAGTAACTTCCAAATTCGTTTTAAACGTCGTTTTATTCGCTTTTCCCGAGGAGTGTCGCATGTGCCGTATGGTCGCCCTTTCCCTTCTCCTGCTGTTTCCGACGATTGTGCTGGGTCAAGAAAACGGTCGAGCCGCGACGGCATCTGCCTCCCCTGCCCGACGCTTGCCCGCGTGTCAGGCAGTTCCTGCCGGAGGTCAGCCAGGGCGGCTGCGCATTGGCTTGGCGCTGGAAGGCGGAGGGGCTTTAGGACTGGCTCACGTCGGCGTATTGCAATGGTTTGAAGAGCACCACATCCCGGTCGATTGCCTGGCGGGGACCAGTATGGGCGGGTTGGTCGGAGGATTTTATGCCGCAGGGATGAGTCCGGCGGAATTGCGGCGACTGATTGAAGGCGTGGATTGGGATGGAATTCTTGCCGGACGGACAGGGTATGAAGATTTGTCGTACCGCCGCAAAGAAGATCAGCGGGCCTATCCCAATGCCCTGGTGCTTGGATTGCGCAATGGACTTGCGGTTCCGGCCGGGCTGAATGCCGGACACCAGATCGGGCTGCTGATCGACCGCGAGACTCTGCCGTACTACAAGATGGAGTCGTTTGATGAGTTGCCGGTGCCGTTTCGCTGTGTGGCCACCGAACTGGTTACGGGAAAGGCGCATGTTTTTTCCAGCGGGCCGCTCGCTGAAGCGCTGCGATCGACGATGTCGATTCCGGGCGTTTTTTCGCCGGTCACGGACGGCAACCGGGTGTATGTGGACGGCGGCCTCGTGAATAACCTGCCAACGGACGTTGTGCGGGAGATGGGCGCCGATATTGTGATCGGCGTGCATCTGGAAACTCAGCCGGCCGAAGCCAAGGACGTGCAGTCGCTGTTTGGGGTGCTGCAGCAGTCGGTGCGCGTGGTGATCGCCGAGAACGAACTAAAGGGCATGTCCGGGGCCGACGCCGTGGTGTCGGTGCCACTGAACGAGTTCGAGAGCACGGACTACCGGAAAAACGAACCGATCATGCAGAAGGGTTATGACGCGGCGAGTGGCCGGGTGAAGCTGCTCGAGAGATTTGCGCTGGGTGACACCGCCTGGCGCGAGTATGTGGCCGAGCGGGAAGCGCGCAAGAAAACGGTCGAGCCGGTGCCCCAGTTCATCAAGGTGCAAGGGTCGGACCCGGACCCGGACCGCACGCAAAACGTGGAACTTTTCCTCAAGCCGCTCACGGCCAAACCGCTCGACACCGACAAGCTCGATCGCGCCTTGACGCGTTTGACCGGAGGCGGCCGCTACGACACGGTGGGCTACCGGATTGCCGAGCAAAACGGGCAACAAGGGCTGCTGATCCTGCTGGGAGAGAAAAATTATGCGCCCCCAACCCTGCAACCGGCGTTCGAGGTGGATGGCTCGGAAAGCGGTGATGTGAATTTCACGCTCGGCGCCAGGCTTACGTTTCTCGATGTGGCCGGGTTCCGTTCCGAGTGGCGGACCGATTTTCTCTTTGGCAGCACGTATGGAGTGCGGAGTGAGTTGTACAAGCCGTTCAATGCGGTGAGCAAATGGTTTTTCGCTCCCCATGCCGATGCCAGTGATACGGCGTTCAAGATTTTTTCAAAAAACGATCCGGTGGCGGACTACCGCATCTACCGGGCCGGCATTGGCGCAGACATTGGCTACGGCTTCAACCGCTACAGTGAGATTCGCGCGGGCTATGAAGTGGGCTATGCCAGTGGACAGTTGCGGCTCGGGCAGCCGGCGTTTTCCTCGGTGAGCGGGCGCGTCGGCGATTTTCGCGTGCAATACTTACTCGATTTGACCGATGACCCCGTAATTCCACGCCGTGGAGTTTTTGGCGAATCCACGTTTCACTTGTACGACACAAATCCCGGAGCTACGGACGTTTTTCCGGCCATGAGTGCGCGTCTCGAATATTTCAAGCCCATCACACGGCCGGCATCGCTATTCGTCTCCGGGGAAGCGGGCACGACCTTTGGTTCAAGGAATACCGGGATTCCGCAATTTTTCCTTGGCGGGCCTACTCGACTGAGCGCCTACGGACTGAATGAGCTCTACGGAAACCAGTATTACTACTTTCGAGCGGGCTATTTGCACGATCTGTTCACCCTGCCGCCGTTCCTCGGCAAGAAAATCTACGCGATTGGCTCCTATGAATTCGCGAAAATGTACGGAGCAGCGAATGCCAGCCGGTTTCCGAACGACCTGGCGGTCGGCGTGGTGGCCGAAACGGCGTTCGGACCGATTGTGGTGGGCGAGAGCGTCGGAGACGCCGGACATCACAAATGGTTTTTTTCGCTGGGGCGCGTATTCTAGCGAGCGGCGGCCAGAACCTACTCGTTCACAAAATGGTTGAAGAGATTGTTCAGCGATTCAGCAAGGTTGGGATGCGAAAAAACAGCGTCCTTGAGGACCGTGTACGGCAGTTTGCCCATCATGGCGATCTGGATTTGCGACATGATTTCTCCGCCATCGACTCCCAGAACAGCGGCGCCCAAAATCTGATTGGTACCGGCGTCGACAATGGCCTTCATGAAGCCGCGCGACTCGTCGGTTTCCAGAGCGCGGGCTACGTAGCTCATCGGCATTTTGGCGACGCGAATCCGGCGTTGTTGTTCGCGAGCTTGTGTTTCTGTGAGGCCCACGCGTCCCAGCTGGGGGTCGATGAAAACGGTGTAGGGAACGAAGCGCCCGGCGATGCTGGCATCGCCGTTTTCGAGCTGGTTGTCCCGGATGATGCGGAAATCGTCGTAAGAAATGTGCGTAAAGGCGGGGCCGCCTTTGATGTCGCCAATGGCATACACGCCAGGGACGCTGGTCGCGAGTTTGCTGTCGGTTTTAATAAAGCCGCGGTCGTCGGTCGCGAGGCCGGCCGCAGTGACGTCGAGGGTATCGGAGTTGGGCGTCCTGCCCACGGCCACGAGCAGGTGCGAACCTGTGAGTGATTGGGACTTTCCCCCCGTGCGAACCTGGAGACGTATCCTGGTGCCTTTGCGCGATACGCTTTCCGCTTTCGTCTTCACAAGAATCTTGATCCCGTCTTGTCTGAGAATTGTTGCCACTTCCTGCGCAACGTCGGCGTCTTCTCCTTTGAGGACTTGTTCGCCGGACTGCACGATCGTGACGCGGCTGCCAAACCGGCGGAACATCTGGCCGAATTCAAGGCCAACGTAGCCTCCGCCCAGTACCAGCAAATGTTCGGGGACCTTGTCCAGCTCCATGATGGAAGTGCTGGTAAGAAACGGGACCTTGCTCAGCCCTTCAAGCGGCGGCACGGTCGGCCGCGCCCCGGCATTCAGGAAAATGAAATCCGCAGTGAGAGCGCGCCGCTGACCATTCTTTAGCTGGACGTGGATGGATTTTGGCCCACTGAAGG
>DATHFT010000195.1:0-53214 GCA_035317965.1 Saccharimonadales bacterium (SeqCode) | reverse complement strand
TTCCGCCGCCGCCACGGCAATCCGCATCGTTTCTGCGTCGCGCATTTCCCCGACGACAATCACATCGGGCGCTTGCCGTAACGCCGCCCGCAGCGCTGTCGGGAAGTCCGGCGCATCGGTCCCAATCTCCACCTGTTCGAGCACCCCGTTCAGATGAACGTGTTCATATTCAATGGGATCCTCGATAAGCACAATGTGGCGGGGCTTGTTCCGGTTGATCTCGTTGATCAGGGCCGCCAGCGTTGTCGACTTTCCCGATCCGGCCGGCCCGCCGATCAGCACCAGCCCCCGCGATAGATGGGCCAGCAGTTCAACCGAGGGGGGCAGGTTTAGGTCCCGCAGCGAGGGCACCGCATGCGGCAACGCGCGTATGGCAGCGGCCGCCCTGCCTCGCTCCCGGTGAAGATTAATCCGAAACCGTCCGAGCTTCCCGACGCGATAGGAAGAATCGGCGATATTGGCTTCCCGGTATAATTTCAGGGCGTGCTGGCTCAACGCAGGTAGCACAATCGATTCAATCTCCGGCCCGTTCAACGGAGTTGCGTCAACGGCTTCGAGGCCCCCGTGGACGCGAATGCACGCCGGCGCCCCGGCAACCAGCAGCAGGTCGCTGCCATTTCGCGCTACCAGCATCTCGAGCAAGCGATTCAACCGCCCGGTCGAGGACGCGTCCGCGAGCACGTCCTGGCGATGTTCGGCCAAGTCGCGGACTGCCCGCTCGATATCTGTTGAACCGTCCATAGGCCCTCGCCAGCCAAGAAGCCGCCAGCCAGTACCAAGGTAGTCGCAAGGCGGATTTAAAGTCGAGCGGAAATGTTTGGCGAGGGCGACAGCGCTCGGCCACGCAATCGCGCCGCAGGTAACTTTCCCGAAACGAGCGGCGTATTCTCAAGCATAATCGTTCTGAGCCCATGGCCTTGGCCCCGCTGACCGCGCTACCTGAAAAACCCCGTCCGTCTCGGGCCTTGGTGTGGTTTCTGCTTTTTCTGGCCTTTACCGCCGTCGCGTTTCTTCTTTTCGAATACCGCCACCTTGATGATCTTTCCCGAGCACGCCCGGGCGCCTGGAAGATGCGCGCTCTGGAGGAGGGCACCGGGGTCTATACCTTCTTCCTCTTGTTGCCGGCGCTGATTGCGGTTGCCGATAAATATTTATTCCGCCGGATGGGCTGGTGGCAGCGCGGCGCGTGGCATGTCGGCTGCGCGCTCGTATTTTCCCTGGCGCACACTTCCCTGATGGCCCTGAGCCGCCACCTGCTGTCTCCGCTGCTGGGGCTGGGGCCCTACTACTACGGAATCATGCGGTATCGCTATCCGATGGAATTCTCCAACCATCTGGTCGTCTACACCCTGGTCGTTGGCATCTACTACTACTTTCGCCGTTTTCAAGCGGCCCAGGCGCAACAGCTCGCCGTCGCCGAACTTCAAGCCCGGCTGGCCCAGGCGCAGCTGGAAAATCTCCGTTTGCAGATTCAACCACATTTTCTTTTTAGTACGCTCAATACCATTTCTTCGGTGATGTATGAGGACGTGAAAGCCGCCGATGAGATGATCACGCAACTAAGCGATTTGTTGCGACTGACGCTGCGTGCCTCGCAATCGCATGAAATCCGCCTCGCCGAAGAAGTAGAAATCGCCCGGCTCTATCTCCATCTGATGCAACGCCGCTACGAGGAAAAGCTGCGCGTGCGATATTCCGTGGCGACCGACCTTGCCGACTCGCTTGTGCCGCAACTCGTTCTGCAGCCGTTGCTCGAGAATTCGCTGCGCCACGGAATGAAACCGGGCGAAGCCGCGATGGAGCTTTCCGTTGCAGCGTACCGCGAAAATGGCAGTCTCATCCTGCGCGTCTCTGACAATGGCTGCGGATTCCCCAATGGCGATGCCGCCGCGGCGCTCGGCCGGGGGCTGGGGCTCGTCAATATTCGCAATCGCCTGGCGCAACTGTACGGAAACGAGCAAGGGTTATTCCTGATTGGCAATGCGGCCGACGGTGGCGCGGAAATTACCCTTCGCGTGCCCTTCCGCAAGGCCGCGGCCTGTTGAGTCGCCTTCGGGAAGCACCCCGACACCTCCATGAATGCAGCCACTCCACTGCGGGCGCTGGTAGTCGACGACGAAGCCCCGGCTCGCCGCAAAGTGTTGCGCCTGCTGCGGGACGAAAGCGACCTGCAAGTCGTCGGGGAAGCGGATGGCGGCGAAGCGGCGGTCGCCGCCATCTGCAAACACCAGCCAGACGTGGTGTTCCTCGATGTACAAATGCCGGCGATGGATGGTTTCCGCGTGGTAGAGGCGCTTTCTGCTTCGAAAATACCGCTCCCGGAAATCATCTTCATCACCGCGCACGATAAATTTGCGCTGCGCGCGTTCGAGGTTCATGCGTTTGACTATCTATTGAAACCGGTCAGCGAGGAACGCTTCCGCAAGTCGCTCGAGCGCATGCGCGAACAGCGCGCCCAAACAGGGAATGGCCTCGAAGGGCGCCTAAAGGCGATGCTGGCCCAGATTCGCCTGGAAACGTCCTTTCCCGACCGCTTGCTGATTCACGAGAATGACCGGGCCTATTTCCTGGCCGTGCGCGACATTTCCTGGATTGAAGCCGAACGAAACTATTTGCTGATCCACTGCGGCAGGAAAACACACACCCTGCGGGGAACGTTGGACGCGTTAGAAGAAGCACTCGACCCGAAACTGTTTGTTCGTCTCAATCGCGGCAGCATCGCGCGTCTCGAGGCCATCCGGGAACTGCGGCCCTGGTTTCACGGCGAGTACAAAGTTCTTCTACTGGACAACACCGAGTTGCGCTGGTCCCGCCGCTACCTGAAGTCCTGCCCGCAGCTCCGCAAAATGGCATTTTCAGCCCGTTCGTCCCGAAGCTGAGCCCACTCGTCCCACCCGATTTGCCAGCCCCGACCAGCTCCGGTATTTTTGCTCCATGAACAGCACATCCTTTTGCCGCACGTCGCGATGGCTTATCTTGCTGCTGGTCCTTGCATGGCTTGCGGCACACGCCGTGGCGCAGACAAGGCCGGATGCCGCTTGGCCGAACTATGGCAACGATCCCGGCGGCGCCCGCTATTCTCCGCTCACGCAAGTTGACCGAAGCAATGTGGCCCAGCTCAAGGTCGCCTGGACCTATCACACGGGCGCGCTCGGGCAACCGAGCGAACTCAACAAGAAGGCTACCTTTGAAACCACCCCCATTTTCGTTGCAGGAAAACTGTTCTTGACCACTCCCTACAATCACGTCATCGCGCTCGACCCGGTCACCGGAGCGAAGATCTGGGAGTTTGATCCCCACATTTCGACCTCCCACGACTACTCCGAAGTTTCTTCGCGTGGAGTGGCGTCCTGGCTCGATGCCAAAGCGCGGCCCGACGAACCCTGCCGGCTGCGGATTTTTCTGGGAACGCTGGATGCCCGTTTGATAGCGCTCGACGGCCAAACCGGGGAACGCTGTGCGAAATTCGGGACCGGCGGCGAAATTGATTTGAAGGCCGATGCCGATGTTCCCGCCGAATGGGGAGGCGGCTATCAAGTCACATCGGCGCCGGCAATTTCCGCCGGCCTGGTTATTGTCGGGTCTTCGATCGCCGACAACTGGCGCGTCAACACCGGCCGCGGCATTGTGCGCGCCTACGACGCTCGTACCGGACGGCTGAGCTGGAGCTGGGATCCGATTCCCTGGGCGCTCGACACCAAGCCCCGCACCGGAGCCGGCAACGCCTGGTCCACACTTTCCGTCGACGCCGGCCACGATTTGGTTTTTATCCCCACCGGCAGCGCCAGTCCCGATTACTTTGGCGGCATCCGCAAGGGCGACAATAAATGGGCGAACTCGGTCGTCGCGCTTACCGCTTCGACAGGAAAATTCGTCTGGGGATTTCAGGTTGTCCACCATGATTTGTGGGATTACGACGTCGCCTCACAGCCGACCCTGTTCACCTGGAAGGATGGCACTCCGGCCGTGGTCATCAACACCAAAATGGGCCACGTGTTTGTCTTGAATCGCCTCAACGGCAAACCGCTTCTCCCGGTAGAAGAGCGGCCCGTGCCGAAATCGGACGTCGAGGGCGAGGAAAGTTCCGCAACTCAGCCGTTCTCTACCATTTCACTCGTCCCGGAAACGCTCGACCCCGCCGCACTGTTCGGCAAGACTCCGCAAGACAAGCTTTGGTGCCAGGAAAAACTAAAATCGTTCCGTTACGAAGGCGTGTTTACTCCACCCAGCCTGGCGGGGACGCTCGTCTATCCGAGCAATGTCGGAGGAGTGAATTGGGGCAGCGCAGCCTACGATCCCGAGCGCCACATCATGATTGCCAACACCAATCGGCTGATTGCCTGGACGAAATTGATTCCCCGCGCACAATTCGAGGAACAGAGCGGTGCCCCGCAAGACAATCGCATCTACGGCGAATTTGCCGGACAGACGCCGTCTCCGTACGGTTTATACCGTTCCTTTCTGTTCTCACCCGGCGGAACGCCCTGCAACGCTCCACCCTGGGGCACAACCGAAGCCGTCGATCTCTTCACCGGCAAAAAAGTCTGGGACACGGCTCTCGGCTCTTTCGTTCCTGGAGCACAAACCGGAACCATCAATCTGGGCGGTCCCATCATCACCGCAGGCGGCCTGGTCTTCACTGCCGCCTCCATGGACAACTACATCCGGGCCTTCGATTCAGGCAGCGGCACTGAACTTTGGAAATTTGAGCTGCCGGCCGGTGGCCAGGCCACGCCCATGACCTATTCAGTCCACGGCAAGCAATACGTTGTTATCGCCGCCGGCGGCCACGGCAAACTAAACACAAAGCAAGGCGACGCGGTCGTGGCCTTCACCCTTCCTTAGGTGGCGTGCACGCGTCCGGGAGAATGGTCGGCGAGGAGTTTCCCGATTTTCAATCTAAAATCTGGTAAACTGCTGCCACTTTGACCCGCAAAACGCGCCGCCAATTCCTGACCCAGTCGACGGTAGCCGCCGCTGGTGCTTTCTGGTCTCCTCGAATCCTGTTCGCGGCACCGTCCGGCGGTCCGTCAATCGAGTTCCCTGCCAATTCGCGCGACCGCCTTTCCATCGCGTCCTATCCGTTCCGCGAGTTCATCGCCGGTCCGGGCGAAGCAATTTCTCCCCGGAAAATCGACCTGAAGGATTTTGCCGCGCACGCCATAGAAAACTTCCAGATCAACAAAATCGAACCGTGGAGCCGCCATTTCCACTCCGTCGATGCCGGCTATCTCGCCGGGTTTCGCGCCAGCGTTGAAAAATCTCACGCACAAATCGTAAACATCGCCGTCGATGGAGAACAAAGCCCTTATTCCCTGGACCGTAAAGACCGCGGGGCCGCTGTCGCTTACGCACGGAAATGGGTGGACGTCGCAGTCGCCGTAGGTTCGCCCAGCATTCGCACGCACATCGCATCTGCCAAGGACTCTCGACCCGACGTGGATCGCGCCGCAGAAAGCCTCGGCCAAGTGGCCGAGTACGGCGCCCGGAACAACGTCGTCATCAACCTGGAAAACGACGATTCCATCAGCGAAGATCCGTTCTTCGTCGCCCGCGTCATTGAAAAAGCGGGCACACCCTGGCTGCGCGCCCTGCCCGATTTCGCCAACTCTCTCGCCATCTCAACCGAGGATTACAACGATCGCGGCTTTCGGGCCATGTGCAGCCACGCCTACAACATCTGCCACGTGAAAGAGGTTGAAGACGGAGAAAAGGGCCGGGCCTACCATGTGGACTTGGCTCGAGCGTTCGCGATCTTGAAACGGAGCAACTATCGCGGCTTCCTGTCCATGGAATGGGACAGCGCAGGCGACCCCTACGAGGGAACCAAGAGCCTCATTGCGAAGACAGTCGAGCGCCTCGGTTAGCAAAATTTAAGCTAATTCATTTTCGAGTTCGCGCGTCCCGGCTGCCCCTGGTGCTTACGCCCCGTCCCGTCCGCCGTCTAACGCCACAAATGCGAAACCTAACATTGCTAACGGCTCTCGTTCTTGCCGCTCCCGCCATGGCCACTGACGCTCCGATGTTCAGGGGCAACCTCGAGCATACCGGCACATACGCGGGTTCCGGTGTCGCTCAATTCAGCAAAGTGAAGTGGAAATTTCAGACCAAGGGAAGCGTCATCAGCTCGCCTGCCATTGTCGCCGGAGTCGCCTACTTTGGGAGCGTGGACGGGAATCTTTACGCCGTGGACTTGGCCTCGGGCGCGCAGAAATGGAAATTTCCGACGCCTTCTCGCGTCAACTCTTCGCCCGCCGTCGATGGCGGTGTGGTGTTCTTCGGCAGCTATGACGGCGCTTTCTATGCCGTTGACGCCGCAACCGGAGGGCTGAAATGGAAATTTAAAACGGATGGGGAAAGACGCTTCGCGGGAAAGCGTCTGCACGGCTCGCAACCCGTGAACGAAACCATGCCCGATCCTTTTGACTGCTATCTGTCGTCGCCGTCGGTCGCCGCAGGTGCCGTCTACTTCGGCAGCGGCGACGGCAACATTTATTCCCTCGACGCCGCCTCCGGACGGCTCAACTGGAAATTTCAAACGGGCGATGTGGTTCACGCTTCCCCAGCCATTGCCGATGGCACGGTCTTTATCGGCAGTTGGGACAGTTTTTTCTACGCGATCGACGCCGCCAGCGGACGAGAAAAGTGGCGGTTCAAGACCGGCGA
Organism: Saccharimonadales bacterium (SeqCode); assembly: GCA_035317965.1. Lineage (GTDB taxonomy): Bacteria > Acidobacteriota > Terriglobia > Acidiferrales > UBA7541 > Acidiferrum. Next base: position 46,548 of record DATHFT010000195.1, on the reverse strand, counting down.
AGACAACGTCATCCACAATCAAGTGGGAATTCAATCCTCCGCTACCGTCGCCGATGGCGTTGTCTACTTCGGATGTCGCGATTCCAACCTGTACGCGCTCGCTGCGAAAACGGGCCAGAAAAAATGGGCCTTTAACAATAAAGGTTCCTGGGTCATCACTTCCCCCGCCGTTCGCGACGGCAAAGTGTATTTCGGCACCTCCGACACTTCCCTGTTCTACGTCGTTGACGCCCAATCCGGCACGTCGCTGGCCTCACTGAAAGCAGGCGGCTGGCCCATTTTTGCGTCTCCGGCCATTGCCGGAAACTTTGCCTACCTCGGCACACAGGATGGCAAGCTCACGGCGCTCGATCTGACGGCAGGAAAAACCGCGTGGTCCTTCCAGACCGACGCTTCACGGGAGAATCTCACGAAGTTTTCCAAGCCGGGAGGTGGTCCCGACTATGCTGCGGCCTTCGCCGATGATTTTTACGACTCCATGATCGTGGGGGTCGCAAAAATGTATGCAACCGGCAGCATCCTGTCCTCCCCGGTGGTCGTCGATAACGTAATCTATTTCGGCAGCACCGACGGAAACCTTTACGCCCTGCAATAATTCGCGTGCCTGCACGCGCCCGGATCACGGCAATCGTGGCAAACTGTGGCCATGACTACCGGTTCACCGCTTGTCCCGGACTTGCTGTACGGCACCGCCTGGAAAGAGGACCGCACCAAAGCTCTCACCGAGCTCGCCATAAAAACCGGCTTCCGGGCGATCGACACTGCCAACCAACGCAAACACTATTTTGAAGCCGGCGTCGGAGAAGCGCTTGCGGCGACCTACAGCGCCGGGATAGTTTCGCGCGCCGAGCTTTTTCTTCAGACCAAGTTCACCTACGAGCGGGGTCAGGACCACCGACTTCCCTACGATCCCTCCGCTGATTTCGCAACGCAGGTCAGTCAGTCCGTGGCGAGTTCGCTTGTGCATCTTGGAACCGACTACCTCGATAGCTACGTTCTGCACGGACCGCTTTCCGGCTCAGCCTGGGGTGCTGCCGACTCCGAAGTGTGGTCGGCCATGCTCGGAGAACGCGACGCCGGCCGCGTTCGCTACCTCGGTGTCAGCAATGTGTCGCTCCGGCATCTCCAGCAGATGGCTGCAGCGCACCCGGAGCCTCCCACATTTGTGCAAAATCGCTGTTTTGCGCATCTGGGTTGGGATCGCGATATGCGCGCATTCTGCAACGAACGGAAGATCCGCTACCAGGGATTCTCGCTGCTCACCGCCAACGTCGCAGTGCTACGCCACCCTTTGCTTCAAGATTTGGCAGCGCAAGCCGGGGCTGGTCCGCCGCAAATTATTTTTGCGTTCGCCCGCGCCCTGGGAATGCTTCCGCTCACGGGCACCTCCGACGCCACGCACATGACGCAGGATCTCGCCAGTCGAGCGATCGCGTTGTCGCCTGAAGCGGTGCGCGCCATCGAGTCTCTCGCCGGCTGAGAAGCCGCCCGCAAACGCGTGCCGCGGTTCCTCTTTTGCGCCGAGGCCTACGCGAGAAGCCAACTTATTTCTGCACGAGTTGAATCCAGTTGCCGCAGGAATCGTCAAGCGCCGCCAGCATGACCGGCCCCATCTTCTGTGGTTTTGCCTTAAAAACTACGCCGAGTGCGACCAGCCGCTCATACTCCTTCTGAATATCGTCCACGGCAAACGCCGTCCACGGAATCCCGGCGTCGTGAAGCTGCTTCTGGTAAACCTTCGCTGGAGGAAACGCCATCGGCTCCAGCAGCAATTCCACTCCATCCGGACTTTCCGGGGACACCACCGTTAACCACCGGAATTCACCCATGGGAATATCGTGTTTTTTTACAAATCCCAATACAACTGTGTAAAACGCCAGCGCCTGGTCCTGCTCCAGCACCGGCACGCTCGTCACTTTGACCTGCATGGTTACCTGCCTTGTGATTTGGTTCGGCCGGGGTACCTCTTGGGCCACAGAAAATATACCGCAAGGTGCGGCCAACTGTAACGGCGTCCCGGGCTCTGTCCACGCTGCCAGCGCCAAGTCCGGATCCGGCAGCAGCGGCCGCTGCTGGCTGTTGCGTTCGCTTACGCTGCCGCCGCATCTGCATACTTCGGGAGCAAGAGATTCAGGACCGCCGCCACCGCCAGCGCCAGTCCCAAAATCTCCAGCAGCGAAACATACGACCCCGTTGAATCGAACGCCCGTCCCAGAACAACCGGCCCGGTCGCGCCCGCCGCCGCATAAAAAGTCCACGTCAGCCCATACAGAGTCGAAAACGATCGCAACCCAAAATACCGCGTCAGCAAATAAGGCGTGATCGCTGCCTCGCCGCCCGCCCCGATCCCAATGAGTGCCGCCGCCGCCCCTCCTGCGAGAAAGCTGTCCGCCCGGGCCAGTAAAAAAATTCCCGCCGCGGTAATCAAGCTCACGACAAACGCTACCCGCGCTCCCGCAAACCGGTCCAGCAGCCACCCCGTAAAGATCCTGCCCAGTACACTCGTTCCGCCCAGAATTGACGCGCACCAGGCCGCATCTGCCGGAGAAATCCTGCGATCGGTCAGCAACGCCGACATATGCGTAATCGCTCCATTCATGCTGATCGAACTCACAAACAGCACCGCCACAATAATCCAGAAGGCGTATGAGCCGAGTCCTTCGCCAAATGTTGCGCCCGAATGCTCGACCGGCGCGGTCTGAGTGGATTCTGTCTCCGCCGCTCCGCGCTCCCGGATGTAGTTCCAGCTGAGTGGCAATCCCAGCAAAAGGGCCATCCCGCCCAACGTCGCATACGCCGCCCGCCAACCTGACTTGTCCATCACCGCCTGTGCCACCACCGGCAGGATCATCGCCCCCAATCCCGCTCCCACCATCACGAAGGCGAGCGCTGTTCCCAAACGCTTGTGAAACCAGGTCGCTATCGACCGCGCATACGCCAGATGGGCCGCCCCGTTGCCCACGACGCCAATCACCACGCACGTCAGATAAAACTGCCAGATTCCCGGATGCAAAAACGCCAGCGACGCTACCCCACAGGCAAATACCGCCATCGACGGCAGAATAATCCGCCGCGGCCCAAACCGATCGAGCAACTTCCCAATGAGCGGCGAGCAAGCCCCGACCGTCAGGGCCGCCAGGGCAAAGCCGAGAGAAACCGCTTCGCGACTCCATCCAAACGCCGCCCCGAGCGGCTTCACAAACACCGCAAACGTATAAACAAACAACGATCCAAACCCGGCCATCACCCCAAAACATGCCGCCACCACCACCCGCCACCCGTAGTAGCCCAGGTCCAACTCGCTTTTGCCCGGCGCTTCCTGCCCCTTTGCTGGATTATTTCGTGCGCCCGGCAAATCGTTCTGGTTTTCCATGACCGTACTTTGTAGCACAACACCGGCGTCCTGGCTTTTCCGTTCCGTGCCCCCGGGCGTAAATGCAATCAAGTCAAATCGTTCCCAAAACACCTCCGGCGAGAACGGGGGGCCGCGCCGGCGACGCAATTCCCTTTCCTCAGCCGATTTGCAAATCGGCTGCGGTTCGCGCAAAATTGGGCGTTTGCTTAATACGCTTTTACTGAATGTTGAACGCGGCCTGATCGCCTACTCAAAGGAGTTGCATGGATAAGCCCTCAAAGATTGCGCCAGCCAAGGGAAAACTGGGAATTTTGCTTCCGGGAATGGGAGCCGTGGCCACCACCTTTATGGCCGGAGTGGAACTGGTACGGACGGGAAAGTCGGCCCCGGTAGGATCGTTGACACAGTTGGGCACGATTCGTCTGGGCAAACGTACCGACGGTAAGACCCCCAAGATTAGTGCGTTTGTGCCCCTGGCGGGCCTGGACGATGTGGTTTTTGGCGGCTGGGATATTTTCAAAGACAACGCGTTTCAAGCGGCGGAGAATGCCGGTGTCTTGAATGACAAGGATTTGGCCAAGGTGAAGCCGTTCCTGTCAAAGATCAAGCCGATGAAGGCGGCGTTCGACAAGAATTTCGTGAAGCTCATTGACGGCCCCAACGTGAAAAAGGGCAAGAACAAGTATGAGATCGCGCTGCAGCTGAAGGACGACATCGCAGATTTCAAGAAGACTACAAAAGTCTCCCGCCTGGTGGCGTGCTGGTGTGGATCGACGGAATCATTTTTGAAGCCCGGCGATGTGCACTCGACGCCGGAAAAATTCCTGGAGGCGATGAAGTCCAATCATCCGGACATTGCCCCCTCCATGATGTACGCCTGGGCTTGCGTAACCAGCGGAGTCCCCTACGCCAACGGCGCGCCGAACTTGAGTGTGGATATTCCGGCAATCCAGAAATTGGCGCTCGACAACAGTGTGGCGATTGCCGGAAAAGATTTCAAGACGGGCCAGACCTTGATGAAGACCGTACTGGCGCCGGCTTTCAAGGCCCGCATGCTGGGGTTGGACGGTTGGTTTTCGACAAATATTTTAGGAAATCGCGACGGCGAAGTCCTTGAAGATCCCGGCTCGTTCAAGACCAAGGAAGAGTCCAAGCTGAGCGTGCTTGAATATATCTTGCAGCCGGAACTCTATCCTTCCCTGTACGGCAAGATGCACCACAAGGTGCGCATTAACTACTATCCGCCGCGCGGGGATAACAAAGAGGGCTGGGACAACATCGACATTTTTGGATGGCTCGGCTATCCCATGCAGATCAAGGTCGATTTTCTCTGCCGCGATTCGATTCTGGCGGCTCCCATTGTTCTGGACCTGGTTCTGTTCCTGGACCTGGCGCAGCGCGCCGGCATGCGCGGGATTCAGGAATGGCTGAGCTTTTACTTCAAATCGCCGATGACCGCTCCCGGCTTATATCCGGAACACGACCTGTTCATTCAGTCGATGAAGCTGAAAAACACCCTTCGCTGGATGATGGGCGAGGATTTGATCACGCATCTGGGCAACGAATATTACGACTAGATATTCCCGGGAGCGTGCGACTCCGCATTCCGTGTGCGCCGGGCCGCCGCAGAAAGGCGGCCCGGCTTTTTAGCAGCGTTCCCGGCAAAAAAACGGCAGAGGATCCGCCTCGGGAGAACAAATATTTTGAATCGTTTGCTGCACTTTTTCGATTTGACGCTCTCGCGATCGGCGCGATACCCTATCCGCTTGATGGACGGCCCTTGTTCACCGCTGCGCTCACTGTCGCACCCACTTTTATCCCATTTTGAGGAGATTCATGTCGACCGAATTGCGTAATTTTCTATCGCTTAGTTATGACGAACTTGAGCAGCTGAACCTGAAAGCCAAAGAGCAGCGGAAAAACCGCGTGGCCGCGCACAAAATACAGGAAGACCGCATCAAGTATCTGACCGATGAAAAGCGGATCAAGGCGGTCACGGTGCTGTTCAGCGACCTGGAAGGCCGCCTGCACATGCTTGACTATGATAAGAAATTCTTGATCAAGAGCTGGGATAATCTGACATTTGACGGCTCTTCGATACGCGGATTTACCGCGCAACGGGAAAGCGATTTGCGCCTGGGAATGGATTGGAGCGCGTTTTATTGGGCGCCTTCTGACGTTTTTGGTTCGGGCAAGGTTCTGGTGTTTGGCGAAGTGATCGATAAGGACGGCTCGCCGTACTCGGCCGATATTCGGGGCGTTCTGAAGAGCTACGCGAATGAAATGTTCAAAAAGGAAGGCTACACGCTCAATGCGGCCAATGAGATAGAAGGATTCTTATTTGAAGGCGTCGATGCGGAAAGGCATTACGCGGAAAAACACAAGTTTGATTATGTGAATACGGGCGGCTACTACCATTCGCTGCCCGGCGATCCCTTGCGGTCGTTTATTGACAGCGCGGCCGAAGTGCAGCGCGCGATGGGGTTCCAGAACGAGAAGGACCACCCGGAAGTGGCGCCGTCACAATTCGAAATTAACTATGGTTACGGCGAAGTGGTGGCGGCGGCGGACCAGATTCAGCTTTATAAGCTGATTTGCCGGCAGGTGGCCACTCGTATGGGATTGACCGCGAGCTTTTTGCCGAAGCCGGTGGTGGGGGTGAACGGCAATGGCATGCACACCAACGTTTCCATCAGCAAAGGCACTAAGAATTTGATGTGGGATCCGAAGGGCGAGGAGAAGCTCAGCAAGTTTGCCTGGTCCTTTGTCGATCGCATTTTGACGCACGGCAATGACATCTGCCTCCTGCTGAATGCCAGCGTGAATGCGTACCGCAGGCTCGATCCGCACTTTGAAGCGCCGAATCAGATCAAGGCGTCCGCCGTCGATCGCGGATCGATGGTGCGCATTCCCATCGGCAACGAAAACAGTTCGCGCGTCGAAGTACGATCGGTTGGACCGGATGCGAATCCGTATCTGGTGCTGCATTCCATCTTCAAAACCGGACTCGACGGCGAAACGTCCAAGGTCAAGAACCTGCGCCAGGCCGAGCGCTATTTGCCGGACAACATCTACACCGCGATGGAGCATTTCCAGAAAGCGGAATGGACCACCAAGCTGCTGGGCGGCGACGTGAAGGCGCGGTACGCCGATTTGAAGAAAGCTTCTGCGGATCGTTGTGCCCGGCTGCTGGGGACGTTTGTGAAAGCGCCGGAAGTTCAGTATCACCACGAGGTCTATAACCAGTATTTGTGGAACCAATTTTAAGAACTGCTTTGCCGCAGCTCCGCTGGTCTCCCGACAAACAAAAACGGACGCGACCCGAAGGCTGCGTCCGTTTTGTTTTATTCCAGTTCGCCAGCCTATTTTTTTGCCGAATGGGCTTCGACGGCGTCCAGTACGCGCGTTGAGTAGATCAGGGCTGCGCCGGCGTTCATGGCCACGGCAACTCCCAATGCTTCGGAAATTTCTTCCTTGCTGGCGCCGGCTTTCAGAGCCGCTTCGGTGTGAAACACGATGCATCCGTCGCACTTGGTGGTGACGGCGACCGCCAGTGAGATCAGCTGACGCGTTTTTTCGCCGAGTTTGCTGTTTTGCGAATTGGCAGCGGACAGCGTCTGGTAGCCTTTGAGCGTGTCCGGACTGAGCTTTGCGACTTCGCCGAGGCGGCCTCCGAGTTGCTTCTGGTAGTTGATCCAATCGATCATCATGTGAATTTCTCCTTGGAATTTTGGTGAGCCTTGGGTTTTGTCTAGCAAGAGTTTAGCAATCTCCGCCGGGTAGAGCCATGGCGCTCGGCAAAAGTTACACCGGGCGGGCCGGAAGTTACAAGGATTTGACGAGGCGGTGAGGTTTTTCTGTTGCTGCGCGGTGTGCTATCTTTTTAAGTTCGCAAATGGTTCCGGGGGACTTCGCCAGGGCCCGCGCGGCGCATTTTGCGAGAATTCGTGGAGGATTTGGGGTCATGAAGAATTCGTATAACGGACAGGCGATTCCGGCAGCAGGCCAAGCGATTGGCTACCGCGACGGAGAATTGCAAGTGCCCGAGCACCCGATTATTCCGTTCATTGAAGGCGATGGGACGGGACGCGACATCTGGAAGGCTTCGCGGCGGGTATTTGATGCGGCGGTCGCACAGGCCTATGGCGGGAAACGTCAGGTGGCGTGGTTTGAAGTGTTCGCCGGCGAAAAAGCGTTCAATACGTTCAAGGAATGGTTGCCGAACGAAACGGTGGACGCGATTCGCGATTTTCGCGTGGCCATTAAAGGACCGTTGACCACCCCGGTGGGCGGAGGAATTCGTTCGCTGAACGTGGCATTGCGGCAGATTTTGGATTTGTATTCCTGCGAACGGCCGGTGCGGTATTTCGCCGGAGTTCCCTCCCCCGTAAAGCATCCGGAAAAAATGGATTTGATTATTTTCAGGGAGAATACCGAGGACGTCTATATCGGGATCGAGTGGAAATCGGGCAGCGCGGAAGCCAAAAAACTGTTGAATTTTCTGAACAACGACATGTTGAAGGACGGAAAGAAGCAGATTCGTTGGGATTCCGGTGTGGGGATCAAGCCGATTTCGCCGACCGGTACGAAACGACTGGTGCGGCGGGCCATCAAATACGCGCTGGCGCACAAGCGGCCTAGCGTGACGCTGGTGCACAAGGGAAATATTCAAAAGTTTACCGAAGGCGGTTTTCGCGATTGGGGATACCAGCTGGCGCAGGAAGAGTTTCGCGCGGAGACCGTAACCGAACGGGAGAGCTGGATTATCGACAATCTCGACCGGAACCCGGCGCTGACTGCCGAACAGAATGCCGCCGCGATTGAACCCGGGATTGAACAGGCTACCGACGCCTTCAAGCAGACTCTTTACGAGGAAGTGCGGTCGACGATTGCTGCGATTTATGCGACGCACGGACAAGGTCAGTGGAAAAAGAAACTGCTGATCAATGACCGGATTGCGGATTCGGTGTTTCAGCAGGTGCTTTTGCGGGCAGACGAGTACAGCGTTCTCGCGACTTCCAATTTGAACGGGGATTACTTGTCGGACGCCTGCGCGGCGCAAGTTGGGGGGCTCGGTATGGCTCCGGGTTCGAACATCGGGGACGGGTTCGGGGTATTTGAGGCGACGCACGGAACGGCTCCGAAATATGCGGATAAGGATGTCATCAATCCGGGCTCGGTGATGCTGTCGGGGGCCATGCTTTTTGAGTTTATCGGATGGGCCGAAGTGGCACGGCTGATTGAGGGCGGAATTGCCAGGACCATTCAGCAGAAGAAAGTTACTTACGACCTGGAAAGACTCATGCCGGGGGCTACAAAACTGGGGACAGACGCGTTTGCGTCGGCGATTATTGAAAATATGAAGGGTGCAGCGGCGGCGACCTAACGGTCAATTCCCCGGGCGAGCCACAGCCCCGCGTCTTTTGCTGGATGTAACGGTCGGAGCGAACGCTCCGATCTCCGGAACCGGTTGGTTGAGTTGGCGCTGCAGAAAAAAATTCTCAGACGCACGAGGAGAGTGGGATGCGGAAGAAAGTTACAGTCGTGGGTAGCGGGTTTGTGGGGTCGACTACGGCGCAACGGATTGTGGATATGGATCTGGCCGACGTGGTGATTACCGACATTCTGGACGGGCCTCCTGCCGGCAAAGCCCTGGACATGATGGAGTCCGGGCCGATTACCCGGACCGATTCAAAGGCGACGGGTATCTCCACGGCGAGCGGGGACTATTCGGGGACCGCGAACAGCGATGTGGTGGTGATTACGGCCGGATTTCCGCGGAAGCCGGGAATGAGCCGCGACGATTTGCTGAAAGCCAACTACGACGTGGTCAAGGCGGTCGTCGAGCAGATTGTGAAGCATTCGCCGAACTGCATCATCATTGTGGTGACGAATCCTCTCGATGCGATGGCCCAGGCGGCGTTTAAGGTGAGCGGATTCCCGAAAAATCGCGTACTGGGGATGGCCGGCGTGCTCGATTCGGCGCGCATGAGCACGTTTGTGGCGATGGAATGTAAGGTCAGCGTGGAGAACGTCCATTCCTTTGTGCTGGGCGGACATGGCGACGACATGGTGCCCCTGCCGCGTTACTCAACCGTGGCGGGAATTCCCCTGCCGGACCTGCTGCCCAAGGAACGCATTGACGCCATTGTGGAGCGCACACGCAAGGGCGGAGCGGAGATTGTCAATTTGCTCAAGACGGGATCGGCTTACTATGCGCCTTCGGCGGCGGCGGTTGAAATGGTTGAGGCCATCTTGAAGGATAAGAAGAAAATTCTGCCCTGCGCGGTTTATCTCGAAGGAGAGTATGGGATTAAGGGCTTGTTCGTCGGCGTGCCCGTGAAGTTGGGCGCGGGCGGCGTAGAGGAGATCATTCAGATCAAGTTGACGGCGGATGAGAATGCGCAGCTGCAGAAGTCCTCAGCTTCGGTGAAGGAGTTGGTGACGGTTCTCGGTATTTAGGTCCGGAACTGCTGGGGGGGGCGACGGTAGTTTTATTTGGCTGACACGCGGGCTTGGCTAGCCGGTCGAGGAGTTTTGCGGCGAGAATCCATCGGGTTCTCGCCGTTCGTTTTTGACGCAGTGCCATGGTTAGCGAGGCATTTGCGAGAGCCACCCGGAAGACTCCCCGAGGTGCGCGTTACCACCGTCCCTGCCTGCCGCGTGATCGTGGGTTTGTGCAGCGGCCCGGTTTACCAGCCGAAGTATTTGCTCGTTCCTACGACCAGCGCCAGAGTGAAGGCGGCGATAACGATTTCGCCGATGGCGCCTACGGCAAAGGGGCGGAGTCCTTGTTTGCGCATTTCGCGGAAGTTGGTGCGGAGGCCTACTCCGGCAAAGGTCAATAGAAATGCCCACCGCGAGAGATTGGCGAGCGAGGTGATTTGCTCTTTGTCGAAGACCCCGTAGGTGGCCACGGCCGAGATGAACAGGAAACCCAGGACAAACTTCGGGAATTTTTGCCAGAGGAAAGCGGCTTTGTTCCCTACTGCTTTGGCCTGGCCCTGGCTGGCCCAGTAGATGGCGTAGGCCAGGACGACGAATCCGATGGTCGCGTTGCGAGTGGATTTGACCAGGACCGCTAATTTGGCGGCGGCCTCGGAATACAGGGCGCCGGCAGCCGTCGCTTCGGCGGTGTTGTCGACGGCCAGGCCGGCCCAGAGGCCATAGGCGCGGTCGCTCAGGTGCAGGGTATGGCCGATGAGCGGGAACGTGAATAAGGCGAGTGCGCCCAGCGCGAGGATCGCGGCGATCGAGAAGCTGGAGTCTTCGTCGTCGGCTTCGATGGCGCCTTTGGCGGCAATGATGGCACTGACTCCGCACACTGCGGAGCCGACGGCGAGAAGTGAAGTGAGTTTGGGTCTTAGTTTGAAGGCGCGGCCGAGAAAGGTCATAAAGGCGATGGCGCCGGTGATTTCAATGGCGACCAGGGCCAGGCTTACGCCACCTAGCTTGGCGATATCGCCCAGCAGGAAACGCGAACCCAGGAGGACAATTCCCGCTTTGAGCCAGAATTCGTACGTGGCTACTCCGGCACGGAAAATCTGCGGGACTCCAATGATGTTGGAAATCAAAAGACCCAGGAGGATGGCCCAGAGTACGTATTCAATGTTGGGAATCGTGTAGTGGTGGGCTTTGGCGTAGCGGTTGATACTCTGCTCAAGGACTTTGCCGGCGTAACCGATGACGGCAAGGAGCGCAATGCCCGGGAGTAGTCGGGCGAATTGAAAAGACGGCTGCGCGGCGGTGCGGGCTGGGGGGAAGGTTGCGGCGTCGGCCATTTTCACGAGTCTCCGTTTTTCTTGCGTCTCGGCTCCTGTTTACGCAGCGGGCGAGTTGGCCGCGCCCGGAACGCCGCTTACCAGGGGATGTGTTTGAACACACCCAGGCGAACCAGGATCGCCAGGCCCACGGCTAATAGAACGGCCCAACTATCCAGTGAGAGGCTCCAGCCTCTCTGGGGTTCTTGGTTGTTGCGTCCGGCTTTGCTTGAATCAACGGCACTTGTTCCAAAGACTCCGGGTTGCGTACTCATGATGCTCTCCTGGCGCTAAATCAAAGTTGCTTGCGAAATTTGGCGATCTTGCTTTGCTTGTTGTTCGGCGGACCAAAATTGCGTGCTGAGATCGCTGACATCGTGCGCGGCCACGCGGCCGACGATTACGAGGGCGGGCGCCGGCAATGTTTTGTCGGTCAAGAGATGTGAAATCGTGGTGAAGCGAATCTCCTGACTGGCACGGGTGGCGTTCGAGATGATGGCGCAGGGTAGCTCGGTTGGCAGGCCGCCATCGAGAAGGCGTTGCCCTAGTTCGGCGTAATTCGTACCGGGCATGTACAGCACCAGAGTGGTGGCGGCGGTAAGGCAGCCCCAATCCATCTGGTTGGCGTCCGAGCCACGGGAAAATGTGGTGAACAGGACCTGCGCGGCAACCCGCCGGTCGGTCAACGACAGGCCCGCGGCTGCGGCTGCGCCGAGCGCGGCGGTGATGCCGGGTACGATTTCAAATGCCACGTGGGCCGCGCGGAGGGCCGCGATTTCCTCTCCCGCCCGGCCAAAGATGCCGGGGTCGCCGCCTTTCAGGCGGACCACAATTTCCCGGTGGGCTGCGTAGGAGACCAGGAGCGAGTTGATTTCGTCCTGGGTCAGAAGTTTTTGCCCGGCTCGTTTGCCGACAGCAATTTTTTCTGCGCCTGGGGAGATCAGCGCGAGGATTTCCTGACTGACCAGTGAATCGTAAAGAACAATGTCGGCTGAGGCGAGCAGGCGCGCCGCTTTTATGGTGAGAAGTTCGGGGTCGCCAGGTCCGGCGCCGATAAGATAAACGCGGCCCATCAGGCGATCCCCTTTCCGGTGGACGGATTTTTTGCGTGCTGGCGGAATTGCTCGAATTTATTTTCGCTCGCCAGCTGGTGCAGCAAGCGTTTGGTCGCTTCCGGATCGCCGGGGTTTTCGGCGGCGCGAAGAGTTTCGCGGGCCGCGCCCAGCAGTTCAAGCCAGTTTTCATACTCGGGGCCGAACTGGGCTTCGAGTTGTTTGCGCAGACGCTGGGCCAGCGCCGGGCTTTTCCCATTGGTTGAGATGGCGATTTGCAGATCTCCGCGTTGGACGACCGAACCGTAGTAGAAATGGCAGTTTTCCAGATCGTCGACTGCGTTGCAGAAAACCTTGCGCGTTTCAGCCTCCCGGTAGACGGCGGAATTAACGCCGGGAGCGCTGGTGGCGGCAACGACCAGATGAGCGCCGTCGACGTCAGCAGGAGAAAATGGTCTGGCGTGCCATTCCAGCACTTCACAGAGCGCCCACTTGGCGATCTGCGCCGTGGCTTGGGGCGCGACCACTTTCACGCGGGCCCCGGCGGCCAGCAGACCGTCGATTTTTTGTTCGGCGACGACTCCCGCACCGACGACCAGAACCGTCCGGCCCTCGAGTTTTACGAACATGGGAAACAGGCTCATGTCAGTTCTCGATTCCCTTGGGGACCTGGCCGGCCGCCAGGTCCCGCTCTACGGCGCTGACAACGGAGCCTGCCAGCACGTTTCGCAAATCGTCATTCGTGTGACGCTGAAAAAATTGGCGCAGGTTTTCGTCGGTTTTCTTTTCCTGATTAAAAGTCCGGAGAAGCCGCTCAATGGCGTCGGGAACTTCGGTGGCCGCGCAGCGGTATCCGACCGGGCGGGCGATGGCGGCAAACTGGCCCACGCTGCCGCCAATGCAGAAATAGTAGGCGTCTACCATTTTGCCGTTTTGCCTTATTTTCTTGCCTTCGATCCCGATGTCAGCGATCCAGTGCTGCCCGCAACTGTTCGGGCAGCCGGTGATGTGGAGTTTCAGTTGTTGCTCGAAGCCGGGAAGCCGGTTGTCGAGCTCTTCGGCGAGCCAGCGCGCAAAGCCTTTGGTTTCGGTGAGGGCGAGCTTGCAGAACTCAGATCCCGTGCAGGCGACGGTGCCACGGGCGAAGGCCGAAGCTTCAACGGGAAGGCCTGCGGCCGTCAGTTCGGCGGCAACTTTGTCGGCCTGTTCGCTGGGAATATTTACAATCACGAGATTTTGCATGATCGTGGCGCGCAGATGGCCGTCAGCGTATTTGTCGGAAAGTGCGGCAGCGGTGCGCAGTTGCTGGGGAGTGAGGCGACCGCGAAGGACGCTGGCGCCGACGTAGGAGAGCCCGGATTGTTTTTGCGCGTGGATCCCTACGTGGTCGCGGTGAATATCGGCGGGGGCGGCTTCGAGTTCGCCGGGGTCCAGCGAAAAACCGATAACGTTCTGGAGTTCGGCGAGGAACGAGTCCGCGGTCCAGCCGTGTTCCAGGAAAAGATATTTCAGGCGTGCTTTGTCGCGGCTGACGCGCAGGACTTCGCTCGCGCGGAAGACGGCGGCAACGCCCTTGGCGACGGCGACAACCTGATCAGGTCTGATGAAGGCGTTCAGCGCGACGGCGAGATGCGGCTGGGTGGAGAGTCCGCCGGCCACCCGCAGGGTGAAGCCGATCTCGGTTTGGCCGTTGCGCGTGCGGCGCGTGGCCGTGAAACCAACGTCGTTGATTTCCGGATACGAGCACCAGTCTTTGCATCCGGTGATGGAAATTTTGAATTTGCGCGGAAGATTGTAAAACTCGGAGTTGCCGCCGAGGGCACTATTGATTGCAAGAGCCAGCGGCGCTGCGTCTATTAATTCTTCGGCATCGAGTCCGGCAAGGGGGCAGCCGGTTACGTTGCGGGCGACGTCCCCGCAGGCTCCGGTGGTGGTAAGGCCAACTTTCCAGAGGCGCTCGAGTAGATCGGGGAGATTTTCTATCGCGACCCAGTGCAGCTGCACGTTTTGGCGGACGGTAATGTCGGCGACGCCTTTCCCGTACTCCTCGGAAATTGCAGCGATCGTGCGGGCCTGCTCGCTGGTTAGCAGGCCGTTGGGGATACGGATGCGGACCATGAAATACGGAGTGGGGTTGCCTTCTCCGCCTTTGCCGCCGGTCACGCCAAGGCCGTCGCCCTGGGTGTAAATTCCCCATGTCCGGAAATAGGTGCCGAGCCATTCGGCGGGAATCGACGAGTGGCCACCCTGGGCGAAGGACTGGATTTCGTCGAAGTGATCCCAGGCGTTTTTGGAACGCTTGAGACGCTCGACCTTTTGTGCTTTTGTTTCTTTGACTTCGCTCATGCTTGATTTTTTGGCCCCTAAAAAGAAAAACCCACGTGGCCGGAATCTCTGGCGACGTGGGCTTCGGAACTTTTGATTATTGTGGTGCTAAGTCCGAGAACTCCTAGGGCCAGAGATGGGCGCGGTGCAACACGCAGCGTTGCACATACAGCGACGGCACATCTGGCAGCACGTAATCATCAACGTAGAGAATACGCCGCCAGACACTGGGCTGTCAAACGGCGCGCGTTTTAATATTTCGATAGGATGGATTCGACAAACGAATAGTAGAGGCCAAAGCGAAACGCCTGCCGGCCGGGCCTTCTGGGCCCGGCCAGCAGCCCGCGCCTACTGGACGATGGTGGCCGACTTGATCGTATCGATCTTGGGGAAGCCTTTATCTACGTAGGACTTGCCCTCGCCCTGGATTTTGTCCTGGTCCGGACCGTTGTCGCCATACTGGTCGTAGAACATTTCTACGACGTTCATGCCCTTTCCTTCGACTTCGCCGAAAGGCGCGAAGCCCATGCGGTCGAGGCGCTGGTTGTCGGCGAGATTGATGAAGACCTGGGTGGTGCGGGTGTTGGGCCCGGCGGTGGCAAAGGTAATCGTGCCCTTCTTGTTGCTTTTTGTGACGGGGTCATCTTTGATTTCCGTTTTTTTCCAGGCGGCCGAGACAGGCGGGAAACTGCTGAGACCAAATTGGGCGACGAATCCGGGAACGACACGGAAGACGCTGGAGTTGTCATAGAAATGATGCTGGACGAGGTTGTAGAAGCGATCAGCACCGATGGGAGCCCAGACACGGGTGACGGCGAGAGTGAATTCACCGCGCGTGGTGACAAACCGCACGCGATAGGTGGCGGGGGCCTGGGATTTCAGCGCGGCGGGGCGCAGCAGGGTGTGGTCGTAGGTGACCGCAGGAGCGGCGACGGCCGGGGCCGGCGTCATGGCCTGCGGTTCGGCCGGCGGCGCCGGTTTTGGTTGTTCAGCGGAGGGCGTTTCCGCTGGCTTCTCCGTTTTCTTGCAGCCAGTGAAAAACAATGTGGCGGCAACTAGGATCGGGATTATCTTTTTGGCGTTCATGGAGCTCTCCTGAATGGTTGGTACTGAAAATTTTGATGGATTTGCTTCCCAAAAGCAAAATTTCGTCTTGCCCGGCTGCCGCCGAGTTCTGTACTCAGTTTTGCGGCGCGGCGGCAGTCGGTCCCTGGCGTAGCCCCTGGCTTACGCGTTCCACTTCGGTCATTACGCGGAGGGTGTTCTCACCCAGGATTTTCTTGATGTCGGCGTCGGAGTACC
Organism: Saccharimonadales bacterium (SeqCode); assembly: GCA_035317965.1. Lineage (GTDB taxonomy): Bacteria > Acidobacteriota > Terriglobia > Acidiferrales > UBA7541 > Acidiferrum. Next base: position 30,754 of record DATHFT010000195.1, on the reverse strand, counting down.
CGCGGTCGAGCAGGGCCTGGGTAATTTGCGGGAGATGGGTGGCATCCTCCATGCCGTAGGGCATGTTGGCTCCATCGAAGTCGGAGCCGAGGCCGACGTGGTCGGCGCCAACCAGCTTGACGGCATGGTCCAGGTGCTCAATGATTTTGCTCCAGTCGACCCGGGGAAGCTTGCCCCTAGCAACCTGCTCGCGTGTAAGGCGGTCGCCTTCAAGCAGTTGGCAGGCTTCGTTTTCGCCGCAGAGCTTTTGCACCTCCAGGGCAATGGTTTTGTTGATTTGCGGATCGGCTTTTTCAGCGTTGAGAAATTCCTGGCTAAGGAAGCTGACGTGGTAATTGATCTCGATGACTCCGCCTTTGGCGGCCAGGTCCTTGATCATTTGGTCGGTCATGTTGCGCGGGGCGCTGCAGATGGCGCGGCAACTCGAGTGGGAGGCGATGAGCGGAGCTTTGCTGGCTTCCAGGGCGTCATAGAAGGTCTTGTCGCTGACGTGGGAGATGTCAACCATCATGCCGAGTTTATTCATTTCGCGGACCACCTCTTTGCCAAACGGGGTAAGTCCGTTGTGCAGCGCTTTGTCGCCGGAGGAGTCGGCCCATTCATCGTTGCCGCTGTGGGTAAGCGTCATGTAACGGACGCCGAGGGCGGCGAATTTGCGCAGGACGTCGAGATCGGAGTTGATCATGTGGCCGCCTTCAACGCCCATCAGGGCGGCGATTTTGCCGTCCGCGTGAGCCTGGCGAACTTCGGCGGCGGTCGTAGCCAGAGTTAAGTCCCGGGGATGCTTCCGCACCTGGTCACGGACGGCCTCGATCTGCGCCAGGGCTCGCGTGACAGCTTCCGGGCCGGTGACTTTGCTGGGGATCCAGATGGAAAAGAAAATGGCGCTGAGGTTTCCTTCGCGCATGCGCGGGATATCGATGCTGCCTTTGGCGTCCCGCTGACCGAGATCAAATTTCCCGTCGAGCAAACGCTGCGTCGTGTCGTCGTGGGTGTCGACGACCAGCGACGAGAAATGGAGTTCGCGAGCGCGCGGTGAGAGGTCGCCGGCCATTACCATCGCCGCCAGCACAATACAAACGGTGAAGCAGACGCCGGATGAAAGAATTCGCTTGCGCATTGCACCTCGTTTTATTCCTCGCCCTTTTCTAGTGAGACCGCAATTCGCTGCTGACGCGTTCGTTTGCTTCCATTACGCGGAGCAGGTTGCCGCCGAGGATTTTGCGGATGTCTTCATCGGAGTAGCCTTTGCGCAGGAGAGCCTCGGTGATTTTGGGGAGATGCGAGACGTCGTCCATGCCTTCAGGCATGGTGGCGCCGTCGAAGTCCGAACCCAGGCCGACGTGGTCCGGGCCGACTAGTTTTACCACGTGGTCGATGTGGTCGATGATGCGCTCCCAGCTGACATGGGGAAGCTGGCCGTCTGCGACCGCTTTCTTTTCCTGCTCGGCCATGACCCGGCCAACGCATTCTTCGTCCTTGCCGCATTGTTTGCTGAGTTTGTCGAGCAGCTCGACTACGCCGCCATTCAGCTTGTCGGAGGCGTCTTTGTAGTTTTGGTCGATGAAACTTTTTTCGTAATTGATTTGGATGACCCCGCCTCTAGCGGCCAGGTCTTTGATCATTTGGTCGGTCATGTTGCGGGGATGATTGCACAGAGCACGGCAGGAGGAATGCGACGCAATCAGGGGAGCTTTGCTCACTGCCAGTGCGTCGTAGAACGTTTTGTCGGCGACGTGGGAAATATCGACCATGATTCCCTGCCGGTTCATTTCACGGACGATGTCTTTGCCGTGATCCGTGAGGCCATTGTGGACCGGTTTATCGGTCGAGGAGTCGGCCCACTCGTCATTGTAGAAATGCGAGAGGGTCATGTAGCGGACGCCGAGGTCGCCGAAGATGCGCACCATCCGAATGTCGTTGCCGATCATGTGGCCGCCTTCAACGCCCATGAGCACGGCGATTTTGCCCTCCTGATGGGCCCGGCGGACTTCGGCGGCGGTCGTCGCGAAGCTGAGATCTCTGGAATACTGGCGGACGTTTTCGTGAACGGCGTCGATCTGATCGAGGGCCTGCTGGATGGCGGGTGCGCCCATGGTGCGGCCGTCAATCCAGATGGAAAAGAAGATGGCGTTTAAACCGCCTTCCCGCATGCGGGGGATGTCCACGTGGCCGTCTGGATTGCGCTTCCCGAGATCGTAATTCTTCGAGAAGAAGCGCTGCGTGGTGTCGTCGTGGGTGTCCAGGACGATGGAAGAGAAGTGCAGTTTTTTGGCGCGCTCGGCGATGTCGTCAGCCGAGGTGCGGGATACCACGAATGCGAAACACGCGAGCAGGCTGACGCTTAGCACGGAAACAATTCGGCGCATGAGTTCTCCTGGAGCCGTTGGTTGCGGTGAGAGTTTACCCCATCAGCCAGCCGAGCAGGGCTTGTTTCCACGCATCGCGATTGACGGCGGCGATGGATTCTGCGAGAGGAATTCCTTTGGGGCAGGCCACGACGCAATTCTGTGCGTTGGCGCAGTCCTGAATGCCGCCCGGTTCCATGACCGCTGCCAGGCGTTCGGATTTGTTCATCGCGCCGGTAGGATGCAGGTTGAACAGGCGAACCTGGCTGATGATGGCCGCACCGATAAATTTGCTGTGCTCGTTGACCTGCGGGCAGACTTCCAGGCAGTTGCCGCAGGTGATGCAGTTGGAGAGCGGGTAGCCGACTTGCTGGACGTCGGCGGCGACGCGCGGACCCTCGCCGAGGTCGTAGGTGCCGTCGATAGGAATCCAGGCTTTGACGCGCTTGAGACTTTCAAACATGAACTGGCGGTCCACAGCCAGATCCCTGACGACCGGAAATTTCCTGAGGGGTTCAATGCGGATGGGCTGTTCGAGTGAATCGACAAGCGCGGAGCAGGCCATGCGGGCCCGGCCATTGATCAGCATGGCGCAGGAACCGCAAATCTCTTCAAGGCAATTGGAGTCGTAGGTGACGGGCGTAGTTTTCTTGCCGTCGCGGGTGACGGGGTTTTCAGCGATGTCCCGCAGGCAGATGATTACGTTCATCGCAGGGCGCCATTGGAGTGCAAATTCTTCCCAAACGACCGGTTGTTGCGGGCCGGTTTGCCGTTTGATTCGTACGATGACCTGTTTTCTTGATTCAGCCATGGTGGCCTCTCGGGCGCACTGCTCAGGTGACGCGTGCTGCATAACCGGAAGGGGCGAACCCTTCCTCTGCAAAGTCAAAGTGAAAACCCTAAAATCTGAAGCAAAAACCTGAACCCAAAATCGCCTGTCCGCGCAGCCCCGGCCTCCTCAACCGCTTATTTGGCGGCGTCGTAGCGGCGGGGACGCGGCTTGATGAGGCCGATGTCCACGGGCTCATACTTCAGCTGGATATCGTTGTTGATCCATTTGGCGCGCGTCGTTTTAAGCCAGTTGGCGTCATCGCGCTCTGGAAAATCCGGCTTGTAGTGGGCGCCGCGGGATTCGTTGCGGGCCAGCGCACCGAGTGTCACGACTCGGGCCAGGATCAGCATGTTGCCCAGTTCGCGGGCAAAGTTTAGCGTTTGATTGGACCACTTGGTGCGGTCGCTCAGATTGATTTTCCGGTAGCGCGCTTGCAGCTCGCGCAACTGGCTGTCGGCTTTTTCAAGATTTTTGTTGATACGCGTAACGGTGACGTGTTCAGTCATGATCTCGCCGAGTTCGCGCCAGATGGTAATGGGGTTTTCTGTGCCGTCGTTGGCGATCAGCGCCTGGTTAAGATCGTCCTGGCGCTTCCGTTCCTTCGCAAAGACCGGGGAAGGTATCGCGTCGGCTCCCTTTTCAAGGCTCCTCGCGTACTTGACCGCGGCGGGACCCGCCAGGCCGCCGCCAAAGATGCAGGAGACCAGCGAGTTGGCTCCCAGGCGATTGGCGCCGTGATATTGATACTCACATTCCCCGGCGGCGTAGATGCCGGGGACGCTGGTGGCCTGGTCTTCGCCGTTCACCCAGATGCCGCCCATGGTGTAATGCATGGCGGGAAAGACTTTCATGGGTTGTTCGCGCGGGTCAACGCCGATGAATTTTTCGTAGATTTCAAGAATGCCTTCCAGCTTGTGGTTGAGCGTTTCGCGCGGGATGTGAGTGACGTCCAGATAGACAGCGGCTTGGCCGTCGATGCCTAACTTTTCCTGGTAGACGATGCGGTGAATGGCGCGGGTGGCGATGTCCCGAGGAACCAGGTTGCCGTATTTCGGATACCACTCTTCCAGAAAGTAAAATCGTTCGGCCTCGGGGATGCTTTTTGCCGAACGCGTGTCAGCCGGATTGCGCGGAACCCAGACGCGGCCGCCTTCTCCACGGGCCGATTCGCTCATCAGGCGGAGCTTGTCTTCGCCGGGTATCGCCGTTGGGTGCACCTGAATGAACTCGCCGTTGGCGTAGTCAACGCCTTGCTGGAACAAAGCCGATTGCGCCGAGCCGGTGCAGACGACCGAGTTGGTGGATCGTCCGAAGATGGCGCCAACGCCGCCGGTGGCGAAAATAACCGCATCGGCGGGGAAGGTGCTCACTTCCATGGTGCGCAGATCCATGGCGCAGATGCCGCGGCAGACGCCACTTTCATCGATCACCGCGGACAGAAATGTGGACCCTTCGAATTTCTTCACGCGGCCTTCGGCTTCGTGGCGGCGGACTTGCTCATCGAGAGCGTACAGGAGTTGCTGGCCGGTCGTGGCACCGGCAAAGGCGGTGCGGTGATAGAGCGTGCCGCCGAAACGGCGGTAATCGAGCAGGCCTTCCGGCGTGCGATTGAACATGACCCCCATGCGGTCGAGAAGATCGATGATGGCCGGCGCAGCTTCACACATGCGCTTGACCAGAGGTTGATTGGCCAGGAAGTCGCCGCCGTAAATCGTATCGTCGAAATGCTTCTCGGTCGTGTCGCCTTCGCCTTTTTGATTTTTCGCAGCGTTGATTCCGCCCTGCGCGCAAACCGAGTGGGAGCGCTTGACCGGGACGATCGAGAAAAGATCGACAGGGACGCCGGATTCGGCTACCCGTATGGTAGCCATCAGTCCGGCCAGGCCACCGCCTACGACGATTATTTTGGGCTGTCTCATGGTTGCGAATAGAAGCTAAAGGGATGCCAGTCGTACCGGAAGCTTATGAGGATCAAAATACCGACAACGCTGAGTGCGAGTCCGACGAAAACACCGAGCCGGCCAGCAGCCGTCTGGGCCCGCACAGTGGCAGCCAGTCCCCATTTGCAGAGAAAATTCCAGATGCCGACGCCCAGATGGAACGATGTGGCCAGGACTCCGATCACAAAAAAAGCCAGATACCAGGGATTCTGCAAATCGCGCTCGACGGTGAGGTAGGTGGACCGGCCGTGGGTAAGCCAGCGCTCGGTGTACAGGTGCCAGACGATATAGGCAAACGAGACGAGCCCGGTGTACCGCAACATGGTGTACATCCAATTTTTGACCCAGGGATAGGAGGAAACGTTGGACTGGCCCTGCAGCCAAATGTAGACGCCGTAACCGGCGTGGAACAGCATGGGCAGGAAGATGAAACCCCATTCAACGAAGATGCGGAATGGAATCGTCTGCAAGTCCAATGAAACTTGATCGTATTTTTGCCGGCTGACGAGCGCCGCGCTGTTCGACCAGTAGTGTTCGATCAAAAATGCGCCGACAGGAAGTAATCCGGTAAAGGAATGCAGCTTTCTGAGGAGGTAACTGGTAGCAGGCCGAGTTGCCGTTGAGGACATGCCCTCTCCGTCGCGCCAGCCCCTAGAACAAACTGGAAGATCCACGACACTTGAATTATATCAATTCGTTGTGGTGAAGCAAATCGCGCTGCCCTGCGGCGCGACACAAGCGCCACAAATTATTGCGCGGATGCGTTGCGACCGCGCTACAATTCAGACTGGTCGGATGATTTGCGCCGGGCCCCGCGGCTCCTTCCCTGGCTTCGAATCGGAAAAAGAAAAACCTACATGAGTTTAGGCCTGAGTCTTGTATCGGAGCTGGAACGACTGGCAAGCGCGCTGGAAAGCGATGCCCAGAGCAAGCAGCCGTTTTCGCTCGGTTCAGTTGCCGAACGCATCGCCAAAAGCCTGGGAGTCAAGGTGGACGAAGTCGCCATCATGGGCGTTTCGACGCGCTGGAGGCATTTGTATTTCTTGGTGCCGGAAATTTTGAAGAATGTCGGATACATTCCCCTGTCGAGCAATTCCGCGCTGGCGGCGCGCACGGCGCGCGAGAGCCGGCCGGAGATCTTGAACAATTTTGCCGCGGTGCGTCACGCCAGCGTTTTTGAGGGTGCCAAAGTGTCGGGAGATTCCTCTGGAGAAGCGATCCAGAAAATTATAAGCGCTCCGATACTTGCCGCTGGGCGCGTGGTGGGGATCATTCAAATCAGCCGCAAGGGATCCAACACGATAAATGCCGGTCCGGACTTTACCCCCGATGAACTGGGAAAAGTTCTCGCGTTGTGCAAGCCGCTCGGAAAATTGCTGCTGCACGCAACACGCGAATGAAATGTTGATCTTAATTTCCCGTTCACATTGTCGCACTTGGCGGTATTTCTTTCGGAAAACACGGGAAATGCGTTGACACTGTAATTTCTTCTTGTTACTTTTCCACAGCGGGAAAATTTTTACCTGCAAACTACTCACGGAGGCACGGCAAACCGGCACCATGGCGTTCGTCGCAAAGAAAATATTTCTCACCAAAGGCGTCGGTAAACATCGGGAAAGGCTGTCGAGCTTCGAGCTCGCGTTGCGGAACGCGGGAATCGCCGCGTGCAACATCGTGCGCGTGTCATCGATATTTCCTCCCAATTGCAAGTTGATTTCGCGGAGCGAAGGGCTGAAGCACATCAAGCCCGGGCAAGTGGCATTCACAGTAATCAGTGAGAACTCAACCAAAGAAGCGCATCGTTTGATTGCGGCCAGTATCGGTTTGGCGCTGCCCAGCGACAAATCGATGTACGGATACTTGTCAGAGCACCACTCATTTGGCGAAACCGAGGAAGTCGCGGGCGAATATGCCGAAGAGCTGGCGGCGGAAATGCTGGCGACCACGCTGAACGTCGAATTTGATCCGGATCTTTCCTGGGACGAGAAAAAAGAAGTTTATCGCATTTCCAACAAGATCGTCCGCACGCTAAACGTCACACAGTCGGCCGTGGGCGACAAGCGCGGATTGTGGACCACCGTGCTGGGCGCGGCCATTTTGATTGGCGAAGACGACTGAATTCCTAAGCGTGCATCCGGCTGAATTGCGGGAGGCTCTTATGCGCCTGAGCAAGAGGCCTTGGCCTCTCGTTTTTTTTCTGATCCTGAGTTGCGCCCGCGCTTCGCTTGCCGCGGACCGCGTTACCATCCTGTATGACGCGTTTGGCGAGTCGCAGCAGCTCACCAAGGATTGGGGCTTTTCCGCGCTTATTGAACACAACGGGAAGACCATTCTTTTTGACTCCGGCAACAACGCCGAGATCTTTGAGAAAAATGCCAAAGCCCTTGCCGTAGACCTTACCAAGCTCGATCTGGTGATTATTTCCCACAGACATACCGATCACACATCGGGCCTCAAATATCTGCTGAAGGTGAATCCCCGCGTCCCCATTTACGTCCCGGCGAACGGGGCCGACGGATTCGGCGATGGAGAGATTCCTGAGGCCTTTTACCGGCCGGAAACCGACCTGCCGGCCAAGATGCGCTACTACTCCGGAGCGCCGCCGGCCCACGCCCGCTCCGGAAAGCGATATGAAGCCGGTAATTTTGTGCTGGTCGACAAGCAAACCGAAATTTTGCCCGGCGTTTTCTTGCTTTTTACCGTTTCGAGAATTCCCGGAACGCTCGAACTCCCCGAACTCACCCTGGCCATCAAGACCCGAGAGGGTCTGCTGCTCGTCGACGGCTGTTCGCACGCTGGAATTGAAGAAATATTGAAGGCTGCCAGTGCGGTCGACCCCCGTGTCCATATCGTTTTCGGCGGACTGCACCTGGTTCGCTCGTCGCCGGAGGATATTGATGCGCTTGTCGCGCGATTGCAGAATACCTGGCACGTCGCCAAAATTGCTCCCGGACACTGCACCGGGGAACCTGCCTTTCTGCGGTTACAGAAAGCTTTTGCAGGAAATTACGTGTACGCGGGACTGAGCTCGCGGATCACCGTGGAATAGCGGCCCATCCCCAAACAACCGTTTACTGGTCCAAATCGTAGGCAGCCTTCAGCCATTTCTTGAGATCAGCGTCAATGTCGGCGCTGGCCGTCAATTCGATTCTGTGCGTGATGCGATCCTTTTTTGCCAGTCCTCCGGTGTCCACCAGACGGCTGGGAAATTTTCCCCGGTATTTTGCGAACGCCAAGCCCAGGTCAACGCGGGAATTGGTGGTGGGCTTGATTTGGGCGAAAACGTGATTGCGGTAGAGCGGAACCATGGTTTGGCAGGGGCACACTCGTACGTCAGAGCCTTGCGACCTGCCTAGAGCCAACAGCGCATCATAGATGGGCCGCAGCTTTCGTTTCGGTCCGGCATACTGGGTCTCGACATATTTCGTGGCCGCTTTCAGATACGCTGCCGGACTCGTGTCGTCTCCGCCGCGTCCCTCGGCTTGATCGACAATCCACCGGGCGCTATTGCTGCCAAGTTGGTGTTTCCGCTTGAGCCATTCGCGCCGGGCGGTGCTCTCCTGCGGGCCGTCTCTTTTCACCAGCGCGAGCCATTCTGCCAGCGAGTGGCCCGTTTTCAGTTTCAGCTCCGCGATCCATTTCTCGACCATGGCCACGCCGGGATGCACGTCGTAGCTGGGCTTGCCGCTCATGTTTCACCCTTCGTGTCCACTTGTCCGCTTACTACGTCCGTTTGAAATGGCCGATACGTTCGAGGACAGCGCCAACGATCAGGGGAAGTGCGACGGTGGCGTCGTCGAACACTTCGGCGAAACGGCCGCCTTCACTCAAGGGGACAAATTTACCCCAGGAAACGGCTTCGGTGTAGGTGCTGCCGCTGAGCCCGCCCCAGCTTACCGGTTCGGGGCAGATACGGAGGCCGTAGTTGTAGCGCTTGAGCGGAAGATTCTTGTAGCCGCGCCGGGCCAGGAGTTCGGCATAGACGCCGAATTGTTGGGACCAATTGCGCGGTACACCGCCGCCAACGGTGAAAATACCCATACGTTTGGTGGCCAGCATGGTGTCCGCGAATTTTTCAAAGTCCTCGAAGGGATCGAAGCGCAAGAGCGGGCGCTTGGCTTTGGTGCGGGCCATTTTGTGAAGCGCGAAGTCGATCCCCAGTTCGGAGTCGGAGAAGGCGGGGACGAAGACGGGTACATCGTGCTCGTAGGCGGATTTGAGGATGCCCCGGCCTTTCGTTTGCTTGACAAGAAATTCGCCGATCCGGCGGTGCAGTTTGTGGCTGCTGACCGTTTCCGCGGCGTCCCATTCATCAAGGATACCGTCGACGACTTGTTCGACATGATCGAGATTGGTCTCCGGCTCAAGAGAGTCATAGACACGGTTGTAGCCAGCTTGGAAGAGTTCGTTGTCGTTCATTTTCGTTTCGTCGTAGCGAAAATGGGACAAGCCCGTGGCTTCGACCAGACCGTGGGCCATCAGCGCCCCGGTCGAGACGATGGCATTGACGACGCCGGATTCGATGAGATCGCAAAAGATCAGGCCCATCTTCCCCACCGTGAGCGCGCCCGACAGAGTCATGACCACAAAACAGTCTTTGTCGCGGGCCATGGCTTCCAGGACGTCTGCAGCGTCGCCGATTTGGCGACCCGTAAAAGCGGTGTCGCCCATGGCGCGGACGAGTTGATCGATGGTGGTGCATTTGGAGAGGTCCAGCGGAAAGATGGGGCGGAGCTTGTCTTTGACTGGATCGTGCAGCACGCGTCCTGTCACTGTTTTTTCGGGGTTCTTTTTTGTCGCCATTCCGTACGGCCTCCAGTTGAATCGAATCGCCAGAAGTTGAATCCAATGTTACGGCTGCGTGAATGACTTTGCCTAGTTGCCTGCGAAGCGTATGAAAGATAAATAGTACAATCCCGTGACAAAGGAAAGTGCAAATCGCGCCGGCAGAAAACTTTACCGGACATGCTAAGATAAAAAATATGGCAGACAAATTTACGATCGGACTCGTGCAGATGAAATGCACGACGAATGCGGAAGAAAATCTGACACGCGGGATTGAAAAGATTCGTGAGGCGGCGGCGCGCGGAGCACAGATTATTTCGCTGCATGAACTGTTTCACGGAGAATATTTCTGCCGAACCGAGGATGCGGAGCTTTTTAACCTGGCCGAAGCCGTGCCGGGTCCGACCACGAACCGGCTGGCGCAGGTGGCCAAGGAAAACAATGTCGCTCTTGTGGTTTCGCTGTTTGAGCGGCGGGCGGCCGGTGTTTATCACAATACCTGCGCGGTACTTGATGCCGATGGGTCGTTTCTGGGGAAATACCGGAAGATGCATATCCCGGATGATCCCCTGTATTACGAAAAGTTTTATTTCACCCCGGGGGATTTGGGATTCCCGAATTTTGACACGAAGTATGCGCGAATCGGAATTCAGATTTGCTGGGATCAGTGGTATCCGGAAGGTTCGCGCTTGACGGCACTCAGCGGAGCACAAATCATTTTTTACCCGACGAGCATTGGGTGGCACCGCCATGAGAAAGACCAGTTTGGCGCGGCACAACTGGACGCCTGGAAGACGATTCAGCGGAGCCACGCAATTGCCAACGGCGTGTATGTGGCGCCGGTGAATCGTGTGGGATTTGAAGGCAAGCCGGACCAGGGAGACCCCGGCATTGAGTTCTGGGGAAATTCGTTTGTGGCCGATCCGTTTGGGCAGATCGTGTCAGAAGCCGCAAGCGACAAAGAGGAGATTCTGGTGGTCGAATGCGACCCGGCAAAAAGTGAAGACACGCGGCGCAATTGGCCGTTCCTGCGCGACCGGCGCATTGATGCGTATCAGCCCATCCTCAACCGCTGGCTGGCCGACTAACCCCGATGGCCAAGCTTACGGCGGGTGTAACTCCTCACAAACTTGGATTTCGGATGCCGGCCGAATGGGAGCCGCACGAGGCCACTTGGCTCGGCTGGCCGCACGAGTTGACGGATTGGCCGGGCAAGTTCGCGCCGATTCCCTGGGCGTTTGCCGAGATGGTCCGGCTATTGTCGCGCGTGGAGTCTGTGTATCTGCTGGTGGACGGCCAGGCGTCGGAGTCGCGCATTCGAGTGATTTTGCAAAAGGCCGGAGCGAATTTGGACAATGTGAAGTTCCGCCGCGTTCCCACCGACCGGGGATGGATGCGGGATTCCGGGCCGATTTGCGTGACCAATGACCATGGCGAAGTGGCCTTTAACCATTTCCGGTTTAATGGCTGGGCCAAGTACGCGAATCACAAGAAGGACGCCCGCGCGGTCACCCGAATGAACAAGATATTGCAGCGGCGCGTCTGGGAGCCCGCGCATAAGGACGGCCGCGTCGTGCTGGAGGGCGGGAGCATTGACGTGAATGGGCGCGGCACGTTGTTAACGACCGAAGAGTGCCTCCTGAGCAAGGTGCAGGAACGCAACCGGGATTTCAGGAAAGCCGATTACGAAGAGGTGTTTCGCCAGTATCTTGGGGTCAGCAATGTTTTGTGGCTGAAGAACGGAATCGCCGGCGATGACACTCATGGGCACGTCGACGACCTGACGCGTTTTGTGAATGTGAATACGGTCGTGACCATTGTCGAAGACGATCCGCGGGACGCGAATTACGCGGTGCTGCAAGAGAATTTGGCGCTGCTGAAAAACATGAAGGATCAGGATGGCCGCCCGCTGCGAGTCGAAACGCTTCCCATGCCCGCGCCGGTATATTTCAACGGCCAGAGATTGCCAGCCAGCTACGCTAACTTTTATATCGCCAATCGACTGGTGATCGTGCCAATTTTTACGGACGCCAACGACCGGGTGGCGCTCAACACGATTGCCAGACTGTTCCCGGATCGCGAAGTGGTGGGAATTCCCTGCCGCGACCTCGTTCTGGGACTTGGCACGCTGCACTGCATGACCCAGCAGCAACCAGCCGGAAGGTAGGCCGCGGGGTTTGCCGCTCCGCAGGGTTTCGCTACAATTCCCTTTCCAGGGGAGGCGCTATGACCGCAATGCTTCTGAGCATGTTTCTAGAGAGCCGGGTAGTGGTCGTCGAGGACCGCCGCGGATTGATTGGCTGGCTCATCATCGGGCTTTTGGCCGGCTGGCTGGCCGGAAAACTTGCCCGCGGGGAGGGTTACGGCTGCATCACGGACATTATCCTGGGGCTGATTGGCTCGGTCCTGGGCGGCTGGATCTTTACCAGGCTGGGAATTTTTGGCGGCGGTTTTCTCTATTCGCTGGCCGCCGCCACTCTTGGTGCCGTGATTCTGGTTTCGATTGTGCACCTTTTTGTGGGCAGCAAAAATTAGGATTTGCCTGCGTTGCCGGAGCGCGTCTCCTAACCCTCCCAATCCACGGCGTGATACGATTGCCTAGCATACGATTGGAGAAAACATTTCATTGAGCAAGACCTCGCAGTCCCTCACAGCCATTCCACTCGGTGGTCTCGGCGAATTTGGCATGAACATGATGGCTCTGCGCTTTGGAGACGATATTCTCGTCATCGACGCGGGCATGATGTTCCCGGAATCCGAACTTCTGGGCGTAGATCTGGTCATTCCGGATATCACCTATTTGAAACAGAACCGGCAGCACGTGCGCGCGATCGTACTGACGCACGGGCATGAAGATCACATTGGCGCCCTGCCCTACATACTTCGCGATTTGAACGTCCCGGTGTACGGCACGCGATTTACGCTGGCACTCGTTAAGAAGCGTCTGGATGAAGCGGGGCTTACCGATTCCACGACGCTGCGCGAAGTGATTCCCGGGCGGCTGGTCGAAATTGGTCCGTACGAAATTGAATTCATCTCCGTGACGCACAGCACGATTGACTGCGTGGCTCTGGCCATTCGAACTCCGGTTGGCGTGGTGATTCACACCGGCGACTTCAAGATTGATCAGACGCCGGTTGGCGGAGCGCCGTTTGATTTGCATACCTTTGCCAAATACGGCAATGAAGGGGTTCTGGCGTTGTTCAGCGACTCGACGAACGTCGAGCGACCGGGCTTTACGCCTTCCGAGCGTGCCATTGTTCCGCGCATTGAAGAATTGTGCCGTTCGGCGCCGCGCCGGGTCATTCTTTCCTGTTTCGCATCGTCCATACACCGGATCCAGCAGGTGATTGACATTGCCGACCGCGTGAACCGCAAAGTGGCGTTTGTGGGACGCAGCATGGTGGACAACGTTGAAATTGCCCATTCAATGGAGTTGCTACGCATTCCCGACGGAATGGTCGTGCGTCCGCAAGACATCCGCAGCTTTGATCCGAAGAAGATATTGATTATTGCCAGCGGTACGCAGGCTGAGCCGATGTCTTCGCTCTCGCGCATTGCGGTCGACAATCACCGCTTCGTGTCCGTTGATGAAAATGACAGCGTGATTCTTTCGGCCCGCATCATTCCGGGAAACGAAAAAGCCATTTTCCGGATGCTGGACCACATGTTCCGGCGGCGGGCGCTCGTGTACTACGACAACTCCGCGGGAACCATCCACGTTTCCGGCCATGCCAGCCAGGAAGAACAAAAGCTTTTGCTGCACCTGGTGAAACCGAAATATTTCATCCCGGTGCACGGCGAATACCGGCATCTATTCCGCCACGCAGCGCTGGCCCACCAGCTGGGCTGCGTTTCCGAAGAAATTCTGCTGCTGGAAAACGGCAAAGTCGTTGAGTTCACGCAGGATGGCGCGGTCCGGCGCGATCCCGTTGCCGCCGGACGCGTTTGTGTCGACTCTGGTTCGCTTGAAGAGATCGAAGAGGTGGTGATTCGCGACCGCAAACACCTCTCCGAAGATGGCGTGGTGGTCTCGATCATCGCCATCGACAAGCACACGGGAAAGATGGAATCGCACCCGGAGATCGTGACGCGCGGGCTGATGAGCGACAATGGACAGGAACTGATTGCGGGTGCGCGCGAAGTCATTACCAAAACGATTGAAGAGTCGAACGCGGAAGAGAAATCTGATTGGGGCGTTATCAAGGAAAAAATCCGCGTGGACCTCAAGCGCTACATCAATAAACACACTTCCAAACGGCCCCTGATTTTACCGGTCATCCTGGAAGTCTAATTTACCAGGCCGCCTTCAGTTTTTTACAATACAATCCCTGTCGGGCGTGGCAAATTACCGCTGGGCCCGTCCTTGCGCGGAGATCACCGGTTGACATCAATTACGCCTGAAAAAGCTTCTCGTCCATCGACCCGCGCGGCGTTCATCTTTATTTTTATTACCGTGCTGCTCGATTTTCTGGCCTTCGGCATTATCGCGCCGGTACTGCCTAACCTGATCATTCAATTTGAAGGCGGCAATATTGCCCACGCCGCCAACATTACGGGTTATTTCGCGTTTGCGTGGGCCACGATGCAGTTCGTATTCTCGCCGATTTTAGGCGCCTGGTCGGACCGCTTCGGCCGGCGTCCGATCATCTTGCTTTCCTGTGCCGGACTGGGCTTCGACTATATCCTTATGGCTGTCGCTCCCTCGGTGCGCTGGCTTTTCATCGGACGCATCCTGTCCGGGATCACGACCGCCAACGTTTCGACCGCCTTCGCCTACGCCACAGATGTCTCGGCGCCCGAGCACCGGGCCAAGCGGTTCGGCATGCTGAGCGCCGCGTTCGGACTTGGTTTTATCATCGGTCCGGCGGTCGGCGGATTGCTTGGAAATTTCAGTCTGCGCATGCCGTTTTGGATTGCCGCCGGTCTCAGCCTGGCCAACGCCTTGTACGGGTATTTTATTCTGCCCGAATCGCTTCCGGTGGAAAAGCGCGCGAAAAGCGCCTGGACCATGGCCAATCCAGTAGGTTCACTCGCGTTGCTGCGATCTCATCCTGAACTGGCCGGCCTGGCGGTCGTGCTTTCGCTCTACTATTTCGCCCAACAGGCTCTGCCGTCTGTTTTTGTGCTGCATGCGGACTACCGCTATTCCTGGAGCGCGCGGACCGTTGGCCTTTCGCTCGCTGCCGTCGGACTGGGAATTGTGATTGTTTCCGGTGTGCTGGTCGGTCCGATTGTAAAGCGATTCGGTGAGCGGCGGAGCATTCTTTGGGGATTGACGTTCGGGATGATTGCCTTCGTCGGCTTCGGCGCGGCGTGGCGCGGTTGGATGGTCTTCGCGGTGATACCGCTGATTGCCATATGGGGAATTGCGGCTCCCGCGATGCAATCGCTGATGTCGCAGACCGTTGATTCCTCCTCCCAGGGCAAGTTACAGGGCGCTATCAATGGATTGCGAGCGATCACGGGAATGATTGGCCCGCTGGTGTTTACCCAGGTTCTCGCTCTGGCCATCTCCCCGGTCCGGCGCGTGCGCTTGCCGGGTGCGCCTTTCTTCCTTGCCGCTCTGCTCATGTTCGCCAGTCTGCTCGTGGCTTTTGCCGTCGCCCGCCCGCGCGTTGCCGTGCGCCGCGCGCCTCCTGAAGTTGCTCCCGAGCTCCCCGGCCACAACTAGAAACTCGTCCCTGGATGCGCCGCTGTTAGTGCGCTTCGGCTTCCTCTTTTTCGCTGCGGGCCTCGAGACCGCCGCTGGCCAGCAGGTCGCGGAGGGCTTCTTCGCCGCCGGCCCCCCGCTGGGTGCCGGCTACGTTGCCTTCGCGATCGATGACCACATAGATGGGGTAGACGGTTGCCGCGTACATGGCGGCCAGGTTGGTGTCGTCGGTGATGATGACTTTGCTTGTGCGCGGATGCTGCTCCAGATATTTCTTAACCACCTTTTTAGACTCGCCGACATTCACAGCCAGCACGAGCAAGCCTTTGTCGGAAAATTCCTTGTTCAGTTTGTCCACAATGGACGCTTCCTGGACGCAGAACCCGCACCAGGTGGTCCAGAAATCGAGCAGGACGACTTTGCCTTTGATGGAAGCGTTGTTGAAACTTTCGCCGTCGAGCGTCTTGGCGTTGAAGCGCGGGGCCACTTCCTTGCCCGTGGCACTAGCGAGGATTGCGAAACTCAGCACGAGCGAAAAACAGCAAGCGATGCGGCGGATCATGGCTGGGGGCCCTCCGGTGGCAGAACTGTAACACATTCGGTAGATGCCCTGAGCACGTATTGAGCGAGTAACTTTCTGGACTCTTTTCTGGCTCCGCGCGGAGCTCATTTTCTCCGGCCGGTCTGAAATACCTGCCGGGATGGGGCCCGGTGGCTGCTTGTTCCCTCTTGTTTCCGGGGCTGCGCGGGTATACCGTTTCCCGGTTATCCGATTGCGCGATACAGGGCTTGAGGGGTCTTGTCCGGTACCCGCCATCGGCTATTGATGCCTTGCTCTCCTAGGCACGGGATTTTCAAGGCGCGAACGCAATCCAACATCAGGAGGCACGTATGGCTACGGCAGCAACGACTGTGATCGAACCGACTGTGAAAGTTAGCGCGACCAAACTGCTGATCAACGGCAAGTGGGTCGACAGTATTTCTGGCAAGACTTTTCCGACGATCAATCCCTCGACCGGTGAACAAATTACGCAAGTGGCGGAATCCGATGCGGCGGACGTGGACAAAGCAGTGGCAGCGGCGCGGGCGGCTTTTGACAAGTCCGCGTGGCGCCGGATGCCGCCGTCTGAGCGCGGGCAGCTGCTGTACAAGCTGGCGGACCTGGTCGAGAAGCACGCCGATGAACTGGCGCAGCTGGAGGCTCTCGATAACGGCAAGCCCTACAGCGTGGCTCGCGCAGCGGATCTTCCGCTGACGGCTGCCTGTTACCGCTATTACGCGGGATGGGCGGACAAACTGCAGGGCAAGACGATTCCGGTGAATGGGAATTATTTCACCTACACCAAGCACGAACCGGTCGGTGTGGTGGGGCAGATCATCCCCTGGAATTTCCCGCTCCTCATGCAGGCGTGGAAGCTGGGCCCGGCTTTGGCCACCGGTTGCACCGTAGTGATGAAGCCTGCCGAGCAGACCCCGCTTTCGGCTTTGCGGGTGGGCGAGCTGGCGATGGAAGCAGGATTTCCAGAAGGCGTGCTCAACTTGTTGCCCGGCTATGGACCGACCGCCGGAGCGGCGCTTGCGCGGCATATGGACGTGGACAAGGTTGCCTTTACGGGCTCGACCGAAGTG
The DNA here is from genome assembly GCA_035317965.1 of Saccharimonadales bacterium (SeqCode). Taxonomy (GTDB): domain Bacteria; phylum Acidobacteriota; class Terriglobia; order Acidiferrales; family UBA7541; genus Acidiferrum. The sequence goes on along the minus strand of DATHFT010000195.1, from coordinate 13,567 downwards.
GGCCACCTGATTATGAAAGCGGCCGCCGAGTCCAACCTGAAGCGGGTGACGCTGGAGTTGGGCGGCAAGAGCCCCAACATTGTTTTTGCCGATGCCGACATGGATAAAGCGATTGAAGGGGCGCACTTTGCCTTGTTCTTTAATCAGGGGCAGTGCTGCTGCGCAGGCTCGCGGCTTTTTGTTGAAGATAAATGTTATGACGAATTTGTCGAACGCAGCGCGGCACGGGCGAAGAAGCGTACCGTAGGCAATCCGTTTGACAAGAATACCGAGCAGGGGCCGCAAGTCGATCAGGAGCAGTTCAATAAGGTAATGGGCTACATCGACTCCGGGAAAAACGAAAAAGCCAAGCTGGTTGCTGGCGGCAATCGCGTAGGCGAGAAAGGATATTTCATCGAGCCGACCGTCTTTGCCGACGTGCAGGACAACATGACGATCGCGCGGGAGGAAATCTTTGGTCCGGTAATGTCCATTCTGAAGTTTTCCGACATCGCCGAGGTTGTCGAGCGTGCCAACAAGTCGCTGTACGGTTTGGCGGCAGCCGTTTGGACCAAGGATATTTCCAAAGCTCACGCGATTGCCGACAGCGTTCGCGCCGGAACCGTGTGGGTAAATTGCTATGACGTGTTTGACGCCGCCGCGCCGTTCGGCGGGTTCAAGCAGTCCGGCATTGGCCGCGAGCTGGGCGAATATGGTTTGGCCAACTACACCGAAGTTAAGACCGTCACGATAAAGTTGTAGCCGATAGAGGCGAAACAAGATGGCAGGGGCGCGGCACGGCCATGAACGTTCGATTGGGGCGTGCATGAAAATGGCGGCGCCTCTTTCCGCTTTCCGGCAGGCCTGAAGCAGTGTGAATCGCTCATGGAACTAACGCTGCGTGCCTACCAATCCCACGATTTCAGCGCACTGCACAAGCTTGATCTGGCATGTTTTCCACCCGGGATCTCGTATTCGAAAAACATCCTGCGGCATTTCCTGACTCTGCATTCGGCGGATTGCGTCGTGGCGCTCGATGCCCAAAAAATCGTCGGATTTGTCTTGTCGGAAGAAAATTCTCCCCTGGCGCACATTATTTCGCTCGACGTCGCGGAAACCCACCGCCGCAAGGGCGTGGGCAGCGCTCTGCTGTGCAAGTTGGAAGCGAATCTGGCCGAACGGCGGGTGAGAACGATTTTGCTCGAGACCGCCGTTGCCAGCGCAGCGGCAATTGCCTTCTGGCAGCGGCACGGCTATCGTATTGAAGCCGTATTGAAGCGCTACTATCTCGGGCGCAGTGACGCCTACGAGATGCGCAAACTCTTGCCCACCGAAATTCTGCAAAGTGGCGCACATTCAGGAGCCAGTGAGTGAACGATTATCTGCTTTCGGTTCTGCTCGGTATTGTCGAAGGGCTTACCGAGTTTCTGCCTGTTAGTTCGACTGCCCATTTGCGCATCGCCGAGGCTTTGCTGCACATTGACTTAGCCAATGGGTACTGGAAAATGTACACGATCGTTATCCAGTTGGGAGCCATTCTCTGCCTTCCGGTCTACTTTCGGCAGAGCATCACCAAAATGCTCTCGACGTTCCCCGCAGGAGAGCGGGGCGACCGCACGGTATTTACGCACCCGCTGAGCCTGGTTGCGGCCGCCTTTGTGACCACGGCAGCTCCAGCCTTCCTGCTTACCAAAATCATCGGCAAACATCTGGAAAGTCTGGTGATCATGGGAACCTCGCTGCTCGTCGGCGGTTTGCTGATGTGGATTGTGGATGCTAGAAACGCGAAAGCTGAACTTGCCGGACCGCAGCCGGCGGAGGGCCGCATCCGTACGTGGCGGATGGAAGAGATGAGCCTGGCTCAGGCCATCTGGATCGGCGCGTGTCAAATACTCTCGGCGGTTTTTCCGGGCACTTCCCGGTCCATGTCCACCATCGCCGCAGGACAGCTTGCCGGGATGTCGCGGGCATCGGCTCTGGAATTTTCCTTTTTCCTTTCCATCCCCACCATGGCCGTGGCCACCTGCTACGACCTTTTCAAGTCCTTGCATGGTCACGGAGAAAACGCCATTGGGGTTACTCATATCGACCAGCATGGCTGGGTGGTGCTGGCGATTGGGTTTGTTGTGTCCTTTCTAGTGGCCTATGGCGCGGTGGCCTGGTTCCTCGGATGGGTACGCAAACACGGTTTTGTCCCCTTTGCCGTATACCGCATTGTCGTGGGAGCCGTTGTGCTGCTCTGGGCATCCGGGATGATGCGCTAGGCTGCAGGAAACTCGGGGCTGGAAACCTTTTGCTTCGCAAGTGATGTTTGCTATATTGGGTGAGTTCAGAGTTCCTCCAGGCGGGCTTGCGATAAGCGCCAGCAACCCGTCGGCACTCAGCCTTCCCCAAACAGCTGAGGAGAATCGCTTGCGCTTTCTGACTCCAACTAAGAATAAACGGCTCAATGAGCTGATCGGGGTTTTGTGTATCACCGTGGCCCTATTGATGGCCTCGGCGCTGCTCTCCTATTATCCGAAGGACACGGCGTTCAATGTGAGTTCCCCGTCTCCAGAAGGCAGCCCGGCCAGGAACTGGATTGGGCCGGTTGGGGCGTATGGGTCTGACGCCCTGTTTCAGATTTTCGGATTTGCCGCCTTCCTGCTCCCCATTGCCATCAGCATGATTGGCTGGCGCTGGGCACGCAGCCGGGCGATCGAATCCCATTTTGCGACCATCATCGGCTATCTGCTTCTCTTGTTGTCCCTGCCATCGCTGCTGGCGCTGCTCCATGTTCCGGACGTTCGGGGAACGATCCCGTCCGGGGGTTTCCTGGGAACGCTCGTTTCGGGAACTCTGCGCGCCAGTTTTAACTGGGGCGCCTATCTGGTGGCTCCGGCCGTTTTTCTGACGGCTCTTTATATGACCACCAGCTTTTCCTTCAGCGGCGCTCACGCGTGGGCGAGCGGCCCCAAGGGCCCTCTGGGCAAAGTGGAAAAACTAGGGATTCTACAAAAGGTCGCGGCGCGCTGGCACGATTGGCAGGAAGAGCGCGAACAGGATCGCAATCGCCGGCGGGTGGAGGAATCCCGCATTTCCGGCCGCAAGCCGGTGCCTCCGCAGTCGCTCGGCAGAACGGAAGCCCCCGAGGAAGCGAAAACCATTCATCTTGCCGACCGGGGGGATATCTTCCGCGGCAAGAACACTGCCGAAGACCCGGAAGACGCCGACGGCAAAAAGGACGCTCCGCACAAGACTCCCATCTTTGTTCTGAATCGTGACGTGGAAAAGGCAGCCGCCAAGAAAGTCGCTGAAGTCAAGATCGCCAAGGAAAATCCCAATTATAAATTGCCCTCTCCTTCCATGTTGCAGGAAGGAATGCGCAGCAAGGCGATCAACGAAGATGAGCTGAAGGATCGGGCGCGGGCCATTGAGGAAAAGTGCGCCGAGTTCGACATTCAGGGGCGCGTGACCCAGATCAACCCGGGTCCGGTCGTCACTACGTTTGAGTTCAAGCCGGAAGCGGGTGTGAAATACAGCCGCATCATCGGTTTGACGGAAGATTTGTGCCTGGCGCTGCAGGCGGAATCAATTCTGATTGAGCGCATTCCGGGCAAGTCCACAATCGGCATCGAAGTTCCCAATCTACATCGCCAGACGATTGCGCTGCGCGAAATTATCGAAGCGCCTGAGTTTGTCAATTCGCCGAGCAAATTGACGCTGGCGATGGGCCGCGACCTGCATGGTCGCATCCGCGTGACCGACTTGGCTGCCATGCCCCACTTGCTGATTGCCGGTTCAACCGGCACTGGTAAGAGCGTGTTCATCAACTCGCTGATGATGTCGATTCTTTATAAGGCCACGCCGGACGACGTAAAGATGGTTTTGATCGATCCGAAGCGGCTTGAACTGAACCTTTACGAGAATATCCCTCATCTTATTGCGCCGGTGGTGACCGATCCCAAGGTGGCTTCAAACGTATTGCGCAACGCGACTCGTGAAATGGAAAGCCGTCTGAAGCTACTTGCACAAAAGAGTGTCCGCAATATCGATCAATACAATCGCACATTCCAAAAGAACCAATCTCTGTCGCTGTTTGAAAATGTCGACAGCGAACACAAGCCGCTTCCCTACCTGGTGATTATCATCGACGAACTGGCGGACCTGATGATGGTGGACACCAACAATGTGGAAGAGTCCATTACCCGCTTGGCACAAATGGCCCGCGCGGTAGGCATCCATTTGATTTTGGCAACGCAGCGTCCGTCGGTCGACGTGATCACCGGTCTGATCAAAGCCAACTTCCCCGCCCGCATTTCGTTCCGCGTAGCCAGCAAAGTGGACTCGCGAACGATTCTCGATTCGAACGGGTCGGAATCGCTGCTGGGACGCGGTGACATGCTCTACTTGCCTGCCGGCTCATCGCGCCTGCATCGCATTCACGGGCCACTCGTCACGGAAGACGAAATTGTGGCTGTCTGCGACTTCTGGCGCGCGCAGGCCCAGGCCAAGTATCAAGAAGAGCTTCTGGAAGCTCCCAAGGACGAGAACGGCAAGGTGGAGGGCGGTGCTGACGGCGAGCCGGAAGCTGCGGACGACGTCGACGATGCCCTGTATCAGGACGCCATTCGTGTCGTTTGCGATGCCGGCCGCGCTTCTACTTCGACGCTGCAGCGCCGGCTGCGCATCGGCTATGGCCGCGCAGCGCGCTTGATCGACATTATGGAGAAGGACGGCATTGTGGGGCCGCCTGACGGCACGAAGCCGCGCGAAGTGCTCAAGAATCGCAACTGGATGCGCGAGCACGACGACTCCCTGTCGTAGTCCGTTGCACAAGACAGAGTTTCCGTCGGGTGCGCACGTCCATTCAACATTTGTTGGAAAGAATCGCGTCCTGAATTGACACAACTCGTTCTCGCCCCTACAATTTTAAAGTTACATGTGCCGGGGTAGCTCAGTGGTAGAGCGCCGCCCTGAAAAGGCGGGCGTAGCCAGTTCGATTCTGGCCCCCGGCACCATCCCTAGGTAGCTGCCCAAAGAAATTTCAATTCCCCTTCGCAACGTGGACTTTTCCTTCGGCCCTCATTTGACTTCCATCGCCGTGGTTCAGCAACGCAGTGCGGGCGCCCGTCACATCCCCGCCGAGTAAACTCCGCAAATCCTTCAATTCTGATTTTGCTGTTGTCCGCATGGCGGCAATCTGGGTCTTAATCGAATCCTTGCTCGGCGAAACTACACGCTCCGTAATCTCCGAAACTTCGCGCTGGCGATCCGTGCGCCTCCATGATCGTCGGTAGCAATTCCGTTGAGTGTGCATGAGGCCACTGTGTCGGTTCGCATCGCCGTACAGACGCTTCCCACTTTCGCGCCGCGCCTCCATCATGTTCCAAAGTTCCTCGGAAATGATCCGTTGTTCGGGAATTCCGCTACGCAACCACTCGCTTTCGGGCCGTGGCCGATAGACGCGCACAAGCGCGCCAAGCATACGTCTCTAAGTGCCTACCCGCTCCCACGCAGTGATGCGAATGAGTGCTCCCGTACCTTCGCTTGTGCAGCATCATTCAGCCTCAGCCTCTACGGTGTAACCGTCGCCTGGCAGGCGAATGCTTCGATGTTAGTCAGTGATATATAGGCACCATGATATAACTTGTCACCGGGAAGTGTTGCGGCTGTTCGCCCGGAGGTCTGCATGGTACGTTGGATGGTAATCGCATTTTCTTGTTTGGTGGTCACGGCAAATTGCCTGGGTCAAATAGATTCCCCGAAAGAACCGCAGAAGCAAAGTATCCATGGAACAGTCATAGAAGCGAAAAGCGGGCAGCCGATACGAAAAGTACGTGTTGAGGTGTTCGGCGGAGCCGCGCAATCATTCGGACCCCATTCCGCGACGACAAGCGCGGACGGCACTTTCTCTATCGAGGACATCCCGCCGGGGAGATACACGGTGAACCTCCAACACACTGGTTTTGTGCAGACAATGACGAGCCCCGGTCAAAGGACGTTTACATTGCAGCCGGGGCAAAGCATCACCATGTTGAAGTTTAAGATGGACGCCGCGGGTGTGATTTCGGGAAAGATTGTGGACTCGGACGGAGATCCGATCAGCGCCGTCTCTGTGAACGCAACGCTGCCCGGCTCCATGCCCTTAACTGGAATGCTCGGGTCTTTTGGTTCTGCGACGACAAACGATCTTGGCGAATACAGAATTTCTGATTTACGACCAGGGAAATATCTTATTTCAGCTCTACCGTCTCAACGAGAGCCGGTCGTGCATGTTGATGAGAAAGGAAAAACAAAGGAACCATTGATTTATGCGTCGACCTTCTATCCCGGGACGATAGATAAGACCCGGGCTATTGCGGTGGAAGTACGCGGGGGACAGGACGCGGCGGTGAATTTTGGTGTGCTCTTGACCCATGCATATCGAGTAAGTGGAACGGTAGCAGGAGTACCGAGTCAGGCGATGGTGAGGTTAATTCTCACCTCAAAACTGGGCGGTGCAGGCATGGATGCTCCAGAGGAATTAAGGCAGGACAATCGATTCGAATATCAAAATGTCTTGCCGGGATCGTACGTGGTCGTGATGCTTGTCGTTAAGGGAATTGGCAGCGGAGGACAGCCCGACATGCAGATGGTGCGGTTGGCTCCGTCGATCGAAGTGGACAACAGCGATGTCGTGGGGGTGCAACTGCAGACTGAACCGGTCGGGCAAATACACGGCAAATTCCACCTCGATACTGATGGAACATTTGATTGGGCCCAGTTAAACGTGAACTTGCTTCCCATCGCAGAAAATGAATCGAACACATTATCGGGTATTGCGGAAGGCGCGGCATATATTCGGCCGACTTCCAACTCGGTGGTTAATAGTGATGGATCGTTTGAGATGAAAAACGTGCCAAGCGGGAAATATTATTTAGTCGTCGGGGCACATTCCGATAGCTTACGCGACTACTACACGAAGTCGGTGAACTTTGGCGGACGGAATGTGGCAGATTCTGGATTTGAAACGAACGGAGATCTGTACTTGGATGTAGTGGTAAGCGCCAAAGGTGCAACGATCGACGGCACGGTGTTAGATAGCCACGCGCAACCGGTGCCGTATGCAGTAGTAGTGGTGGTCCCAAACCTAGAGCATCGCGCACGGCCCGATTCGTATCAACAAGAAACGAGCGACGAACGTGGACACTTCACCGCCCGAGGGCTGAATGCCGGGAGCTTCGTTGTGTTGGCATTCGAGGAGTTGCAGGAGGACATGCGGCAGCCGGGGTTTTTGAACAAGCATAGAGGGAAAGGCGAAAAAGTCGATGTGGAGGAAGGAACGCGAAAAAGTGTGACGGCGAGGATTATTCCCGTGGAATCGGAAGCGCCTTGAGAATTGCTTTGGCCTCATGGACAGCGGGAGCTTGATAGTGCAAGCGAGGAATCCAAGGCCGCCGACGAAGATCCTTCATCCAGCTTTCTTACGGGGCTCGGTTCCGCGTCGCCCGACACCCTTGTTGTGGCATATGAACGGTCTGCAAGTTCAGCTACTGTTTTGTCTAGGCTATAGGTCAGAATCGGTCGGGAACTTTCTACCTCCCGTATCGGAATAACAGAAGTAGGGCCGAAGTTGCGGCCCTTCCTGCCCTGTCAGGTGGGACGCTTTTATACTACGCGGTCACTCGCACGCGAGCCTGTCAACGAGAAATGGCGGTTTATTTTAAGGATGAGCAAAGTTCAGCACGACCAGAGTCTTATGGACGACAATCCGAAGTGCCGCCGCGATGCGCTTTTGATTCCGAACTGCTGCTTGGCAGCACTCTTGTTTTTGCTTCTAGTCGCCTCCGCCGGTGCTCAAACCCCTGACGGTATGCCACCAAATCAAGACCAGGGCGCACCCACCAGCGAGGGTCGCGGCCCCGGACGCGGAGGAACAATGAGCGGCCGCGGCGCCATCGGAAAGATCACCGCGATGACTCAAGGCTCCATCGAAGTGACCAAGCCTGACGGGAGCAGAGTCTTGGTGAAGTTGTCCGCCAATACCAAATTTCGCAAGGACCGTCAGCCCGCCGCCCTCACCGATTTTAAAGTTGGTGACTCTGTCATGGTGCGTGGACCAGAAAACTCTGACCATAGCGTCAATGCCGAGATGATTGGCGGCCGTTCTGCGAACACTGTCGGCGGGAACGGCGGCGGAAGATTCGGAAGCGGCCGAGGGCCTGGCGGCGGTGCAGGACCAGGAGGCCCCCCTGCGGGCGAGCTCGGCAAAGATTACGTAGCCGGCGAGGTCAAATCCATCGACCCTCCCAAGCTGACTGTTCTGCGCTCTGATAACGTCACGCAAACTCTTGAGCTCAATGAAGATACCTCGCTCCGCAAAGGTCGCGAGAGCATCACCATGGCCGACATTCATCCGGGGGACCACGTCATGATTCGCGGCGCATCGCGAAACAACGTCTTCGAACCCAGAAACGCCTTGGTTCTCTCGCCCGAGCAGTGGGAGCGCATGCAGCAAAACCGCGCAAGGTCTGCGCCAGCGGCGAATGCGCCTGCCAATCCTCCACTGGCCGCAGCGCCCGCGAGCAACCCGCCGCAACAATAGTTCAACGAACTTATAGAGGGAGTGTAGGTGAAGGCGATTGTTTGCGGCATTCCGATCAGCGTTTTGGTCGCGATCGTTTTCGCGTTACCCTTAGCCTTGCACGCCCAGCAACCCTCGCCAACCCCTAGCGAAACCTACGGAATAGCCGGGTCTGCTCATAGCGGCAAATCCCCGCTCCCGGGCGCCGCCATCACCGCCGCGAACACTCTTACCGGGAAAAAATACGCCGCCGTAACCGACAATCAAGGCAACTTCGCTTTCACCAGCGTTCCCCGCGGCCGCTACGTCATACGCATCGAATTCATGGGTTTTGCCATCTTCACGCAGGAGGTTGTTCTCAATCCGCAAAATTCGTCCGCGAAAATTGACGCCGAACTAGTCCTGGCCTCGCGCCAGCAACAATCCAATACCGCAAACGCCCCCAACTCCGCTGGACGAACTTCTCAGAGCCAATCCGCCGGCAATGAACTTTCTGCCACGCTGGACAATTCAGAAAGCGGCGGCGCGGGACGGCCTGGCGCACAGAACAACACCGACTTCTCCAGCCTCCCCTTGAACGGCGCCGGTGTCGACGTCCCAACCGAATCCGTCAGCGTCAGCGGCACCCAGGCTCGCACGCAGGACTTCGGCAATGGCAACGATGACGAACGCCAGGAACGCATGGACGAATTTCGCGACCGCGTGCAAGCCACCGGCAATAATCCCTACGGTGGACCCAACGGCCCTGGTGGTGGGACCGGCCAGGGTCAAGGAGGGTTCGGCGGTCGGGGCGGCGGTGGCCCGATTGCCATCGGCCGCATCGGTGGACGCGGCCTCAGTAGCAATCAGCCTCACGGCTTCCTGTACTACTCCAACGACAACGCCGCGCTCGACGCGGCCCCCTACTCTCTCAGCGGAGTCACGGCACCCAAGTTGCAATACAATCAATCCCGCTTTGGCGCCAACGTCGGCGGCCCCATCAACATCCCCAAAATTTTCAATGGTGGCAACAAGTGGTATGGTTTCGCCGCTTGGAGTGGAAGCCGCGGCGACACTCCCTACGATCTTTTCTCCCGCGTGCCCTCGGTCGCCGAACGCAACGGCGATTTTTCCGGCGCAACCTATAACGATGGCAAACCTGTCGAACTTTTCGATCCCGCGACCGGCCAGCCGTATCAATTCAACAGCGTTGTGAACCAGCTCAACCCGGCGCAAATCGCCCCGCAAGCCAACGCTCTCCTGCAATACATTCCCCTTCCCAACATCGCGACCACCGCCGCTGGACAAAATTTTCAATATTTAACTTCCGCTCCCAGTAACTCTGACGCCATAATCCTGCGCCTCACCCACAATTTTAACGCCACCACCAGCAATCAAGGATTCGGTGGACGAGGAGGAGGAAGAAGCGGCGGCCGCCGCTCCCAAAACAACATCAACTTTGGTCTGAACTGGGCTCGCAGCTCCACTAGCCTCGTGGGTCAATTTCCCACCCTTGACGGTCACGCCGGTACCCAGGGATTAAATGCCAGCGGCGGCTGGACCTACGGCAAAAATCGCTACATCAATATTTTTCGCGTGAGCTATAACCACAACCACGTTTCCACCACGAATTTGTACTCCGACATTCTCAATGTCGCCGGAAACACGGGGATCAGCGGCATCTCCTCCACCCCATTCGACTGGGGCTTACCGGCAATCAACTTCACTTCCTTCGGCGGACTGGGCGATCCCACCCCCCGCCGCGAACTCGATCAGACCTACACCATCTCCGACACCTTTTCCTGGAATAAAGGCAAGCACAACTGGCGCTTTGGTGGCGACTATCGCCGCATTCTGCAAAGCTTCCAATCCGCCAGAAATGCCGAAGGCAATTTTGTCTTCACCGGTTTCGCTACTTCGCAGTACGCCGCGGGCGGCACCCAACCCTTGCCCGACACCGGCTACGATTTCGCAGACTTCCTCCTCGGCCTCCCGCAGCAAACCTCCCAGCAATTCGGCGCCAACTCCTATAATTTTCGCGCCAACTCTCTCGACCTTTTCGCCCAGGACGACTGGCGCATTTTCGCCAACCTCTCTCTGAATCTAGGAGTGCGCTACGAATACGTCGGCCCGTACACGGAAGCCGATAGTCGCATCACCAATCTGGATGTTGGGCCCGGTTTCTCCACAGCCGTCCCCGTCGTACCGGAGGGCGCGGCGTTGCCGTCCGGATCACCTCCGTTTCAGAGATCACCTCTGCCATCGCTGATCCGCCCCGACCGCAACAATTTCGCTCCACGCATAGGCATCGCCTGGAAGCCCATGCAGAAAACCGTCGTCCGTGCCGGCTACGGCATCAACTACAACCTCGCCCAGTACGGAATCATGATTCAGAATTTCGCGTTCCAAGCCCCGTTCGCCAACACCGCCACCAATGTCGCAAATCTCACCAGCCTCACGTCCGGCGCGCCTCTCACCCTGGCCAATGGCTTCCCCACCGTCCTGCAAGGCACCGTAACCAACAACTTCGCTGTTGATCCCAACTACGCCCTCGGCTACGTGCAAATCTGGAACTTTGATCTCCAGCATGAATTCAAGGGCAATGTAGTGGTCAACATTGGCTACAACGGTGCCAAAGGCACGCGGCTGGACACGGAGCGCGCGCTCGTCGTTGACGGCGATCAACCGTTCATCTACGAATCCTCCGAGGGAAATTCTATCCTCCATGCCGCCACCGTGCGCGCTCGCCGTCGCATGTCGAAGGGTCTCGGCCTCGGCGTGCAGTACATTTTGTCCAAGTCTCTCGACGATGCCGCCTCGATCGCCGGCGGTGGCGGCGTTGTGGCGCAAAATCCCTTTGCTATTTTCGCCGACCGCGGCCTTTCCAGTTTCGATCAGACTCACAAACTGACGGGCACCTGGATGTACGACCTGCCGTTCGGCGAAAATCGCCGATTCTTCTCCCAGGGCGGCGGTCTCCGCTCCAGAATCGTTTCCAACTGGCAGTGGAGCGGGAGTTTCACCGTGGCATCGGGCCTGTATCTCACGCCCAGCGTGCTTGGAAGTACGCTGGATATTGATCGCGGGGTCAGTGGCTCGTTGCGCGCCAATGTTGTGCCCGGCCAGACCATTTCCATTCCCAATCCGACCACGCTCGATTGGTTCAATAAAGCGGCCTTTTGCACCCCTGGAATAAATTGCGAAAATCCGAATGGCACCAATTACGGCGACGCGGGACGCTATACCATTGAAGGGCCCGGAACGTTCACCATGAGCATGACCCTGAATCGCACCATCCTCATCAAGGAAACCCGCGCTCTCGATTTGCGCATTGCTGCCAGCAATATTTTTAACCACGCGAATTATGCTTCCGTCAACACGGTCGTGAATTCGCTGACCTTCGGTGAAATTACCAGCGTGAGCAACATGCGCCGCATCACGCTGTTGGCACGTTTTCGCTTTTAAATAACATGGCCAAGAACTTCATCCGGAAAATATTCACTGTCTTCACGAGCGCACTCCTGCTCGCGCAAGTCGCGCCGCTTGCCGCCCAGGACTCCAATCAGGCCGCCAACAACGAGGGTCGCATTCAAGTCACCACCGAGTTGGTGCTGGTAAATGTCGTGGCCCGCGACAAAAAGGGAAACCCTCTTCGCGATCTCAAGAAAGAAGACTTCACGCTTTACGAAGACGGCAAAAAGCAGCAGATTTCCACGTTTGATTTCGAGGATGTGGAGCAGGCCCCGGTCAGCACCGCGGCCACCGTCTCGGGCGCCGCTGCGGCGCCTGGCAAATCGGGCACGCTCTTGCACTCCAGCACAAAAGCTCCCCCCACGCTCGACGCTCGCGATCGACGTCTGATCGTTCTATTCTTCGATTTTTCCGCCATGCAGCCCGAAGACATTGACCGTTCCGTGGACTCTGCAAAAACATTCGTCCGCACCAAAATGCAGCCCGCGGATCTGATCGCTCTCGTTTCGCTCGCCAGCAACATGCACGTCGATCTTGATTTCACCGATGATCAGCCGAAATTGCTGGCCGGCCTCTCCGCCTACAAAGCAACGGAAGGCCAGGGGTTTGACACAGGAACTACGGGCAGCTCTGAAGGCACTCCGGAAAACAGCGGCTCCTTCGCCGAAGACGACACCGATTTGAACGCCTTCACCGCTGATCGCAAACTCCTTGCCATCCAGTCCCTGATGCAAGTGCTCGGCAAACTACCGCAAAAAAAGAGCGTCATCTATTTCAGCAACGGCATCACCCAATCGGACATTGACAATCAATCCGCTGTGCGCTCCGCAACTGCCGCCGCCGTGAAAGCCAATACGGCCATCTATTCGCTCGACGTTCGGGGCTTGCAAGCTTTCCCGCCCGGAGGAGAAGCGCAAAACGCCAGCCTGCATGGCCAATCCGCATACTCCGGCGCGTCCATCCTGAACGATCTAAATGGCAATGCCGCTTCCCAGGACACCCTGGGGACCCTCTCCGCTGACACCGGGGGCAAGGCTTTCTTCGACAGCAATGACTTCAGCGGCGTCTTCAGCCAGGTGCAGAAAGACAGTTCCGCGTACTATGTGCTTGGCTTCACCAGCAACAACCCCGCCAAGGATGGCAAGTTCCGCCACCTCAAAGTCACCATCAATCGCCCCGACGCGAAACTCGATTTCCGCGCGGGCTATTATGCGGGCCGCGATTTTGTCCATTCCAATCGCGCTGATCGTGAGCAGCAACTTGCAGACGAACTAGCGGCCCAGCTGCCGAGCGTCGATGTTCCGCTGTACGCTGGCGCTTCCTACTTCCGCAAAGACGAATCGCACTACTACCTGGCTGTGTCCCTGGTCATCCCCGGCTCGCAAATCCCCTTCCTAACTGCGAAAGATAAAGATAACGCCACCATCGACATCATTGGCGTAGCTTTGGCCAGCGCCGGTCCGTCTGCTAAACAAGGCAACTACAAAACCCCCGTCCAGCTGGCTGTCGGCCGCCTGCGCGACACCGTAAAACTTGCCGTTGAAAGCACGCGCGATGTTCGCCGCAAAAACGTGCAGTACAACACCGGTTTCG
>DATHFT010000194.1:0-16314 GCA_035317965.1 Saccharimonadales bacterium (SeqCode) | reverse complement strand
GGCGCATTTCTTCCACCCGGCGAAGGCATGTTTCTGGTGGAGGGCAAAAGCGTGACGCCGCTTGAGCAGGCGGGGTCGGAACTGAAGACCGATAAGAAGAACCGTCTAAAGCAAATCCTGACACCCATCCCCATCGTTCCGAACAAGACCAATGTGCTGTTGCCTGGGCCGCACGCTCGCGTCCGGATCACGGATACCAGCGCGACGCCGGAATTTTATCTGCGGGAAGCGCCGCCGGATCCGGACCGCACGACGCCCATTCAAAGGAGCAGCCGGCCCGGTGAATCCGGACCCGAAGTGGAACTGGTGCGGGCCAAGGTGCAGGGCGGCAAGCGGGTGCTGGAGTCCATTCGAAGCTTGTTCGGTGAAGATATAGGATCTGAGCGGAGCTCCATATCGATTCAAAAATGGGATATCGCGCCCAGTGTTTTCCGGTTCACGCTCAGTGAACCATTGCCGCCCGGAGAATATGCCCTGGCGGAAATTCTTCCCGGAGGTTTGAACTTGTTTGTTTGGGATTTCGGAGTTGATGTGATCGCGGGCGGAAACGCTGCTCCGGCCAAGCCAGGGACGAAGGCCAATTAAACAAGTTCCGGTTCACTTGGGAAGCGTGGCACCGTTTGATGAAAACGATTGCTTTAGAAGCGAAAGTACGTCGGAAATGCGGAACGGTTTCTGCAGGAGGAGCGGTTCGCCGGAAAGCGAGTCGCTTTTATCGGATTCCACGAAATCACCGGTCATAAAGATGACCGAAGGTTTATGGGGGCCAGTTGCGGCCAGAATGCGTTCTGCCGCATCCCTTCCGCTTACGGCGAATCCCCCGGAGGACAGATTCAAGTCGCAAAGCAGAGCGTCGTAGCTGCGGCTCGCCGCCAGGTCGATCGCTTCTTCGGCGGTTGCGGCACAGTCAACAGCCAGCCCCTGCGCGGACAAGCCTTCCTCTAGGAGCATACATATGCTTTCCTCATCGTCCAGGACCAGCACGACTCTTCCCTTCCAGGAATCCTTGGCAAGCACCGGCAATTTCGCGTCAAGCCCTCCGGTGTCGTGAACCGCAGAGGAAGTGGCAAGTTCAGAAGAGGCCGGAAGGTACACGGTAAAGGCCGAGCCGCCCGCGGGAAGCGCGTTGGCTTCGATTGTGCCTCCATGCTCCCGGATAATCGACATGCAGATGCTCAGACCGAGTCCCGTGCCGCCACCCGGTCTCTTGGTGGTGTAGAACGGATCGAAGATGCGAGGAAGCGCTTCCGGCTTTACCCCGACGCCGTCGTCCTGAACGGTAACCGAGATGCGGTTGGCGGTGCGCGTGATGAGAATTTGAATCCGTCCGGACTCCCGGACTTCGCGAATCGCCTGTTCCGCGTTGGTGACCAGATTGAGCAGAACTTGAATGAGTTGATTGGCATCGCCGACGACTGCGGGCAAGCCGGATTTCGGATGAAAATCGACGTCAATATTATTGCGGCGAAGAGAATGCTCGTGCAGCTGCAGAGTGCGTTCGACGATGCTGTTGAGGTCGAGAGGTCTTTTCTGCGGAGAAGCGGGGCGCGAGAACTCCAGAAGGTTCTGGACAATCCGCGCCGCGCGGCGAGCCTGGCGGTGCGTAAGATCCAACTGGCGCTTGGTATTCTCTTCAACCCCATCTTTTTCGCGGAGGAGTTCGGTTACACCCAGAATTGCGGTAAGCGGGTTGTTCAGCTCATGCGCAACCCCGGCCAGCATTTGCCCCATGGCGGCAAGCTTTTCGGCCTGGATGAGCTGCTCTTCAAGGCGCTTAAGGTCGGTGACATCCCGTCCCGAAAGCACCACCCCTTCGATTTCTCCCGCTTCGTCAAACAACGGGCTGAAGTTGAAGCGAATCCTGCGCCACTCTCCCAATTTGTGGCGGACCCGGATTTCCAGAGAGGCGAAATTCTGGCGGTGGGCAAGGATGTCGTCAAACAGGGTCTTTATCGCCGGAATGTCCTCGGGATGGGAGCAATGACCGAAGTCCATAAGTTGAATTTCGCCCGGCTCGTAGCCCAGGATCTCCTTTGAACGCGGGCCGACAAACGTGTAATTCGCAGAAGTATCCAGCACCAGGATCAGATCGGGAAAGTTGTCAACCAGACGGCGGGCAAATTCCTGCTGTTGATGGAGCCGGCGCTCGATTTCGCGCCGGTGGCTCATGTCCATCAAAGAACCCTGGTAGCGAACCGGCTTGCCGGTGGCGTCGCGGACCGCAGCGGCGGTGTTCAGACAGATGAGGGGAGTCCCATCCTTGCGGATCAAGGTGATTTCGCGGCCTTCAAGCATGCTCCGGCGGTCCACTTCATCCTTGATGCTCTTACGGATGGCGCGCTCGGGAAAGATTTCCGGGACCGTCTTTTTAATCAGTTCGTCCTTGGATTCGTAACCGAGCATGCGCACCAGAGCGGGGTTGGCGTCGAGAATGCCTCCTTCCGGCGTGACAATGTAGATGCCTTCCTGGAGGGTTTCAAACAGCTCGGTAAATCGGGCTTCATTCTTGCGCAGAGCGGTGATATCGCGGGCCAGAATGGTGATACCTATGATCTCGTCGTTGCGCACCACGGCATGCGCGGTGCAGTCGAAATAATAGAGCGAGTCGCTGTTCCTGAGCCGGATTTCGATGACGCCGGCCCAGCTTCGCCGGTCCAGGAAACGGGGCATGGCCAGGGCAATCAGTTCCTGGGCCTTGCCACTGCCTTCCTGAACAAACTCAGAGATAGGCTTGCCGATAATCTGCTGAAACGGTTCGCCAACCAGATCCGAGAAGCTGCGATTGACGGCACGAATTTGCCCATCGAGGGTGAAGGCCAGCAGCAGGTCGTCAAAGGAATCAATCAGATCGCGATAGCCCTGCTGGGAGCGCGAAATCATTTCAAACAATTGATCGAGTTGTTTTTCGTTCGGAGGGGCGTCATCACGCCGTTCCATTCCGCGCATCAGGCCGCGCAGCTCGGAAATTTCCCGCGTTTTCCGCCACATGTAGGAGACGAACAGAATCACCAGAACTACGGCGCCGATCGGCAGAACCTGGTACTGGCGGGCCAGGGTCCGGACAAAATCCCAGGACATCCACGCGAATCCAAAAACCAAGGCCAGCAGGATGACAATGGTGAGGCGCCACAATTCGTGCTGGCGCCTTTCAAACTGTTCAAAGCGCGCCGAAAGTGATGAGCGGGATCCCCCGTCCGGCGCGTCGCCGCGAGGGGGAGGGTAGCGGGTTTTGTCGTGTTCGGGCATGGGGAACGAAGTCGGCTGTTCCAGAGGGCAAAAGCGCGCGTCGCCAGCATCATCAGTGTAGAGAGTCGGCCCAGGCGGGGCAATTCCGCAGTGCGAGGGTGGTGGCCGAACTATAACTACACAACTAGCAAACAAAAAAACGGCGTTCCGGTTTGGCAGGAACGCCGTTTTTGGTTTCAGTAGTGAGAATTTCCGCTATTAAAACGGTTTAACCTTCGGTAGCCGCGTCGGCTTCTTCGGTATCCTTCTGCAGGAAGTCGAGAGCCGCGGCTTCTTCGGCGGTGAGTTCGGCGGCTTCAGGGATGTCGTCGGCCGGAGCGGGCGCGGGCATTTCCGTCAGCAACTGAATGCTGCGGTAGTGCTCGAGACCGGTGCCCGCCGGGATGAGCCGGCCCATGATGACGTTTTCCTTGAGTCCGCGCAGGTAGTCCACCTTGCCGGCGACAGCGGCTTCGGTGAGTACGCGAGTGGTCTCCTGGAAACTGGCCGCGGAGATGAACGAATCGGTCGACAGCGATGCCTTGGTGATACCCAGGAGCAGCGGACGTCCGGTTGCCGGGCGGCCACCATCGGCGATGATACGATCGTTTTCTTCGCGGAAGCGGAACTTGTCCACCTGCTCTTCGAGCAGGAACGAGGTGTCTCCGACGTCTTCCACCTTGACCCAGCGCATCATCTGACGAGAAATCGTTTCGATGTGCTTGTCGTTGATGTTAACGCCCTGCAGGCGGTAAACCTCTTGAATCGCGTTGACGAGGTAGGCCTGGGTGAACTTTTCACCAAGAACGGCCAGCAAGTCATGCAGGTTCAGAGGACCGTCAATGAGCGCTTCGCCCGCTTTGACGTGGTCGCCTTCCTGCACGTTGATGTGGATACCGCGCGGAATGGAATATTCCTTGCTGGTTTTCCCGTCTTCGCTCTCGACGTAGACCTTGCGCATGCCCTTGGCGATATCGCCGTATTTCACGACGCCATCGATTTCGCTGATGACCGCTGGATCCTTGGGCTTGCGAGTTTCAAACAGTTCCACGACGCGCGGCAGACCGCCGGTGATGTCCTTGGTCTTGGTGGATTCACGCGGGATTTTCGCGAGAACGTCGCCAGCCTGGACTTCATCGCCGTCTTTGACCATCAAGTGAGCGCGAGAAGGCATCAGGTACTTTTTGCGGACCTTGCCCGCGGAGTCGCGGACCAGGATAGCAGGCTGATGCTTTTCGTCGCCCGGAGGCAGCGTGACGACGTCCTGAGAAAGACCAGTGACTTCGTCGACTTGTTCTTCGATGGTGACGCCGGGACGGAGGTCGTCAAACTTAATGGCGCCTGCCGTCTCGGTGAGAATGGAGAAGGTGAACGGATCCCATTCGGCAAGAATCTGTCCTTGAACGATCTGTTCGCCGTTGGTGACGCGGAGACGCGCGCCGTAAACAACGTGGTAGCGTTCTTTTTCGCGGCCCTTTTCATCAACGATGGCAATGAGGCCGGCGCGATTCATGGCAATCGAGGTTCCGCCACGCCCTTCAACGAACTTCATGTCCACGAACTTGACGACACCGTTGTTGCGCGCTTCAAGCGTGTTGCGCTCGGATACGCGGGTGGCGGTCCCTCCGATATGGAAGGTACGCATGGTGAGCTGAGTGCCCGGTTCGCCGATGGACTGCGCGGCGATAACGCCGACCGCTTCGCCAAGTTCGACCATGCGGCCGCTGGCAAGATTGCGGCCGTAGCACAGCGCGCAAACTCCGCGGCGGGATTCGCAAGTCAGCACGGAACGAATGCGGACGCGTTCGATACCAGCGCCCTGCACCTGGTTCGCGAGCTCTTCGGTGATCTCCTGGTTCACGTCGACGATGACCGTGCCTTCGAAGTCTTTGATCTTGTCGAGCGACACGCGGCCCACGATGCGGTCGCGGAGCGGTTCGACTTCAACGCCGGCTTCAATGATGGGTTCGACGAAAATCCCGTCGGAGGTGCCGCAATCGCGCTCGTTGATGATTACGTCTTGCGCGACGTCCACCAGGCGGCGCGTGAGGTAGCCCGAATCGGCGGTCTTGAGCGCCGTATCGGCCAGACCTTTACGCGCGCCGTGCGTGGAGATGAAGTACTGCAGCACGGTTAGACCTTCGCGGAAATTCGAAGTGATGGGCGTTTCGATGACTTCGCCGCTCGGCTTGGCCATCAAACCGCGCATACCGGAAAGCTGGCGGATCTGCTGTTTTGAACCGCGCGCTCCGGAGTCCGCCATAACGTAGACGGGGTTGATGTTTCCCTCTTTGTCCTGGTTTTCCAGGGCTTTGAACATTTCGTCCGCGACGCGTTCGGTAATGTCGCCCCAGATGGCGATGACTTTGTTGTAGCGCTCGCCGTTGGTGATCGCGCCGTCCAGGTATTGCTGCTGCACCTTGACGACTTCCTTTTCGGCGTTTTCCACGAGCTTGTACTTATCGCTCGGAATGAGCATGTCATCGATGCCGATCGAGATGCCGGACTTGGTGGCGTAGTGGAAGCCGAGTTCTTTCAAGTGATCGAGCAACACGACCGTGTCTTCAAGGCCGAAGCGCAAGTAGGCGTAGTACACCAGTTGTTGCACGCCCTTTTTCTTGAGCAGACCGTTGACGAACGGGAATTTTTCCGGCAAGTGCGAGTTGAAGATAACGCGGCCAACCGTGGTTTGAATAAACTGGCGCTCCATCTTCACGGGCACGGTGTGGGGCACGTCCTGGTTGTCGTAAGCGGTGGTGAGGTCGATCACTTCACCGGAGTAGCGCAAACGAATCGGAGTGAGCAGCTCGACTTCGCCGGCTTCCAGCGCCAGGACCACCTCATCGGTAGCTCCGAATACGCGGCCTTCGCCCTTGGCGCCGGGCTTGGACTTGGTCAGGTAATAGATACCCAGAACCATGTCCTGCGACGGCACGGCAAGAGGCAGACCGTGGGCGGGCGAGAGAATGTTGCGCGAGCTGAGCATCAACACCGACGCTTCGACTTGCGATTCGGGCGAAAGCGGGATGTGCACGGCCATCTGGTCGCCGTCAAAGTCCGCGTTGAACGCGGTGCAGACGAGCGGGTGAATGCGAATGGCCTTGCCTTCGACAAGAACCGGTTCAAAGGCCTGAATGCCCAGGCGATGCAGCGTCGGAGCGCGGTTGAGCATTACCGGATGTTCGCGGATGACATCTTCCAGGATGTCCCACACGACGGCTTCCTGCTGCTCGACCATCTCCTTGGCTTGCTTGATGGTGGTGCAGTGTCCCTGGGCTTCGAGCTTGTGATAGATGAACGGCTTGAAGAGCTCGAGCGCCATCTTCTTGGGAAGACCGCACTGGTGAAGTTTCAGTTCCGGGCCGACCACGATGACCGAACGGCCCGAGTAGTCAACGCGCTTGCCGAGCAGGTTCTGGCGGAAACGTCCCTGCTTGCCCTTGAGCGTATCGGACAAGGACTTGAGAGGACGATTGTTGGTTCCGCGCAGCACGCGGCCGCGACGGCCGTTGTCAAACAGCGCGTCCACCGCTTCCTGCAGCATGCGCTTTTCGTTGCGGACGATCACGTCCGGTGCGCGGAGTTCCATGAGCTTCTTCAACCGGTTGTTGCGGTTGATGACGCGGCGATAGAGATCGTTCAAATCGGAAGTGGCGAAACGGCCGCCGTCGAGAGGCACGAGGGGGCGGAGTTCCGGCGGAAGCACCGGGATGACATCCAGAATCATCCATTCCGGCTTGTTGCCGCTCTTGCGGAAGGCTTCGAGCACTTTAAGGCGCTTGGCGAACTTGATCCGCTTTTGCAGCGACGGATCGGTCTTCATTTTTTCGCGAAGTTCCTCGGAAAGCTTGTCCACTTCAACGCGGCGGAGCAGTTCTTTGATGGCTTCGGCGCCCATCTTGGCGGTGAACTGGCCAGGATATTCCTTCTGGAGTTCGCGATACTTGTCTTCGAGTAAAACTTCGCGCTCGCGGAGAATGGCGACTTCTCCGGCGTCTACGACCACAAACGCTTCGAAGTACAGGATACGTTCGAGGTCGCGCATCGAGATGTCCAGCAGGTAGCCGATGCGGCTTGGCAGCCCCTTGAAGAACCACACGTGCGAGCAGGGTGAAGCCAGCTCAATGTGGCCGAGGCGTTCCCGGCGAACCTTACTGAGCGTGACTTCCACTCCGCACTTGTCGCAAATGACGCCGCGGTGCTTCATGCGTTTATATTTGCCGCACAAGCATTCCCAGTCGGTGACGGGGCCAAAAATTTTGGCACAGAACAGGCCGTCCCGCTCGGGCTTAAAAGTGCGGTAGTTGATGGTCTCCGGCTTGGTAACTTCGCCGTGGGACCAGGAGCGAATTTTTTCAGGACTCGCGAGACTGATGCGAATCGAATCGAAATCAGCAATCAAACTTGCGCGATCATAAGGGCTGCTGCGATACAAGGTTGTTTCCTCCCTCCCGCCGCCTTGCGGCTGCGGGCTGCGGCCCGGTGGGAAGCACCGGACCGGCTGAGAACCCAACTGCCAAAACTACGAAAGTAAACTCGGTTGCCAAGCGGGGCCCGCACGAGCGAGCCCCGCCCAGGCGTGCGCTTTAGTCGGCCGCTTTTTCTGCCGGCGGTTTTTGCCGCTTCATCAGCTCGACATCCAAGCACAGCGACTGCAACTCGCGAACCAGCACGTTGAACGATTCAGGAACCCCCGGTTCAATTCCGGGTTCGCCCTTGACGATGGCCTCGTAAATTTTTGCGCGGCCATAGACGTCGTCCGACTTTGCAGTGAGCAACTCCTGCAGGATGTGCGCCGCGCCGTAGGCTTCCAGCGCCCAGACTTCCATTTCGCCGAAGCGCTGACCACCGAACTGCGCTTTGCCGCCGAGCGGCTGCTGGGTGATGAGCGAATAGGGCCCGATGGAGCGAGCGTGGATCTTGTCGTCGACGAGATGGGACAGCTTGAGCATGTAGATGTAGCCGACCGTGACTGGCTGATCAAACATGTCGCCGCTCATACCGTCAAAGAGGTTGATCTTTCCGGCGTGCGGAAGACCGGCAACTTCGAGCAAGTGACGAATTTCCGTTTCGCGAGCGCCGTCGAAAACCGGGGTGGCGAATGGAATGCCTTCGCGGAACCCTTCGGCGTACTCGAGCAACTCATCGTCATCAAGCTTTGAAAGCGTCTTCCAGATCGTAGTGTCGGAGAAGACCTCGCGGAACCACCGGCGCACGGCTTCAGCGCGAACTTCCTTGCTGAGCAAGCGCTTGAGGCTGTTGCCGAGTTCTTTGGCGGCCCAGCCGAGGTGCGTTTCAAGAACCTGTCCGACGTTCATACGCGAAGGAACGCCGAGCGGGTTGAGAACGATTTCGACCGGAGTGCCGTCGGGCATGTACGGCATGTCTTCCTGGGGAACGATGCGAGCGATGACCCCCTTGTTGCCGTGGCGGCCGGCCATCTTGTCGCCGATGGAAAGCTTGCGCTTCATGGCGATATAGACTTTGACCAGCTTGATGACGCCCGGGGGCAGTTCGTCGCCCTTTTTGAGTTTTTCCTTGCGCTCTTCGGTGATCTTGCGCAAAACATCGATTTGCCGGGAAGTCATTTCTTCGACTTCTTCGATTTTCTCGATGAGCAAGGGATCGCGTTCGTTGAGCTTCAGGCGCTTGAGGTTGCGCGTGGAGATTTTTTCGATCAGTTCACGCGTAAGCTCGGCACCCTTGGTCAAGAGGCGCTTGTTGGTCTTTTCATCGTGCAAGTCGGCCTGCAGAATTTTGCCGCCCAGCAAATCCGACAAACGCTTGAGGCGCTCGTCGGTGAGGATGCGGATTTCATCGGCCAAGTTGCGCTCGAGTTTGAAAACCTGGGTCGCTTCAATGGCCTTGTGGCGCTCGTCCTTTTCTCCACCCTTGCGGGTGAAGATTTTGACGTCGACGATGGTGCCTTCAATGCCCGGCGGGCAGTAAAGAGACGCGTCGCGAACATCGCCGGCTTTTTCTCCGAAGATGGCGCGCAGCAGTTTTTCTTCCGGCGTCAGCGTGGTTTCGCCCTTGGGCGTAACCTTGCCGACCAGGATGTCGCCCGGTTTGATTACGGCGCCGATACGGATGACGCCGCTTTCGTCCAGGTTGCGCAGGAACGATTCGCTGATGTTGGGGATGTCGCGAGTAACTTCCTCGGGTCCGAGTTTGGTGTCACGGGCTTCGATTTCATACTCCTCGATGTGAATTGAGGTGTAGTAATCCTCTTTCACCAGCTTTTCGCTGACGAGGATGGCGTCTTCGAAGTTGTAACCGCGCCAGGGTACGAAAGCCACGAGCACATTGCGGCCCAGAGCGAGCTCGCCGCGTTCGGTGCAAGGACCATCGGCAAGAACCTGGGCCTTTTTCACGCGGTCGCCCACGCGAACAAGAGGCTTCTGGTTGATGCAGGTGTTCTGGTTGGAACGCTTGAACTTCGTGAGCTGATAGATGTCCGCGCCCACTTCACGGCTGAGTACGCCCGAGTGATCGGATTCCACGCGCACGATAATGCGTTCGGAGTCGACCTGGTCGACGATGCCTTCGCGCTTGCAGAGCACGACGGCGCCGGAATCGCGAGCAGTGACACGCTCCATGCCGGTGCCAACCAGCGGAGCATCTCCGCGAATCAGCGGCACGGCCTGGCGTTGCATGTTGGAACCCATGAGCGCGCGGTTCGCGTCGTCGTTTTCCAGGAACGGGATCAAGCTGGCAGCCACAGAAACCAGCTGCTTGGGCGAGACGTCGACGTAATCGACTTCATCGCGGCTCTTGAGCACGAAGTTGCCGGCCTGGCGGCAGTTGACGAGCTCTGTCGTGATCTTCAGACGATCGTCCAGAGCGACGTTGGCCTGCGCGACGACGTACTTGTCTTCTTCCCAGGCGGAAAGGTAGAAGCAGTACGGTTCGTAGACCACCTTGCGGCGCTTGAGCTCTTCGTTGAGCTCTTCGACGCGGTCCTTTTCGATGATTTCGCCAGCCTTGAATTCGCTGTCGCCGGCGTTCACGATCTGCACGTAGTCGATGATGCGGCCGCCCTTCACTTTGCGGTACGGCGACTCGATGAAACCGTAGTCGTTGATACGCGCAAAGCAGGAGAGCGAGCTGATCAAACCGATGTTCGGACCTTCCGGCGTTTCAATGGGGCAGATCCGGCCGTAGTGCGTGGGGTGAACGTCGCGAACTTCAAAACCAGCGCGTTCCCGCGAAAGACCGCCGGGTCCAAGGGCCGACAGACGCCGCTTGTGAGTGATCTCGCTGAGCGGGTTGGTCTGGTCCATGAACTGGCTGAGCTGCGAGGACCCGAAGAATTCGCGGATCGCCGCCATAACCGGCTTGGCGTTGACGAGATCGTGCGGCATCGCCGTCGACATCTCCTGGTACACGCTCATCTTTTCCTTGATGGCGCGTTCCATGCGGACCAGGCCGATGCGGAACTGGTTCTCGAGGAGTTCGCCGACCGCGCGAACCCGGCGATTGCCGAGGTGATCGATGTCGTCCACGGTGCCGATGTTCTTGCGCAGCTTGAACAGATACTTGATCGCCGAGACAAAGTCCGGGGTATCGAGCGTGCGGTTGTTGAGCGGGGTGTCCAGACCCATCTTGATGTTGAACTTCAAGCGGCCCACGCGGCTGAAATCATATTTGCGCGGATCGAAGAACATGCCGCGGAACAGATTGGTGGCCGTTTCCAGCGTCGGGGGATCTCCCGGGCGCAGCTTGCGGTAGATTTCAATGAGCGCTTCTTTTGAAGACCGAATGGCGTCCTTATCGAGGGTGCGCGAGAGAACCAGACCGATGTCATCGCGCTCCGGGAAAAAGACGTCGACTTCGGTGATGCCGCCTTCGGCAAAAGCCTGCCAGAGTTCGCCGGTGAGGGGCTTGTTGGCTTCCAGCAACACTTCACCGGTTTGCCGATTCACGACATCGGCAACGCTGTAAGCGCCTTCCAGATCCTGCAGAGCCGCCCGGATTTGCGAAATTTTCGCCTTGATCAGTTCCTTGAACAGATTGTCGGTAATGCGCTTGTGCGCGCCGACGATTACGTCTTCTGATTTCGGATTGCGGATTTCGTGGGTGAGCTTGCGGTCCACGATGCCGGGCGAAACATTCCAGTAGAGGTCCTTGTCGCGAAGAGAAATGCGCTCCACTTGATAGAACGTGCGCAGGATGTCTTCGTTGGACTTCATTCCGAGAGCGCGCAGGAAGATCGAGCCGAGGAATTTCCGCTTGCGATCGATGCGGACGTAGAGAATGTTCTTGGTATCGTATTCAAACTCAACCCAAGAACCGCGATAGGGAATGATTTTTCCAAGGAAATAGGATTTGTTGTTGGCGCTTTCAAAAAACACGCCGGGCGATCGGTGCAGCTGGGAAACAATGACGCGCTCGGTGCCGTTAATGATGAAGGTCCCGTTCTCGGTCATCAAGGGAATGTCGCCGTAGAAAACTTCCTGCTCCTTGATGTCGCGAATGGTCTTGGCGCCGGTGTCGGGATCTTTGTCGTAGATCGTGAGGCGAATGGTGACTTTAAGCGGCGCGGAATAGGTCATACCGCGCTCCTGGCACTCATTCACGTCATACTTCAGCTGCATGGCGACCGGGTCGCCGCACTTGTTACAAAAAGTCGGAGTGTTCTTGTTGAACGTGCCGCACTTGTGGCAGATCACGTCGCCGGTTTGATACGGATTGGTAACCACCGAAGCGCCGCAATGACGGCACGTCGCGCGGAGGTGGTGCAGCCCCTTGAGGTTGCCGCACTTACACTCCCAGTTGCCGATCGCGTAGTCCACGAATTCCAGCTGGGACATTTCGCGGAAGTCCTTGATCGGAAATACCGAGGTGAAAACAGACTGAAGTCCGCCGTCGTCGCGCTCGCTCGGCAGAAGATCCATCTGCAAGAAGCGCTGATACGACTTCATCTGGACTTCAATCAGGTTGGGAATCTGAATCGTGCCCTGGATTTTTGCAAAATCCAGTCGCTGGCGTTCCCGGACGTGCTGATTGTTATTCGACATGCGTGGTCCTCATTCTGTGCGACCGCAGGGCGGTCGACATTCTGTGCGGCTGTGAAGCAGCCGACGAATTTTTCTGGGCAACGAGCGGAAATGTGAAATAAAGACACGTCGAGGTGCGGGAGCCAGACGGGGCTACCGCACCGTGCAACCGATAAACGGTTGTTGCCGTGACGCTTGCTGGCTGCCCAAAGACAGCAAGCACACGGCTGCCGGCGGCTCGAACGGAGCCATAGGAGTTGTAACAGGTACCGGCCTCGACTTGCGTACGTGAATTCCTTTGGCGCGATCCGTCATATGCTGCCAGCGATCTCGGGGAGACCGCCGAGGGAGCGCGCTCGCTATGGACCCGTACTACAAACTTGCTCGCAGTCCCGGGGGCGAGCCGGGACCCGTTGCAAGTTACTTGATTTCGACTTTGGCGCCAGCGTCTTCAAACTTCTTTTTGATGGTGGCGGCTTCGTCCTTGTTAACGCCTTCTTTTACGGTCTTGGGAGCGCCGTCAACCAAATCCTTGGCTTCTTTCAAGCCCAGGCTGGTGACTTCGCGAACCGCTTTAATGACGTTAATTTTGTTGCCGCCAACATCGGTGAGAACGACGGCGAATTCCGTCTTCTCTTCCACCGGTGCCGCACCTGCCGCCGCTCCGCCGCCGCCTGCCACAACTGTAGCCGCCGCTGCCGAGACGCCGAAGGTCTCTTCCATCTTTTTTACGAGGTCCGACGCTTCCAGCAATGTCAGGCCCTTGATTTCTTCCAGGATCGTTTCCACTTTCGACATGACTCTTTCTTCTCCTCTCGAATCTAGAAAATAAAATCTGTTACTGGGCCGCTTCGGGGCTTGTTGCTGCACTGGGTTCGGAACTGCCCCCGCCGGACCCAAACTTGTTGGCCTTGACGGCTTCGCTGACGGTGACCGCGAGATTGCGCGGCAACGCATTGAGCGCGCTGGCGATACGCTGCGCCGGAGCATTCAGCAGGAACATGATTTTGCTGATGAGCTCTTCTTTCGACGGCAGATTCGCCAGCTGCTGAATCTCCGCGATGGAAATGACGCGGCCTTCAACCAATCCGGCGCGAAACTGAAACGCCGGGACATCCTTGGCGATTTTTGTGAGCGCCTTGGCGAGAGCGACCGGGTCGGTCTCGGTATAGGCGATGGAATTTGTGCCGCTCAAATTCTTGAGCAGGCCCTCGGCAGATGTTCCTGCTCCGGCGCGTTCCGCCAGAGTGTTCTTCACGACCTTGTATTTGCCGCCGGCCGCCTGAACGGCGCGGCGCAATTTAGTGTCGTCTTCAACGCTGATGCCTTGAAACGTGGTGAGAATGACGGACGACACCGTGGCCAGCTCCAACTTCAACTTGTCGAGATCCGCCTGTTTTTCGCTGCGCTTTTTCATAATCTTCCTCACTGCCACTCGAGCCGGAATTACGCGGCGGTGGCGAGCGCCTCCGCTTCCGCCAGGTCAATCGTGATCGCCGGACCCATGGTCGAGGTCAGCGTGATCTTCTTGACGTACTTGCCCTTGGCAGCGGCAGGCTTGGCCTTGACCACTGCATCGATGACCGCGTGCGCGTTTTCGGCGATCTGCGCGGCCGCAAAATTGATTTTGCCGATGCCGCAGTGAACGATTCCGGCCTTGTCGACCCGGAATTCCACTTTGCCGGCTTTCACTTCCTTGATGGCCTTGGCAACATCAAAGGTTACCGTGCCGGTTTTCGGGTTGGGCATCAGTCCGCGCGGACCGAGCACCTTGCCGAGTTTTCCGGCCGAACGCATCATGTCGGGCGTGGCGATTACCGCGTCGTAATCGGTCCAGCCTTCCATGATTTTCTGCACGATTTCGTCGCCGCCAACGTGATCGGCTCCGGCCTCCTGCGCTTCGCGAACCTTGTCGCCGCCGGCGATGACCAGCACGCGAACGGTCTTGCCGAGACCGTTTGGCAGCCCCACCGTGCCGCGAACGACCTGGTCGGAATGCTTGGGGTCCACTCCCAAGTTGATCGCCAGTTCAACCGTTTCGTTAAACTTGGTGTGATGCGTTTTTTTAATCAGCTCGGCAGCTTCGCTGAGCTTGTACGGGCGCGCTTCTACTTTCTTGCGCGCGCTCTCGAAATGCTTTCCTTGCTTCTTGGCCATGGCTACTCCTTCGATCTCGTAGCGCCTGAACGACTAGGCTTCCACGACTTCCAGACCCATGTTGCGCGCCGTACCCATGACCGTGCGCACCGCAGCGTCCAGATTGGTGGTGTTGAGATCGACAAGCTTGATCTTGGCAATTTCTTCAACCTGCTTTTTGGTGACCTTGCCGACTTTATTGCGATTCGGCTCCGCCGAACCTTTGGCGATATTCGCCGCGCGCTTCAGTAAAACGGAAGCCGGGGGCGTTTTAAGAATAAAGGTGAACGTACGATCGGCGTACACCGTAACGAGCACCGGAAAAATCATGCCGTCGGGTTCTTTCGCGGTCTTGGCATTGAACTGTTTGCAGAAATCCATGATGTTCAACCCATGGGGACCGAGCGCGGTTCCGACCGGCGGCGCAGGAGTCGCTTTGCCCGCGGGCAGCTGCAACTTGATGGTGGTTAAAATCTTCTTTGGCGGCATGTTTCCTTTACCCTAAATCCTTTCAAATCCTGTGGCTCGAAAGCCTAATTTCCCGACGGACTGGTTGGCCCGCTCAGCCCAGTTTTTCGACGCTGGCAAAATCCAGTTCCACCGGCGTCGAGCGGCCAAAAATTGTGACCGAGACTTTCAGCCGGCTGTGGTCGTTGTCGATTTCTTCCACCGTGCCGTTGAAGTTGGCAAACGGTCCATCCACGATGCGCACTTGCTCGTTGCGCTCGAAAACCACCTTCGGTTTCGGGCGATCCTGCGGCGTGTGCACGCGATTGATGATGCCGTCCACTTCTGCTTCGGTGAGCGGCGAAGGAGCCGTGGCCGAACCAACAAAGCCGGTGACGCGCGGCGTGGAGCGCACGGTATGCCAGGTGTTTTCGTCAAGATCCATCTCCACCAGGACATAGCCGGGATACGACATGCGCGAAGAAACCACTTTTTTGCCGCCTCGCACTTCCACCACGTCTTCCATAGGAATCAGCACGCGGCCGATTTTGTCCTGGAGCGTGAAAGCAGCAACGCGGCTTTCCAGGCTTTCTTTGACCTTCTTTTCAAAGCCCGAATACGTGTGAATGATGTACCACTGCATTGCCATCGGTCTCTGATTCCCTTCAGACGCCGAACTTCTTAAAGATGTAGCCAATTCCGTTTTGTACCAGCCAGTCAACCGCCGTAAGGAAAACGCCAAAAAAAGCAACCGTGGCGATCACCACCAGGGTGGTCGAAACGACATCTTCGCGACTCGGCCAAGTGACCTGCTTCATCTCGATGCGGACGTCGTGAAGGAACTCGCGAGTATCCGCAACCGTGTTCGTTACTTTTTCACTGATCCCGGAAGCCGCTCCGGTGATTTTGCTCTTTTCTTCGTCGTTCTTCACTTTGACCGCCTGCGTGGCCATTGAACCCCTTCTTCGTTGCAAAGGCAGAGAAAAAATCTGCCTCGACTAAAATCTGGCAGGGGAGGAGGGACTCGAACCCCCATACCCGGTTTTGGAGACCGGAGTCCTAGCCGTTGGACGACTCCCCTAAATTCAAAACCGGTCTGCCCCTTACGCCCCTGACACTGGGTTCACCCAGCGAACTGCGAGGAAAACCTTACTTCACTTCCTTGTGCGCGGTTTGTTTGCGGCACGTGTTGCAGAACTTCTTCGTTTCCAGGCGTTCGGTGTGCTTCCGCTTATTCTTGGTGGTCGTGTAGTTGCGGTTTTTACAATCGCCGCACTGCAGCGTGATGATTTCTCGCATGACTTTGCAAACCTTTCAGATCAACCAAATCCCGCTAGTTGAAAAACCAAATTACTCGATGATCTCGGTAACGGCGCCGGCGCCGACGGTGTGCCCGCCTTCGCGAATCGCGAAGCGCAAGCCCTTTTCCAGTGCTACCGGCGTGATCAGCGTCACTTCACAGCTCACGTTGTCGCCGGGCATCACCATTTCCACTCCGGTCGGCAGC
>DATHFT010000193.1:0-4535 GCA_035317965.1 Saccharimonadales bacterium (SeqCode) | reverse complement strand
CGCCGCCCCCAGAAACACGATGACCGCGGAAAGCTGCATCCAGATCATCAGACCAATGACCGCGGCAAGTCCGCCGTAAACCACGCTGTAGGGGACCCGTCTCACGTAAAAGCCAAATACCACATCAACCAGCCACCAAAGCACGGTCGCCAGGATCGCGCCCGGCAGCACATTCCTAAGGCTATGCTCTTGCGGGCGGGCCACGCGGTAGATAACCGTCAGCGATACCAGGGCCAGAACAATCGCCGCTGCCGGAAAGAAAAACGCCCACCACCCATGAAGCGGATTGTAGGCCCCAATTTCGTTGGCCAGCCAGCGCCGCAGGGGGCGGCCAAACACGCCAAGTACGGCCGCCGCCAGAAGCGGAGCGATGGTAATCATAAGGAGCACCAGACCGCGCAGCTGGCGATGCAGGAATCCGGGCTTTTCCGCATCGCCGTAAATAATGTGAATGCCCTCCATGAGCAGTTTCATGACCTGCGAACCGGCTAGCAAGGTCCCGGTCCAACCGACGACAGCGATCTTCCAGGCCTCCGGGCCCCTGCGCACCAGGAATTGCGAAACAATTTGTTGGCTGCCCGGCGGCAGATATTGCGTCAAATGGGTGATGAGATCCAAGAGATTGGTTTTTCCGCCGACGCGGGTGGTGGCCAGCGTCACTACGATCAGCAGCGTGGGAAAGAACGCCAGAAAAAGATTAAAAGCGATAGCCTGGGAAATCATTCCGCAACGGGGAAATACGCGAGCGAAGGTCCGGTAAATTCGCCTGACAACTGAGGTGGCTGCATGCATCGCGCAGCATTATACCCGTCTCCGCGTGCTCGTGGGGCTTGCTTGCTGGGCCACCAATCGCATCGTAGAATCATCGTAGTGTCATCCATGTTCCCTAGGTCACACGAGGCCTTATTTTGAAGCGTCGCCAAAGATTTTTCGCTCTTGTTTTTCTTCTCGTCGTGACTTTTGCCAGTTCCGCACAGGCTCAAACCGCTCCCGCGGAGAAAAAATCCGTCTGGAAGCCGGTTTCTTTCGCCATCCTGAAATTCAATGACCAGCCGCCAAAGTCGTGGAACATCTATCATTCAGAAAAACGCGGAATGATTCTGGTCCGGATTTGGAAGCGCTACCTGCTGATGGATCTGGAGGAACAGGAAGTCTACGACATTGATCCGGAGAAAATTAAGGCGCAAGGGGAAAACGTGGAATGGTCAAACGCGGCAGTCCCCAACGATCCGATTGACGTTTCCGAGTGGAAGCAGCGCAACGTTGGACAACTCGAGAGAATCCGTTTTCGCTTTGGAACCGCTGGTCACTTCCTCGAAGTCCAGTTGCCGCTGCGCCCGGATGGAAAATCTCTGTATTGAAATTCGCCGGCTGAAACTAGTTCCGCTCAGCGACGGTAAACTCCGTAGTACCAAGGAATGCCCAGCACTCCGGGCTGCACCGCAACTTCAATCGAATCGCCTACTCCAAATCGATCAAAGTCGTCCGCATCCACGGCGAGCCGTTCCACCCGCTGCCCCGGCCGCCAGGAGCGAACCACCAGCCGGCGGCTGCCCTTGACGATTCCGCGCATATTAAAACGGCTTTCGACCCTGGTCGGGTAATACTGAATATTTTTCTGGGAATCCAGCCGCCCGTTCACGAGCAACGCGCCCATCAGTATCCACGGCAGCGGAATGAAGCCGGCATAGATACGCTTTAGCACTTCCACTTCTTTCTTCTGTTGCGAACGTCGATCCAGAATCACGGCCAGGAATAAGGCGACGAAAAACAGCACGCCATATAAAACCCACATTAGATCGAGGTCCAGAGGAGGAAAAATCTGACTGACGTAGGGAAACGCCAGCGACCCGGCCAAAAACACGGCCATGCGCTTGACCAGCCGGGTGCGAAACATCACCGCAGCGGCAGCGGACGTCAAGCCGCAAGCTTGGCATTGGTCCGCGGTTCGCTCCGAACCGCAATCAAGGCAGCGTGTCATTTCCCAAGTATAAGTGCCTCGCGGCACGCAGTGAAATCATGGGCTGGTGTTTGCAAGAGTAGACAGAAAATTTTGAAACTCTTCCTGATGCTGGGATTCGGAAACCGTAAGCGAAACCCCCATGCCGCGCCCCGGTTCGACGCGTTTCACGTAGCAATCTACTTTTACGGTCTTGTCGAGTTTTAGGTGTGCGGTGAAGCCCGCTCCCACCCAGAGCGTGTCGGGGGTCTGAATGTACATTCCGCTGGAGCTGATGTCGCGGGTGCTGCCCCGCAGCCGAGCCGAGCCCCATTCGATTTCCAGATCCGCGCGATAAGCAAAACGCGGCGACCTGAGTGGTGAATATCGTCCCGTTCCCATAGGCCAACCGGGTACCCCTGCCAGGAATACGAGGCGGCGACGGCTTCCGCGCACCGCTCTTCTGTTTGCAGAATACGCCTGCGGTCATCACTTCTATACGACGCCGGAGAAGGCTGTTTTGTTCCCGATATTGCTCGATTGTCTACTTTTTTTCGGGCTCTGCAGACCTCGAGGACTGCCGGCGCGGCCGGTTCCGCGCGCCTGATGCTCATTGGAAGACCAAATTGGCCGGGACGCTCAGTGAGTTTCGAGTTTTTTTCCAGCGCGAATCCGGCGCTGCACTTCGGCCTGAAGATAGTTGCGGAGATTTTCCGGAACAATTCCCGGGGCCACCAGTTCGCGTAAATCAGAAACCGTGAGTTCGGGAAGATAGGCCAGGATGGCGGCCAGAGGAGAAGCCGGATTTCGTACCAGAGCCAAACGAATATTGTACAAATGCGACCACTTTCGGTGCTGCGTGACGGCTAGTACGACCTGCGGAGAGAGTTTTTCCCGGGCGAGCACTTTTAGGATTTGCGCTTCGGTAAGATGGGCATTGTCGAGAACGATCGGGATCACCCGCGCGTGGCCTTCTGCGAGCAGCGAACCGGCTACCCGCGCCGGACCTCGTCGCGCCAGCGTGATCTTTTGCCCCAGAGGAAGCTGTGGCAAGCGCGCGACCACTTGTTCCTCGGCTTTTAGTTTCAATTCTGCGGAAACGCCGGGAATGAATGTGAGTTGCATCAGATCCATCAAGTACAAATCCCGCAACAAACGCAGCGCGACCAGACGCGGTGCCCGGTGATGAAAAACCAGCGATTTCTTCACGCGATAGCTCTTCAGCAGAGCTTTTCTTCGGGCAATCTCTTCGATGACCTCTGCGGGCAGATCTTTTCTTCCGAGTAGCAGACAAACCTGCGTCTCATCGAGCGCCGGATTGTCGAGCAATCCCAGCAGGACTTCGGCCGAGCCGCCGTGCAGCAAGGCTGTCAACTCATCGCCCGTTGCGGCACTGGCGCGACCGCGAGCTGCGCGGGCCTCCTCGGTACTCACGGCTGCCTGCTCTGTGAATGGGAACGCGCGGCTCGGCAGGCGAGCTGCGCGGCGGTCTCGGCCACCGATTGCGGCAACGGTCCGACCCGGCCCGTCGGGGCGTTTTTTTGAATTGACCGTTCAAATTCCAGCGTCAGAAAGGGACTGCCAACAAATACGCCGCCGGTTCTGCCCAGAAAAAACTCCTCGCCACGCAACTTCAGCTGTCCAATCACTTCCTCGGCCAGCCGCGCCAGATCTTCGGCGGCAGTGCTCAGGAGCTTGCGCGCGTCCGGATCACCTTGCTCTCCGGCCGCCGCCACCTCTCTGAAAATCAGAGGAAACATCTGGGTCGGATGGCTGCGCGCCCGGTCTGCCAATTCACTCCACGAACATTGCTGCGAGGCGAGGATTTGCTCTCCCAAAGCAAACTTGTCTTCGTTCCAATGCCTTTGCAGAGCAAGGGAGATGGCTTGGCGACCCGTTTCATAAGCGCTGCCCGGGTCGCCAATGACTGGTCCCAGCCCGCCGGCCCGCGCGGTATTCCCTTTCGCGTCGCGTCCCATGGCTGCCGATCCGGTGCCGGCAAGTACCACAACGCTCGGAGATTCTCTTGTCGCAAGCAAGGAAAGTTGCAAGTCGCTGGCCAGGGTCACCTGCCCGTTTAGAAATTCTTTTTTCAATCGCGTTTCGAGCCCCGAAGCTATTTGCGGATCTCCGGCTCCTGCCACTCCAGCGCAGACTTGGGTCACATCGAGCGGAGCAAGGCCGGAGTTCAGCAACGCCTCCCGGGCAGCGGAAATCATCGCGGCAGCGGCTGCCTCTATCCCGACATTCACTGGATTGGAGGCGCCGGAAAATGTGACCGCGCGCACGCGGCACGTTTCTTCCATCAAGACGCACTCGGTCTTGGTGCCGCCGCCGTCAAACCCCAATACGCATCGCATTAAAAAAGCATACGCGATAAATGCCGTGAAAAAGCGCCTGCCGTCGCGGAACGTTGCGAAAGATACCGCACCACGGAAACACCGTGCGCATCGTTTCCTGTCGTTAGCAAGTTAAAATGTCCGGTTTTCATAGCACATGAAGTGTCCGGTTTGGTTTAGGTGGTAGGGATTGGTTGGTTGTGTTGAGTCTGGGGAGGCGGGGGGAGCGTAGCGACCCCCGCTTCCCCAGAGGTGGG
>DATHFT010000192.1:0-26797 GCA_035317965.1 Saccharimonadales bacterium (SeqCode) | reverse complement strand
AATCCCTTGCCTGTTTTCGGGTGAAGCCATCCCGCTTTAGAACTGGACTTCTCAGCCGCCGACTCGCTCGGCAGTTGCACGGGAGAAAACCAGCTCTCTCAGAAGCCGGCTGGGCGACGCGGCGCTTGGTGCGCGAGGCTTTCGGCACAAGCGTTCGTCCCCCGTAACAAAACAAAGCACAGTGGCTTCTGTGTGCTTGCAGCGCTTTCTCGAAAAACGGCGCAGCAATCCATGGAAACGCTGGTCTTAGGCGAACTGGGACTCAATACGCATTCAATTCGCCGCACATGGGTAGCGCGGTTCCCAGAACCCGGGCCAGCGCCATGCTGGCAGTTTGCCGGCGGCGAAATTCCATCCTCAGAGATCCCTTGCGCGGCAAGAGTGTGATGCCCAGCACAGGCGCGGCTTCACTTCCTTTTTCCAAGCGGAGTTCGAACCGTCGGTTGATGACCGACACGATGCGTACGCTTTCGTGAAATCCGAAATTGTTCCCGATGCAAATGCGCTGCCCGCCACCGAATGGAAAATATGCAAACTTCGGAAGAGTCCGCATGAGCTCTGGCGTCCAGCGTTCCGGCCGGAATTCGTCCGGCTCTCGGAAATTTCGCTCCGAACGATGCACCGCCCATTGCGGAATCACGACTTCGGCCCCGGCTGGAACTTTCATCGATCCCAACTGGCAGGATTGTATGACCGTTCGACTGACGCGATAGGCCGGCGGATACAACCGCAGTGATTCGTGCAGCGTCTGCTGAGCGAGCGGACCATCGTCCGGTTCGGCGGCCATCTCTGCCGCAACGGCCGGGTGTTTGGCAAGAAGGTAGAGCGTCCAACTAATCGCCGCTGCGCTGGTTTCATGCCCGGCGAAAAACAGGGTCACAATTTCATCGCGGATCTCTTGCCGCCCAAGCGCCGCGCCCTTTGCGTCTCTTGCAGCAAGCAGCATAGACACCAGGTCGTCCCGTGGCGGTTCGGCCGCGCGCCGATCGATAAAGTCGTATACAAATCTGTCGAGGGCGGCCATCGCGACGCGCAGACGGAGCGCATACTTTGTCGGCATTCGCGACGGGTCGACGAAAAAGTCCGGATAGCCGAGAAATGTAGATACCGCTCGAATCGCCGAAACCACGACACCGCCCGCGGCCACGCCCCGGCTGAAACTCTGATGAAAATCGTGCAATGCCGCAGCTGCTTCGACAATGTAGGGGCGAACCTCGGCCATGTCCTCACCGAACAGCGGCATCGCCAGCGCTTCAAAACACAGGTCGGTCATTTCCTTGTAAATATCGCAAACACCAGTGCTTCCCCAGCCTGCAAGCACGCGCTCGGTGGCGGCATCGACCCAGCTCCAATACGAACCCAATTTCGGCGCGCGAAAGGCCGGTTGCATGATGCGGCGCTGGCGTTGCCAGTGGGGTCCATCGGAGGTTAGTAGTCCCTGACCAAACGCCCGGCGGCTGGCACGCAGCCCCGCCGACTTCACGAAGCAATCCTTCTTCCGAATGAAAATCTCTTCGATGAGCGCAGGATCGGTAACCACAAAAACCGGCAGACCCCAGCAGTGGGTTCGCACGATGCCGCTTGCACGCTCGCATTCTTGATAAAAAGCGAGTGTGTCGCCGGCAAGGGCGTACGCGCCACCGGATAGCCGATTGAGAAAAGTTTTACGACGCAACTTGTACCTTTCTGAAACGTGAATTTGCAGAGTCCCACTGCGCTCGGCGGTGCCGGCGCAAAAGCGCCTTAACCTGCGATGGCAATCGCTACAGCACCAAGCAACATGGGAAATCGCGACAATTGAATCCGTCTGGCATCGCTCAGATCCGGCCAGAGAAAGACCCACATCAGGGAAATGAACGCACAGACTGCGGCAGCTCGATCCATGTCGCCTCGCGCAATGGCCACGACACAAATTGCCGATACAAACATCAGCGTCGTGCCAATTTTTCGCGCGCGCTGGTACCCGAGCACCACGGCGATGGTTTCCATTCCCGCCCGGCGGTCACCGACAACTTCTTCTGAATCCATAAGCATTTCGCGCCCCAGCACAAAGCAGGCGAGCGTCGCGTAGGAAAATACCAAGACCCGCACTCCGGCGACGGCCGATCCGTAGATCAGCGGCGCACAGGCCAGGCCGGCCACATACAGCCCTTTGCCTAGCGGATACAGGTGAGCGAACGGGGAATAGGCAAGCAGCGCCAGGCAGGTGGCAAGCAAAACCCCTGCCCCGGTTCCAATAAAGTTCGACACCAGAAATACCGGCAGCAGCAAACCGATCGCAAGAGCGATCGCCATTGGAACCGAAAGTTCACCGGTAGCGATAGGCCGCTGAACCGCCGCCGCCGCATCTTTCTGGCGATCAAAAATGTCGTTAACCACAAACCCAAACATGGTCAGGATGGTCATGGCCACCCCTGCGGCCAATCCTTCAAGCGTGATATGCCCGCTTCCGCCAATCACCACCGAAGCGGACAATGCTCCCGCCACCACCGACGACAGTGGACGGGTGGAGCGGTAGGCAGCTGCGAGCTGCGGCCCGCGCAGCCACGGTTTTGCTTTGCGCAAACCTGCTTCTTCCACGTCGCGCTCTCGTCCATAGGCTGTATTGTTCATGGCCATCACGCACTCATCGATCCCGCACAAATAAAATCTCGCCATCAACTGCCGGATCTCCCAATGCGTGGAAGACAATCTTTTCGCTCTCGCCGCAACACTCGACACGTGATTTCTCCAGTAGATGTATTTTCTACAGAGGGAACGGGCCGTGAACTTCGCAGAGGTGCTCACCCAGGACCCCAACAAATACACGACCCGTTCCCCGGACCCCGCAAGTTTGGGACAGCAGGCTTGCAAGGTGCGTGGATGGTGCTTGAGTTGGCGACCGGAGCCAATAGCGAGCGCCTGAAATTTGTCTTAAATCGGCATGTACCGGCGTAAGCCACTGAAAGAATTGACATTTCTGTGACTTTTCAATCCACTGAAATCCTCTAAACTGATAGGCACTTTACCAAGGGAGTGTCCCCTTTATGGCTTCAGATGGCTTGGTGTCTGTCCGTTTACTTAAGTTGGGAGATGAATTTGATCTAGATCTTGGCGCCTATGAACTTCGCAGGGGGTCTCAGCCTCTCAGACTTGGGCGCATTCCGATGGAATTGCTACTGTTACTGATAGAGCAGCGCGGCCAGTTGGTCACCCGGGAGCGCATCATCGAGCGGGTTTGGGGCAAAGACGTATTTCTCGACACCGACAACAGCATCAACGCCGCCATTCGGAAAATTCGGCAAATTCTGGAAGACGACTCCGACCAGCCGCGCTTCGTGCAAACCGTCATCGGCCGCGGATATCGCTTCATCGCCTCGATTGAAGAAGGCGATTTATCAGCCGCCCTGCCATCTGCTGTGGAAGCAGTCGCTTCCAAGGCGCCCGCCGGACGGACCGAGACCGAGCCTGCCGAAAGCCAGGCGCCCGATGAGGAACAAATCAAGGAATCAGCCGGCTTGCGCGTCGGACTTGGTCTCGCGAGCGCACCGCCAAGCAAACTGGCGTACTGGATTGGCTCGGGCATACTGTTCAGTTTGTTTTTGTTCGCAGGAATCCTCATGGTCACCATGCGCGACCACCTGCCCCGCAGCGGGCCTTCTCTGGATCCAGTAACGTCGACAAAATCAAGGCCTTCGGTCGCAGTCCTGGGCTTCAAAAATCTGTCCGGCAAAGACGAAGAAGCGTGGATTTCGACAGCGTTCTCTGAAATGTTGGCAGCCGACCTGGCCTCGGGCCAGCAACTGCGGCTGATCGCCGGAGAAAACGTCGCCCGCATGAAAGTCGACTTGGCTCTCCCCGCCGCTGACAGCTACAGTGCGGAGACGCTGACGAAAATCCGGAAACATCTGAGCAACGATATGGTCGTTCTCGGCTCCTACCTGGCCCTCGGCGACAACACGGGAGGCAAAGTCCGCGTCAATCTTCAATTGCAGGACGCCCGAGGCGGAGAAACCATCGCGGTTGTTTCAGAGGACGGAAACGAAGCCGATCTGGCTGAATTGGTTTCCCGCAGTGGCGACCGGGTTCGACAAATTCTAAAAGTCGGTAGCGTGTCTGCTCTGGCCGCCGACCAGGTGCGCGCAGCACTTCCAGAAAATACGGAAGCCTCCCGTTTTTACGCCGAAGGTTTGTCCAAATTGCGAAATTTCGATGCTTTGACGGCCCGCGATTTCTTCCTCCAAGCCGTCGCCGCCGATCCTAAACATGCGCTTTCGCACGCGGCGCTTTCTGAATGCTGGGCGTCGCTCGGTTACGATTTCAAGGCCCAGGAAGAAGCAAAAAAAGCGATGTCTCTCGCTGCCAAGCTCTCGCGTGAAGATCAACTCTCGATCGAAGGTCGTTACCGGCAAATCGCCCACGACGGACAAGGAGCCACGGAAATCTACAGAATGCTGTCCGGCTTTTTTCCCGACAACCTTGACTACGGCTTGGCTCTCGCCCGCGCGCAGTCTTCGGCCGGGCAGGGTAAAGAGGCCATGGGCACGGTCGAAACACTGGCGAAGAGACCGCTTCCTGACAGCAATGATGCCCGCATCGACATCGCCGAAGCGGTCGTCGCGGACAAACTTGGAGACTTGCGGCGGGAAGAAATGGCAGCCGCCCGGGCGGTTGAAAAAGGTCGCGGGCAAGGGCAGCGGGTTCTGACGGCGAATGCCCTGCTGCTCCGCGGGAGCGCCTTGGGCGCTCTCGGAGGTAACGCGAACGGAATACCGTTCCTGAACGAGGCAAAAGTAATTTTTATCGAAGTCGGCGACCGGCAGGGCGTTGCCCGGGTCTTTAACAACCTCGGCATCATCGCCCGCCACCAGTTTAATCTCCCGGAAGCACAGCGGCTTGAGGAGGAGTCGCTGAAAATTTTTCGTGAAACCGGCAGTAAGCTGGGCATGCTGCAGGCGCTCAACAATCTCGGCAACGTGTTCTGGGATCGCGGAGACATGGCCGCAACGCTCGCGGCCCACCAGCAGTCCCTGCTGTTGAGCCGCGAGATTGGCGACAAGCTTCACGAGTCAACTTCGCTCAACAACATTGGAGGATTGCAAACGCTCCAGGGCAAGCTGGGCGAAGCCCGCCAAACGTATGAGGAATCGTTGCGCTTATCGCGTGAAGTGGGAGATCAGGAAGGCGTTGGGACTGTTTTGGGAAATACCGCGGACCTGCTGACCCGCCAGGGCGACCTGGCAACCGCAAGAAAACTGGCGGAAGAGGCTCTGACGACGGACCGCCAGGTCGGCAACAAGAGCTTTGAAGCCTATGCCTTGCACCAGCTGGCAAACGTCCTGGTGTCTCAGGGAGATGTTGCATCGGGCCGCAGCCGATTACAGGACGCCATCGCTATCCGTCATGAGCTGGGCGAGACCGCCACCCAAGCCGAGAGTGAACTCGGTCTGGCGCAGCTCTTGCTCGATACCGGCGATGCCAAGGGAGCGGAACTAAAAGCCCGCAGTGCTGCTGCGATTTTTCACGAGGGAAGCGCCTTCGATAACGAAGCGCTGAGCTATTCCACACTTGCCCTGGCGCTGCTGGCCGAGGGCAAAGCGGCGGAATCGCAGCAGGCAGCCGAGCGATCCATCGAACTACTGCCAAAGACCATTGACCTGGCCACTCGACTCGAGGTTGACGTTGCCAAAGCTTATGTGGTCGGGATGCACAACGCCCGTTCCCTGACCGCAGCCGATCGCAATACCGCGGAGGGCGCGGCGCTCGCCTTGGAAGCAGCGCGAGACAAATCAAATCGCCTGCAATACGCTGGCCTCGAGCTGGAAGCGCGTTTGCGTTTGGGAGAACTCGAGCTGCAATCCGGCAAGTCCAGCGCCGGGCGCGTCCACCTGGAACAGATGCAACAAGACGCCAGTGCCAAGGGCTTTTTTCTGATCGCGCGCCGGGCATCTGACGCCTTGCGGACCAATTCCTCTCGTCGCTAGATGCCTAGTCCGGATCAGGGAGCGGCGGGTACTGTTGAATGAAGGGATCGGCTGCCGGCAGGCCTGCCGATGAACGCAGTTCTAGATAAAGCCGACAGGAATCGTTCAATGGCACGGTCCCAATACTTCCAGGTGTGATCGCCGGGCATCACATGAAATTCATAGGAAATCCCGAGTTCTTGCAGGCGGGCGGCGAATCTGCGGTTCACACCGACAAACATGTCGTCTGCTCCACAATCGAGGTAATACTGTGGCAATTTTCGAGCGTCGGTGTGCGATAGCAATATGAAAACATCGTTTTGGGCGCGCGCAGGATTTCCTGGTTCTCCAAAGACCTTTTGCAAGCCTTCGCGAAAATCAACACGTCTTTGGTCCAAATCAGCGGAAGCATCGAGTGCGGCGCTGATACCGCCGACATGGGAAAACAGCTGCGGATATTTCAGCGAGAATTTCACCGCCGCGTAGCCCCCCATGGACAATCCAGCGATGGCGCGGGCATTTCCCTCAGGGAGGGTCCGGTAATGAGTGTCGATCTCCTCGACAAAATCCTTGACGATGTAGTCCTCGAATTTATCATCGGGGTTGCTCACCGAATTCACATACCAGGAATTCCCCGCATCCGGCATGGCAATGATCAGATTCATGTCGCGCACATCGTCGACAAGACTCGTCAGCGTGGACCAGTTCATAAAATCGCCATAAAGCCCGTGAAGGAGAAACAGCGCGGGATAGCGTGTCTTGGAAGAGTCGTAGCCAGCCGGTAGGATGACTCGGTAACGCATGTCCCGGTTAAGACTGCTACTGTGAAACGTCGCCTCGCGCAGCCTCGCTGAACGATGAGAATTGTCGGCCGCCGGTTCTGAGGTAACTTTCTTGTCTGCGAACGAAGGATTGTGTTGCGCGAAGGAAAACGCCACGAGCAGCGCCGCCGTAGCGGAAATGAATCTGCTGCGGGCGAAGGCCCGGGACCGGGTGCCGCTCGGGATTTTCACGGCCGGGCCCTGACAAACGCCTTGAGCGTTGCGCACTCTTGGCCTTCGCCAGCTCCGTGCGGCCGAACCGAATACTTGCCCACGGCCGCCGGCACGATAAACGTCTCCGCATAATGCACAACGAAGGGGACGAAGGCTCCGGTGGGACTTTCCACCACGGCTTGTTCTCCAGCGACCAGATTCAGAACGTTTACGCCTCCCTGCGTGTCATGCTCCACTGGGCCGCGAAACCAGTGTCGCCTGGTCTCTATGAATTCGCGTTCGTGCAGACCGGTGCGCTCCTCGCGCCAGCCGGCTCCTTGCCGCACCTGCTGCACTTGTCCAATTAAGTTATGCTTCACCCAATCCGGAGTGCGATCCCACTGGACGTTGGCTTCGCCGTGATCAATGTGAATCGGCCGCGGACGTCCATCCAGGCCGACGCGCCCCCAATCCCACAACTTGAACGTAAAAATATAGGGAGTCGCGCTGATTTCCAGAACCATGCTGTTTTCGCCGGAGCAGTGAATGGTGCCGGCAGGGATCAGAAAATGATCGTGTTTCTTTGCTGGATACTGGCCAACATACTTCTTGGCATCAAACGTCATGCCGCCCTTCTGCGCCTCCCGCAGATCGCGAAACATTGCTTCCGGGTCGACGCCGTCAAGCACACCGAGATACACAGTCCCGTCCTCACCCGCATCGAGCAGGTAATAGCTCTCGTCCTGCGTGTAGTTCATGCCGAATTTGTCCTGGATATATTCTGTGAGCGGATGGACTTGCAAGGAAAGGTTTCCACCACCCATGGTGTCCAGAAAATCAAAGCGAATCGGAAACTCGGTCCCGAACCGTCCGTGCACGGCATCGCCAAGCAAATCACGAGGATGTGAGAAGACCAGATTGATGGAGGGAATTTCAATACGACGCGAACCAAATCCGAGGAGCAAACTGTTTTCTTCCGGGACGCAATCGAAGCACCACGCATGATTGGGTCGATCCCGGGGCAGATCACAGACTTCTTCCATCCAGTGACCACCCCAAACTCCTGGATCGAAATAGGGCACGACGCGGAATGGTCTCCGGCTTGTCAATACCAAGCCGCGCCGCAGCAGTTCACCACGGACCAATTTCGGATTTCCCCGGGAATTGGCATCCAGTAGAAAATCCAGCTTGGGGAGCAGGATTTTTTTCAAACGATCCGCTGCGCGCCAGTCCACAAAAAAAGCACGTTTGTATTTTAAATTGGGCAATTCCGATAAATTATCCGCGCCCAAATTGCCGATTTCTCCGCGGCGTTGGCGCAGAGTCAGTTCCCAGCGCGCAAGATCCGCATAAATCAGCAGGTCGTACCGCTCGGTGATGAGGGCTGCGCCGGTCCCGATCACAAGAATCGTCCCGTCCTGCGCTGCCTGCGAGCGGATTGTGTTCCGCGCCGCGGCCACCTTGCTCTCGTCAAGAAAATGCTGCAGCGTGACTCCGTTCATGCGACCGAACACCGGGTCAACGCCACCGAGATAGGGCGCCAGCATGGTGAGAACTTTCCCGGAATCCTTACAACACGACGAGGCGCGGATGATTAGCGTCGGACTTAGTTCTGGAACCAGTCCGCTTTCAATCTCTTCCAGATTTGCGCCCGGGTAGCATTCCACGCACACGATGCTGCGCTTGCCGGGAACGGCCGCAGCAATTGCCGCGGAGACCTCTTCCCATCCGGTAGCGCAATCTTGATCGTTGCCAGTCACCGGAATGAAGGGAAATTTGTCGTAGTTCGAGTGTCTGGCCATCAGTTTCTCTCGGTAAGGAGTGGAATTGCGCCGAATAGTCCGGCGTGGTTGCCCAACTCCGCTGCGCGAACTTGTACTTTGCCCCAAGGAGTCCACGCATGGTTTGCAACATATTCCTGCACGTACGGAATGATTGCGTCGGCACTTTTCATCACTCCGCCGCCGATAACAATCACTTCCGGGTCATACATGTGAACGAGACCAACCGCGTCCGCCGCCCACACGTTTAAGCAACGATTGCGAATGGCCAGGGCAATGGAATCTCCCCGGCCCGCTTCCTCAAAGAGTTCCTTAAAACCAACCTCCGGATAATTTGCCAGCGCACTCGTCCGAATCTCCGGCCATTCTTTAAGGATCAAAGGAAGCGCCCACCCGGAAGCCTCCGCTTCCGCGCAACCAATATTTCCGCATGTACACTTCCTGCCCGAAAACAGAACCGGGATGTGGCCGCCGAGGCAACCCGCCTGCATGTGTTTTCCACGCAGGAGTTTTCCCTCGATCAGTGCCGCTCCCCCAACGCCTGTGCCCAGCGTGATCATCACCGCATCGGTTACCCCGCGTGCCGCTCCGCAATAGGTTTCCCCGAGCAGTGCCATGCGCGCGTCGTTTTCTATGCGAAACGGAATTCCAAACGCTTCGCGGCACCAAGCGGGAAGGTCCACGCTCAGAGCGTCGTCATATTTTGCATTTGTGGACATCACGAAACCCGTCCGCGTGTCCACCAGTCCGGCAAAACCCAGCGCGATACCGATACAATCCCTCACCGAAGTGCCGGTTTTTGCCAGTACGCGCTGAAGCGCTTCTGTGAAATGCGGAAGCAGCGGCCGCAGTCCCTTCGCGCGATCGGTCGGAAACGCCTCGGTGTGAACCAGAGTCTCGTCCTCTACAAGGGCGAATGACGCATGCGTTCCGCCCAGATCGATTGCTAAAGCCTTCATCACTTGCTCCTCGAAATCTGGTTAAACCCAGCGGCTGGCCAGCGCCAAGACAAATACGGCAGCAACCAGGAAGCTTACTCCCGCGAGTTGAATCCGCAGCGGCTGCTTTCCCGTGTTTTTCCACTCCCCCGTCAGAATGCCAAGAGCACTAGCGGTGATGACGATCAAAGACATGAACAGTGGCCAGCCCAGCACCGGCCCGAGTTCACCGAGCTTGCCGGCGGACACTCCGTACAGCACCGTGCTTCCAAACCAGAACAGGGCCATCAAAAGCGCCAGCAAGGTGTGACCCGCGAAGCTTGGAGAGCTGTACTTCCGATGTGTTTTATTCTTAGAGAGCAGGTAAACACAGTAAAGAATGTTCGGAATGCTGCCAGCCAGCATCAGCGGAAGCCACGCAGCGTTGGGCGCCCAAACGGATTTAGCGCCAAATTTCAAGGCGCTTACCAGAAGCGGTTGACCAAAGGTAAGGCCGAAATTTACAAACGAAGCGCCAAATCCACATAAAATTGCGAGCAACAAACCTTTGCTCGTTGCCGAGTTCGCCTGTCCGGCCACAGCGCCCCGCACTGCTTCCCGCCTTCGCCCAGCCACTGCGCAAATGCTGACGCCGATGATCACCAGCACCACTCCCGCAATAACTCCGCCCCCGGCAGGCGTGAATAACTGACTTGAATGCAATCGCAGCAGCGGCAGCAAGCTGCCAACCGCCGCGGAAATTCCCAGGACAATCGAAAAAGTAAGCGCGATGCCGATCGATTCCACCGCCAGCCCAAAAAATACTTGCGCTATTCCCCAGCCTAATCCAAACGTAGCCGCCAGGACCGTGGGCCCGGTCCCCGCGTCGTGGTACACCTGGGTGAGTTGCGGAACGGTTAGCCAGGTGACGATCG
Source organism: Saccharimonadales bacterium (SeqCode) (assembly GCA_035317965.1). Classification (GTDB taxonomy): domain Bacteria; phylum Acidobacteriota; class Terriglobia; order Acidiferrales; family UBA7541; genus Acidiferrum. Next base: position 16,248 of record DATHFT010000192.1, on the reverse strand, counting down.
GCGGCAGCAAGATCAAGGCGAAGATCGACCAGGCGAGCCAAGTATTTTCCCACGCCCAGGTACGCGTGAATTTCATTGGCAGCGTGAAGCTGGCATTCATGATTCCTGCGACCAAAAGAAAAAATAATCCTAGCGTTGTGTCTGACATGAACGAGTCCACTCCCCTTCGATCAGAAACCGAAAAACCGCCTACGCGTACAACCTGCTGATTCCACTTGCAGCGATTTTGATCGTCTGGCCCCGACTGCTGCCGTGCAGGACGAGCGCTGCTTTTGTGGCTTCCACATCGCGAATGCCCCGCCAACTTTTTGGTACGTCCGCCAGGAACACTGCGTAACGCACCGTGCGAGTCGCGCGAGCTGGGAGTTTTGCCCAGCAGGGGGTGTCAAACAATTTCCCAGCGAGAAAAGTAGCTTCTTTACCGATCGGCGTAGGAGTCGTGCCAAATTCCATGCCTCGGGCCTGCGTGCGGCCATTCCATGGGGCATACCCGCGCGCGCCATTCTCTTCCCAAACCGCGACCCACGGGAAATCATTTCTGCAAAACACATAGCCTGCGAGCAGGCCAAGCTTCCAGTTAAGAGTTGCGACAAACTGCAGTTCCCTGGCGCCATCCAACCAGACGGATACCAGAAACCCAGTGCCGCGTTCGCGAAACGGGAGGGAGAGGTCGGTTTTGCCGCCTTTTTCTCGTGGCGCTTGGGGCCAGCGAAATTCGCGGTCGGAGGCCACAAGACTTTTGTTTTCATAGCCCAGCGGCCAGGTTTTGGCCTTGCTGCCGGAAAGGAAAATCCGGCTGTATCGAGCATCGAGGAACGGTCGACCGAGCGTCACATGTTGCACCCAGTGAAAATAGTGGTCCGTGTTCGCGCGATTCGTCACCCGTTCTTCAATAAGCGCCATGCTCTGGTTCTTGCGGATCTCGATTACTCTGGAAAAATCCAGTCCGGCTGCCGATAGCGCAACCTGGAGTCTTGCCCGAGCCGCCGCAGAGGTCTTCGTCTGGTTCTGCATCCGCCACTTGACGCATGCCGCTTCGCCATGAAGGGGCATGCCGCGCCGCGTTTCCTCAGGCGAAGCCATACCGAAATAATCCAAACAGAGCGCATGACCAGTGAAACTGGCGAGAAAGTCTCCAACACCCTTCGCTCCGTATTTTTTCGCGAGCCGTCGTGCCTTGGCAGAACCCGGCGTGGCGCCTTCCCAAGGGCACTCCCACAAGACGTTGACGCCGGGCTGAGGCCGGCCGTCGACAAAACGAAATTCAGCGATGTGGCCGCCACCCTCGAGCGCCACCATTTCGACGATACCGTTCGACACGCTAATCGCTTTCCGCCCTCGCCAGCGCATCCGGTTCACGCTGGCGATGCGCGCGGCTTTCGTTTCGGCGGGTCTCACAGCGCAAACCCGCCGTCGATGGAAAGCGCGGACCCGGTCACAAACCCAGCCACATCGGAAACCAGGTACAGCGCCGCCTGGGCAATTTCCTCCGCCGTGCCCAGTCGACCGATGGGTTGCCGGGCTTCAAACTGCTTGCGTACAGTTTCCACTTCGCCGAGCGCCGCCATTCTCGCCTGCAGCGAAGGCGTTTCCACTGTCCCCGGGCATAAACAATTCACACGAATGCCATCCTTCACGTAGTCGAAAGCCATGCAGCGGGTAAGCGCCCATACTGCGCCCTTGGCCGCCGCATAAGCCGCTCGATTCCCCACGCTTCTCAGAACTACCGCCGAGGATGTGTTCAGAATGACTCCGCCACCTTGCGTTTGAAACAGCGGAACCACGTGCCGGCTCATCAAGTACATGCTCTTTACATTTACGGCCATGCTATGGTCCCACTCCGCTTCAGTGGTTTCATGAATTTTTCCCTGGGGAACAATGCCCGCGTTGTTAAACAAGATGTCAATCCGCCCAAACGCCGCAACAACTCGCGAAATGCATTTTTCAACGTCTTCGGCCCTGGACACATCGCCAACAATAGCCACCGCTGAGCCACCCGCTGAAGCAATTTCCTCCACAAGCGAATGGATCCCTTCAGGCACCAGGTCTACCGCGGCAACATGCGCACCTTCTCTGGCAAAAAGCAGACTTGTCGCGCGACCAATCCCGGCGCCTGCCCCGGTAACGATTGCCACTTTCGATTTCAGCTTCATTCGCTTACTCCGCTTGCCAGCCACGGGCATCCGTCGCGGCTGCTCAGGATTTCGTTGCAGCCCCGGTCCCGCCTTCTTGAAACCCCATTCCGCCGGTGGGCGTGAGCATGCCTCCGTCCACCAGCAGCGCAGTACCTGTAATAAAGGACGCCCAATCGCTGGCTAGAAAGGCAATGGCGTTGGCGACTTCTTCGGCGCGTCCAATCCGCCCCAAAGGGTGCATGCGATTGCATGTCTCGATTACTTTTTCCGGGTGGCTATCGAGGCTCGCCGCCCATCGCAGCATCGGGGTGTCGATGGCCCCGGGACACACACAATTAACACGAATATTTTTCGCCGCATAATCCAGTGACATGGCTCTGACGAGTCCCAGCAATGCGTGTTTGGCCGTGACATACGCCGCCGAGTTACCTACGGCTGTAAATGTCTGCACTGAGGCCACCACCACCACCGCGCCGCCTCCACGCGCAATCATCAAGGGCAGGGCGGATTTGGCGATGTGGAAGCAGCCCTTGAGGTTGACGTCCATCACTTCATCCCACAATTGCTCGGAAGTTCCGATAACGTCGCCATACCGCTGGATGCCCGCATTGCTGACCAGAATGTCCAGACCACCGAATGTTTCGCGTACGGAATACAGACTGCGGACGACGCTCGGGTCATCCGCAACGTCGCACTCAAAGAAGCCGGCTCGCTGTCCCCGCGATTGCAAGACTCTGACGGCTTCTGTCCCGGCTGTTACGTCACGGTCAAGGATTGCAACAGAGCCTCCAAGTTCCGCGAATTTTTGCGCCGTGGCGAAACCAATCCCCATCGCTCCGCCAGTTATCAAAGCAACTTTGTTGTCAAAACGAATGCTCATGGTTTGCTCCTTGGCATGGCAGAGTGCTCTGGAGGTAAGGAAAGCGTGCTAACGGTATTCAGTCGAATCGTCTTGATTTCAAACGGGTGCAGTTTGAGTTCGATCGAAGCATTCGTCACATTTAATGAGGTTTGCTTTTCTTCGAGCGCCGAGCAATCCCAAGCCTCGGTAATTTTCAGGAAGGGGCTGCTGGCACGGACCGACTGTTCACCGCCGGCAATTTCCACCAGACGCAGTACGGTTCCCTCGCCATCCTCGGCACGCTTCCAGGTCGAGAGCACAACGTTGGGATTGTCGATCTGGAGAATGGTTCCTTGGGTTGCAGGAAGTGCCCCGGGAGAGAATGCCGCATTGATATGATCCGCTTCGAGGGGCGTCATAACGCTAGAACCCGTTCGCGTAAGTTCGGCGCCATCGAACGCGGCACCACTCACGATGTCATAGCGAAATGTAAATTCCCCTCCCTGTTCTGGAGCAAAATTGGTTCCCCAATAGTTGCTCATTAGCCAGGAAAAAATTCCGGAAGACTTCGGCCTGAAGTTTGTTGGCCAATTGCCGCGCACGATGTCGCCAAACGTCACCAGCGGAGCGTCTCGCGGTATGACAGCGGCAGAAATTCCATCACCAGAAACAGAAGCCCAATGATTGACCGTATACCATTCGCGACTCCCGCCCAGCAATTCGTCTCGCGCCGGATTCACCCAGCCGTTCTGTGTTTCATAGCGGAACTCTGGACTCTGTATCGCAAACGGGAATGCAATGTAAACGGCTTCTTTCTCGAGCACCGCCTTCTTTTGAATCGAATACCGCAACTCAATTCGCTTTTCCTTGTCTAGCAATGTAATTTCTGTGCGTATCTGCGGCGTTTCCCGAGCAACCGATTCCAACAGGACAACGGTGCCGTAAGGCGCGTGATGCGAGGAGACCAGCCGCCCACTGCTGGCCGCGACCGGAGTCAGCGTTGGCGGTTTCAGCGCAGCTCCGTAGCGGTACAAACTATTGTTGGGCATGTCATCTGCGCCGCGCACATAGACATACGCGCCAAATCCGTACGGGCTCTTGGCATCCACCAGCTCCCGGTTGAGTTGTTTGTCCCACAGGCTGCGGATCGTTCCACTCGCCGCATCTATCGTCAGCCGATAGAACGTGTTCTCGAACGTCGTCCCGCCGACCGGGACTGCCGGTTGTGCAACAGAGCCCGTTGCACTTTTTACGGAACGGATGGCGAAAACCTTGTAGCCTACTCCGGGCACATCCTCGGCAAGAAATCGTACGCGCCTGTAGGCGCCGCCAAAACCAGGAAGCGGTGTGCTTCGCCCCAACAAAATGGTCTCGGCCTGCACCTCGCGTTCATTGGTTACATCAAACACGGAAGAATCGTCTGCAATATCGGTTTCGACAAATCCACTGCGCGGCCAGTTTGTGGAATTGAACACCACGATCGAAGCTTCCTTGGGCCCGAGCAGATATTCAAGTTGCGCCCAATTGCGATGAATGGATCGCGTCACCGCTTCGGCCGTGTCGGTCGTTTCTGCTGTCTTCAGTTGCAGCTGACCGACGGTCTGCAGATTGTCGGGCTGGGTGGTAGCTCCCACAAAGGTCCAAGTGTGTTCGTCAAAGAGCAGCGAGTTTTTCCATGCCGACCAAAGCAGACCTCGATCGGGCCGCACGGCGGGGTCCAATGCCGAAGTCGCTGCTGCAAATTTCTCGGCGGTGACGAGACGCTGTTGATTCTGCCTATGCAGTGCCGTGGGAAGACTGTTGGAAGCAAAGCCATCCTCCCAGTAAGGCCCGAAATCACCACGGTACACCGGAATGTGGCCGTGAAATTGGGCTTCGATATTCGCCATAGCCTCTGCAAAATTCGCATACTGCAAGCGCGGATAGGCATACCGGGCCTGCCAATTGGTTACCAGGTCTGCCTGATCCACATTCAGCGCCGTATTCTCCAGCTGGCTGCCAAAAATAATTGCAGCGTCTGCGGAATATTCCGGCCGTGAATAAGCTTGTAGAAAAACGGGCAGAGCATCCCGTACTGCTTCAAGTCGCTGCGGCGTGCCAAACAGGGTGGAAAGCTGCAAATAGGCGCGCGAATACCACATCAATACACGCCCTCCGTCGGGACCTTCCCAGTAGAACGGTGACTTCTCATTCCATTTGCCAAGCAAGACGACCGGCGCCCGCCAGGAATTGCTTGCCGCCGCAAAATATTTCACGCCCGCGGCGTGCAGTACCGATGCATAGGACCAACTGTAGGAGGGCACGTCGGTAATGTGAGCGGCTCCCAGCGGCAGTGAGAATTGCTTTGCCAGAGCCGCGCTGGGATAGAGCGAACGGAACAGCGATTCCAACGATGCAACGCCGGTGTGCTGATTCGAATACTGCATGGGGATGATGATTTTGCCGTCCCGGACGCTCTGCAGGAATTTGGCTTGCCGCTCGGGCGCGCGAGCGGCGAGAAACTGTTCGGCGACCCAGGAGCCGTCCAGCGTCCAGCGAAAATCCGGATGCTTTGGCAACAGATCCAGTACTCCGTCCACCGCTTGCGACTGCAGCTCGGCGACTTTATCGGGATAGTCCGTAAAGCCAATGTCCAGATGCTCCTGGGGAACGATGAATAGGGTCCACTTCTTCTGGGCCTTCAGTTGAACTGGAAATTTTCTCGTTCGACCAGAAGCCGTTACGGCAAGCGTTGCGGATTGTTCGCCTTGCCATTCAGGAACGTTAAATTCGAATCGCAGTTCGCCAAATTCGTCCCGAGATGCGGCCTGCTGCGTTATTTTCTTTCCCCCCGTTTCAAGTGTCGCTTCCGCCTTTTTTGGCATCTGCAGAAAAGAGACCAGTCCTTCCACGATTTCCGTCATGCCTGCGCTCTGGGAGCGGAAGAAAATGGTCGGAGTTACGGTCGATTCGATCTGCGACGCTCGATATTTTCCGCGTGCCGACTGGGTCAGCTTCAGCGCATCGTAAATCAAGCCGCTGTGGCCAAGCGCAATCGATCCCAGCGAATTCTGCACGGTATCCGGCGTATCGGCGGCCGTCAGCACAAATCGGTTCTCGCCCTGCTGCAGCCACTTGGCTGGAATTTCAATGACCTTTTTATCCGCCGAGGTTTGCGGAACGAACGTGCCTTCCCAGTCCCCCGCTCCGTACTCCAGATGAGGATCGAAATAAAAAGAGCCGGCGTGTCCATTGATCTCCAGAAGAAGATGCGAAAGCCTGGGCGTCTCGTAGAGAATTCCGACTGTCAACCGGTAAACCCCGACGGGAGTTTCCGGCAACGAAAAAATAATTGTGAAAGGGTGCACGCGCCCGCCCGCCAGTCCATTTGCCGGACCCGGCTGAAAGCGCAGCCAGTCTTCGCCGTCTTTGCTCTTGCCAACCCGATAGACGGGATCTGATTCTTTGACGCCGTAGTCAATACCCTGGCTGCGGAATTCCGACGAGGACGCGTCGAACTTCCCTATTTCCCAAAGGACTTTCTCCTGTGCGCCGGCTTTCAGCGGAAATAGCGGGGCGGCCAGGCAAACAATACCAAGGAAGACGCTCCACCAATCTAGTCTAGTCGTCGCGCGATTCATGGATGCTTTCACCATTTTGGCTGAATTGTGATGGCGCCTGGCCGTGATGGATCTTCAATCCACGAGCCCATGGCCCGTTTTTTGGAAAGTTCGTGGTACTTTGCCAGTTTTTCGCGATCCAGTCGCACGCCAAGTCCCGGCCCCTGGGGGACAGCCATCCGCCCGCCCGGCAAATATCTTAGCTTCCCGCCTTCGATAATGTCGTCCGTCAGATGGTGATAATGCGAATCCGGTGCCGCAATCAGATTCGGAACCGTGGCCGCCAAATGAATCATGGCCGCCTGGGAAATTCCAAATTCTGCTCCGCTGTGCATGCCCACGTCGATTCCAAATCCCTCGCACATTTGTCCAGCCTGGCGCGCCCGCGTTATTCCGCCGTACCAGTGCGGGTCGAGAAGTACGACATCCAAAATGTCCATCAGAACAGTGGGCACCAAATCCTCATAGGCAAAAACCGACATATTCGAGGCCAGCAGCATTCCCGGCGTCTTGGCATTCACGCGAGCCATGGAACGCATTCCCCAGACGGGATCCTCAAAGTATTCAACGTCGTAGTCCTGTAATTTCTTTGCCACGCGCACGGCTGTCGTTACGGTCCACGCAGCGTTGGGATCAATCCGAATCTTCAGTTTGGGAAACGCCTTGCGCAGCGCGATGAATGTCGCAATCTCTTCATCTGGCGGTAGCACGCCATTCTTGTACTTCAGCGTTTCAAACCCGTGCTTTTGCACCAGCTCACTGGCAAAGCCGACCATTTCCTCTCCGCTTGAAACTTCACCCCTTTTTTCTTCATTGGCATAGCGATAGAACAAGTAGCCCGCAAACGGGACTTCATTGCGCAAACGCCCGCCAAGCAGGTCGCAAAGCGGTTTACCGAGGGCCTGCCCTTGCAGGTCCAGACAGGCAAATTCCAGCGCTGCAAATCCAAGAACGTGGCCGAATAGCTTCAGTGCCGTCGGTGCCGCAAGCTTCCAGCGGATTCGCTCCAGCTGAAACGGATCTTCGCCAATAAGCTGCGGACGCATTTCCGCGAGCTGCCCTTCGCGGCTTGGTCCGCCATAACATTCGCCGAGACCAATTAATCCTTCATCGGTGAGGACTTCCACGATGATCCGGGAAAAACCCGGATGCGAGCCAAACGCATAGCGGAGCGGAGCCTCAATCGGAATATAGGCGGGCGTCCAACGCACATCAGTGATACGCATGGGTTGCATTCTCCCTGAAACGCAAACTATCGCAAATTCGCCAGCAACTGCCCGCGCACCCGAGACTTTACTCGGCAGATGTGCCAACGATTCAAATTTGCAAAATACAGTTCATCGAAATTCGGGCCGCCAAAAGCCGCATTGGTCGGTGCCGCCAGCATCGTCGCCTCAGGATCGCTGGCGTACAGCGAGACCGCGCCTCCCGGAGCAACGCGATAGACAGAGTGCGACGCGTAGGTGGTCACGTACAAATTCCCGTCCGCATCAAGGGCGGCGCCATCGGGAACTCGCGCCAAGCCCGAAGCATAGACGCGCGGCTTCCCGGCCCGCCCATCCGGCAAAATATGAATTTGTAGGACATTATCTTTCTGGCTCTGCACCACATACAAAGCCTGCTCATCCGCACTCAGGGCCAGTCCGTTGGCGAAGGAAAATGGTCCCGCGAAATACTCGGCTGGCCCATGGCTTCGGAGGCGGTAGACGCAGCCGTTGTGCCCGTTCCACTCTCCTGAATCGCTGAAATATAGGTTCCCGGTGGAATCGAAAACTGAAAAATTGGGCGTCAGCAGCTGGCGCTTGCCAATTCGTTCAATGCACCGGAGCACCCGGCCCTTGCGATTCATGTGAATAAGAGCGCCGCGCTTGAAGTTACAGACGAACAGCTCCTGTTTTTTGGAAAACGTCAAACCCAGGCAAAACCCGCCCAATCGTGCTATTTCTTTCACTTTCCCGCGGCCATCGATCTTGTATATTTGGCCCAGTTCTCCGCCTGCCCACAGATTCCCGTCCGGATCAAACGCCAGCCCTTCGGGATGATCAAGGCCTTCGGCATAGGAGTGGAAGCGCGCGATGGGCGCTTCAGGTCGAAGTCCAGCAGAATTGCGCTTCATTCGCGGCACCGGGCAGCCAGAAGATTGTCCAACCTTTGCACATATATACTTGGCATCTCCGCGAGTCAACCAAAAGAAGTAATAATATTTCTCATTGCTATTCGTTTTTTGCTTGACAATCTTTTGCACTGTCTTATTGTAGGACAAACTTATTCAGGGTGAGCTGTGAACGAGAAAAGCAAGCGCAACGTGGCCATTGCTGAGTTTCTCCCTCTCCGCCGAGAGACGGTAATGGAAATGGTGGCGGGACGTATCGAGGCACTGGTGCGCAGTGGCGAGCTGCGCAGCGGCAGCCGCCTTCCGCCCGAACCCAAGCTTGCGGCCATGCTGCACGTCAGTCGAGGATCCCTGCGCGAAGCTCTCAAAGGCCTGGTTTTTCTAGGACTCGTGAAAGCCCGCCCGGGGGACGGCACATATATCCAACCATCGCTTAGTGGGGTTATCAGCCGTCATTTCCACTGGATGCTTCTGCTGCAGGAGATCAAATATCTGGAACTCCTTGAGCTGCGGCAAATCCTGGAGCCAGCAGCCGCGGCCTTGGCAGCGCGTCGCGCCACAAAAGATGACATCGAAAAAATGCAGGAAGCGCTCGCTGGTATGCGGGCCGGATTTCATAACCCTGAGAAATTCATGGTCAATGAAATCACCTTTCATGAGTGCATCTTGCAAGCCGCCAAGAATGTGGCAATTCAGTCCACCATGCGCATGATGTACGACGTCATGGCCGAAGGCCGACGACGCGTACTTCCACTCATTGACGACCTGAAACGCAACTTCGACCGGCACGAACGTATTTTTAACCTGATCCAAAAACGGGATGCGCAGGGAGCCCGGTTGGAAGTACTGGAAGATCTGCGTTACGCCGAGTCCTTGCTCCGCAGAGATATGGGAGCTCAGGACAAGTTGCGCAACGAACCCGTAGAGGTCCCCAAAAAAAGTAAACGAGCCAAGTTTCGCACTCCATGAGGGGTTCTGAAGCCAATGGCGTTTTTAGCTAGGTTTGATCCGAAGGGAGGATCACAAAATGATTCAGTTTCGTGTCATGCGCTATATTTTTCCCGCAATCCTAGGTTTGTATTCTGTTTTGCTGGTACCAAGTCCTGCGTCTGCGCAGTATGACACCGGCAGCATCGTGGGTATCGTCCACGACGCCACGGGCGGCGAGGTCTCCGGCGCCACCGTCAAGATCACAAATACCAAGACGGGACGCGTTTACGAACTCACGACCGACGCTCGCGGCGAATACGAAGCGACCGGCCTTCCCGCCGGCGTCTATGTTATCGAAACCGACAAAAACGGTTTCAAGACCGCGCATATTCAGGACATCGTTCTGTACGCCACGGATCACAGAAGTATCAATGTGGATTTGGCGATCGGCTCAGCCAGCGAGCAAGTGACCGTGGTCGCCGATACCCTGTCCGTGAACACCCAGTCAAGCGATCTGGGCGCTTCCATCGATTCCAACAAAGTCTCGAACTTGCCGCTGAATGGCCGCGACTTTACCGCCCTGATTGCCCTGGTGCCCGGATCCGTGACCACCGGCGCCTTCGGACAGAACAGCCTCGGCGGCTATGAAACTACCTTCGCCGGCGTCAACGTGCTTCTCGACGGCGCCGATGCAACGCGCATTGATGTGAATGCCGTTTCCACGCAGCTCGGCCGTCAGGAATCGCGTATCAGCCGCGCCAGCATTGACAGCATTCAGGAATTCAAAGTGCTCTCTTCTACCTATTCTGCCGAATATGGCCGCTCCACGGGAGATATCGTCAACGTCATCACAAAATCAGGCGGCAACACCATTCATGGGACGGTCTTCGACTACTTCCGCAACGACGTGATGGATGCGAAGAATTACTTTGAAACATCTCCGACACCTCTGCGCCTCAATCAGTTCGGTGGAAATGTCAGCGGCCCCATCAAGAAAGATAAACTCTTTTACTTCGTAAATTACGAAGGAGTTCGCCAGATCGTCACCAACCCGATTGTGAACGTTCCGGTGGTAACAGCAGACACGCGTTTGAATTTTGCGCCCGTGATGCAGCCGGTCATCGCTACCGTACCGCTCCCCAACGTCCCCGGCCCTGTGATATTTGTGGGACAAGGTCCGGGCGGCTCGGACATCGTGCGCAACGATCTGGGATACTTCGATGGCAGCCTGCGTAACACATTGCGCGAAGATACGGGCTCGGTAAAAATCGACTACAATGCAACCGCGAAAGACAGTTTTGCGTTCCGCTTCAACGTGGCGGATTCCTTTACAAATACGCAATACGGCATCGCCACAGGTCAATTTTCCCCGTCCACTAGCCGCAATTTCCTGGCCAAGGGCTCCTGGAATCGCACCATCAGCACCAGCTTGCTGAACGAATTTGGCATCGCATTTAATCGTCCGCAAAGCGATTCGCTGGGCGGGGGCGACGGATTCCCAACCTTTCAATGTTCGGCATTTTTTGGCTGCGGGGGCGCCAATACGTTTGGCACTGCTCCTGGGCCCGCGCTCTTTTCCAGCCTGCGTCCACAACACTCATTGCAATTTCTCGATACCGTCACATGGATCAGGGGCCGCCACACCATCAAAGCCGGGCTTGATATCCGCCACGCTGTGACCCATGACACCTTGCAGCCGCAAGCATTCTTGGCGTTTGACAATCTTTCTGATTTCGAAATTGGCCAAGCCCTGCAGTTGAGCACACTCGGCTACAACGAGGTGGGTGTGCAAAATACCAATTATGGATTCTTCGTGCAGGATGACTACCGGGTCTCACCAAGGCTAACGCTGAATCTTGGCTTGAGATATGAATACAACACGGTCCTGCAAGGCGATCTGATTGGAAATTTTGATATCGCCACTCTGACCCTCGACCCTATCGGCAAACCGCTTTACCATCCGGACCGTAATAATTTTGGTCCGCGCGTTGGCTTTTCCTGGGATCCGACCGGGAAAGGGAAGACGGTCGTTCGCGGCGGCTTCGGTATGTTCTACAGTCCCATGCTGACGGGTGCTGCACTCGGCCTCGCCAGCAACTACCAGCAAAGCTTCAACGTTAATATCTTTGACGTGCTATTTTTTGGAACGCGCACGTGCGATCCACCCTATTTCCTGACATACCCGATTCCCGATCCCCTGCCAACTTGCACGCCGGCGCTGCCCGCGAACGTCACTGGTTTGGACCAGAACATTCGGGACACCTACTCCATGCACTGGAGCCTGGGAGTCCAACATGAAATCGTGAAGAATACGATTCTTGAGGTTTCCTACGTTGGAAACCGTGGCGTAAAACTTCCAGCAGGCGCTGCCTACGCTGGCCAAGAACTGAATCTTTCTCCATTCCCCGGTGGCGCCGACCAAATCAGCGATGATTTCGGGCAGGTTCGCCGCTTCGGAAACTTCATCAATTCCAACTACCACGCGCTGCAAGCCAGCGTACGCCGCCGCATTTCCAAAGGCATAAACGTTGATGCCAACTATACGTTCGCTCACGAGACCGATGACGCCGTAAACATTCTCACAGGCGCTTATCAAAACTCGCACGATCCCAATCTGGACTACGCCAGCGGCGATATCGACGTCCGCCACAACTTCACTCTGGGTGCAGTCTGGGATCTCCCCGTGGCTTCTTCCCTGCCGCGCCGTCTGGCTGAGGGCTGGCAGATCAGCAGCCTGGTACAAGCTCGCAGCGGTTTGCCCTATACGATAGCGGTTGCTGCTCCGTTCCTCGGCGCAGACCAAATCCGGCCCAACCTGACAGGCGAGCCCATTCATCTGCCGGGCGCTAGTTTTCCCGGTACCCCAACCAATCCGCAAGTAAATCCCCATGCCTTCATACCCCCGCCAGACGGCGAATTCGGTGAGGTGGGCCGCAACTCTGAACGCGGGCCTGGATTCACGCAGTGGGACGCTTCCTTCTCAAAAACCACAGCGATCACAGAGAATCTCAAGATTCAGTTCCGCGGAGAGTTGTTTAACATACTGAATCATCCGAACTTCTCAAATCCGGACGGTTTTCTGACGGATTCCACTTTTGGACAAAGCACCTCGACCATCGGCAACCACGTTGGCACCGGAACTTCCCGGCAAGCCCAACTCGTCCTGAAGTTGCTTTTCTAACCGGGGCGTCCACAATCTTTTATTTAGGTGGGGCCTCTTTCGCGAGAGGCCCTTTTTGCTTCGTTACAATACTTAAGGGAGATCAGATTTCCATGAGCCAGGTTTGCGCCACATTGCGAAGACTATTGAGAAACACTCCGCTGGCGTCCGCGGTTGTCTTTGGCGTTTCGCTCGTCACCGGCCTAAATACCTTTGCACAACCCCCTGAAGCGGCGAAATCAACTGTCAAAACCATTTACATCATTCCTTCCAGTCACTGGGATCTCGGTTTCATTGCGCCGCCGGAAGAAGTTCTCACCCGCCTGAAACCGCACATCGACGAAGTCATCGCCAATGCCCAAGCCGATCCCGAATTTCGCTGGACCATCGAAAGCGCCTGGCAACTGCGCGAATGGCTGTCGCGTACTTCCGACCCAAAACAAATTCAGGAATTTGTCGGCCTCGTGAACAAAGGGCAAATTCAGCTTTCCGCCGTCTACGGAAGCATGCACACCGAGTTCATGGGCGCCGAGGCTCTGAACCGCATTACCTACGACATGAAAGCGATCGAGAGACAGCTGGGAGTAAAAGCCGATTTCGCCATCATGGACGACGTTCCGGGATTCACCCTTCGCTTGCCGCAAATCCTCGCGCGCAGCGGCATAAAATATTTCATCAACGGCTCAAATCTTTTCCTCTTTGGAGGCACTTCGCTTACTCCGGGAAAAATGCCTTTCCGCTGGACCTCGCCTGACGGCAGCAGCGTGCTCACCTGGCAGACGCAGGGACGCCTCGGCGGCTACACCGAGGCCATGGCCGACTACTATCTGGACCCCGATTCCCTCGAGCCTTACACCGCAGAACATTTTTATCCAAAAGAACTCAACGGCAAAACCCGCCTCGAAATCATGCAGAGCGGCGTGGATAAATTGCTCGCCAAGTACAAGGAATCGGGGTATCCCTACGATTCGCTGCTGCTTCTTTATCTGCACGATTTTATCTCTTCGAATCGGGAAGCCAGACAACTCCTTCCTGCGGTCCGTGAATGGAATGCCGCCGGTAAAGAGCCTCGTATTGTCGTCGCCACCCCCGCCGAATTTTTCCATCACATGGAAAGCGCCTACGGCAAAGACGCGTTCCCCGCCTATTCTGGTGACTACAGCGGGCTCTGGTCGGAAGTGAAGATCAACTCGCCCGTGGTCAGCGCCAACGCAAGATGGATACAGGATCATTTTCCGGTTGCTGAAACAATTTGGAGTTTGCTTACATTCCGAAACTTCACGAGCCTGCCAGCGGGCAATCTTGAGGATACCCGCTTCAAACTCTATAAATATGACGAACATTCTGGTGCCGCACAGGTAGGCTGGCCAAAACTCATGAGCCGTGAAGAAGTAAACCAGCAAAATCGTGAATACGTGAACTACACCGCAACGGGGCGCGACGACATTCAAAATCTGATTGATTCCGGAGTTCAGACTTTACTGAGTCAAAAGGAAGCAAAATCTGAAACCGTCGTGGTCTTCAATCCGCTGAGCTGGACTCGCAGCGACGTGGCCACCCTGAAACTCCGCAAAGACCAGAAAATAGCAACCCTGCGCGAAACAACGACCGGGACAACGCTACCGGTGCAGAGTATTTCTGAGACAGAAGTCGCGTTTCTGGCAAAGGATATCCCGCCCGTCGGGTATCGCAGCTATACAATCGTTCCGGGCAACGGGGGAGCGGCTCGGCCAGCCCCCGCGCAATCTCCTGTGCTCGAAAGCACCGCCTACAAAATCTCTCTGCGCCCGTCGGACGGCGCCATCGCCAGCGTCTGGGATAAAGCGCTCAAACAGGAGCTGGTGGATTCCAGCGCCGGTAAAGCGGCCAATTCCCTTCTTCGTTGGATACCCACCGAAAATCTGCCCGCAACGTGGCCCGAAGTGCGTATCAACAAGGAAACGGGACCGGTTTTCTCAAAGCTCGTGGTACACCGGCCCGGCACCCTCTGGCCTGAAACGCAAATCACTCTGGCAGAAGGCGTTAGAAAGGTTCGCATCCAAAATACGTTGGATCGCGACAAGATGCCCTTCGTTGCGAGCAATCAACCGGGCGAATATTACTCGTTCCAGTTTCCCGCTCCATTTACCGGCTCGGCTTCGCTCTGGATCGAAGACGGCATTGGGTTCCACGAAATCCCTGAAGACTATCTCCCCGGAGCGCGTACCGATGCGGCGGCGCCTCTCCATTCTTTCGTCATGACCGGAAGTATGGGTGGACAGCAAACGGCTCTGACTCTTTCTCAAAAAGAATCCTTCTTTGTTTATTTTCCTGGGTTGCCTGGGGTAAAGGGACCGAACACTTTCCTGAACACCGCGCGCCCCACCGTATTCCGCAAACAGGATCAGGGCGACACTCGTGACTTTGGTATGGTTAATTTTTCAACCGTTGAGCCAGGCCTGCCTGCAATTTCGACGTATTCGTTTTCGCTGAGAGCGAATCGCGGACCGCTTGACGCTGTCGCTTCCTATCGTGACGGGTGGGAAGAAAATGTACCTCTCATTGTCGCGCAACTCGACAACGCCATGGCGCCCGCCACTCCAACTGGCAGTTTTTTTTCCGTGACCGCTGAAAACGTGGCCATTCTGGCATTCAAACCGAGCACCGACAATAACCCGGAGCATTACACCATCCGGGTACAGGAAATCGCCGGAAAATCTGCCGAAGCCGAACTAAAAACCATTTTGAAAGTGACCGAAGCGGCGATTGTCTCGCTGACGGAAGACACCGTGTTAGGTGAAACAAAGATCAATCCACTCACACTGCATCTCAAACCGCACGAAACCTTGACGGTGAGACTGACGATTCCGCACGCACACAAAGAGCGTTCCTCGCGCTGGTGGGAATGGTAGTGATTCTCGCCCGCTCCTCAAACAGCGTCGTTTCAATCGATTAGCGGTTGACTCGATGAACTGGGGGCGGAGCGGACAAGCTTGGCCAGAGTCTTTCCCCGAACCTGTCTATATATAAGGATAGAAAAAGCGCTAATACCCTTTTATTTTGACCACAAAGTAGGTGAATTTCTGGCCGCTTTTGACCAGAAGCTGGTGCGGCACTTTGGCCGGAATGCGGACGACATCCCCCGTCGCTAGTTCTTGTCGGGTTGCTCCCTCGAGCGTGCCGCCGCGCTTTTCGTGTGGCGCAGTCGTCTCACCGCCCTCTTGCCGGCCACCCACAACCAGCGTTGCCACACCGGATTCAACTACAAATAGATCTGTCTGCGTCTCGTGCCATTCAACTTGGCCATCGCCTTCCCGGTGCCCTAGCATGAAATATTCGTTGTTGTAGTCCGACAATTGTTTCGAGGCGGAGTGGTGCGGGTCCGTTGCCGCCTTGGCACCGAGCAACTTCGCTGTATCCTCAAGGGACGCGCGGGTCCAGTGCTCGTATACTTCAGGAATCGGATTGTCCGGGGCGGCAGCCGCAATCGG
>DATHFT010000191.1:0-28556 GCA_035317965.1 Saccharimonadales bacterium (SeqCode) | reverse complement strand
GACCTCAACAAGCTTGTGGACGAACTCGCTCTGGCTGCGCCAAATTATTTTCTGAACGTTCCCACGTTGCTCGAGCGAGTCCGTCGCGGCGTTGAGGACGCTCTCGGCAAGCGCCACGCTTTT
Source organism: Saccharimonadales bacterium (SeqCode) (assembly GCA_035317965.1). GTDB lineage: Bacteria > Acidobacteriota > Terriglobia > Acidiferrales > UBA7541 > Acidiferrum. Next base: position 28,433 of record DATHFT010000191.1, on the reverse strand, counting down.
ATCCGTTCGCTCTTCAGCAAGGCGCGGGACGCCTGGCAGAGACAGCATGTCGGCCGCGGGCAGACGTTCGACGGTCTGTGGCTCTTGCTCGGCCGCAAACTGATTTTCGCGAAAATTGCCGCGCGCTTCGGCCCCAATCTTCGTGCGCTGATTTGCGGCTCCGCACCTCTCGCGCCCGAAACGCAACAATTTTTTCTTATGCTCGGTATACCCGTGTTGCAGGTGTATGGACTCACCGAAACCACGGGCATCTGTACCATGGACGATCCCCGCGTGACCGTCGAGCCGGGCTACGTCGGTGTAAGCATCAGCGGCATTGAAATGAAGCTCGGCGAAAGCGAAGAGATTGTCGTGAAAGGCCCGAACGTTTTTCCTGGTTATTGGAACCGAGCGGGTGAAACCGCGCGCGTTTTGCAAGACGGCTGGTTTCACACGGGCGATCAGGGCGAAGTGAATGTACGCGGTAACTGGCGCATCAGCGGACGCCTGAAGAATCTCATCATCTTGAATTCGGGCCATAACATCGCGCCCGAGCCCATGGAGGAAAAAATCGCGCAATTTCTTCCTGCGGCACAGCAGATTGTTCTCGTCGGCAATGGTCGCGGCTATCTTTGCGCCCTTATCGGCGGACCCGTGTCGGCCGCAGCCGTGCAAGCCGCGCTCGATAAAATGAACCCCGAACTGCCGCACTATCGCCAACTGCGAAAATTCTCTTTGATTGCGGAAGGCTTTACTGCGGAAAACGGCTTGCTCACCGGCAACGGCAAACTGCGTCGCGATGCCATCAGCAAGCGCTTTTCGATGGAGATTGCCGCGATGTACGATGGTATGAACCCAAAATGAAGAATTTCACAGGCCAAGCACTCCGTTGGGAATGGCGCGACAGCGTGATTGAGCTGACGCTCGACCGCGCGCCAGCAAATGAAATCGGCACTCTCATGCTGGGGGAACTCGAACAATTTGCTGCGGCGGCAGAGAAACTGGCCCCGGAAACTTCTGTCTGCATCATTCATAGTGCTCGAAAGCCCGGATTTTCTGCCGGTGCCGATCTCCGCGAGCTGTATCATGGCGCCGCCGCTCTTTCTGAGAAAGACCGCGTCGCCGGCGTCCGCGATTTTATCGAGCGCATCCACACGGTATTGAACTACCTGGATGCCGCTCCGTTTGTCACCATTGCTGCAGTTCATGGCGTCTGCTTTGGCGGCGGATTTGAACTTGCACTGGCTTGCGACATTATTATTGCCGATAAAATGGCACGCTTCGCGTTCCCGGAACTTCGTCTCGGTCTAATTCCTGGCTTCGGCGGAATTCCACGCCTCAAACGCGATCTGGGCAACGCCTTCGTGCGCGATTTGCTCCTCACGGGCCGCAGCGTAAACGCCACGCGTGGTCAAGCGGTCGGTCTGGTCGCGCAGCTCGCCGCTGAAGGCGAGGCGCTTCGCATCGCGCGCGGCACTGCAGGCCAAATCACCAAGTTCGATGCCGTCACCCGCGCGGCCGCCAAAAAATTCATCAAGCCCATCCCACACGAGGAATTTCGTCGCGAGATCGACCTTTTTTGCGAATTATTCACGCGTCCTGCAGTGATGGCCGCACTCAAGAAATTTGTCGAATCCTCCGACGCCATGCCGTATTTGCCCTGAGGCTGTATCAATGAAACTTGTCGCTCTTGATCATGTCCAAATTGCCGTACCACCCCTCAGCGAGGATCGCGCACGCGGATTTTACGTCGGCGTCCTCGGACTGACGGAAGTCGAACGCCCCGCCGCGCTTGAAAACCGCAAAAGCATCTGGTTCACTTCCGGATCCATCAACCTGCACCTCGGCGTCGAAGCCGATTTCGTCCCCGCGAAAAAGGCGCACCCGGCTTTTGTGGTCGAGGGCCTCGACGAAATCATCGCGAAGTGCGTCAAAGCCCATTTGCCGACGCGTCCTGACGTGCCACTAAACGGCTTTCGACGCGTCCATATCTGCGATCCCTTCGGAAACAGAATCGAACTCATGGAGAAAAGTGCAAGCTAGCAGGTCGGGAACGGTCCGGCCATACGCCTGTGCTTGATTTTCTTTCTTATGTGTAAGAATGATAAATTGAGACCCGTATGAGAACCCCAGAACAAACGACGCAGGAAGTTCTCGAACTTGCCGCCACGCATTTCAAGGTTCCGGCAAGCTCGCTGCTGCCAACAGATGACTTCTTTAAGAAACTAGGAATCGACAGTCTGCAGGCACTCGAGCTTCTCTCGCGTTTAGAGAATCACTTCGGTATCGAGCTGCCCGATTACGAAGTGCAAGGCGTCAGCGATTTCAAGACGCTTGCCGAGCGAATTCAATCCCGCCTGTAATGCTCGATCTTTCCCAATATCAATCGCTCGGCGAAGCTTTGAGAGATTCGCTCGATCAATTTGCGAAGGAAATTTGTCTAATTGAAGCCGATCGCGAACGCGAGAAGGAACGAATTACCTATTCCGAATTCAAAAAACGCGCCCATCCGCTAGCTGGGGGCCTGCAGAATTCAGGTTTCGCCGCTGCCGACCGCGCCGCCATTATCATGACAAACCAGTCCAAGTGGCTGATTTCCGCGTACGCGATTTTTTTCACCGGCGGTGTGCTGGTACCGCTCGACTACAAGCTTTCTCCTGAAGAACACTGGCAGCTCCTAGAACACTCCGGGGCAACAGTTCTAGTCACGGAATATCCCATTTGGCGATTGCTCGGCGCCTCTCCCGGCCGTGCTGCTGCCGCTGAGCTTCGTACGGTTCTCGTTACCGAAGCCCCGCCCGACGCCGACCTTTCCGGCGCGCAGCGCTGGGAAGATTTTCGCAGCGAAGGCGAACCGGTTTTCGTTCCACGTCAGCGGCAGGACATGGCCTGTATCGTTTATTCCTCTGGGACCGGCGGCCGCCCCAAGGGCTGCATGATGAGCCATGAAAATTATTTGGAGCAATGCGTCGCGCTGACATCTCTCTATCCCTTCCGGCCCGGCGTACGTTATCTCAGCATCCTTCCTACCAATCACGCCATCGATTTCATGGTCGGATTCTTCGGGCCCTTCACTTGCGGCGCGACCGTCGTGCATCTCCGCACGTTGCGTCCCGAATTCGTCCGCGAAGCGTTTTCCAAGTACAAAATTACCTACGTCAGCCTGGTGCCGCTCGTCCTCAAAAATCTGCAAAAGGGTCTGCAAACCCGCTTTGACGCCCTGCCGCCAGTGAAACGAAAAGTTTTCAATTTACTTGTCGGAATTAACAAGGCACTGACCAAGGGCCGAACCCGTCTGAATGTCAGTCGCAAGCTCCTGAAGGACGTGCACGCGGCATTCGGCGGCGAGCTTTCCGCCATCATCGTCGGTGGGGCCTTCAGCGAGCCGCAAACGCTCCAATTTTTCTACGATCTTGGCATTCCCGTCGCCAACGGCTACGGACTCACGGAAGCCGGCACCGCCATCACCGTCAATGATCTCAAACCGTTTCGCGCCGACACCGTCGGCAAACCACTCCCAGGAATGGAAGTCCGCATCGTCAATCCCGATGCAGCCGGCATCGGAGAAGTATCCGTCCGCAGCAAAACAATCATGTCCGGCTACCTCAACGAACCCGAACTTACCGCCGAAACCATCGTCGACGGCTGGCTCTTGACCGGCGACCTCGGTAAATTTGACGCGGCCGGCCACCTGCAACTCTCCGGACGCAAGAAGAACATGATCGTCACCGAGGAAGGGAAGAACATCTATCCGGAAGACATCGAAGCCGTGTTCGAAAGCCTTCCCGTAAAAGAGTTCTGTGTTTTCGCCGCCAATTACATCTGGCCGCAGCGCTCCATGATTGGTGAACAACTCGTCCTGGCACTGCATCTCGAGCCCGGTCAAACCTACAGCGATGAACTTCGCCGCGAAATCACCGCGCGGAACAATCGCCTGCTAAACTACAAACGCATTCACGGGGCCGTTCTGCTCGACGAGGATTTCCCCCGCACAGCTTCGCTGAAAATCAAACGCAATGTACTTGCGGAGCGTCTCGCGCAACTCGACCGCGCCGCCGCAATTCTGCCTTTGTAAATCAGCACAGAAATCGGTATCTTTTTTCAACTCATTGCGCCCTGAATGAAGCGTTTTTTTGCCATTGTGAATCCTGCCGCCGGGGGCGGCCGCTCTGCGAAGCTCGCCGGGCCTGCGCTCACGCGCCTGCGCGAAAAAGGCCTGCACATCGACGTCATCGAATCCACCGGCCCGGGTCACGCGGTGCAACTCGCGAGCGAGGCATACGATCAGGGCTATCGGGGATTCATCGCGGTCGGCGGCGACGGCACCGCCCACGAAATTCTCAACGGAGTTTTCGCCAACCGCGCTGCGGTCCGCCGCATCGCACTGGGGTTTCTTCCCCTTGGCACTGGAAATTCCTTCCTCCGCGATTTCACCAAAGACGGCGCGGAAGCGTCTCTGCAAGCGCTACTCGACGGCCGCACTCGCCAAGTCGATCTCATGCGCCTCACCCATGCGACGGGTGAAATCTATTCTTTCAATCTTCTCAGTGTCGGATTCACGGCCGACGTCGCCGCCATCACCAATCGTTACTTCAAGCCCTTTGGCCATCTGGGATATCTGCTGGGCGTCTTCGTTCGCGTAGTGCAACTCCGCCGCCGCATTTTCTCGCTTCGTTGCGATGATGAAACAAATTGGGATGAACGCCGCAGTCTCTTTCTCACCTTCAACAACAGCAAATTTACCGGCGGCACCATGCTCATCGCCCCCAACGCCGATCCCACCGATGGCTTCATTGAATTTGTCCGTTGGGGACCCATCGGCCGTCTCGGCCTACTCCGCATGCTTCCAAAGCTTTATGACGGCACGCACACCCAGCATCCACTCGCAGAGCGCCGCGCGGTGCGTCACGTGGAGTTCAACGTTCCAGTTCCGGCAGCCGTAATGATTGACGGCGAAGTTGCCACTCTAGAATGTCGTTCGCTCGACATAGTCCCTGGCGTCGTGGACATATTTATATGAGACGGGTGTGGCTGGGCCTTCGCAGCATCGTTTTGTGGACCCTCAGTTGGCTGAATTTTCTCATTTCAGTGCCGATGCTTATCGCCTTCGCTGCGTTTCTCGATTTTCGCAAACACGATTGGCTGCAACGGGCCTTCTGCCGCCGCATCGTATTTCTGGCAGGCACAAGCGTAAAAGCCGTGCGCTCCCCGGGTTTCGATCCGCAGCGCACCTCATTTTTCATGGTGAACCACGTCAATCTATTCGATCCCTTCATGCTTTACTGCGCAATTCCGCAATTCGTCCGGGGCTGGGAACTAGAATCTCATTTCAAAATTCCCATCTACGGCTGGCTCATGAAGCGTTTCGGAAATGTTCCTGTCCCCGATGTACGTCGTCCTTCGGATCTAAAGCGCATGTGGCGCCTCACACAGGCCGCCATCGAGGGCGGTACCAGCCTCATCATATTTCCGGAAGCCAAACGCACCCGAGATGGCCACGTTGACGAATTTCAGGATGGCGGTTTCCGCCTCGCGCAGCAGCTCGGCGTCCCCATCGTTCCCGTAAGCTTGGTGGGCTCGTACCAGTTCCACAGCACCGGCGATTGGACGCTTCACCCGAACCCCGTCGTGGTCCATCTGCATGACACAATTGAGACCAAGGGCCTCAGCAAAGAAGACGTGCCCGCATTGCGCGACCGCGTCCACGCAATCATCGCCCAGCCAATCGAAGAGGTTTTAGAGAATTGTCCAACCACTGAGGAAGAATCTAAAACAGGCACTACAAACTAATTTTGATTCCCGGCAGTGTGCGTCCCGCGCGAGTCTCCTGCCAGGTAAACACAATGCGGTGAATAACAGTAATCGTTGAAATCACCGCAATCACCCACAGCACCGGCCCCATCCGGTTAAACAGCCCGCCAATGATCAACAGCACCAGCCGTTCCGGACGCTCCATAAATCCAACTTTGCACAGCGCAATCAGCGACTCCGCCCGCGCCCGCGCATAACTCACCATCACCGAGCCCGCTGTCGCTACCGCCGCGAGCACCACATAAGGAGTCCGGCCGCTTACGGAGTAATACACCAGCAATCCCATATACAACGCCATGTCCGCGTAACGGTCCAGGGTCGAATCATAAAACGCGCCAAACGCCGTCACCCGATTCTGCCGGCGCGCCACCTGACCATCCAACATGTCCAAAAAGCCCGCAAAGAAAATAATCAACGCACCAGTGCGAAATCCGCCCACGGCAAAGCTCGCGGCAGCACCAAAGTTGACGACTAGCCCCAAAAATGTCAAAAAGTTTGGGTTTACGCCTGTCGCCGCCAGAGCTCCGACAATTCTGTCGAGCAGCCACTTACTCCCCGTCCCAATTGCCCCTGTAAGTGTAGCCATTTGTCTAAACTAGTGTCTCAAACCACAGCCATTTGGCGAAATTTCACAAATATCTTCAAATCTGCGAAATGCTACACCAGCCACGCCCGTCCCGCAAACAAGGTCGCAACTCGTCCAAGTTCCAATGCAGAAGGCAATTCGGGGCAGTCGCCATTTCTTCTTGACGGCAATCGCTGCGCAGCCTACATTGCTTACACATACGTTTTTCCAAACTAATGATATCTGAACTAAATCGTCGCCGATTCTTGTTGCAAGCAGGCACCGGTATCAGCACGGCCTGGATCGCCGCCAATTGGCCCAGCGTTCTTTCTGCGGCGACGCACGCGCAGCAAGCCGTAAGATCGACCGTCCAGCCTAAATTGGAATTCTTCACTCCAGGAGAAGCACTCGAAATCGATGCAATCTCCGCGCGCGTAATTCCTACGGACGAAACTCCCGGCGCGCATGAAGCCGGTGTCGTCTATTTCATCGATCGCGCTCTGCTTACCTTTGCTGCAGATATGCAGCCGATTTATAGGAATGGTTTTCCCACTCTGCAGGCCCGTGTAACGGGACTTTTTCCCGCGATCGAAAAATTTTCATCCGCCACTCCGGACCAGCAGGACCGGGTGTTGCACTCCTTTGCACCGGGACCCAGCAGGAAACCCCGCGGTTTCGGTGCGCCGCCTGCCGAACCCAATTTTTTCGAAATCGTTCGTCAACACACCATCATTGGTTTCATGATTGACCCAGACACCCGCGGGGATTCCCACGGTTACGGCTGGAAATTGATTGGCCGTGAGCGCGAACACATGTTCCAGTCGCCATTCGGTTTTTACGACAAGGACTATCCGGGCTGGCAACCGCTACCCAAGGCCACAGAGACGAAATGACCCCCGATCAGCCCAAATTCAAGACATCCGAGGAAGTTGATTTTTGTATCATCGGCTCCGGCGCTGCCGGCGGTATTCTGGCCAAGGAACTTTCCGCCAATGGTTTCCGTGTTGTTGTACTTGAACAAGGTCCGTATCTCACTGAAGCGGACTTCACGCATGACGAAATAAAGGTCTTGAACGAAGACCTGCTGACCAATCAACCCAAACTGCAACCCAATACTTTCCGCAAGACCCCCCAGGATAAAGCCGTGCCACAGCGCGCCCTGGTCTATGGGCGGATGGTCGGCGGCACCAGCGTGCACTTCACCGCAAATTTCTGGCGCCTCCATGAAATTGATTTCATCGAGCGCAGCAAAGTTGGCGCGATCCCGGGCGCGAACTTTGCGGACTGGCCCATCAATTACGCAGACCTTGAGCCCTATTACACGAAAGTGGAATGGGAAATTGGCGTCTCCGGTCTCGCCGGAGCAAGTCCGTTTGACCCGCCGCGCTCGAAGCCCTATCCCATGCCCCCGTTACCTGTGAAATCTTCCGGCGTCATTTTCGAACGCGCTGCACGCAAACTCGGCTGGAATCCTTTTCCCGCGCCCATGGCGATCCTGTCGCAACAATATAAAGGTCGCAGTGCCTGCGTAAATTGTGGATTCTGTCTCGGTTTCGGTTGCGAAGTCGGAGCCAAGTCCACGTCGCTTTCCACCGCAATTCGCATGGCCGAGAAAACCGGCCGCTGTGAAATCCGCCCCAACTCTTACGTCCACCGCATTGAAACCGACGCCAGGGGCCGCGCCACCGGTGCCGTCTACTTTGACGAAAAGCGCAATTCCCACCTGCAAAAAGCCAAAGTTGTCATCGTCTGCGCCAACGGAGCGGAAACTCCACGCCTGCTTCTACTTTCCGCCAACAAGCAATTTCCGGACGGTCTGGCCAATTCCAGCGGCTTCGTCGGCAAAAACCTGATGCTCAACAGCGGTGCCGTATCCGTCGGTGTTTTCGACCAGCCGCTCAACGACTACAAAGGATTCGCCGTCAGCCGCGTTCTGCACGATTTCTATGAACTCGATTCTCAAAAAGTCGGCTTCTACGGAGGCGGTGGACTGGATGCGCGTTTTGACATAACGCCAATTGGCTTCGCCCTTGGCGGGCTTCCTCCCGGCACGCCCGGCTGGGGCAAGGAGTTCAAGTCCGCGCTAAGTCATAATTTCACGCGTACCATGGAAATTTTCTCCCACGGCACTTCGCTCCCCGTTGCCGACAACAGCTTTTCGCTGGATCCCGATCTGAAGGACGCCTGGGGGCTTCCCGCTCTCCGAATGACCTATAAAGATCATCCCGACGATCTGAAACTCGCCAATTGGCTCAACCAGCGGGCCCTTGAAATTCTCGACGCCGCTGGCGTTCAACAAAAATGGACTCTCCCCATCACCGAGCAGCAATTCGCAGTTCACCTCCTGGGCACCTGCCGATTGGGCAATGATCCCAAATCTTCGGTCATCAATACCGACCACCGCACACACGACGTAGGAAATCTTTTCCTGTGCGATGGCAGCAGCCTGGTCACCTCCGGTCGCGGCCAACCCACCATGACCATCGAAGCGCTCGCCTTCCGTGCCGCCGATCGCATCACCGCTTTGGCCAAGCGCGGCGACCTCCAGGCCTAACCATCCCGGTATCAACTCGTCGGCGGTCAGCCTGGCATCCCGGCCCGAACGCGGCCGGGCTCTCCCGGTCTTTTGTGTTCGCGGCGAGCTCTCAGCCAGGCATTTTCCTTGCTTTTTTTTCATAAAAGTTCTCCGCAACGTAAAAATTTACAAATCCCACGCGCTCGGCAGTACCCAAATTTGTTAAACTCTCGTCCCGCGCAATCAAGGAGCGTGAAATGAAGGTGGCCAAAGTTCCAGTGTGGCGAATCGTTGCAGGTTTGCTCGTGGTATCCTCCTTCGCCTTACTGCGCGCACAAGCGCAAGCGCCGCCACAAACTCCAGCCGTGCCCGCGCATCCCCGCCTGGCCGAGGAACAATTCAAAAATATCAAAGCCCTAAAGGGAATTCCGGCCGACCAACTCGTTCCTTCCATGCAATTCATCTCCGCTTCGCTCGGCGTTGAATGCGAGTTCTGCCATGTCCACGGGGCAATGGAAAAAGATGACAAGAAACCAAAACTCGCCGCTCGCAAAATGATTACGATGATGTTGGCCATCAACAAGGATTTTTTTGAAGGACACCGCGAGGTCACTTGCAACTCCTGCCATCGCGGCGCCGAGCGTCCGCTTGCGATCCCGGTGGTGGGTGAAGAGCAAGTTAAATCCGAAGAAGGGAAGGCGGGGGAGGAAAAAACTGCCGCTCCCGCTGCCGACCAGCTTCTCGATAAATATCTGGCCGCCACTGGAGGCGCCGAAGCCATAAAGAAAATCACCAGCCGCGTACAGACGGGAACTCTCACCGCGTTTGGAGGCCAGCATTTTCCAGTCGACGTCTTTGCGAAAGCTCCCGACAAGCGTCTCTCGATCATGCACCTGCAAACCGGCGATAGCGTGACCGCCTATGATGGCCACGAAGGCTGGCTCGCCGTTCCCGGCCGCACGCATATCATGTCCGCTGAGGAAAATGCTGCGTCCAGAATTGATGCCGATCTTTATTTCGCCACCCGCGTCAAATCGCTTTATCAGAAGTTCCGTGTGGAACCCGGCGAAAAGATCGACGGTCATGAAACTTGGCTCGTCACCGGCCGCACCGAAGGTCAGCCGCCGATCCGCCTGTACCTCGATCAACAATCCGGATTGTTGCTCCGCCTCGTCCGCTACGCGGAAACTCCGCTGGGCCGCAATCCTACACAAATCGATTACGCCGACTATCGCGATGCCGATGGCGTGAAAGTCCCTTACCGCTGGATTCTCTCGCGCCCTGGCAACAGCTTCACCATTCAAGTCGATCAAATGCAGCAGAACGTTCCAGTCGACGATGCAAAATTTGCAAGACCAGCGGCTCCGGCAGAGCAAAAAACTCCTGCGCACTAGCGGTGCAGTGCGGGGACTCTCCGCTTTCGGCGGCAGCCCGCCGGACGCAAAAAAAACGGCACGGGTCTAGATTCCCTGGCAGGTACATAAAATGCTGTAGGACTCGCTTACCAGTTCCAATTTCTATCAATTTCTACAATTTTCTGAAGGCCGAGCCCCCAAACGCTGCGTTTCTCAAGCCGCCGGCGACGCGCGTTCGCGGATTTCGCTGTAAATCAATCCGCCTAAAAACTCCTGTTTTCCTTTTGATTCAAAGCCGGACGCGTGCCAAACGCTGGACAGCAAAGGAAGTCTTCGTATCTGCAGATTCGTGAGCAACCAAAAACCCAGATAAAGCGCAGAGACCACAGCTGTTCCAAAAAGTTTTGCGACGCCCTTTGCTGGAATGGCGAAGTCGGAAACCAGCCACCGGCAATGGGGGGCAAGATGCGGCCGCAAGCGGTTCATCAGCTGCGCAATTTCATTTTCACTTAGACAATCCAGAAAGAAATGTGTGACGACCAAATCGTACCCGCCCTCGCCGGGCGCAAAATCGCGAACGTCGGTGCAATGCGTCCGCAGCTGTTTCTCCGCTCCCGCGGCCTGGACCCGGCTTTGCAGCAAAGACAGCATCACCGGTGAGACATCAACAGCGTCGGCCATGGCCTGTGAGTTCTTTTTTAGCAGTTCAACCAGGAATCGCCCGTCTCCTTCACCCAAAGTTAAAATCTTGCTGGCCGTTGAAACTTCAGCCAGAAAACAAAATCGGCAGCCTTCGAGTGCCTTGCCAAAACCCAAATATTCGCCCCAGCGATAAACACGCGCAATCCGGTCAAAGAAAAGAGGCGCGCGCATCATCGTGATCCTTCTATCGAGCAGGGATCCATGGCATCAGCAAAACAGGGGTGAGTAGCGAAACGTCCGCGGCAACGCGTAACCATCGGGCGCCAATCTGGCCTCGCAACGCGTGGAGGACGGAAAACAGAATGCTGCTGAGGCAACAGGCAAGTGCAACGTTTTCATAAGGAGACGTCCATGACAGCCAGCATCCAAAGCTGACGGCCGCGACCAACGTGCTCATTCCCGTCAGGTGTCGCCCCAGCCACCGTGTTGAAACATGGGCGCGCCATGTTCTTTGCGGGCCAGCAGCCGCTACCGGGTTCTCCCACCTTTCAATTGCTATGCAGTTCAGCCAGCACACCGCGGCAAATAACGCGATGCTGATCTCCAATTCGCGCGACCTCTCGTTCACCCTCATCCAAATCGGCAAAGCCGTTGCCGCCGCAAAAAGAAATCCAACGAACATTTCTTTCGGAAGCCAGCGCTCGGCTGAATTTCTTTTTCCGTGGATCAGGAAAAAATATAGCAAGACCAGCGAACCGAGAACTGCATACGCTTCAAAAATATCCCGCCGCATTCTCTCGATGATCAGCACGCCGCAGAGCAGTCCTGCGCAGCACAGCAGTACCCCAAAAGTGATTCGATGCCGCGCATAAAAATAGTGCCGCTCCTGCAGCTTTTGCGCCGGCCGATCTCCTAGTCCGTCCAGAATGCGGTCGGCCACATAGACAATCCACGTTCCGAGCGCCAGCAAGATCGGCGCATACCGCGGCGAATCGACTCCTGCGCACTGCGCCAGTAAAAATCTCCACACCAGCGCCACCGTGGGCGCGTCCAGACTCCAGCGATTCCAGGTTTCAATCCCGTATAACAGGCCGATCTTGCGATTTGTTGCGGGCAAACTATAGTGTAAGGCATTTACCGGCACTCTGGGTCAAGCGGGCTTTTTGCAAAATTAAACTTGCATGACTCACCTTTATCGATAAGACTCTTCGCCGGATTCTTCTGGCCTCGGAGACATGATGATTCGACGCTCGACCGTAATTCTCGCTTCACTGGGCACTTTGCTCTTTGCCGGCGCTTCGCTTTCGCAGAAAGTCATCACTCCCAAGACCGCTCCGCCAGCAGCGGAATCGTCCTCCAAGCCTATTCCGACCATTCCACCGCCCGTTGCCCACACTCTCGACTCTGCGGATCTGGAATCCTTCTTCGATGGCATCATCCCTCTGCAACTCGAGCGTGCTGATATTGCTGGCGCCACCGTGCTCGTCATGAAGGACGGCAAAACCCTGTTGAAAAAGGGCTACGGATATTCCGATCTCGCGAAAAAAGCGCGGGTGGACCCGGACGCTTCCATCTTTCGTTTGGCTTCCATTTCAAAACTCTTTGCCTGGACTTCCGTCATGCAGCTCGCCGAGCAGGGCAAACTAAACATCGACACCGACGTCAACAAATATCTCGACTTCCAGATTGCGCCAGCATTCGGCCAACCCATCACTTTGCGCAATTTAATGACGCATACCGGCGGATTTGAAGAGGAAGTTCGTGACATTCTTCTCACCGATCCGAAACAAGCCCCCACTCTCAGAGATTTCTTGATCACCAATCAGCCGCGCCGGATTTTTCCTCCGGGACAAATTTCTGCCTACTCCAACTACGGCGTCGGTATCGCGGGCTATATCGTCGAGCGCGTCAGCGGCGAGCCATACGAACAATATGTCGCCAATCACATCTTCACCCCGCTGGGCATGACCCATTCCAGCTTTCATCAGCCACTTGAGCCTTCCCGCGCGCCGTTTGCATCGGAAGGCTACGGCAACAACACGGAAAAGCCGGTGATCGGCTTTGAAATTTTCAATCCAGCCCCTGCTGGCGGGGTCTCTTCTTCCGCCGCCGACATGGCCCGTTTTGCCCAGGCCCTTCTCCACGAAGGCGAACTCGACGGGCAACGCATCCTGAAGCCTGAAACACTCAAGCTTATGTGGACCCGCCAATTTGCCGCATCCGATGCGCTCCCGGCTATGTGCATGGGCTTCTATCAAACGTGGCGCAATGGGCTCCACTTCATCGGTCACGACGGCGATCTCATCGCCTTCCACTCCATGTTCGCCCTCGAACCCAAAGAAAATCTTGTTATTTTCATTTCCTACAACTCGGCGGGTTCTGCAGCCAAAACGCGCAGCGAAATACTGAATTCTTTCGCAGACCGCTACTATCCATATTCCAGCAATCCCGAATTCCAGAAATTGCCCGTCGATCAGCTGAAGGATATCGAAGGCACCTATCACTCCACCCGTCGCTCGGAAAGCAACAAACTTAAAATTGCCGACCTCGCCGAACAGTTCAGCGCCAGCGTGGACAAAGAGGGCGTCCTCAAGGTGGAAGTCTCGAAGGATTTACGCGGGCACGTGCGCAAGTGGAAACCACTCGGCAAGGATTTATGGCAGATTGATGGCGATCAATCACGCATTTTCGCCATCCGCGATTCCCAAGGAAAAATTGTCCGTGTCGCCTCAGGTTTTGCAGGCACACAGTTTGAACGCGTCCGCTGGTTCGAAAACTCCAAACTCATTTCGCCACTGGTCCTCACGAGCTTGGCGATTCTCCTCTCGGTGGTCCTAGCCACTCTCCTGCGTCTCGGCCGTCGCATTTTCCTTTCCAAGCGTCCTGCTTTCCATGAACAACCCGGCACGCTTTGGCTTACCGCCGGCCCCCGCGTTGCTTCCTTTGCCTGGATCGCACTCACGATCACCCTCGGAATCATCCTGTCGATCGTCAATAACGAGTCCATCCCGCCCGGGCGCACCTTCGACAAATATTTCGTCACGCTAAATATCTTCAGCGCTATCGCCATCTTCCTCAGCATCTTCGCCGCGATCTCCGGACTCTTAATCTGGCGCCGCACCGCCGTCCGCTTCATCACCCGTTTGAAATTCTCCCTCGTCGCCCTGGCCTGTCTTTTCCTGACCTGGTTCTCGGTCCACTGGCACCTCCTGGGTTCCGCCCGCCGCTACTGAGGCGATTTAGCGATCGACTCGTGTTCGATTGCGGGTCCCAAAAGAACCAATGCAAGGTTCGCCGTGCGGAACGAACCGCAGAACGCATTTCTGCCCGCGAGGATCAAACATGACTCACAAGATTTCAGTTGAAGAAACAAGCCCAACGAAATACCGCGTCACAGTTATCGCGGGCAAAACGAAGACTACACACGACGTCACTCTCACGAGCTCGGACTTGGGCCGATACGCAGCCGGCAGATCGCCAGAATCCCTGCTAAAGGTTTCCTTTGAATTCCTTCTCCAACGCGAACTCCAAGAATCCATCTTGCGCCAGTTCGCGCTCTCCGACGTCGAGCGCTATTTCCCTGATTATCCAAAAATAATCCGCGCGCTCCCAGCAGTCACAGAATAGAGGGGCTGCCGATCAAACCGGAGCCGCCAGCAACCAAAACTGACCGGCCGGCCGCAGCCGACAGAGTCGACGAATTCGACTACGGCAATCCAATCAGCGGCCGACGCTGACACCAGCGGCGTTCGGCGCTTGCGGCTGCGCTCCCTTGATCACGAGCCACAGCATGAGCACCAGCTCTGCGAGCAGGGCGGGCTGGGAGACGGCAAACACCATATTCTGATAGCGCGGCAACAGAAAGCCCGTAAAACTCATGATCACGTAGGCGAAGCCGTTGATCGTAAGCCAGACCCCCAAAAACCGCGGGAGGAAACGCGACCGGTACACAAGGATCGCCAACGGAAAAAGCCATACGCCCCAAAGGATCTCCGCGGCGGTGTTTTGCAGGTCGTGCAGACGCAGGAGCAGCATGACCAGGGCGTCCCGTTGAGGTTTGTCGAATACCGACAGGAAATCGGCGCCGCGCACGACCAGCAACGCACCGGCGTCGCTGACGACGTTAACGAAGTACAGGAGGGCTGGCATCACACCGCCGAGGATCACCACGAGGACGGCGAGGTACTCGTCGACTTCTTGGAACAACCGGTAGAAGGCTAGCACGAGGAAAATCAGGACGACCGCGCAGATCAAGTCGACGACGATGCCGAAACGAAAGAGCCACTGGTGAGCCGCGATGTTGTTGACGGTGGCCGGCGCGTCCCCCGGTACGAACAATTTGCTCGGAATATAGATGAGACGGAGCGGGCCGAGCACGCAAAGGAGCAGGTACCAGAATCCGGCGACTCTCCCTGGGTTGCGGGCTGAGTTCATGCTGCCTCCCTGGCTGGTAAGGGCTTAGTGTAAGCGTCTAGCCGGAGATACGGGAAGGACTGCCAAAATGTTTCGCTATACGGCCAAGACTTGCGATTGTGCCCGCCATCGGTGCTGCCCGAATCCGGAATTCTCCGTTGGCAGCTAACAAGCTCGGCAGCTCATTGGCCGCCAGCGCTCTTGTCGGAATGCGTGCGTCGGTAAGATGAGACGGGTCCTGACCGGAGCGGCGCAGCCAATCGGCTAGGGTCAGTCCCTGGTCGTCCTTGCGGCCGAGGATTTCAGGCCCCAGCAATCCAGCGGCGACACCGGAACCGAGCGTGCCCAGCGCGAAGTGATGGCCTTCTTCGTTCGTCCAAATGACTACTTCCAGTGGATGGCGGGTCTGCACTTTTGCGGCGTTGAGCGCGCGCAGCACTTCAATGGAGCCCATGCTGCCGACGTCTCCATCAAAGTTTCCGCCGTGCGGCACTGAATCGATGTGCGAGCCAAAAAGCAATATTGGCAACTTCTCCGAGCCAGCGCGCCGGCCGAAGATGTTTCCCGCAGGATCGACGCGAACCTCGAGGCCTGCTTGCTTCATGAGGCCGATGACGTATTCGCGAGCGGCCAAATCGGTCGCCGAGAAGCCAATGCGAGTGACACCGCCTTCCGGATTCCGGCCGAACTCGCTCAATTTGCGATGCCACTTGCGCTGGGAGAATGGCGGATCCTCCTGCGCACCGGGGAGCCAAACACCCCGGTGTGCAGGAAGGTCGGCATCGCAGAATTACAGCAGCTTGATCGAACTGACCTTCAGCGTATCGCCCTGCACGTCTCCGCTGACATCCACGCGCAGGTGGTCTTTCTTGTCAGACGCTTCGAGAGCTTCGACGACCTTTGTGTTGCCCTCTGCATCGAACTTCAGAAAATGCTTGTCCTGAGTCACAATGCCGAAACCGCTTGCTGCGCACTTTAGTGCGCAAGCGCGGGTGTGGGAGTCCGGCTCGGCGGCCACTTTCGCAGAGCAATTGACGTCCACCACGGGCACATCCTTATAGGTCTCGATAGCCGCAAAAGCGGGCATCGCCGACATCCCGAACAGTACAAAAAACGAAGCAAGTTTCCGCACAGTATCCTCCAATTGAATTTTTTTGCTGATGGTGCTACCGGATTGACGAAAGCTGCGAGCTCCTCACGGCTTTTGCCCCCGTTCTGCGATTGTGCACTGTTCGCGTACCGCCGTTAGTTGCGACAATGCGAACGCCCCAATCGCAATCTCCACGTCACGCATGGCGAGGTCATAGAACATGCCGGTTGTGAGGAGGTTCACGGCAATACCGATCAGCCAACCCATGACGATGTAACTCCCAAGTTTTGTCCAGCGGCTGAGAACGACCAGCCCGGCCACAATTTCCACCACGCCGATGATGTGCATGAAGGTCGTGGCGCTGACCGGTACAGCTTTTGTTGCCATAGGACTCAGATACATTCCCCAATCGGCCAGTTTGTTGAAGTATTTGTCGATGCCGGTGATGATGGGGCCAACCCCCAGTCCGATTCTCAGCGCCCACCAGCCGGCGTCGAGGTGACGATCAAAGTCTTTCATTTCTTGTCTTGTCCCCCACCTAAGTGAGTGGCGAGCTGACGATTGGATACAAAACAGGGGCCCGCGGAACTTCGACGGAATGACCGCCGGAGGTCGAGCTGTAACCTTTGCTGCTCTTCGCGCTCTATACTTGTAGTGCTATGGAAACCATGGGAAGTCTGGACAAAGCCAGTGCTGAAGGGTGGACCGACCAGCAAATCGTTGAGCGCGTGAAGACCGGTGATACGGCTCTGTACGAGATCATCATGCGCCGGTACAACCAGCGGCTCTATCGGGTCGCACGTGCTATCTTGCGCGACGATGCCGAAGCGGAAGACGTGATGCAAGATGCCTACGTCCGGGCCTATCAGCATCTTGATCAGTTCGAGGGACGCGCACCGTTTTCGGCTTGGTTGACGCGCATTGCAGTCAACGAGGCGTTGGCCCGCCTTCGCTCGCGCAAGCGCAACCAGCAGTTGGACGATACCGAGGACAATGGAGAACTTCGCATGAATATCGTCGAGACTTCGCCGGACCCGGAGCAAAACGCATCCAGCGCCGAACTGGGCCAGCTTCTGGAAGAGGCATTGCTGGCCCTTCCCGAGAAGTACCGTACCGTGGTCATGCTGCGCGATGTCGAGGAATTGAACACGTCCGAGACGGCCGCGGCGCTCGACCTGAGCGAAGAGAACGTAAAAATCCGTTTGCATCGAGGCCACGAGATGGCGCGCAGCTGGCTCTTTTCACGTGTTGGGACGAACGCCAAAAACGCATTTCCCTTTATGGGTGTCCGCTGCGATCGCGTGGTCCGCCTGGTTTTTGAACGACTTGCCGAACAGCGAACCATGGATTTGCAAATACAGTGAGATCTTCCTTACCGAGAATTCCAGGGCAATTCGGCCCCGTGTGATCGTCCGGCGCTGCGCCAGCGGTTCAGGAGTCGTCGGACTGGCGCGCGAATTCGCACTGTACAGTGCGCTTGCCGGATTGCTCGTGTCAGCGCACGGAGGAGTGCTGGGAATCGTCTGATAAACCGGTGACGGGCGAGAAAAACCGCAGTTTCAGTGGACGCTCCCGCCGACTCTCGTCTTCGAGGTGACGCCCACGCGCTTTGAGCAAATCATCCAGCGCGATCAATCCCAAAAATTTCCCCGTCCCACGCTCGACGACCGGCATCCTTGTAAATCCTTTCTCGGCCATCCGGTACACGACCACCCGGAGCGGTTCGTCGGGGTAGGCTGCGACGGTTTCCGGTCTCACGAATTGTGCGAGCGGGAATCGCAACGAGACCTCTCCCCCGGTGGTGATTCGATTGCGAATGTCATCGCGCGTCAGCACACCCACGAACTGGCCCTCGGCGTCAACAACGGGCAAGAGGCGCTGGCTCTGCCGATGATCTGCCCGAAGCGACTGCTGCAATTCCCCGAGCGTGGCTGTTGCGGACAACACCACAACCTTCGTGCGCATTACTTCGCGGACAAAAAGAATTTCAAGTGGGTCGACTGCATATTCTCGGCTCAAGTGATAGCCGCGCCGCGCTACCTTCTCGGTCAAGATGGACCTTTTCAGCGTGAGCACTGTGAATGCGTGAGCGATCACGCTGCCAACCAGCAGCGGCAAGAAAACGTTTCCGTCGTGTGTCAATTCAAACGCGAACACGATGCTCGTAAACGGGGAACGCATGGTGCCCCCCAAAACTGCACCCATACTGATCAATGGCCAGAACCCCGCACCTTCGTTGGGAAGGAACATGGCTTCGAGGCCTCCGAGTGCTCCGCCCATCATTAGCAGCGGTGCCAAAACGCCTCCGGATGTTCCCGAGCCCAGCGACACCGCCCAGATGAACCATTTTATAAGTAACACGCCAAGTATCACGTGCGTGGTCACGCTGCCTTGCAGCAACCCGCCAATGGTGTCGTAACCCACGCCCAGCGCCTGCGGAAAGACCAGCCCGCCCAAGCCAATCACCAGCCCCCCGATCATTGGCCACCACATCCAATGAATCGGCAAACGCTGAAATGCGTCCTCCGCAGCGTAAACCGACATGGTCAGCAAAGCCGACAATACCCCGGCCAGCAAACCCACCAGGACGCACCCTAGAAGACCCGTCGGCCCGATGAAAAGTTTGTGCTCCGGCACCGGAAACAATGGTCCAAATCCCAAAAGATATCGTCGCAGTATGGCGGCCATAGCGCTGGCCAATGCCACGGGAACCAAGCTCCGAGGTTTCCATTCGAACAGAAGCAATTCCACCGCGAGCAGGGTGGAGGCAACGGGCGCCGCAAACGTTGCCGACATTCCAGCTGCGGCGCCCGCCACCAGCAAGGTCTTGCGCTCGGCGCTCGTCAGGTGGAACAGTTGTGCGATCATCGATCCGATCGCCCCGCCGGTCATGATGATCGGACCCTCCGCGCCAAATGGGCCGCCCGAACCAATGGAGATCGCCGAAGAAATCGGCTTGAGCAATGCGACCTTCGGTTCGACACGGCTTCCGTTAATCAGAATCGCTTCGATAGCCTCCGGAATTCCGTGCCCGCGTATTCGTTCCGATCCGTAGCGGGCCATCAAGCCAATAATCAGCGCGCCGCCTACCGGCACCAGCACGGAAAAGATTCCCAGATGGTTTCCGGCAGGCGATACCAGCTCCGTACTCCACCGCCCGTAGTAAAAAAGGTTGGTGAACAGGCCAATCAGACGCAGCAGCGCCAGGGCCACGAACGAGGCTACAACTCCAATTACCAGCGCTAGCCCTGAGATCGGCAACAGTCGTACCGTCGTCGTGAAATCGCCAAGCACGTCCCACGATTTACTAGGTTCGCTGTTCCCTGATTTAGTTTTATCGGCGCCTGCAGATGATTTGGTCGGATTACCCACGCGTTTGTCCCGCACCCTCCGCTGTGATGAATTGTTTTCTCGCATACCGATTTGAGGCCGACAAGGGTTTGCGCAGCGACACCCGGATCTGAAGCCGGTCATTCTGCCCGCGGCTCCTGAGGTACATAGCCGCGCTCTTGCTCAATCGGCGGTGAATCTCGTTTTCATAACGATATTATATCGTGATACGATACTTAGAACCACTTCTTTTTTGGCTGGTGAATCCTTCGCAATAGAAACTTTGTGCCGGAGCGCTCACATAGCGCCTTTAGAGGCGCTGCCATGGCAGTGTCGAGTCATCATGTTTGACAAGAAAAAAAGATCAGGCGATGACGACCTTTCGGCACAATCCGGGAAAGTTCGGGAAGTCTCTTCAGGGGGCGGGTTTTGGTAATCAGATTTCCGTTGCGTCCCTCTTCGCTCCGTTCTACGCCGAAAAGACCGACGCTGTCGCCTGCTGAAATCTTCGGCATTTTGCTGAACAGGCGGCATGGCTCGATGTCATAAACGTTGAGAACAAAGGGTTTAGCAAAGGCGCACGAAATGCATTTTCCATCGCAGCCGGATGCGAATCCGGCCCACTTCCGAAGCAGAAAAGGAGCCTGCAAATGCAAACTCAATCGAAAGGACTTGCAGTAATCACCGGAGCCTCTTCAGGAATTGGCGCCGTCTATGCGGATCGCTTGTCGCGCCGTGGCTACGACTTGCTACTGGTTGCCCGCAGTCGGGGACCAATGGACGGTCTCGCGAAGAAACTTGCAGCCAGCACGGGTCGCAAGATTGACATCCTGGCTGCCGATTTAACAGATGCCAAAGATTTGGCCGGACTGGAGCGATTTCTTCGCCAGAACTCCAATGTCACCCTGCTTGTAAACAACGCCGGTTTGGGCGCTACGAAGGCATTGCTGAATTCAGATGTCAGCGACATGAGCCGAATTATCGCGCTGAACGTAGAAGCACTGACGCGCCTTACCTACGCGGTGGTTCCGGAATTCGTGAAGCGCGGCTCCGGGACAATCATCAACATTGGCTCGGTTGTCGGAGTTGCCCCTGAAATACTCAACGGTGTTTATGGAGGCACGAAGGCTTATGTTCTCGCGTTCAGCCAATCGTTGCGCCACGAACTGGCCGACAAAGGAATTGCCGTTCAGGTCGTGTTGCCCGGCGCGACGGCCACCGATTTCTGGGGTAAGGCTGGCAAACCGGTTGGACACCTCCCCCAGGAAATTGTCATGACGGCGGAGGACATGGTGGACGCGTCACTCGTCGGGCTCGATCAAGGCGAATTCGTGACGATTCCGGCGCTCCCCGACGCCGGACTTTGGCAGAGCTACGAGGCGGCACGCCAGGCACTGAGCCCTTATCTGTCTTGTGCAGAGCCAGCCTCCAGATACGGGGTCGTTCGCGCAACGTGAGCTCGAAATGTTAAGGATTGAAAAAGAATCCGATGGATGCGTCACGCGGCTTTTTGTCAGCGGGCGCATCCACTCGGACTGCATCGCGTGCATTCGATCGGCAATGAAAGATGGCTGTGCGCGGAAAATTCTGAACCTGAGCGAAGTCACCCTGGTTGATGTCGGAGTGATTCGTTTCTTAGTGAACTGCGAAGACGAGGGTATTGCGCTGGTTCAATGCCCTCCCTACGTGCGCCGGTGGATTCTTCGCGAGCGCGCAGAGTCAGCATAGTCCGAGCTTTCTCATAGTGATTGACAGATTCGCGCGGGACGCCGTAATTTGGTGCATTGGTACACGGATTCCCCTATGAGTACGAATGAGCGTCAAATTCCCGCGTCGCTGGAGCTGCGCTCTTTCGTCGATCATCTGCCGGCGCTCGCCTGGTTCGCTCTGCCGGATGGCTCTCTGGATTTTTTCAACCAACGATTGCAGGACTACACCGGACTCACTCCCGATCAGTTGAAGGGATCGCAGTGGCAATCGCTGGTCCACAGCGACGACATCGGAGAACTCGAAACCTGGTGGCAAGATCTCGGCCATTCGCAGGGAGAGAGCACGAAGGCTGTGCGCCTCCGCCGATTCGACGGAGAATACCGCTGGTTCCAGATTGCGGCGTCGCCCGTCTACGACAACCCGGGGAAACTTGTTGGTTGGTACGGAATCAATACCGACATCGATGACCTTAAACGCTCTGAGCAAAAGTTTCAGAAAGACGAGGCGGACCTTCGCACGATCACCGATGCGATTCACCAATCCATCGTGGTCCTGGCGCCTGACGGCAGAACCCTCTATGCAAATCGCGTAGCTCTAGATCGCACCGGGCTTACGCCTGGTGAAGTGAATGACGAGGGGTTTTTTGCGCGGGCTTTCCATCCAGACGATGTCGATCGCCTGCGCGATGAACGTTGCGCTGGCCTGGTGAAGGGAGTTCCGTTTGAGCTGGAGATGCGATCGTTGTTCAAGAAGGGAGAATATCGCTGGCAACTTGTTCACTACAACCCGCTGATAGATGAGCGCGGCCAGCTCACCCGTTGGTACGCGACGGCGACCGACATTGACGACCGTAAGAAGACGGAAGAGCGACTCCGGAACGAGAACCTCGTACTGCGAGAGGAAATCGACCGCTCCTCTATGTTCGAGGAAATCGTGGGTTCGAGCAAACCCATGCGGGAAGTGTTGAAGCAGGTGGAGAAAGTCGCACCATCGGATTCAACCGTTCTCATTCTAGGAGAAACTGGAACCGGCAAAGAGCTGGTCGCTCGTGCTCTGCACCGGAGGTCGAAACGGGCATCCCGCGCCTTCGTGCGCGTCAACTGTGCTGCGATTCCTCAATCTTTGATTGTTTCGGAGCTTTTCGGGCATGAGAAGGGAGCTTTCACCGGCGCGCTCCAACGGCGGGTGGGGAGATTCGAAGCCGCTGACGGCGGCACACTCTTCCTGGATGAAATCGGTGATCTGCCGATGGAAACGCAGATCGCGCTCCTGCGCGTCTTGCAAGAGCGGGAATTTGAGAGGGTAGGGAGCAATCAACCGATTTCCGTTGATGTCCGTTTGATAGCGGCAACCAATCGCGACCTGCCGGCCGCCGTAGCGGCTGGAAGCTTCCGACAGGATCTTTTCTACCGATTGGACGTTTTTCCGATCGCCGTTCCGCCGCTGCGTGAGCGGGCAGAAGATATTCCATTGCTCGTGGAGTACTTCGTTGGGCGGTTCGCCAAAGGAGCCGGCAAAAAAATCCACCGGATCAGCAAAGATACTTTGGGAATCCTGACCGCCTACCCTTGGCCTGGAAATATCCGCGAATTGCAAAATGTTGTGGAACGCGCCGTCATCCTTAGTGAGACCGACACCTTCGTCGTTGATGAGAGCTGGCTGAAACGTGAACCGGCAAATTCCGCGGAGCCGCATGAAGGTCTATCAGCACTCGCGAATCGCGAAGCGGAAATGATCGAAGCAGCGTTGTCTGAAAGTCATGGACGTATCTCGGGGCCCTCCGGCGCAGCCGCGAAGCTCGGGATTCCCCGGCAGACACTGGAATCAAAGATCAGGCGGCTGGGCATAGATAAATACGGTCAGAAGCGCCCAATCTCCAAATAGCTTTGTACACCCCTGGCTCGTTGCTGATGCTTCGGCATTTTGCTGAGCGCGCGGCCAGTGTCTGAGCCTTACGCCCTTTCTTTTCAGTAGTTTTCGAGTGGCAAACAACCTGCACTCTTGTGTTGGGTCAGTGCTCAGCGAAAGGAGAACGACAATGACGAACACAAATATTCACTTCCACCAGACAACGACCTTGACACCGGAGCGGTACGTCGCGGGGCTCACCGACTTCGGGCCGGGCCGCTCGACGCTCTTTGGCAACAGCGCCGATGAGTATCTGAAGGTACATCACCTCGACCAAACGGAGGCCGACGTCACGGAGGGTTCGGGCGGTATCTGGGAACGTCTGCACTACGACTGGTCCGATCCGAATCGCGTTGTCCTCACGACGACCGACTCTAACTTGTGGGGAGGCGCGTCGGGCCACACCTACACCTTTATCCGGAATCCCAACGGAACGACGGACATCGATGTTGTCGTTGTACGCGAGGGCAAGAACCTCAGGGGCCGAATGCTGGGTTTCGTACTCAGGACCATCGGCAGAAACGTTTTGGAGACGGCCTTCAAGAACTCCATTAAAGCCATCGAAGCCCGGAGCGAAGGCGCGACCCTTCAAGCCGCAGCATGACGCCGCTTAGCTACGCCTGCGTTCTCACGCTTAGCAACGGCGTTGGAGGCATTCTAAATTGATATTCGTAACGACATTTGCAGCCGCCCACCGAAGCGATGCGGCACTTACATTCAACAAGTCTCTCTTTCGATTTAACTGAACGCACGGGAGAAAAAACATGGCGAATCCCATTCTGGTTACTGGCGCTGCGGGCCGCGTCGGCGCGGTAGGACGCGCGGTCACCGAACTGCTGTTGAACCAAGGCAAAGCGGTACGGGCTATGGTGCGAACTGAGGACGAGCGTGCGCAAGCATTGCGTGCGCTGGGTGCGGAAGTCGTGGTTGGCAATCTGCTCGATCTCGATTCCATGCATAGGGTGATTGCCGGCTGCGAGACGATGTACTTCGGCACGTCGGTTTCGGATGCCTATCTGGCGGCGACCGTTAATACGGCGGCGGTGGCGAAGCATCATGGCGTGAAGGCGTTCATCAACATGTCGCAGATGACGGTCTCTCAGATGAGCATTACTGAAACTACTCCGAGCCCGCAGCACAAGCTGCACTGGCTCGCCGAGCAGGCGCTGAACTGGTCCGGTCTGCCGGTTGTGCACGTGCGGCCGACAGTGTTTCTCGAAGGCTTCTTTCTGACTTTGACTCCGGATTCAGTCAGGGAATCCGATCAGATCAGGCTACCGTTCGGGCAGGGTAAGACTTCGCCGGTGGCAGTGGCAGATGTTGCACGCACGGTTGCCGTGCTGCTCGCCAATCCGCAACCGCACATCGGCAAGATCTATCACCTGACGGGTCCGCAGTCCGAGAACATGCATTTCTTTGCGCAGGAGTATTCGAAAGCGCTGGGCCGCACAATAAGCTTTCAGGACATTCCCGTCGAGCCTTGGCGGGACGAGCTACTCAAGCGCGGGTTGCCGGTTCACCTAGTGAATCACCTGGCGACGATGGGCAATCTGCATCGCGCGGGGCGCTATGACCGGATGTCAGACGATGTGCGCACACTGACGGGGCAAGAGCCGCTGAGTGTGCAAGAGTTCGTCCGAAAGAATGCGGCGGCATTTACCGCGGCAGCAAAAGCAAAAGAGGCTTGAGCCTTTACGGATGCCCGCAAGCAAGAAGTCTGCCTCTTGATTTTGAAACGGTTCAACTTCGTGAGCCCTGGAAGAGAAAAGTGAGAATTGCCGATATATATTGGGTGTGAAATGAATGGTGGGCCTGTATGACTTGCACCACCGACCTCGTCCTTCAAAGTATTGAGGAGGCTGCTTCCTCCGCGGCTCTCAGGAGTTCGCCGTTGCTCAGCGTATCCCAACCGGGGTCTTTCGTCTTCTTTCCATTGAGGCGTCCCGCGGGCGTCTCCTTCTTCGTTCACCCAAGCCCTGGTTTTTTGGTGCTGTCGGACAGTGAAACGGCGTTTAGCACATCGGCCGGATGAGTTCTTTGAAGAGCACGGCGTTGACATGTAGCTGACATGAAAGTATGCTGATAGCATGTCAAAAATGATTCAGCTTCGTAACGTACCCGATGCCCTGCACCGCGGCCTGAAAGCCCGCGCTGCAATGGCAGGCATGTCGCTCTCGGACTATCTGTTGGCGGAGATCAAGGAAATCGCGGAGAGGCCGACGCTCGCAGAATTGCGGGAGCGACTGCACAAACGTAAGCCGGTTTCAGCGCAGATCGATACCGCTCGTCTGGTGCGAGAAGAGCGTGAGGCGCGGTGATCGTCCTGGATGCGTCTGCTGCCGTTGACTGGCTTCTTCAGACATCTGCGGGGCAGAGCATCGAGAGGCGTATTTATTCGAGTAACGAAACCCTGCACGCGCCTCACCTCCTAGATCTTGAGGCCACGCAGGTACTGAGGCGTCTTTCACTGCAAAGAGTGGTCTCTGCACATCGTGCAGATGAGGCGGTCCGGGATCTGCTCGATCTTCGTGTTACTCGGTATCCTCATCTCGTGCTCATGCCACGCGTTTGGCAACTCCGTCACAATTTTTCTGCCTATGATGCCGCCTACGTCGTGCTTGCCGAGAAGCTCGGAGCTACATTACTTACGAGGGATGCCCGACTCGCTTCTGTTACGGGCCATGTGGCACTCGTCGAGCTCTTTTGATTCGACGGAGCTGTGGTGGGCAAGAATTTCATCCGTGTCTGAACGAGCAGGCGAATGCCTCGCCGATCACCAATCTTATCAATCCAGTAGTATTCGCCGTACCGCGTGTCAGCCCATAAGGAGTTCGCCATTGCAAAGGCCGTCTCTGAACCGGGCGGGACACAAAACTGGGCACAATCCCTCGACTACTGAAAAAGCCCCTGATTTGAATGGTGGGCCTGGGTGACTTGAACCACCGACCTCGCCCTTATCAGCGTAGCGTGCATTGGTTTTACAGGGTCGGCGATCTTTAATGTCGATCGTCATGCTTATCGTCATCATCCTTGTGCAGAAAGCGAACGACGCCGTGGATAGCTTGGGTGCCGAAATGTCCGGTGGCGGGTCCGATGAGCTCCATCGTCATATTCGAGTACGTAACGTCTGACCCTCCGGTAATGCAGACATGCAGCGTCGTTGGACCCTTTGCCTCAAAAGGCCCCGGCTTCCCATTGCCGGTGATGAACGTCGCTGGGCCGCTGACCATGAAACGCGTTGTGGTGGTAGGGTTATCGGCGGGACAACCAGTCGCTTGGTAGGTGACGGTAGCATCGGTCATGGTGATGTGGTGGGTATGGGCACCCCGGATGTCCGGATTGCTGGGATCCGAATTCGAGAACCAAAGCCAGTAGTCGGACAGTTCCATGGTCATCAACGCTGAAAAATCAGCCTTGGCGCCTCGCTTCAGGTCCAGCGACCAATGACCACGCATTTCATATGGACCGGTCGGACTAGCGCCGGAATTCAGGGGGGTGTAATCGCTGATAGTACCCCTAAAGTGCTCGGGCGTTGGGGCCCAAGCCAAAGCGCCGCTACTTACCGCCAGTGTTAGAGCCGCGAAGATTCGTGCAATCGACCGCAAGCGTTTGCCGTTCATGAAACACCTCCAGAATTGAGATCCCTGCCTTGGTCGCCGAAAGCCGCTCGGGACCCATGGGCGTTAGGGCTTCGCGAGGGAGTCACGAACGGAGAAACGAATTTCGCTGATTCCGCCCCGCAGACCTGCGGACACGATCAGATACCTGAACAGATGTTGTCAAACGGCAAGGTGCGGTAGAGTCCATTTGCTGTCAAATGCCGTCTTTTAACGTACCGAGCGGCGGAGATACAATAAAGTTACGTACCTCGCGGGAACGCGGATCGGTTCGGAGAACACGATGGGTGAAGCAACCCCAAACACGCCACGTTCCGAAAAACCTATCGATGACCGGCTGAATTCCTGGAAGGAAATATCGGCATACCTCAAACGCGATGTGACGACGGTGCAGCGCTGGGAAAAGCGGGAGGGGATGCCCGTTCACCGACACCTGCATGACAGGATGGGCTCGGTATACGCTTTTCGGGCGGAACTGGAAGACTGGGCGCGCAGCCGGAATCTTCGAGCAGCGCAGGACAGTGGGAACGATACCCCCTCGCCCAATCCTGATGGAGCGCTACCGCGCTCGGCGGTAGCGACCTCTGCAAATCTCTTCAAGTTCGTTGTGCTTCTAATAGCGGTGGGCGCGGTCCTGGCAATTGGAGGAAGGCTCTGGTTGCAGAAAACGGAGTATTTTTGGAAAAACCCCATCGCTGGCGCGCAATTTCAGACCGTCACCGAATTCGAGGGAAAGGGACTCTCCGCAGCGGTGTCACACGACGGTCACTTCGTGGCGTTTCTGTCAGACCGGGATGGACAGACAGACGTCTGGGTCACCCAGGTCGGTTCGGGAGAATTTCACAATTTGACCCGCGCAAGCGTTCCGGAACTCGTCAATCCATCGATACGGACGCTCGGTTTCTCGCACGATGACTCTCTCGTGACATTTTGGGTTCGCAAGCACGATAGCTCCCGCAGCAGTGATATCAACATCTGGGCAGTGCCAATGTTGGGAGGACAGCCGAAGCCATACCTTGAGGGGGTGGCGGAATTCGACTGGTCTCACGATGGCTCACGACTCGCATTTCACACGCCCGGCCCTGGTGATCCATTGTTCGTCTCGGACGGCAGCAGGCGATCCGACGGTGCGCCCATCTTCACTGCGTCTGCCGGCCTCCACTCACACTTTCCATTGTGGTCCCCCGACTCGGCCTTTATCTACTTCGTCGAGGGTACCCTGCCGGATAAATTGGACATCTGGCGCATCAAGCCAACTGGCGGCACCACGGAACGCATCACCGCGCATAATGGGCAAGTGACTTATCCGGTTTTCCTGGATCGCCGGACGTTGCTTTACCTCGCGAGGGATTCCGACGGTGCAGGACCTTGGCTTTATGGCATGGATATCGAGCGGCGCATTCCACACCGGTTGAGCTCAGGCCTTGACCGGTACTCTTCCCTGGCGGTCAGCGCTGACGGTCGCCGTCTACTATTTACGATTGCGAGCTCGAAGCGA
>DATHFT010000190.1:0-23595 GCA_035317965.1 Saccharimonadales bacterium (SeqCode) | reverse complement strand
AGCTGCCGAATCCCGTAGCGGCAATCGGAGATCACAGAACGCAGCCAACTGCCGAAGCGTTGCTCGCGAACCCGTTCTTTCACCTGTTCGACGCCGCCGAGTTCGACGCGTGCAGCGCGTTGCGCTTCGTCTCGGGGGATGCCTGCGCGGAGGTATTCATCGGTGAGCAATTCGAGGTGGGAATGAAGCTCCTGGTCCAAGTCGGCATCGATGCGCCGAACGGAGAACAGGTTTCGCAGGAACCTTCGGGCCTTCACAAAGAGCAGCATACGGAACACCTCGCTACGCTGTTTCCAGAGCTTGCGTGATCGGGGAAAAAACCGCCCACCCGAAATTCCCGCATTCTATTCACGCCTCATGGCGAGGAGGGGATCGACACGGCGGCGCGGCGGGCGGGGACCAGGACGGCCAGAGAGCTCATCGACATCTCCTATCGGCATTCTGTAGGAATAGTATCCATCGACATATAGAGCGTCAATAGGAAGCCCTCAGGCGGCAGACACCAGGTTGTGTTCGCCAAACAGCGAGCAGGCGAAAGCAAAAAACGGAGACCGCACTTTCTGCGCGCGGCTTTGCTTGAAGTTGACTCGCAAGCTCCGCGGCAGCCGCCGCAACAATGCCAGGGGAACGGCGGATGAGAAAAAAGGAAACCAGGGACAGACATTCGAAGTCGAAACACCGCTCGATGAGAGTCGGCAGAAACCCCGCAAAGCGCTCCGCTATTTGGCCTTTTTGTGCGAATCCTTGGCCACCCCGATCTGCTTGGCAAACAGCTCTTCGGCTCGAGCCAAAGTGTCGATTTCCGATACGGGTTTGTCAGGTCGGGTCCGCAATATTCTGGGAAAGCGCAGGGCCAGTCCGCTTTCATGGCGCTTGGATCGCTGCATGTTGTTGAAAGCCACTTCCAGGACCAACCGGGGTTCAACGAGCCGGCGGAATCCCTGGTCTTCGACCGTGTGTTTCAAAAAAAAAGCTGTATTCTCCGTAATTTCGGCGTCGGTTAGTCCGGAATACGCTTTGCCGATGTTCAGCAGCCTCTCACCGTCACGGACGGCAAAGGTGAGGTCTGAGAGTACCTTGTGGCGCTTTCCGTGCCCGTATTCTGCAGCGGTTACGACGACATCGAGTGTGGCATAGGGCTCTTTCAATTTGAGCCACGAACCGCCGCGGCGCCCCGGCGTGTAGATGGAATCTGTGATTTTTGCCACCAGGCCTTCATGCCCGGCGGACAGCGCGGCACGGAACTCTCGGTTAACCGCAATCGCGTCCTTACAGAGAACCGTGTTTGCCAGGGCGATACTACCAGGCGTGTTGGCAAAGAGTTCGTGGAGGCGATCTTTCCGTTCGCGCAATGGTGTATCCAGTAACAACCGTCCGTCCTGAAAAAGCACGTCGAATACCATGAATCTGACCGGGATATCGTGTTGCAGCCACATGTCGATCTGTTTTCTGCCGAGACGCGGTTGCAGTTCGGTGAACGGGAGAGGCTGGTCGTCCCGCCAGCCAAGGATCTCGCCGTCCAGGATCAACTCGCCAGGAAGCGCGGAAAGCGGTGCTACCAGTTCTGGAAACTCTACAATTTCATCCAGGGTTCGCGAAAAGATTTTAACTTTCCCGGCCGCGTTTTTGTGCGCCTGCGCGCGGATTCCATCAAATTTGTATTCGATATAGACGGCCGAGGTGTCAGCGTCTGGGAATAGTTCCTCGGCCGTTTCTACCGGAGTCGCCAACATGAATCCCAGAGGGTGAAACAAGCGCACTTTTGCCGATCCCAGGCGGTCTTGGGCGGCTAGGCGAAGTGTCTCTCCGATATCGCCAAGCGTCATGTTGGCACGGCGAACGGCGTCGGCGTCGCGCCCGAAGGCTTTTGCGATCCCTTGTTCGACCAGACTCTCTTTTGAGCCGATACGAAGGTCGCCGGTCAATATCTTCACGATGTATTTCACATCGTCGGCGCTGGCAACGGCGAACGCTTTGCGAAGCAGTTCGCCTTTCTGAGCCGGCGCGCGCGCGCTGGATAGATTGTCGAACAATGCCGCGACGCTCTCGAGGTTTAGGGCACTTTCCGTGTGGGATTTCTCAAGCAGCGCCTTGGCCATGTCGCCGAGGTCGCCATGCTTGCGGTAAGCACTTCCAAGACTTTCCTCAGCCCTGCCCGCAGCCTCGGCTACCGCACGCGCCAGACTGTTCCCTCCAATACCAACGACGCGCTCCTCGTGCTGGGGGAACGTCCGTCCCGTGAGGTATTGGGCGGCCAGAGAGGCGTCGGGCAGCGCCAGGGAAGAGAGAAGCTCGCTAATCAAGCGGACTTTTTCAGTTTTCTTGGTTGTGGCCGCAACCGCATCGGCCGTCTTCTGAAATTGCGTCAATGTTGATGGGGAGCTTTTCACGAGGCATGCCGGGCTGCAGGTTGCGCGAGCGGCTGGCACCTCTCGCACCAGAACGTGCTACGCGCGTCGTCACCTTGTTTGCGGGAGGCAATGGTCATTCCGCATTTGCGGCAGGGTTTGCCGCGGCGGCCGTAGACCCAAAGATTCTCTTCACTGGCGATCCGGCCGGTGGTTCGCCGAAGGCCGGTATAGGTCACAATCTGATCTCCCGAATTCTCGGTAACATTCGCCAGCAGGAACTTCCGCGCTGTTGCAACAAGGCCAGAAAGTTCTGAGATGCTGAGGGATCCAACAATTCGGAAAGGATTGACCCCGCAAGCGAAACAGATTTCCGATTTGAAAACATTTCCGATGCCGGCCAGGAGCGCTTGCGAGAGTAACGCTTCTCCGACCGACAGCTCGGGCCTGCTGCCGAGACGCCGCAAAGCTTCGCCAGAATCGAATTCGGCAGCAAGTACCGACGGGCCTATTTGGTTGAACACGCGACGGCGGCGGAGAGTATCTGGGGTGTGGAACTCGGCAATCGGGACGTTGAAGCCCACGGCCTCTATTTTTTCTGTGTGAACAGCGAGGCGCATGTCACCTGCCCAGCGATGCCACTTTTCGCCGGGTCGGTAGATGTGCCAGCTTCCGCTCATCAGCATGTGAGTCAGCAGAATCAAATCTCCGGAGAAATACATAACAATCCACTTGCCGTTGGCTTCCACTTTTTCCACGCTGCGGCCTGTGACACCGGAATCGACTGCCACGCGGTCCAGTTTTGGCAGAACGCTTTCAAAACCCGTGACAATTTGACCTGCGAGAGCGCGGTGCAGGGTGCGGGCTGTGCGAAAGATGGTGTCGCCCTCTGGCATTACGCGCTCTCCGAAATGTCTTGATCGTTTTCATCTGCGGGCGTTTGGTCGGCGTCACGATTGGGCACCATAGGCGCGACACGGCGCATCTGGAAGCCCAGAGCCGTGTCGATGAAGCCAAACTCCGTCAGCAGTCCGGAAATGAAATGCTCACGAGCTGGAGCACCGTTGATTTCGCCGATCAGCAACCCGCTGCGACGCCCCTGCCAGCGAACGGCAAGCTCAGCCAGCTTGTTGGCAACCTCGCGCGCGTGTTGCGAGCGTTCTGGCTCATTTTCTGGCAGGAAAACGCGCAGAGCGGGATTGCGCCTCCTGAGATAAGCCGAAAGAGCTCCATTGACGAGAACTACGCCGGCGCCGCTGCTTCGCGACATGCTGTGAGGCGTATTGGAGCTGTCCAAGCCCGCGCCACGAGGCCAGGGAAGAACAGCGCCGTACGGGTTTGCCGGATCGCTGGCCGCCAGGAAAACGGCTTCAGGTGTGGATGGTTCGGTGCGCAGGCTGCGCAGCATGTCGACGGCCGATGTTGCCGCAAATTGCGCAGCTCCCAGTCCGGCAACGAACATACCGCGACGAATCCAGCCGCTGTCTTCCATCGTCTTGAGTGCGGGATAGACGGCGTTATAACCGCGAGGAATGCTTTCTGCGATAGCCGTTTCGCGCATCACTATGCCGTACCGAGTCAGCAACTGCTGCGCCATGTTGGCGCTCCATTGCGTAATGGAAATCGGGATCACCAAATGCGCTGCCACGGGTGACCAACGACCCTGCGCAGGCCCGCCTCCGGATTTGCGCGAACGCAGCCGGCGAAGGAATTCCGGTGATCCGGGCGGTCCTTCCGCGATTGCGGCACGATCGAGCCTGGCGTCCTGTGGTCGCAGTAAGTCGCGAAGCGGATGAAGTGTATCGTTGGTGATGCGTCCTGACCACACCAGTTCCCACAGCGCATCCCGTGTTTCGCCAGGAAATCCGGGACCAAGTGCGGCGTGGATGTTCGCGAAAAAAGAAGCCCCACTTTTTAAAAGAAAGTCGAGTATGCGCTGCGCTTTTTCAGAAAGAGGAGCCCCGTCGGGCCGCAACTCCTCCGGTGGCAGAAGCAGCGGGACGGACTCGGTGAGATATAGTGCAATGCGGCCGTCTCGCGTACCAATCTGTTCAAGACCCACCCACACCACCTCGCCAGCGGCCATTACCGTGTCCAGATCGCCTGCCCGATAGTCGGCGATACGCGACGGAAGAATTTGGCGCTCAAGGTCGGAAGCGAGCAGGGCAGCGCCTTGCAGGATTTCAACCGCATCGAGAACAGCGTCAAGTCCGCGGCGCCGGACGGTAATCCCTTGCCAGCGCGCGGCGAACCGCGCGAACGTCTGCTGCTCCACAGGTTCGACTTCGCGACGCAGACGCGCCAGGCTTTTTCTGCGAATCTGCTGCAATATTTCTGGATCGCACCACTCCTGATGCTGGCCTCGCGGACGGAACTCACCCTCAAGCAATTTACCTCGGGCATGAAGCGCGTGGAGTACGGCGCTGACCGCCGCCGGCTGCAGGGCGTAGCGGCTGGCCAACTCCTGTGTCGTAAATGGGCCGTGGGTCCGGACGTAGCGGCGAATAATTTCGTGCAACGGCTCTTCGCTGGATGCCAGGAAAATGTCCGGAAGGCCGGGCGGCAACGGAGTGCCCAAACCGTCGCGATAGCGTGAGGCGTACTCCACGGCAATAAACCGCGTCTCGTTCCCGATCCGAACGCGGACGGCCCGGCGAGCGGCGACCAGCGCGGAAATCATTGCTGCAACTTCTGCGCTCGCCGAACGGGCCAGCAGTTCGGATTCTGAAAGATCACCAAGTTTTAGCAAAAGATCGCTGACGCCATCGGCATGGCGGGCTTGGTACTCCGGAGCGAGCGATTGCAGGCGGTCTTCTACTTCAGCAAGAGCAGCCTCGTCGAGAAGGTCGCGGAGGTCGGTGTCGCCGAGAATTTCCTGCAATTGTGATTGGTCTATGGAAAGAGCTTGCGCACGGCGTTCGGCAAGAGGTGCGTCGCCATCGTAAATGTAATTCGCGACGTAGGAAAACAGCAGGGAAGAAGCAAATGGCGACGGTTTGTCGGATTCTAGACTTGTCACACGGATCGCGCCGCGCCGGACGTCGCTGAGAATGCTTGCCGTGGCGGGCAAATCAAATACATCACGAATACATTCGCGATACGTCTCCAGGAGAATCGGGAACGAGGAGAACCGTGAAGCCACTGCGAGCAAGTCCGCAGATCGTTTGCGCTGCTGCCAAAGAGGAGTGCGCATGCCCGGGCGCCGCTTTGGCAACAGCAAAGCCCGCGCCGCTGCTTCGCGAAATTTTGCAGCAAACAGAGAAGTCGATCCAAGTTGGCGCAGCACCAGCTGTTGAAATTCCAGGGGATCGGGAAGCAGCAGCTCGGGCGGAATCGGCTCGTCACTGTCTGGCACGCGCAATACAAAACCATCGTCCGACCACATGGTTTCGACTTCGAGCCCGCGTTCGGCCTGCAATTTTGCCGTGACCGCCATGCACCATGGGGCGTGCACGCGACTTCCAAACGGAGTGAGCACGCAGATTCGTCGATCGCCAAGTTCATCGCGACACGTTTCGATCACGATGTCCTCGTCGCTCGGGAGTCTGCCCGTTGCCGCGGCCTGTTCCTGCAGATAGCGCAGGAGATTTTCCGCGGCATTGGCGTCCAAGCTGTGTGACTCCACCAATTTCCTGAAAGCCGCAGGACGGGGCATGGCGACGAGTTCGCGAGTCATCTCGCCGATTCTCCTGCCAAATTCGGCGGGCCGGCCCGCCGAGTCGCCATGCCAGAACGGCATTTTTCCCGGCTCGCCTGGAGCGGGCGAAACGAGCACGCGATCATGGGAGATTTCTTCGATACGCCAGGTGCTGGCTCCTAAAATAATCGTATCGCCCGTGCGGCTTTCAAAGACCATCTCTTCGTCGAGTTCCCCAACGCGTGCGCCCTTTGCAGCTCCGGCCAGAAAGACTCCGTAGAGTCCACGATCCGGAATCGTACCGCCGTTGATTACGGCCACGCGGCGAGAACTCTGGCGAGGGGTCAGCCGATTGCTAACTCGGTCCCAGGTAAGGCGCGGGCGCAGTTCGGCAAATTCATCGGATGGATAACGCCCTGCGAGCATGTCCAGGACACTTTCAAAAACAGAGCGGGTAAGCGCAGCGTATGGCGCAGCGGAACGCACCAGTTTGAAAAGCTCCTCGACGGTCCAGGTGTCAAACGCCACGATAGCCACGATCTGCTGCGCGAGGACGTCAAGAGGATTGCGCGGGTAGTGGACCGATTCGACTTGCCCGTCATACATTGAACGCGTGATGGCTGCGCAAGCCACAAGGTCAGCGCGATACTTCGGATAGATGACCGCGTTGCTCACGGCTCCGACATGGTGACTGGCCCGTCCGACCCGCTGCATGCCGCTGGCCACGGATGGAGGCGACTCAATTTGCACAACCAGATCGATGGCCCCCATATCGATACCCAATTCAAGGGATGACGTCGCCACGATTCCACGCAGGGTTCCCAGTTTCAGCTTGTCTTCAATTTCCTTGCGCTGTGCAACCGCTACGCTTCCGTGATGTGCGCGGACCAAGGTTTCCCCCGCAAGGTCGTTGACAGCTCCGGAGATTCGCTCGGCGAGCCGCCGATTGTTAACAAAAATAAGCGTCGAACGATGCGTACGGATCAATTCAAGCAACTTGGGGTGTATGGCGCTCCAGATAGAAGGGCGAACCGGACCTTGCGAAGCGGGGCCGCTCGGCAGGGGATCGATTTCGTCGAGTCGAGTCATGTCTTCTACCGGGACTTCGACTTTCAAGTCGAGACGCTTGGGCTCACCGGCATCAACGATGTTGATGGGCCGGTAGACAGGAGCGCCGGAGGAAGATTCAAATTCGGTCAGCGCTTCGTCGGCGGGCGCCGCAGTTCCCCCGACCAAACCCACGTCGGTCGATTCGGCCCCGCCAAGAAACCGCGCAACCTCTTCCAACGGACGCTGGGTTGCAGAAAGTCCAATTCTCTGAATGCGCCGGCCTGTGAGGTGATCGAGCCGCTCGATGGAGAGAGCCAGGTGCGAGCCGCGTTTTGTGGGAACGACTGCGTGAATTTCGTCAATGATCACTGCCTCGGCGGAACGCAGAAGCTCGCGCGCGTTGGAAGTGAGCAATAGGTAAAGTGATTCCGGTGTAGTGATCAGGATATCGGAAGGATGGCGCAAGAATCGCGCGCGCTCCGCTTGCGGTGTGTCCCCCGTGCGGATCGCTACGCTTGGTTCGTGGTAGGTCACACCCAGGCGTTGTGCAGCTTGGGCGATACCAACCAGCGGGGCGCGAAGGTTGCGCTCCACATCCACCGCCAGTGCTTTAATCGGTGAAATATAAATGACGCGGCACCGTTGCGTTTCTGCCGGCGTGGCCGCAAACATCAACCGATTAATGCACCATAGAAACGCCGCCAGGGTTTTGCCGCTGCCCGTGGGCGCAAGAATTAGTGTCGAATCGCCGCGGGCAATTGCGGGCCAGCCCATCAACTGGGGCCTGGTAGCACCCTGAAATACAGCGCTGAACCATTCCTGAACGGCAGGATGAAACTGGCCAAGTTCAGACGCGGCAACTGCAGTGGGATTGGATTGCGTCATAAGGCTATTTTAGCTTGGTGCCCCCGAGGTGTTAAAGACCAGATGCAGCCCGGGAGAGCGGACACGCGCTAGCCCAAATTCCCGGTAGCCGGGAACCGAGGTTACCTTGAATTATCTGATTTGTGTCGCTTCGTCTAGAATGAGGGTGGAGGCGAAAAGAGTCCGGTGACTTTCCCGGCCTTCAAAGCCGGTGATTCGCAAGAATCGACCCGCGCAAGTCGAGTTTTCCCAATCACCCTTGGGGCTATCTCTCATGCTTCCAGCGATGAAACTTTTTCGTTAATCCACTAACGTCCGAGGTAATCCAGGACTGTTCGTGTCTCCAAAGCTGGTCTGAACCCATCGACATAGACGAACCAGAAGAGTTGCGGTTAGGCACTCCCGTAGGTGGAATTACGATAGAAGGAAGCCTAAGGCGCGCGCAGTCATATCATTCTGGACTCAGTCATGCAATTCGGTTAGCCCTTCGCTATTTGCAGACCGATAAAGAGCTGAATCGCAAACGCTGTAGCACGTCACTGCACGAAGTCCACATAACCGTGCCGCTGCAGGAATTTAAAATAACCAACCCAGTCGAAATTATTTTGCGGGCCCAGTTCCATTTCCGTGTTTTGAATGACCTCGGCTAGATTGCGTTTGCCGTCGCACCAGTAGAGTGCTGCCATCGTTGGCGACCAGAAGCCGCTGTCAGGAAATCCTTCCCGCTGACTCTCCGGGATCTCATCCAGTGGGAGAGCGCCCATTCGCTTGCGGCGAACGATGATCTTTTCGGCTTCGGAACCGAAGTTGGGGGCCATCGGCTGTATCGTTCCCAAATGCAGTTGCGTTGCACGTCGTTCGACGGCGCCTTCGATCCGCACTTTCTGCGCAGCGGCAAAGGAGGCTAGCGCAGTCAGCTCCTGCTGGAGATCGGCGGCCTGTTTGACTGCCTTGGTTTCGCGCGCCAGGTTGTAATCGACGCGAGCTGTCTCCCAGTAGAGCAGATGGCCCAGGTTGTCGGCGTCCTTTGCCGCAGCCACCAGGTCCAGGCTGTTTGCCGTGCCTGAATTGATCTGATCGTATCCGCGCTCCACAGCTAACTCAGCCATCCAGTGCATCTGCTCCGGTCCTGCCGCTGCCAGAAAGTATGCGTAAGCAGCATTCATGACGGCTAGGTCACGCAGGGATTTGGGGTCAACCTGAGCTGGGGTATCGAAGCTGGTGTGGTGGGCAGGAATTCCGTGGCCGCTATTCACCGAGGTCGTGGGAATGCCGATCATCGACTCTCCGAGGTCATCGTCGGTTCCGCCGTAGTACGCGCCCCTGTTGTACTCGCTCCATAAATGGGGGCGGCGCACCATGGGGAAATATTCGGCGGCAAGGCGTACAGTGAATGCATCCACAAAAGAACTCGCCGATTGCGGATTCATGGACCAGGTGAACTGCGTTCCTGCCAGGTACTGCCATCCGGCAGGTGTGTCGATGCACATGGCGGCAATGGTTCGCTTGGTTCGATCCTTGTTGGCATCGAGATACGCGAGCGTGCCGTAGCGCTCGCCCATGGCCAGCATGCGAATCGCCCGCTTTGGCCTGGGTAATTTGCCTTCCTTGATCAGCCGGTTGAGGGTGGTTATGGCTTCAAGAATGGAGGCGACTCCGCTGGAGTTATCGTTGGCGCCCTCTTCATATAAATGTCCGAGTGAGAGCACCTCCTCCGCGCCAGAACCATCGGTGCCGAGAATGACGCCACTCACATACGGATACGTTCCGCCGTAGTAACGGGTGTCAACGTTAGCGCGGAGTTTCACTGGCCCTTTTTTTAGCAACTCAGTAAGGTATTGCTCCTGCCGCGGTGTAATGACTAAACACACCGTAGGCGTGTCATTTTTATTGAAGGCCCAGCCGTTATCTCCGAAATCGTTCTCCCAGTCGCGATCGTCCAACAGCGTCCGGTTCACCCTGCTCTCGCGGACCATACCCAGCGCACCGGCCTGCTTCAAATCGGTCTTGGACATACGACCGCCAAGCACCCACTTGCCTTTCAGGTCCGCATTGCGAATGTCCTTGGGCCGCAACACGAGCTCACCCTCTACGCCTCCGGGGGGAGTGGGACCACTCCACTGACACAGCGAGGTAGGAATTTTGTGATAGTCGGCGAGAACACGCATACCCTCTGGGACCTGAGGCGAGACGATTTCCAAGGTGGCAGAATGTGCGTCCCACGCCATCGGCTGCGTCCAAAAACCGTTTTGCGTCACACCGTCGGCGGGTCCCTGGCCTATTTGGACGTCGTCCAGTCCTGCCTGCCGCATCATCTCCGCGACATTCTTTGCGGTCTGGTGAAATCTGGCAAAGTCAAAATAGCGGTCGGTTGCCCACATCGCTTCCATGTTCGTAAAGGCTTCCGTCGAATTGACGTTGGCCAGCAGAAGCTTCAGCAGGTCAGTGACAGGACTCGGGCCCGAGGGGCCGGGGTCGTGTCCTGAGATCGCGTGTTCGGCAGTGGCGAGAGCGGCTGGCGTTGGCGAGGGATAAGAGGTAGGAGGCGCGGAGGAGTCGGAGGCGGTCTGTCCCCAAACTAGACTGACAACTAGCAGCAGGAACAGAGCGAGTCGTTTTTCAGGCTGAATTTTCATGAGCCGCATTATCGGGATGATCTCCCTTCAACGCAACATCATCTTTAATTACCATAATCGTCAGCATTTTCTTCCACAAACATGCGAATTGCTTCGGAGTTCGTGCTAACGCACGTCGACACGAGTAGAAACCCCTTATGCGCGCTGACCATTCAGGGGGAGTAGTAACGACAACTTCAACAACATCAGCAGCAAAACGCCATCGGTCCAAATCGTCTTCAGAACGGCTACCCATGGCTGAATCATATCCATGCAAGGGCGAGCTCATTTGGGCGAGATATAATGGACGGTGATTCACAATCAAGGGTGGGGGACCGCAACCTCGAAATTCCATCAATTCCGCTCCGTGTGGCGATAGCGCGCGACCCAACGGTAAGACGGAGTCAGATGGAAGGGAAGGTCGTGGCGAGTCAGTCGTTGGAGCACTTGTACGGTAAGCGCATTACCAGGCATCATCGATTTCGTAGGAAACTCTTACTCTTTCTGGTGTCAAATGAAGATGAGGAACAATGGAATTGGGGCGATGAGCGTACTTCATGAACAAAACCATGACCGGAGTGGCTGTAATAGTTGGGCTGCTTTGCGCAAGGGAGGTTTACCCCTGCTCAATCCCTGCATAAATCTTGTCCCCCGCCGCCTGAGCGGCTTTCACGACCGTTCCTCAACGGGTGGAATGCTTACAAATTCCTTGTAGAGCAGGAGATCGTAAAGAATCTTCAGGCCGCCCGCGAGAAGGAAGGGGACATTGATCCAGGAGGACCGCGCAAACATGAACCCGACAAACAGAGGGCTCAGGGCGGCGCCGGTGGTGCGCGCGACTCCCGTAAATCCACCCGCAGCCGATCGCTCTTCGGCCGGAACGACGGCCATCGTATAGGACTGTCGGGTAGGAACATCCATCTGGCTGATGCTGAACCGGAGAAGAAGCACCAAGACTGCCCAGGAGAGATTGGGCATCAGCGGCACGAGGATGAGCAGAACGTTCGATGGCAGATGGGTGACCACCATGGTGCGGATCAATCCAATGCGCGCCGCTAGCCGGGTGGCAAAGAGAGCGGAGATTCCTGCGAAGAGGTTCGCCCAAAAGAAAATCGCGCCGAGCGCTGCAGGTTGCACGCCAAATCGAAGATAAAACCAATAGGCGGCGAAACTTTGCACGACAAATCCGCCTGCGAACGAATCAAGGGCAAAGAGACCCGATAGTTTCAGCACAATATTTCGCGAGCGGGTAATTCCGAAAATACTTGCGATGCCCGACGAAACCACCGCCTGGCTTGAAGCCTGCTTAACTTCGACAGACGGTGAGAGACGCAGGAACAGAAGCGCCAGCGCAAGTCCCAACGCGGCGTACAAGAACACCACTGCACGGTAACTCTGAACATGGGACATCGACGTGTGTTGCAACGCCTGGGTCAACCATCCTCCGAAGAGCGCCCCCAAAGCGGTCGCCAGCGAACCGGCGAGCGTGTACCACGCAAACACTTCGGTGCGAGCTGCGGATGGAACAATATGGGAGAGCGCCGCTTGTTCGATCGAGAGAAAAGGCCCAACTTCATTGCCGCTTGGACTGACGACGCCGATGGTGCCGGCGATGACAAGAAAGAGCAGATTGCTGGTACACGCGAAAGCGAGACCCGCGGCGGCCATGAGAATCGATCCCGCGATCAACATACGCCGCCGTCCAATTCGGTCCGCTCTTGTGGTCAAGTACAGCGAGACGACAACGTCGCCTACGAGGGTCACTGTAAGAACGAGGCCGACTTGTGCCTCAATGAACCCGAGACCGATCAAATAGAAAACCAGAATGACGGAGAGTGAACCGTACGCGAACAAACGCGTAAATCGGGTGACGAAGAGAAGCCATCCGTCACTCGATAGAGTTCGGAGCACCCGCGGGATGAAATTCGTCGTCGCCATTCGGTCTGGGATAGCCTAACTTCCTATCAATTCGTTACGGCTTCGTACACCACCATTCGTGCGACAGGCTTGCCGTCTGCTTCCTGTTCTGGTGCGTAGAGACGATGGGTTTTGAGATCGACGGCCAGAGAGTGCACCGCATGCTGGACACGGAAGTCTTCGAGCTTGCGATAGTTATCCGGGTCGTCTTGATGGAAAACGGCAATAGCCCCGCTGTAGCACGCAACGTAGATGCGGCCCAAACCGGGGTCAAACTTGATCACGTCGGGTCCGCCTGGCATTTTCAGGAACGCGATTGCCGCGTGCTTGTCGAGATCGAAAACGGTCATCAATTCATTTCCTTCGCACGAGAGGAAGGCCCGATGGTGTTCCGGGTCCAGCGCCATACCGTGGTTGCCTCCGCATTTCCCAACGGGATAGCGTCCAATCACCTGATCGGTCGCCGGATCGATGACCGCGAAGATATTCTGGTCTTGCAGGTTGACGTACACCTTCCGCGCTACAGGATCGTATTGCGGCATTCCTGTCTCGCTGTCGAAATACAAGGTTTTGATGATTTCGTCCTTGGTCACATCGACAATCGCTTCCGCCTTGCCTCGTTCGTCCGAGACATACAGTTTGTGAAACGGAGCAGCATACGCACTGCCGTCCGGCTTCGCTTCCGTTTTCAGCTTCTTGACGACCTTCATCTGTTGGAGGTCAACGATGCCGATGGTGTTGTCGTGCGCGTTGGATGTGTAGAACTTCTTCAATTCCGCGACGTATTCGACGCCCTCGGCCCCCGGCGTGTCGGTGACCGTCGCGACAACCTTGTTTGTGGCAAGGTTAATGACGTACGTCTGGTCCGCTCCGAGATGCGCGGAGATCAGGTAGTGATCGTCCGCGTCGATCGTGAGATAGTCGAAGCGTTTGCCCGGCGGTCCCGGAAGATCAAACTCCGCGACTTTCTTTAGCGTGGGTCCGTTTGCCGAGGAAGGGAGCCTCGGAGCTCCCATCATCGTCACGAGACCGCACAGGAACAACAGCCACGTTTTCATTATCGGTCTCCTGGCAGCACTCTTACTTCACCGTGACACGGCTCAACGCAGCCTTGATGCCCCCGCCGACGGCTTCTGGATTTCCCACGGACCAGAAGTGCATGAAGAACAGGCGTGGCTGTTCGGTAAGCATGTGACTGTGTAGCGCGGTCACCGAAATCTGGTGTCCCTGGAGTTCAGAAATGACGGGGTTGACCTCTTCGGCAGTCAGTACGAAATCCCCGGTCGTCGCTACGTTGCCCGAATCGGCAGCTTGGAAATTGATGGCTTCCGCCACACCGGCCGCCGGGGGAATAGTCATTCCACCCATGGTGATGGCGTCGCTGCGCGCCACCCCATAGGACAGTACACCGCCCTTGAACGTACCTTTGCGTCCGACGGCGTCTTCCACGGCTTTGACCCACGCCGGGGCGGATTCCTCGGTCGCCGCGGCGGGTTTTTCGAGCGGCGTCTTCGAAAGTGCGAGAGCCGCGCGCAACGACGCGGCCAACTTCACGGCTGGGCCATGACCCATGTAATGCGCGTAGAGCACTCTCGGCAATTCTTCCATCAGGTGGTTGTGCACGGCCGAGATTTCAAAACCGGAGGACCGCAATTTCGCGATCACGGGATTCAACTCGCCTTCGAGCAGCACCAAATCGCCCATCACCATCGCGTTGTCGTCGGTTCCGAGAAACGCGGCCCACGAGCCGAGCGCAAAACCCGGTTTGATCGCGATACCGCGCACGGAAACTTGCAAATCACTTCGCGGAAAACCAACCTTATATACATCGCCCGTCTTTTGCCCCGAGCGTCCGAGGACTTCATCGATTGGACCTGTGGTGACTCCCTGGGCGCGGGCGAGCGATGGAAGCAACAAGAAACACAACACAATCAAACAGCGCAGTCTAGTATTCGTCATATTTCTCCTTATGAAATTGGTCATTCTGCTGGGGAAATCGTTTGGCCCTGGCGGGTCTGTCATTTCCGTTCGTCGTTGGATCAAAGGCATTCCTCGGCCGTCCTAAGTATGAGCCGCCGCCGTCTTCACCTGCTGCCCCGCACGAATCGCGTCGGTGGCATTGCGGATCACTTCATCGCCCGGCTGCAGGTCGCCAAAAATTTCGATATTGCCACTTACACTCAGACCGGTAACTACATCTACCCATTCGACTCTCCCGTTGCGTACGCGTTCGACGAAAGTTCTCTGTTGGTCATTCGTGACCGCGCTCGTGGGCACAAACAGGGTGGCCATCGCGCGGTGGACCGGCCATTGCACGGTGCTGTAACTGCCCGGCGACAAGCGACCGTCCGCGTTATGGATGTCCAGTTCGACCGGCATTGTCCGGCTACTCAATTCCACCTCGTGCGAGATGCGCGCAATGGGGGCATGGAAGATTTCGCCAGGATGGGCGGGGACCGTGAACGCGACAGGCTGTCCAAGCTGCATTTCGCCTACGTAGGCTTCGGGCACGGAAATGACGAGCCGCAAATGATCGGAATCGACAATCTGCACGATGGGCATCGTTCCGGCCGGGCCCGACGCCGGTCCCACCAGAGCGCCGGGGTGGAGATTTCGGGTCGTCACGACGCCATCAAACGGCGCGTGGATGCTGAGATACGATTCCAGCTGCGCGACGCTGCGCAGTGCTTCCAGGGCGGCGGCAACGTTGCTTTCTGCTGACTGCACTTGGCCTTCGTCCGCGGAAGCCGTTTGACTGGCCACCATAACGTCATTCTCTGCCACCACTCCGGGGGTCTTCGCAGCGGATGCGAGATGGAGGTACGTTCCTTTGTCCGAAGACAATTTGGCCTTCGCCGTAGACAATTGCGCTTCCGCCGCACGGATTGCGGATTCCGCCTGCGCACATTGCGCCACGAGTTCTGGCGCGGACAGCCGGACCATCAGTTCACCTTTGTGAACACGAGAGCCGCGATCTACGCGAATCATGTCTACGAATCCTGTGACTTTGGGATAGATACTTACGCTCTCAAATGGCAGTAGTTGCGCCGGCAACGTGAACGAGGTCGAAAGCTTTTGCGAGGCGACGGCTACAACTTCCACCGTCTGCGCATCGGTTTGTGCCTGTTTGCTGGCGGCGGGCTGGGAATATCCGCTGCAGCCGAAGATGAACAGCGAAAGTGTCAGGGTACCGAATACGGTTTTCATGCATTCTCCACGTTGTGCGCGAATGGACTGTCCGCATCTTCCGGATCAAGCGAGGGCGATTTGAGCGACGCACTCTTTTGAACGACGCCAAAAACAGTCGGCAACAGAAACAGAGTCGCAAGCGTGGCGGCGAACAGGCCGCCGATGACCGCGCGCCCGAGAGGTGCAGTTTCTTCACTTCTCCGACCAATCGCGAGCGCCATGGGAACCATTCCCGCAATCATAGCGAGACTCGTCATCAGCACCGGACGCAAGCGTTCGGCCGCCGCAGCCCGCGCTGCCGACAATGCATCAGCCCCGT
Source organism: Saccharimonadales bacterium (SeqCode) (assembly GCA_035317965.1). Taxonomy (GTDB): domain Bacteria; phylum Acidobacteriota; class Terriglobia; order Acidiferrales; family UBA7541; genus Acidiferrum. Next base: position 7,656 of record DATHFT010000190.1, on the reverse strand, counting down.
TCCGTCGATTCTGCTCGGCGAAGGTGACCAGCAGGATCGCGTTCGCTACCGCGACACCAATCGCCATAATGGTGCCCATGAAACTCTCGAGGTTCAGCGTCGTGCCGGTGAGCAACAGCATCAGGATGGCCCCGATGAGCGCGGCCGGAACGCTGGAGATGACAATCAAGGCGAGGCGCAACGACTGAAAGTTGGCCGTGAGCAACAGCAGAATGACGACGATTGCCAGAGCCAGACCAACGGCCAACTGCGTAAAAATCTGCTTCAGTGCATTCACCTGACCGCGAATCTGGGCCGTGACACCACGAGGAGCTTGCCCTGCGCTCGAGATCGCGCGATCAATCTCACGCGCGGCTCCGGCAAAATCGTTGTTCCCGACGTTGGCCGAGGCGAGGATCATCCACATTCCATTTTGCCGATCCAGCTCTCCGGGGACGGTTGTGGACTGCACATTGGCAACTTGATTCAAGAGCGGATGGGTTCCGGTAGAGCTGTTTACCGGAATCGTTTGAACATCCTTGAGCGAAGTCATCGCGGGTTGCGGGACCTGCACTTGCACCTGGTAGCTGACCCCGGATTTGGGATCGCGCCAATAGTTCGGGGCAATGAAGCGGCTCGAAGCGGTCGACGAAACCACGGCGGCTCCGACGTCATTCGCCGTCGCGCCAAGCTGGCCGGCAAGAACCCGGTCCACGTGCACGTTCAAGGTCGGATAGCGAAGTGGTTCTTCAAATTCCACATCGCGCAATTCTTTGACCTTCGCGAGTTCCTGCCGAACCCGATTGGCATAGCTCAGCACGTCGGCATACTGCGGACCGGTGATGGCTACTTCTGCCGACGAAGGCGCACCGAAGTTCAGCGTTTGACTGATGAGATCGCCGGGATCAAAGGAAAAATGGGTACCTGGAAATTCTTGCGGTAATTTGTGTCTAAGGTTTTCTTCGAAGTCACGCAGCGAAATCTTCGCCCCGGGATTCAGGCCGATATTCATGATGGCTTGCTGGGGGCCGCTGGTCCACAAGAACACAGTATTGATCGGGTAGGAGGATGGCTGGGCTCCCACGTAACCGAGGGTCAGGTCGAGATTGCCGGTGCCCGCCTCCCGGGTGATCGCGGCCAATACTTTCTGAACCAATGCTTCCGTAACCGCTACACGCGTGCCATCCGGCGCGTCGATACGCAAGCGGAATTGCGTCGACGCCGCCGACGGGAAGATCTCCTCGGCCAGTCGGGGCCCGAGCAATACGACAATCAGCAAAGCGACCAAGACATACCCGGCAAGCAGTACCTTAGGGAATCCCATGAGACGCCCCAGCGCGCGTTGGAAGCGTTCGCGGAAGCGGTCAAATCGACTCTCCTTCGAGTGTTCGGCGTCGTTCTTCTCCTGCTTCAGAATCCAAATACCGAGTACCGGCACGAGAGAACTCGAAAGCAAATACGACGCGCCCATCGAAAATCCGACCGCCAGCGACAAAGGCACAAAGAGCGACTGCGCCGGACCGGTCATGAAAAAGGACGGCAGAAAAACGGCCAGCACGCTGAGCATGGCTAACAAACGCGGAATCGCTACTTCCCGGCTGGCGGCAAGGACCCCTTGGGCTTTTTTCTCTCCTTGGGCCAAATGCACATGGATGTTTTCCATGAGCACCGTGCCTTCGTCCACCAGCACGCCAACGGCAAGTGCCAGGCCTCCGAGCGTCATGATGTTGATCGTTTGCCCGGTGAGACGCAGCAGCACGACCGCCATCAAGAGGGCAAACGGAATGGTGATGACAACGATGAGAGAACTGCGCCAGTCGCCGAGAAACAACAAAATCATGAGTCCGGTCAGGCCCGCTCCGATTAAGCCTTCACGGAGAACGGAAGAAAGTGCGGCACGTACATACTGCGACTGGTCAAATTCGTAGGTGATCTTGATGTCCTGCGGAATGAGTGACTGAAAACGTTCGATGTTTTGGCGCACTTCGTTCACGACCGTGATTGTTGAAGCGTCTGGGCGCTTCGTCACCGGAATGTACACGGTTCGCTGGCCGTTCAGCAGGGCATACCCCGCGAGGACATCCGATGTGTCCTTCACGCTGCCGACGTCCCGCAAATACACGGCGGCCCCGGTGCCCGCATGGAGCGGAATATCCAGAAGCTCGTTGATCTGGGTAACCGTCGAATCGGTCGTGACCATCGCATTCGTCGAGCCGAGATCGACGTTTCCGGCCGGCTGAATACTGTTTCCGGTCGTCAGAGCCTGCACGAGGTTGTCGGGCGACAATCCATACCCCTGCAGTTTCTGCGGGTCGACGTCGATCACGATGGTGCGTTGATTGCCACCAAACGGAGGGGGCGAGGAAACCCCTTCGAGGGTCGCGAATATCGGACGAACACGGTTCAGCGCCAGATCCTGTATCTCGGACAACGTCCGCGATGGACTCGAAAAAACGAGATACCCCACCGGCAGTGTCCCGGCGTCGAAGCGAATGACGAAAGGCGAGACGGTCCCCGGCGGCATGAACGCGCGCGCGCGATTCACATAGGAAACCGTCTGCGCGAGCGCCTCGCTCATGTTCGTGCCAGCATGAAAACTCAATCGAAGCAGTGCTACGCCCTGAATCGATTTTGCCTCCACGCTCTCAATACCGTTGATGTACAGGAAGTGATACTCGTAGTAATAAGAAATGAACCCTTCCATCTGCTGGGGACTCATACCGCCATACGGTTGCGCGACGTAAATAACCGGCAGGTCCAGAGTGGGAAAAATGTCGATACGCGTGCGCTCCACCGCCAGAACCGACGAAAGAGCAATGGCCGCCACGATGACGATGATTGTGATGGGACGCCGCAACGCAAGACGAACGAGCCACATGCGCTACCGGCCTCCCTGCGTTTGGTCATGCAGCAACTGCAAAAACGGCTGCAAATCGCCGTGCGATGCGGCGACTGCCGCCAAATTTTGCCAGACCGCAAGACGCGCCAGAGCATCGTCGGTTTCGGCGTGCACCAGCAAACTCTGCGCGTCCACCACATCGACCAGCGTCGCCAATCCCGCCTGGTAACGCGTTCGCTCCTGATTCTCCGTGGTGCGCGCCGCGTCCAGTTCCAACGGTGTGTTTTCTGCAACCTGCCGCGCCCCTTCGAGCGAGGCCTCGGCCTTTCGTAGCTGGCCCGTTAGATCCTGCAGGGTTTGGTCATAGCGCGCCGCTTCTGCGCGTTCGTTGGCTGCCTCAATGGCCCTTTTCGATCGGATCGCAAAGATGTCGAGTATGGGAAAGGTTACGCTAACACCGGCGGCCCAATTGCCGCGATCCGGACCCAGACCGTTCGAGCCTCCGAGAAAAGTCCCTCCGGGGTCGATGCCACTGCCGCGTCCATACACAGAAGATTGCAGATAGATTTTTGGGTAGTACGCACGGTCGAGCGCATGGACCTCTGCTTGTGCCTCCGCGACGCGGGCGTGCTCTACTTCCGCGCCGGGATGTGCGGCGACCGTCGTCGTTTGCGGAAATGTATCGGGCGGAAGTTCGCGTAACGAATCATCGCGAATGTCCACGGAAGTATCAGGCATCCCGAGAATGTCGGCCAAAAGCGCGCGATTCACCTGCTGCTGCTGCCGCGCCCGTGCCAAATTCACTTTTGCGCGTGCCCACTCCGCATCCGCGCGGGAAGCATCCGCTCCGGCGCGAAGCTGATTGTCGGTTAAAACGTGCACCGCTTTGCTAAACGTCTCGCGGCGCTGTACATCCGCCTCCGCAGCCTGCAGGGTTCTGTCCGCAGCGAGCACAGTCAGGTAGGCGTTCACTGTCGCAACCGCTACATCGAGGCGTGTCAGTGAGGCCTCGGCGGCTGCTCCATCACGAGCCGCCCGTGCCGCATCGACTTTGGCCCCGCGGTATCCGAAATCCAGTGGCTCCCAGGAAAACAAAAGCCCCGCCGCGCTGCCCCATGCACTGCGACCGGAAGAGGAGACCGGCACTGGTCCGGAGATCGGGGCAATGACTGATTGCGGCAGCAACAATCCAGTGATGTTGTTGTCCGTCGCTCGATTTGTTTGCCAGACGGTGTCCGCACGGGGTAGATACGTCGTCCGCGCCAATCCCACGCCGCCTTGGGCCGCCGTAGATCGCTCAAGCGAAGCCCGCACGGCGGGATAGTGCTTCAGAGCGAAGTCCACCGCTTCGTCGAGCGTCAGGGTTTTCTTGCTCGCCTCCACCGTTTGCGCTTGTACGTTCGGCCCGAAAGACCATATTAGAAGTAAAGCGAGTGTCAGCCACTCGCAGTTCTTGCGACAAATGTTCACCACGATCTGCTCCAATTTAGAAACCGTTAGTTCACGTGCCCGCTCACGCGAGCGAGTGATACAAACCCTCCACTAGTTGCGTGCCGCGTTCGAGAAGTACTTGGTCCGACAGTCCTTGGCGGGCCCAGCCCTTGAGGACTTCGTCGATGCCATAACCTTCCTTACGCCCGAATTTGCCGTCTGCCAGATCCGCGTCGTGAATGATTTCGGAAATCGCGCTCACTCTTTTGTCGCGAATTTTGAATTGTTTTTGCAGGGTCTCAAACGTACAGTCGTCGCCGCGATGGCCGAACCCTCGCTCGTGGAACATGTCGAACGGCACGGCTTCGCGTGACACCTGATCCTCGGACGCGAAGGCAAAGCGGGCGTTGGCGTCGATGAAGCGCCGAATGAGCCACGCCGAAGCCGACCGATCGACGCCTGGCCGCGGTCGGGTTACCCACACCCGCCTCTTGTAGTCTCGCGGACGAATCGCCGCAAATACGGGCGCTCGCGTCGCCGAACGCGTAGCATCGGCGCGTGCCAACAGTTCCGCCACCCGCTTCTGTAGCGGACTGGCAAAAAAATCAACCTCGACGATTTCTTGGTAACGGCTTCGTAACCGGCTCAGACGGCCTACCGCTTGCTTCTGGGTCGGCAGCGAAGAGAACTCCTGCAGCTGGCGAATTAATTCCTGGTACTCGCGTGCGCGCACTTCCGCAAAGCGTGCCACCAGCTGCGGAGTGGAAATATTGTCGATCGATTGCACATGGACGATGGACGCGTCGCCTTTGTATTTGCGAATGGCCGTGGCCAACCACTGGAACCGCTCCTCGTTCGCTGGATTATTTGGCAAAAGGTACCCGGAGTTGCCGAGGGGAATGCTTCCGTATCGTTGCAGCTTTCGCCAGATCTCGACACGCTGACTCGCCTGCTTCGTCGGCAGCGTGAACGTCAACAGAAGCCACGCGACCTTTGATCGTGTCCGTACCTTCATTTCTATTGGATGTTATAGCTCTAACAAACAGTAGTCAAATTCGAATCGGAACGGGAAATTTTACGTTCGGGAGACACCCGGGAGACATGACCGCCAAAGGGCACTGCGCAAAAGAACTGCTTCGCGTTTGCTCTTCAGCCGCCAACGGCATGAATTCCTTATGAAAGAATTGCACCTGCTCGGTGTCCGGCAGATTGGACATGTCGTGAATTATGGATACGTCCTTCTCCTTGTCGTCGTTGTGGGTGACATCCCGCTTTCGCACGAAGGGCTGGAAGTTCGATCCGAACTTAACACCGTAGGGTGGGTCCATGTAGATCATCTGGACTTGACGACCTAGATTTTCGTAGCGGAGCAAAGAATTCATTACTACCAGAGAGTCGCCCAGAATCATCCGGTTAACCCAGTTATCCGGCCATTCGTAAGCGCGCATCACTTGATCGGTGAACGAATGGTGTGGATTGCCGAACAAGCTAAACATGTCCGTCTGCTTATGACGCTTGTGGCCCTTCAGCGTTTCCAGAGTGGCTTCAGTGGAAAGTCGCTCGTGAATGAACAGTGGCAGCGTGGGCACATCAAAGGACAATCGCTCTGCCTTACCCGCCCAGTTCAAGAAGGGTTTGCTCATAGTCGCCAGTTCGCGAACGGGCTGTTGCGCGGAAGTGAGGTGGGATTTGGCTTCTTGGGAATAGAGAACGAGAAGGTCGACCAGAACCCCGCACGTGCAGTTCGAAGAGCGAGAGAGGATAACAACCGTGTGCGGCTCTTGACCGCAGATGAGGAGCATAAACTTCGGACAGCGATTTGTTCAAAACCAGACTGGGCTGAACATGAGCCGGAACTAGAGCCTGCGCTGCACACAGGATTACGTCGTAGCAACATGTATCACGACTTGTTGTGGGAAAAAGTTGATCTGCTTGGGCGGACATTGACTGTTCCAAGAACAAAAAACGGTGAATCAATCACACTGGCACTGAATCCTCACGCAATGAGGGCTCTTATGGTCTTTCGATCGCGTGGGAAGGGAGCTGGGCGCGTTATTCGGAATAAAAAGGAGAGAGTTTGAATTTCAATTCTCACTGGTTTGTGCCGGCAGTTCGAGCTTCTGGTATTAAACCATTCCGTTGGCACGATTGTCGGCACGATTTCACTTCCAAGCTTAGGCAAAACGGAGAGTCGCTTGAGACCATTGCCGAACTGCTCGGCCACAAGGGGCTTACGATGACAAAACGGTATGCATACCTTTCCATGCCAAACCTCCATGCAGACGTTGCAAGGACTGCAACGAGTACTAGAACTGATACTCAAACGGATACTGCGGAATCTGCCGCAATAGATACGTCCAGTCGGTTTCAATAAGGTCCTTATTTCGATGCTACTCTAGGTTCGGAGGCGAAAGTGATCCGGTGATTGCCCCGGCCTTCAAAGCCAGTGATTCGGTCCTTCGCGGGTCGAATGGTGGATTCGACTTCCACACGCCTCCGCCACAAACCCACAGTATTTATGCGGGTTGGAGTAATGTACTAAGGTTGGCATAGCACACATGTGGCATGATTTCAACGGCTCCAGGTGCTACGAATGGCGTTGTCAAGGCCGCTTGCCGCTCTGGAACCTCCTCATCTGCGCCTTCTGTCTCGCCGTGATCTTCGGCGGAGCCGGTACGCATACTCTCGCGAGGCTCTCCGTGCATCCGTACCGGGGATTTATCGCGAGACGAATACCAAGTTCTTCAACGGGGAACTACCGACTGTCCCGATGGCGATCACAGATTTATCGAGCAGAGATACAGAAACTGACACAGTCTTGGCAACGACCTACTTAGATGGCATGACAACCATCAACATCGATTTGAACCGCATCCACTCCGAGGCGCAACTCAGGGAAGTAATTTCTCACGAGCCTTGCCATCTCTACGAAGGTCCGAGCAGTGACGAACACGGTGTGGCGTTTCAAGCGTGTATGTTACGTTTCAACTGATTTGAAATTACTGAGGAAGACGAAACCCCTTTTCTTCGATGGCTCGAAGAAATTCAGCTACCTCTTTTTTGCTGGTGCGGGAAACAAATATTGTCCATTTGTATTTGGGAAGTACCACTATCCGTAATACAGGTGTAAGAGAATGTGTAGCCTCGTCGTAGCCAAAGGACTTAATTTTGCTTATGTGAACTTTTCGGTTGAATCCAAGGCCAAAAACGGATGTTCTGATGACCACGTTCGACATGGTGTCGCAGATGATTGAATGTCTTGCAAGTGTACTGCACCCTTCAAGAACTGAACGCCTGCCAAGTGTAGGATAGGGGCCTCCGAACGAGGAGGCAGCATGGGTCGTAAACCGCAAGTGAAACGAAGTCCGGAAGAGAAGTGGGAGATTCTCCAGGAAGGTCTGCGGAGT
>DATHFT010000189.1:0-13314 GCA_035317965.1 Saccharimonadales bacterium (SeqCode) | reverse complement strand
TTCGGGTTGCGGACTTCTGCCGCGCTTGTCCCTGCCAAATCGAAAACAAGGAGAAAGAAGTGAACAACAATTGCAGCAAGAAGTTTTCGAGCGGCCAAGCCGCTTACAGCATCATTCCTGGATTGCTCGTGGCGCTCGCGTTGGTGGCCATGATCCCGTTGTCAGCGGCTGGCCGCGGTGATCGGGAGTACCCACTCGTTCGATTTGATCACGGTATCGGTGTCGATCCGATTTCCAACGTCGTCGTCAACGGCGCCACCACGACAGTTACACCGAACGTGGTACGGGGCATATCTCCTGCAGGTCAGATTTGGCGCATCGCCGATCTCGACGCGAATGTCACCACCGACGGGCGCATCCGCGTCCGTGGGCGCGGACTGCTTCTGGGCGGCGGCAACGGTATCGGAACGAACGGCGGGCAGAGTGTGTTCGCAACGCTCTTCTGCGGGCCGGCGGCCACTACCACCGCGTCAAGCTCCAACCAGACTGGCGTAGCCCTTGACTCCGACGGAGACTTCACGATTGATGATGTTCTGTCACCAATGCCGCCGGCCGCCTGCGGAACGCCGGTACTTCTGATCCGCACTGCGGCGGGAGCCCACCCGTGGTTCGCAGCCGGGATCGAGAAGTAGGTTCTGCGCGAGTCACTTCATAGGTGGTACTTTCATGTTCTGGCAGATCAGGGTGGGTGCATTGCCGCATCCGCCCAGATCCCGGCGAGTTCCTGTTCTCTTCCTCAGATGTTCTCAGCTCCATTGCGGGCTGAGATTGATTTTTTTGCGGTGAAGACAGATGATTCTGCCGGTTGCGATTTCCTGAGCTGGGGCCAAGGCCTTTGTTTCGGAGGTTGTAAGTATGCAAACGAATCTCAGAGCTGCTCTGCTTTTGGGGCTAGTGGTATCCGCTTCGCCGGCCAGCGCCCAGCAGCGAACCTCTTTGGAATTGAACAAGCCTTACTACTGCAGCAACGGACTGACGGTGACGGTCACGCGTTGTGTCTTGCAGGCGGGGAAAGAGTATTGCGAGTTTAAGGTGGAGCAGAATGGAAAGTTTTCATTCCAGGCTGCGCAGCCGGGGGAACAGCTGGCCGCGGGCGTGAAGTCTTGCCCGACGAAAGCGCCGCTGGGGGCCGCTCCGACAGCGGCTATGGCGGTGGCCAAGCCGAGCCTGCGGGCCGGACAGTTCAATCCGCCGTATCTGGCCGAAATGCCGACCGCTGAGCGCGTGATGGAAGCGATGAAGACCAGCGATGCGCGCGAGACGGCAACCCGCCAGATGGCTGCCTTTGAAGAACTGATGGACGTCATAAAAGAGCTATCGGGACCTCGCGAGTTTCGTGGCTGGCTGCCCGATGAAATGAAGATCCTAACCGAGTACAGTACGGCGAAATACAATCTCAGCCTCGCGACAGACAAGGCCTACCCCGGGCCATATAAAACCGGACAAACGTTCAGCGACTACACGCCTTATCATTACAGCCGGTTTGACCCGCGATTTGGATATAAGGACATTTTTGTCTGGCAATTCTTCTCGGAGGGTGTGCATTCCCAATTTGCTCTCCTGGTTGGCAAGGACAATTCGAATTACGCCGCGAAAATCGCGGAGCAAAAGCGCGCGTCAGAAGAAGCACTGAAGCCAAGTTCACCGGGAGCACCCGTCGGCGGATCACCGTTTGTGAGGAATGACCCCGGCACGCTGGCGGCCCGGCGCTGCGTGGAGCTGGGCGGTAGCGCACTTGAATGTGTTGGAAAAGGCCTTTGGGGCGGTTTGCTGGACATGGCTGGAGTCAGTCCGAATACCCTGGGTGGGCCCACAAGCTCCGGGCTTGTAATGAACGGCGTTTACACAAACGGCTCGGGTTTGAGCATCAATTTTGGAGAAAAATCGGTTTCGGTTACCGGCTGCGGCAAACTGGTGCCGAACGGTCACGCCTATGCGATCACCAAGAAGGCGAGTCAACTCGTGCTGAATGTTGCGAGCGCGCCTGCTCCGCTTATCATTTCCATGGGCGGTGATGGAAAGCTGGCCGGCCCCGGGCCGATTGACATCGCGGGACAGATCATCACGGGCTATCACGATGTGTGGATGCAGGAATACCGAAACGGTGTCGAGCAGGTCGGAGGAAGCTGCCCCGGCAGATGCGGGTATTGGGTTCACGATCCGATCTATGCTCCCAAGACCGAACGCTGTGTGATCGGAGTCTTCACTCAGGCGCCGCCGGGTGCGCCGGCCAAATCGGAACTCATCAATGCTCTGACGGCATCCATAGACAGCGTGATGCATACGGGGCCAGCCGGCTTGCGCATGACGGGTCGCTACTCGAATCCGGGCGGACTTGTTCTGGAGTTCGAAGCGGACGCGGTCACAATCGACTGTGGCGCAGCGCATGTGAAACAACCTTATATCGTGGAGAATGCGGCCACCCAGATTCTGATTGCCGTAAAGAATGGCGCGGCGCCATTCAGTTTGGCGTTGCAGCCAAACGGTACGCTCGTGGGTTCTGGGAACGCTGACATCGTCGGCCGCGTGGTGACGGGGGCGACTGGTGAGGCTCTTACGTACGCGACGAAAAACGCACGCTGCGCGATCGGGACACTGACGGCGAAATCAGGAAATTGAGAGTGTATATATAAACGACGCGCGTCCTCCATTGTATCGGCGACACGTCGGTATTCGTTCGCGCGCAGCGTTTTGCTAGTAGCGCTTGATGATGACGACGGTCTTATCGTCAATGCGGTCTTGCTCGCCACTCTGGCGCAGCTCGTCGTCCCTTTTCAGGGCGTAATCGAGTAAGGCATTGCAGACGTCTTTGGCCGGGAGCCGATGGTGCTGACGCATCACTTCTTCAAGGCGTTGTCGTTCATCCCTGTCGCCGCCGCTGTAGACGCCGTCGGTATAGAGAAAAAAGATGTCACCCGTATTCATCAGCGTGAGCTCGGACACGCCCGCAGATTTCGCGCGCCGCTTTCTATAGTCCAAAGAGAGATAGCGGTTCCGGTCAGGATGGTCCTCCGGGATTTGCAAGCCGAGTGGAAAAAACTGCACCATCCGGCTTTTGTCCAGTTCCACGAACTTGCCAAATTCGGCAGAGTAGACGAGTGGTGGCGGATGTCCAAAATTCACAAATCGAAAATTACCGGATGGCCGGATTTCACCATACAGCATCGTAGCGATCTCCTGCACGCCATCTGTCAAACTCCGCCCGAGTGCATTGCGCGCCGTCGAAGACTGAGCCAGGCGTAAGTTCATCCTTTCGAACAATTCCGGGGTCGTCTTCCCGCGGTGATCGAGTTCTGAAAGCATCAGCGCTTGAAACGTGTCATGGACTGTCGAGGCTATTTTAGCGGCAATGATTCCGTGGCCTTCGCCATCGACCACGAGGACTCCGGCCGTGCTGCGGAGTTCCCTCAGGTCTTCTGCAATGCGCACTTGTTCCGAACTTCGCGCTTCCCGGTATGCGGTTTCTGTTTCCGGACTGAATCCCGGGCGCGATCGGAGCCAGATGACATGGTCGTCGACGGAATTGCGGGGTGGCGCGCCGATGGTCAGTTTCTCCAAGTACTCCAGCGAGCGCTTCAGCGCGAGCTGGATGCGACCGTCGATGTCATACCGCTGCTGAAAATTGATGTATTCAAACAGGTCGCCGCCGACCGCTCCGGCAGGAACAGAATTGCCGTACATCTCGATTCCCGGCAATTGAGGAATCGCGCCTTCCACTGGCATCAGGCGCTTGCGCAGGTATTCGTCAATATTTGGCGGAATATAGGGGTTTCCCATCCCCACCACTTTAGCGCACGTCGCCCTTGGCTGGTCGCGCAGACTCTAAAAAATCCACGATCACGCGAATCGACGTCCATCGTGCCGCGAAGGCGACCCTCCCGGCTTCGAATTGCCGAAGCAGCTTTTCGGCTGCGCCGAATAGGCCGTAACCGGCGTTATGCTTGATTGCGTCGATGCGTCCCGGCAAATGCGGTTCGACTGCTGGCAGGCGCTCAAATCAGGAGCAGATGCCATGATCGATGAACCGAATCAGACGGCCGAGCGTCCCGTTCTCAGCTCCATCTCCGCACAACTCTTTGTTGCGAATATCAAGAGTTCCTGCGATTTCTATACCAGCAAGCTGGGCTTCGCCGTCGAATTCACATATGGCGATCCGCCATTCTACGGGCAGGTTATCCGCGACCATGCACGGCTCGCCTTGCGATTGGTCTCAGAACCGGTGTTCGTTGGCGACGTTCGTCAGCGCGAACATCTGCTCTCTGCTTCCATCACGGTTGGCACCGTGAACGAAATCAAACAATTATTTCTGAGTTACCAAGCTGCCGGAGTCTCTTTCCAGCAAGCGCTTAAGAACGAGCCATGGGGTGCCAAAACCTTTATCGTCTCGGATCCAGATGACAATCTCATCCTCTTTGCCGGCCCGGCAGCCGACTGAAGTACTCCGGTCCAGGAATGCGGAACTGCGGATACGTTTGTCTGGAGATGGCCTATCCCTGTGTGGGGACGCCGAAGCAATGCGAATAGCCGTCGTCGTCGGTAAGGATAAACTCGGTCTGCCCATAGTCTCGCTGTTGGAGTTCTGAAACACCGTACCCAAGGCTGCGCAATCGCTCTCTGGTTTTGTGTATGTCCTGCGGCGTCCAGTAGAGTCGTATGCCCTCGTAGTCTTCCGGTTTGACCGGAGTCCCCGCGCGTTGGTTGAGCATAAAATATAAGCCGTCTCGCCGGAGCATGCAGAAGATCAACTTGTCTTCTTTGCGCATTTCTGAAGTGATCGAGAATCCGAGACCATCCACCCACAAACGCAGACTTGTCTCCAGGTTTGCGCTCGGAATCACCGCAATACATGATTCAACGGACATACTAGCGCCTCCCGTCGCCAAACTAAAACGCGGACTTGCATGGAGCAGGGAATTGCCATTGCTGGCGATTGGTACATCCTCCCGTGATGGACGACTACGTTTGGAAATGCCTCGCCCAATCAGGCCACACGGAGTCGTTCACCTTGCGGAAAGAAAGTGGAGGATCTCCCGCATGACGCGCTCTGCTTGGTCTGTTTGGAATAGAAACTGCGCGTGTGCAGTGCCTTCTAGAATGATCAGAGTTTTTGGTTGAGGCGCTTTCTCATACTGCTCGCGAATTCTGGGGAGTCGAGGTCCATCGTCGTTTGCGTCATCGCGTGCCACAATGAACAGGATCGGTGACTTGATCCGCTCGGCCGGTCCGTTCGGTGACGCGCCCAGCAGTATCAGGCGATCAATTTCACCTGGTTGCGATGCGATCGATGCGTCGGCAGCGGCTCCTCCGCCCATGCTGCCTCCAACGACAGACACGCTCTTTGCGCCCGTCTTTCGCAGATAGCGAACCGCGGCGAGTACGTCCAGCTGCAGCGGTGCACTCATAGGGGCGGAGTCGCCTGGACCTCGCGATTTACCGTAGCCGCGGAAATCGAGGGCCAATACTCGAAATCCTGCTAGCGCGAGCGTTTGCGCCTGCTTGTCCCAACTCTCCTTGTTGAAACGCCCGCCATGAGCCAGCACCACCGCTCGGTCTCCCGCTCCGTAAACATTGGCGTAGACTAGGCCTCCGTCTTCGGTAGGAAAGGAAACGGTCTCGTGCGCGGCAGCGCCCGCTGCAAGCAAGAGCGCCACGATGACAGCTGCGAGGGTACGCATGCCCGAGAATGTACCACTTTTAGCCGTACTCATTGCTCTTCCGTGTTTGGCCCTACTTCCGAGCGGAGCCGTTTTGCGTGATTACCTTGGTCCGGGAGCGCTGTGCTTCGTGTGAAACTGCGTGCACGCCGGATGCAGTTATCCAGCGATTGTAGAAATTGAAGAGCGCACAGACGGTGATGTAGTAGATCGCCTCGTCGGTCCAACCACGCTCGCGCCAAAGAGCTGCTACTTCAGTGATGCACCTGGCATGCGGCGCTCTGTGAATGGGCCGCGGCCAAGTTCCCAGTACGACGACGGCGAATCGTCGACCGATTGGACGCAATTCTCAAGCGAGTTCTGCAGAGAAGATCCGTTCCGCCGCCCGCTTGATTAAGCCAAAAAAATTCTCGCTTGTCGGTTTGCCGCGCCATCCCGCCGGTTCGCGCCTTATATTCGCAAGCTGGCCTCCGCGAACGTTTTGTTATTTGATTGACGGCCGCTTCGTTTCATACTATGTTGCTCTAGGCCTAGAGCAACATAGCCTTTGCAGGCCGGGAGCAGGATTCCTTCGTATGAAGAAAACCGCCAAGCGAGACCTCTTTCCGGGTGCTCTCGAGATGATGATTCTGCAAACCCTGCGCCGGCAGCCGTCACACGGCTACGCGCTGGTACAGCACATCAAACAAAATTCCCATGATTTGCTGCAGATTGAAGAAGGGTCGTTGTATCCAGCTCTCCAGCGTCTTCTTAAAGAAGAATTGGTCAAGGCCGAGTGGGGTGTCTCGAGTACCAATCGCCGCGTTCGCATTTACAAGCTGACCGCAGCAGGCGCAAGACACCTGGAACGTGAGGTGTCGAGCTTTGAACGCATGCTCGAAGGAATTACCCACGTGCTAGCCCCGGGTGAACTATGAATTGGTTGCGACAATTAATCTCGCGGCAGCGCATGTACGGCGAGTTGTCGGAAGAGATTCGGGAACACCTGGATGAAAAGACCGAGGAGTTGGTTGCGGGCGGGATGTCCAGAGAAGAGGCCGCCTACGCGGCACGCCGGGAGTTTGGAAATGTGAATTTAGTAGAAGAAAACGGACGGGACATCTGGCGGTGGCCGTCGGTTGAGAACTTTTTCGCCGACGTGCGTTACAGCTTGCGAATGCTCGGGCGCAATCCCCTGTTCACGGCTGTTGGACTTCTGACCATTGCGATTGGTATTGGCGCTAACACCGCGGTCTTCAGTGTGGTGGACAGCGTGCTGCTGAAACCGCTGAATTATCCAAGATCGCAGGAATTGGTGGCACTGCACCAGATCGCGCCGGGCGCGGCCGGGCTGGCGGATTTTCGCAACGGTCTGCTCCTCTCGCCCTCGATGTATTTTACCTACGCCGAGCAAAACCGAACGTTTCAAGCGCTGGGCGTTTGGTTTCCCGACACGGCGAATGTCACGGGCCTGGCCGAGCCGGAGCAAGTGCGCGCGGTTGACGTGAGCGATGGCGTGCTTCAAGCGCTGGCCGTTTCGCCGGCACTGGGGCGCTGGTTTTCGCAGGGGGATCAGATCCCGCGCGGTCCGGAACGGGTGATGCTGAGCTACGGGTATTGGCAGCGGCGCTTCGGAGGAGACCGCGGGGTTATTGGACGCAACGTTTTGGTTGATTCGCGGTCTCGGGAAATCATCGGAGTCATGCCGCAGGGGTTTCGCTTCCTGGACACGGATTTCGACCTGATCGTGCCGTTGGCATTTGAGCGGGGCAAGGTCATCCTGGCCGGATTCGGATATCACGGGATCGCCCGCCTCAAGCCAGGCCGAACGATTGCCGAAGCCAATACCGACATGATCCGAATGCTGCCGATCTGGATGGACTCGTGGTCCAACGGCCCGGGAACGAATCCCCACATTTACGAGACGTGGAAAATCACGCCCATGATTCGCCCGCTCAAACAAGAAGTGCTCGGCAACGTCAACGAAGTGCTTTGGGTGGTGATGGGGACTATCGGGCTCGTGATGATGATTGCCTGTGCCAACGTAACGAATCTGCTGCTGGTCCGAGTGGAGTCGCGGCAGCAGGAACTGGCGGTTCGAGCGGCCCTGGGCGCCGGCTGGGCACGCATCGTGCGCGGACTGCTCGTTGAAAGCGTGTTGCTCGGGCTGATGGGCGGAGCGCTTGGCGTCGGCTTCGCTTACGCTGGCGTGCACTTTCTGGTGGCTACGGGTCCTGCAAATCTGCCGCGCCTAAGCGAAATTTCGATTGAAACGCGGACGCTCGAATTTGCTTTTCTGCTTTCCGTGCTGTCGGGTCTGTTGTTCGGACTGATTCCTGCGCTGAAATACGCCGGACGGCGGACGACGCTGGATCTTCGGAGCGCAGGGCGAACCATCAGCGTGAGCCGGGAACGCCATCGCGCGCGCAACCTGCTGGTCATAGGCCAGATGGCCATGGCCGTGGTGCTGCTGGTGAGCGCGGGCTTGATGATTCGCACGTTTGCGGCATTGCGATCCGTCGATCCGGGATTTACGGACGCCCGGCGTCTCCAGCTTATGCGCATCGCGATTCCCGGCTCGCTCGTGGCGGAGCCGGAACGGGTCACGAGAATGCAGAACGAAATTGCGGATAAGCTCGGGGCCATTCCCGGGGTGAAATCTGTGGGTTTTGCCAGCGAAATGCCGATGGAAGGATTCGACTCGGACTGGGACGCCGTATACGCCGAGGACAAGACGTATTCCGAGGGCGAAATTCCTCCCCTCCGGCTATACAAGCATATTTCCCCAGGGTTCCTTGAAACCTCAGGGACTCGCATCATTGCCGGCCGCGAACTGACATGGACCGAAGTGTATGGCCTGAGACCCGTGGCCATGGTATCGGAGAATCTGGCGCGAGAGATGTGGGGCACGCCATCGGCGGCCATCGGCAAGCGATTGCGCGAATATTCGTCGATGGCATGGCATGAAGTAATCGGAGTGCTGCAGGACGTTCGTGAAAACGGGGTCCAGGAGAAGTCGCCGGAAATCGTGTATTGGCCTCCGATTATGAAAGGTTTGTTTGGACCTGGGCCTGGTACGGTGCAGGCGGTGCGGACGGTGACGTTCGCGATACGCAGCGAGCGCGCGGGCACGCAAGCTTTTCAGGGCGAGGTGCGGCAAGCCGTGTGGTCGGTCAATTCGAATTTGCCGCTGGCGTCGGTGCGGACGATGCAGGACGTGTATGACAAATCGGTTGCGCGAACTTCGTTCACTCTCGTGATGCTCGGGATCGCAGGTACCATGGCGATGGCGCTAGGGATGATCGGCATCTACGGGGTGATTTCTTACACCGTGTCACAACGCCGGCGCGAAATTGGAATCCGATTGGCGCTCGGTGCTCAGCGTCGAGACGTGCT
This sequence comes from Saccharimonadales bacterium (SeqCode), assembly GCA_035317965.1. Taxonomy (GTDB): domain Bacteria; phylum Acidobacteriota; class Terriglobia; order Acidiferrales; family UBA7541; genus Acidiferrum. The sequence goes on along the minus strand of DATHFT010000189.1, from coordinate 4,285 downwards.
GCAAATGCTCCTCGGGCAGGGTGCCAGGACGGCCCTGGTGGGCGTGGCAATTGGAATCGTTTCCGCTCTTGGCTTGACGGAGTTGATGAGGAGCCTGCTCTTTGGCGTGTCGGCACAGGATCCAGCGACGTTTGCCGGCGTGGCTGTCCTGCTCACATTCGTGGCGCTCCTAGCGTCCTACTTTCCTGCGCGCCGGGCGATGCTCGTCGACCCGACCGTGGCGCTGCGCTACGAATAATTCACGGTTCTGCGAACCACAACGAACCATGAAAATAGCCGCAGCACTGCGATTGAAAGCCAAGGGTTTATGGCTATTTTCCAAGGAATCGTTGTCCTCTTTTGCTTGGACCATCCCGGGGTATAAGTCGGAATCTCCTCGAAACGCCTTCGCACTCAGAATATTCTTCAGGCGGCCGCTCCAACAAGCCGTTTAGTTCTTCGAACGAGGTCCCGCTGTCTGGCAAGTGCTGGAAAATTCCCCCTCGAAATCAGTTGAACCCTCCACCAGAGCCTTTAAACCCGCAAATTCGCAAACGCCTTGACGGACTGGATCACGTCATGAGTCCTCGAGGTTTACTGCCGGACAGCCGGATCACGGCCCGGATTCTTGCAAGCGCACGCGAGCCGTCGCCACCGAGTGAATGAGTCGCGAGCGCTGGGAAGTTTTCCGGGCACAGGCGAAGCGCGTGGCGCATCACCCGCCGGCGCTTCATCGACCGAGAAGTTGTCCCGGGACCAAGCAGAGTCCCAAATAATCTCCCGCAAAGGGCGGACAGATCTTCAGCAAGAAACTGTGCTTGGCGACGCTGCGCACGCAAACCACTTACCAAGCCTCACAACTCTTTACCTGCGAAGATCGGCGCAACCGTTAAGCTTTCCGTCGTGACCGCTTGGGTCGTCGGAGTTTTCCGGAAGGCATCGAATGGGATTGCCCTGAGTCGAGCGGAAATCCCGCAGGGAGTGAGCGGGAAAAGCGCTGGTTCCGGCCGCTCCGACTTCAACAAACGCGGAGTCACGCGCAAACCCTGGCTCGTGCGCGATCAAGCAAAGCGAGGAAATCAATCATGAAACGTTTCGTTACCGTTGCCCTGGCCGTTGCACTGTGCGCATTCCGAGCGCGGGCGCAGAACCAGCCCGAAAGCTCCGCAGACAACCTGCTGCACCGGGGTTCACCGCTTCTGGCGGCGCTCGATATCAACAACAACGGGGTGCTCGAGGCTGAGGAAATTGCCAACGCCGGCAAATCCTTGCTAAAACTCGACGCGGACAAGAATGGGGCTCTGGCCGAAAGTGAATTGCAGCCAGCAAATCCTGACAAGGTAAGCACAGCCGATAGAAATCGCTCGGCTGTGCTCATGACGACTCTCGACCTCAATGGGGATGGTCAACTGGATGGAAGCGAGATCGCCGAGGCCAGCCGATCTCTATTGAAGCTTGACACGGACGGGGACGGACAATTGTCCAAGAATGAATTGAATCCCGGAAAAGCGGCCGACCCCGACGACCGTTCGGAAAATTCTGGCCGGCATGGCGGTTCCGGCGATCATGTCCCGAAGCCGGGCGAAAACAAACCCAACTAGCGCGGGATTGGCTTGAGCAGGGAACGCCGGTTCCACCGGCCGATGGGTCCATGGCTTTGGCTGGCAGTGGCGGTCCGCGGCTCCAGCTAATGCAGACTGGTTTTCCGCAGGTCGACGTCGTCGGGAAAGACCCGATGCCCCTTGCGGAGGATGCCCTTTGCCGACGCCACGTCGCCCAAAGAGGAATACACGTCGGCCAGAGATTTGTAGTTGTTCGGATCGGCGTTCGGGTACTCGCGAATGATTTTCTCGAGGTATTGCCGGGCCAGCGCAAGGCGGCCGGAGGCGCGGTACAACTCACCGAGCCCGAGACTGCAGGCGTAACTGTAGGGATCTTTCAGGGTCCCTCGCAGAAAGGTCAGTTCTGCTTCGACAAGATTGGCCATCTTGATCCAGATGCTGCCGAGGCGGCAGTATTCAAACGGGGGTGGATCTCCCAGCACTTTCATCCGCGCCATCTGGGCCACCAGCGCGAGCCGAAAATCCTTTCGTTCCGCAGCCAATTCCATTTGATCGGTGAGTGCATCCAGATTGTCGGGGTGACGCTTGAGAATTTCATCGACGAGTGAACGCGCTTCGGTTGCCTGTCCATCGCGGCTTCTGGCAATCACGAGCCAGTGCATGGCCTCCGGGGAATCAGAATCTAGTGTAAGGGCTGTCTCGAGAGATGCTTTGGCGTCGGTCAGCGCGCCTCGCAGCAGATCAAGCCGCGCCTGGGCAACTGCGGCGGACGCCGATTCGGGCTGCTGAGTCTGCAGGGCGCTGAGAAACCGCTGGGCGTTCGTGGGGTCGTTCAAATCCAAGGCCGTTCGAACGCCGGCTTCCATGGCCCGCGTGAATTCGGATTTGTCCAGAGGGCCGGGCAGGGGACCGGTTCTCAGTTGATTGATCATGATTTGATTCTCTGCAAACAAATCGGGCCGGAGGAGCGTCTTCGGGGCGTGGTACTCGAGCAGCGTGCGGTCATCGGTGTTGTGTGGGGCGCCTTGTGCCAAAGTTCGTACCGCCGCGTCATCGAGCAAAAAGTACGCCGCCAGCCCTTCCGGGGACTGGACTTCGAGCGAGGCAAAATCTTGCCGCAGTGCGGCGTTGTGCCAGAGGCTGCGCAGGCGGTCGAAGCGCAAAGGTACCGGGTTTGTCCGGGCAAGCAGGAACAGATCCGATTCGTCGGCACGCCAGAGGGTGAGTTCTGGAAAGTGAGGAGCTAGAGTCGCGGCAACCATGCGCAGGTCAGCGGGGGCCAGCGAATACGCCTGCACCCACTGAATGAAAATCCCGCCGGGGGCGAGCCGCCGCCGCGCGGCATCGTAGAATTCATCCGTGAACAGAGTCGCGACTCCGGCCATCCAGGGATTCGACGGCTCGGAAATGATCAGGTCGTATTTGTCGGACGAAGTGAGAAGAAAGTTTCGCGCATCGTCGAAAATCACGTGAACGCGCGGGTCGCTCAAGACTCCGCGATTGAGACTATCGAGATACGGCGCGGCGCGCAGAACGGCGGGCTCTATCTCGACACAATCGATTCTTTCAACGTCCGGGTAACGGGCGACGGCGGAGACCGTCATTCCGCTGCCGAAGCCAACGATCAAGACGCGGCGCGGCGCCGGGTGAAACGTTGCGCCAAGGTGTCCGAACAACAGCTGCGTGCGAATGTCACCGGTCGAGGCGTCGACTTTCCCATTTATCCGCAGGGCCACGTGATCGTCGGAACGAACGACGGCAACGGATTCGTTCAAGCCCTCGGCGTGGAACAGAACATCGTTGGTTGCCGCGACTTCTTTAACACTGAGACGCCCGTCGAAATCATTGCCGTACAGCGCTGCGGAAAACGCAAGCAGCGACTCGTCTTGAAAAACGGGAGAGAAACCGACGAAGGCGGCCAGCGCGAGAGCGGTGAAGTTTATCGCGGTAGCGAGAATCCGCTGGTGCACGGTAGACCAGCCGATCAACAGCGCAAGGAGAAGGTTCACAGCCGCTGCGCTGGCAACGACGGTAAAGCTGCCCAATCGCGGGACGAGGATAAATCCTGTGAGCACGGAACCGGCGATCGCTCCCAGCGTATTCGCGGCATAGGCTTGCCCGAGAACCGTTGGCCTGCCGGCATGGCCGCTGGACAGGGCGTCGAGCAGGACCAGCACCGCGGGAAAATTGAAGCCGAAAATAACCGCAACCGGAACAACGGCGAGTGTACTGGCGACGGCCTGCGCGAGGAGGAACCCGCCGAAGGAATGGTGCGTCTCGCGCAGCAAGGGTGGGATGAGGGACGGCGTCCAGCGGAACGAAATCAAGGACACCAGCGCCGTAATTCCTATCCATGTTTGCGAGAGCGAAAACGTGGCGAGTGTTACCGGTCTTTGGTTCCTGAAAACCCGTTGGAACGCCGCGCCGCCAAGGGCGGTTCCGGCTAGAAATGCGGAGAGGATGAGAGTGAAAGCGTAGGTGGAACTGCCGATCTCGACGGAGAGCAGCCGCGTCCAAGCGATCTCGTACGCGAATGCGGTAGCGCCGACAACGGCAAAGAGCAGCAATAGCAGTCGGGGCGAGGTCTGGCGCGGCGCTTCGCGCGCGGACATCTCCGGAAGGGCCGGTTCAGAAGTCTGTTCCCGGCGGTCTGCTTCATCCCGTATCTGCGAGGCGATCAAGCCGGCAATGACGTTGATGCTGGCGGCGATGGCCACGGTCAGGCGCAGTCCGCATGCCGGGAG
>DATHFT010000188.1:0-45970 GCA_035317965.1 Saccharimonadales bacterium (SeqCode) | reverse complement strand
GCGAAAGCGACACCCATCCACCAGGCTCGTCCGCGAAATCTATTTTCGGAAATCGTTCAGGATCGTCACTAGCGCTCCCTTCGAGCACCGGTTCGAATCGAGATGAACCTTGGTCGGTCTCCTGGCTCGCGCTTCGTCGGTTTGAAGCCGCCTTCCCAGCGCCTTTCTCGCGCCAGTGGCAATTCGCTTCGCTCCTCCACGCTTACAGTGGCGGGGGCCGCGCCGGTTTTCTACCGGCTTCCCATACAACACCAAGTCCTAAACTTTATACGGCAAGCCGAACAATCCAGTCAAGCCGCGCTTTTGTCCGCGAGGGCAAGTTCCTCGCGAGTGCGTGGCCGCGGAGCGTGGCGGGCAGCGTGCCCGAAGACGCCGGCCTCCGGGGTCATTCGCGCCTGGAGACAATGCATTTTTTGCAACGAGCGCCGACAGGATTGCCAGGGCGTGCCCCCCCGAGCGTCGAGGCGGCTCCGCCAGCCCCAAATTCGGCCGCCATCGTGGGCCAGTCCGGGAGGTCCCGCTAGAAGATCAGTTTCGCTCCAAACTGGATGTCGCGATTGTCGGTGGTGGTGGATGTGATGTTTCCAAACGATGTGGTGCCGAACGTTAGTCCGGAAGGATTGGCAAAGTTTGGATGATTGAAGATGTTGAACATCTCTGCGCGGAACTGGAACTTGAAACGTTCTTTGATCGGGAAGTCTTTGAAAATGGAGAAATCCATGTTCACCAGCCCCGGTCCGAACAGAAGATTGCGGCCCGCTGTTCCAAAAACATATTGAGCAGGCAAGGCGAACGCAGTGGCGTCGATGCAGCCGGTCACATGCCCGGCCCCGCAGTTCGCGTGGGGCGTTCCCACCAGGTCCGGGCGCTGGTTTCCGCGGCCAATATTGGCTTGGTCCGGGGAGATCAGAACGTTGAACGGCTGGCCGGTTTGCGCCGTGAAGATCCCGTTCGCCTGCCAGTCGCCCAGGGTCCAGCGCAGCAGCGAACTCCGGCCGGCGAGCGAAGGCAAATCATAGACAACGCTCGTGACAAAGCGGTGGCGGATATCCCAGTTGGCATTGCCATAGTCGCGATGCCAGTCAAACGCATCCATGGGAGCGCCTCCACCGTTTGAATCGGAGGAGACGTCGATGGTATGCGACCAGGTGTAGCTCGCCAGGACTTGGACACCATGGCTCATGCGTTGCCGGAAAATCGCAGTCAGACCCTCGTAATTGCCGATTTCGTCGTTCTGAATCGTGCGGATTTGACCCCACAACTGGTTCGGACGGCGCGCATTCACGTTTCCCGGACCGGGAAGGGGAGTGTTGTTGAAGTAGCTGCGGTCGAGATACAGGGAGTGCGAGCCCAGATACTGCAATTCGAATCCTGAATTCCTCCACAGTTCGCGTTCAACGCCCAGGTTCCATTGATACATCCGTGGAGTGGGCAGATAGGGGTTCTCGGTGAACACCGCGAGATACGCGGTCGGAGTGGTTCCGGCTCCGGGAGCCGGGTCGTCGAAGGTCAGAACCGGATTGCCCGTTGTCGCGGTGAACGTCGTGCTCACGCCGAATGGCGGATTGGTCGTTGCGAGCGTAAAGCTGTTGGTCTGGTTCGGATTGTAGAAAATTCCGCCACCGCCGCGGACGACCACCTTGGCGGGTCCACGATAGGCGAAGCCGATCCGCGGCGCCCAATTGTCGTGGTTCGGATTGATGAATGACAGTCCAGGCGCGGGTAGGGTGTCTGGAACCAGTGCCGTCTGGTCGGGATTTAAAATCCTGGCATTGCCGTTCACGCTGTAGGGAACCGTTGGCAGCTCGTAGCGCAAGCCATAGTTCAGGGTTAGCCGGGAGGTGACTTGCCAGTTATCCAGCAGGAAGAATCCATCGCGCCACTCCGCGACGACGCCTTTGAACTCCTGAATGGGCGTTTGATCGTTTTGAATGAATCCAAGGACGAAGTCGGCCGCGGCATTGCCTCCCCGGATCACTTTTGTGGGGTCCGCCGGATCGGCCGGGCAAACGACGCACTGCGTCATCTGTCCATTGAAATTTAGAATTCCGCGGGGACTGTTTGCTGCCGCGCGACCGGTTGTCAGTTTGCGGACTTCCACTCCGGCCATGATGTTGTGCTTGCCGTGACGATAGCTGATCTGGTCGTACCCGTGCCAGGTGGTGTCGTCCTGGTACCAGTTGCTCCCCGCGTTTCCCAGTCCGAGGAAGCCGCTGATCGTGACATCGGGAATTCCAGGATTGCTGAACGTGGTATCGCCGGTAAACCCGGGAATGCCCAGCTGCGTTCCCGCGTCCAGCAATCCGTTTTGTGCCCAGTAGTTGAGATTGTTCGTCAGCAGGTGATTTCGCCCGAAGCGGAAATCGTTGATGAGGTTGGGCGAGATGGTTTGCGTGTAGCCCACCGCAATATTGCGGTTCTGCGTTGGACCATAGCTGCCGCTGGTTGGCGTTACGGTGCCGCCAAAGATGTTGAGATTCTGCCAATCGTAGCGGACAAAAATACGCGCCTTGTCGCCGATGTTTTGATCAACGCGTTCAAGCGTTTGGTTGGAGGAAACGTTCGAAGCAACGCCCCCGGAAAAGGTACTGGTGCCGGGAACGTTCGGCAACGGATAGTATTGCTCAAGCAGGGTCTGGGCGATCGGGGAAAGCTGCCCGGCGGGAATGACATTGTTGGGATAAGGCGTTATCCCGTCGGCCTGATAAATGATCTGCGCCGGGTTGCTGCAAACGCTGGAGGCGTTAAACCCCGCGGTGCAGATTCCTGAGAAGTCGCCGGTGCGCATGGCATCGGTGAGCGTGGTTCCCAGCTGCGTCGAAGCTTTCTTCTGGCGTAATCCTTCATAGGACGCGGTGAAAAAGGTTTTATTTCGTCCGTCGTACAGTTTGGGAATGTACACCGGCCCGTCCACTTCAACGCCGAACTGGTTGAACCGCAGCGGCTTTTTGGCCGAACCGGGCGTATCAAAAAAAGGATGCGCATCAAACTTGTCGTTGCGCAGAAATTCGTACACGGCACCATGCAGGTTGTTGCCACCTGATTTCGTCGTCAGGTTTACGTGCACGCCCATATAGCTTCCGTACTGCGCCGTATAGTTGCCGTTCTGTACCTGAACTTCCTGGACCGCATCAACGTTGGGCGTCACCGCGGAGACCGTAATCAAATTGTTCATGATGGTGATGCCGTCCAGCGTCAGGCTGTTGGTGATTTCGCGCTGCCCGGCACCGATGTAGTCATTGCCGGGCGGTACTCCGGTGGGGCTCGATTTCGGACCGACGATTACGTTGGATGTGGTGGCGGCAAGTTTTGCCGCGTCGCGGCCGTTCAGCGGCAGATCCACAACCGAACGCGTGTTGATGGTCTCCACAATCGTCGCGTCATCGGTCGAAATCGGAGGCACGGACGCGTCCACGACCATCGATTCGGTTACCGCCCCGACGCTGAGTGAAAAGTCCGTGCGAACCGTTTGGTTGACATCCACGATGATGTTCTTCTGAGTCAGCTTGGTAAAACCTGGGTGTTCTACGGTGACCGAGTAGTTTCCCTCACGAATGAAGTTGATCGAATAGCTTCCTTCATCGTTGGTTGTCGCGTTGTAGGTGTCATTTGTCGCGGTATTGACCGCACTCACCTTGGCTCCGGCCACCACCGCGCCATTGGCATCGAGGACCGTGCCAACCAGGGTGGTGTTGTTGGCCACCTGCGCGTTTGCCGTTCCCGCTCCGCAAAAACACACAACCAGCCACAGCATGCACGCCACCACAAGAACTTTAAGTTTCACAATTTCCCCCACTCTGGAGATTTGTTTTTTGCGAATGACCATTTGCCGTCTGTAATGAACGGCCCCCGCTTGGTTCGAGAGTCAATCACTTCCGCCGCGCCCTGTCATCGGACAAATGTCCTAGTCCGGCGGACCAAATCGTCTTTCACACTGTGAAATATTTTGCCTGGCGGGTCCTGAGGGAGGAGCTGGATCCTACTCGAAATGCACAAAACCGCGCTGAATTGCATAAATGGCCGCCTGGGTGCGGTCTCGCGCTCCGAGTTTGTCGAGCAGGCTGCTCACGTGGATGCGCACCGTTTTTTCGGCAATTTGCAGGGCTGTAGCAATTTCCCGGTTGCTGTTGCCATGGGCGATCAGGGATAAAACCTGCTTTTCGCGGGGTGTCAAATCGGTCAGCGGAGCGCGTTCGGCCAGCCGGTCCTTAACCGCGCGGGGAAGATAGCGAATGCCTTGATGCACGGTTTGGATGGCACTCACCAGTTCCTGGCCGCTGGTGTCTTTGGTGAGATACGCCATGGCTCCATTGCGCAGGGCGCGATACACGTCCTCGCTGCCCTCGTAGTTTGAAAGAACCACAATCTTCGCAGCGCGATTCTGCTGGCGGATCGCCGTGATGGCGTCAAATCCGTTCAGCCCGGGGAGATTGAGATCCATGACGATCACATCCGGATGCAAACTGGCATGCAGCCGGACGGCATCATTTCCGTTATCCGCTTCGCCAACAACGGATAGGGTATGCGTATTGCCGAGAATGGAACGCAGCGCAATCCGCGCCATGAAGTGATCTTCGACCAGCAGAATCTTGACGAGCGAAGTCGCTGGCATGGTCATGCCGGTGCTCCCACAGGAACTTCGACAACCACTTCGCAGCCGGCCCCCGGCCTGGAGGAGATCCTCAGGTCGCCGCCCAGTTTTCGCGCGCGATCCTCCATCACGGAAAGGCCAAAATGCCCGGGAATCCCGCCGTTTGCCGTAACGAATCCGCATCCGTTGTCTTTTACTGAAAGCGTCACGCAGGAGTCGCGGTACTCGAGTCGCACCTGGATATCCCGGGCTAGGCCATGACGCGCCGCGTTGGCCACCGCTTCCTGACAAATACAGGAGAGATGATGAATCGCCACCGGAGACAGTAGCGCTTCAGGCCCGCTGACCCGCAGCTTGGCGTTCAAGTTCGAACGTGTGCTCATCCCGTCCAGTACTTTGGAAAGTACTTCGGAGAGCGCGCCCAGGGGGGCGGCTTCGTCCTGCAGATCCCAAATGATGCGTCGTGCTTCGGTCTGCGAGTGCCGCACCATGTTGCGCGCTATTTCCAGCGACAGCTCGGCTTCCATCTGGTTTTTGTCCAGGCGGTCGCGAGTGGATTCCAGTTGCCAGGAAATGGCAGCAAGACTGGCCATCAGCGTGTCATGCCACTCCCGGGAAATGCGGTTTCGCTCTTCCATTACGACTCGAATGCGCCCCTTGATGCGCGCAATCCTCCAGCGAAACAGGATCATCACAATCCCGCCGACCAGCAGCAAGGTAACAAAGTAAAACGCCGTTCTCTGGTAGAAAAATGGTTCCTGAACAACTGCGGTTTCCGCCACGGCCGCCGACCACGGCTGGCCCGCGTCGTGCGCCGACGCCAGGAATCGGTAGTGACCTGGAGCCAGGTGCCGGTAAATGGCCCGGTGTCCGGAGGTGGAGGTCCAGTCCGGATCGTAACCTTCCAGTTTGTAGCGATATTGCACTTGCGAGGGATTGGAAAGCCGAATGGCGTCAAACTGCAGGGAGAACTCGCGGATCCCGGGAACCAGAGAAATCGCCGGGGCCGCAGGCACATCATTGCGTTCAATCTGAAAGCCGGTGATGCGCGCTTCCAGCGGCGGCAACCGGAAGTTTTCCGCGGTTGGATCGGTATGAACAAATCCCTTGGCGGTGGCAAACCACAGGATCCCGTCTCTGGTTCGCGTAGCCGGCGGTTGCGAAGTTCCACCGCACTCGCTGCTGCGCATACCGTCGTTCCTGCCGAGAAGATAGGAGTCGACCGACCGCCGGCTGCCGGCGACAAATTCCTGCAGTTGCCCGAGAGGCACTCGCAGGAGCCCGCGGGTCGTACTCATCCACAGCATTCCGTGTCCGTCGTCGAGCACCGAGGAAACGGGATAGGCGGGAATTCCCGCAGCCGGAGGCACATGGAGCGCCTTGCGGCCCGCGATCAAATCGATGCCGCCGCCCTTTGTGCCAACCCACACGCCGCCTTGGCTGTCGGCGGAAACCGATAAAATAAAACTGTTCGAAAGCCCGTCTTGTTCGGTGATGGCTTCCACCTTCGCGTCGTGCACTCGGTACAGGCCTTTGAAGGTTCCCACGATCAGGGAGCCATCGCGATCTTCAGTAAACGACGTGATAATGGTCTCCGGAAGAAAAAGAGTGCCTTTGCCTTTCTCGGGAATGCCGGCTTCATACCGGAGCAGGCCGCGGTATGTGCCCAGCCAAAGCGCGCCGCGGGAGTCCACGCGGATGCAGCTGATGGCGTTGGAAGGAGATTCGCGTCCGGTCAGAAAATGCCGGAATGAATTGCCATCATAGCGATACACGCCGTCGAACCAGGTTCCAATCCAGATATTTCCCTGCGGGTCTTCACTCAGCGAGCGAATGGGATCGGTATGGGGCGAGCCCTCAAGCCGTTCCTGCTGAAGTTTTCCTTTTCGAATTCGCAGCAAACCACTGCCCCAGGTGCCCAGCCAGATGTCGCCGCGGCGGTCGGCAAGCACGTTGGCCGCAAAACTATTGGGAAGGCCTTCCGGAGTTCCGAAAGGAACCAGGGTCGAGCGGCGCCAGCGGCTGAGTCCGCCACTGAGAGTGCCGATCCATAAATTGCCTTCATCGTCTTCAAGAAACGTTCGAATGGTGTCGTCAGACAATCCATTTTCCGTTGTCCAATGCGAGGTGGTCCCGTCGGATGAAACACGGCAGACGCCGTGGGCTTTTGTGCCCACCCAAACGTTCGCGTCGTGATCGGAGATGAGCGCCGTGACCGGACCATGCACCGCAGGCAACTCTTGTTCCCGGTAACCGCCATGGCCATCCGGCGTGAGCCTGGTCAGTCCCTTGGACCGGCCAATCCAGACGACTCCGGAACCGTCTCCGTAAGCGGCAGTCGCGTTGCCCAGTTCCCGGTGAGACAGGGTAAACGGTGCAATTCCTGAACTGTTGCCAAGGAATAGGCCCTTGGCGGTCACGATAAAGGTTTTGCCACCGGCGGCTTGTCCAAATGGCTGCGTGATGTCGCCGGGAACCAGCCCCAGCTGTTCAAAATACTGGATTTTTTCTCCGGTAATCAGCTCGATGCCATTGTGCGTTGCGACCCAGATGGCGCCGGCGGGATCTTCAAACAGGGCGCGAATGCGTTCGCGGTGAAAGCCGGCGTTTTCGCTAACGGTGACGGCCGAGTTTCCCCGCTGTCGAATCACTCCACGATCATCGGTTCCAATCCACAGGTCGCCTGTCCGGCTGATCAGCAAGGCATTCACCGGTTCATTGGCGTTGCCGTCCCCGTTGCCAACCTTCCAGGGCGCAAAATGAAGTCCATCAAAACTGGTAATGCCTTCGGAATTTCCGAGGAGCAGTTCGCGATTGCCGGCCTGAATAATCGCCCGCACGTTGCTTTGCGAGAGCCCGTCTTCGACGTGCCATTCCTGCTTCTGATATTCCGATATGGCCACAGGCGGGTTGTTGGGACGTGCCGCTGCGACAAAAGGGAGGAGCGTGAGAATCGTCGCCTGCGTCAGGGCACGTTGCAATGTCGCGGACCTACATTCCTTGCGTCTGGGTACTAGCGCCAAGCGGGAAGTTGGCAGTCGTCTGGCGAGTGTGCGCCACATTCGCCCCTCGAGTGAGAAATTCAGGCACATCATAGCACTAGCCGGAAGCCCGCTTCGAGCCCAGAGAAAATACGCATGGCTTGAAACTCGTGCCGCTACAGTAGCGTTTATTCCGAGTCGAGCTGTAGGACATTTGCCCTAAACTGTACCGCTTTGTGCGTGTTAGCGTGCTTCGCGCTGCAGACCCGCTGCCGACGGCGCGCGGCGGGTCTGCTTGCCATTCGCTTTTGCGGCAACTCCTGGCAATCGCCGGAGAAAGGAATCGGCCTCCATCCGAACTATGCGCTACTTGCTGGCCTTTGTTCTTTTGTTTCCCGTCCGTCTGGCGGCCCAGGAAAAGCAGCCGGAATACGACCTTGTTCTCAAAGGCGGCCAGGTGATCGATCCGCAGAGCGGCCGCAATGCCGTCGCGGACGTGGGAATCCGCGATCGCAAAATTGCCGCAATTGAAAAAAATATCCCCGAATCGTCCGCCGGAAAGGTAATTCATGTCGCTGGAATGATCGTCGCTCCGGGTCTTCTCGACATCCACACACACAACTATGCAGGCACCGGTTTGCGCAACGCCTACGACGGAGACAACAGCGTCTATCCTGACAATTTCACGTTTCGCACCTGTGTCACCACGGTGGTCGACGCCGGCAGCTCCGGCTGGAGGAATTTTCCCGATTTCAAGGACCGCATCATCGATCGAGCAAAAACCCGGGTGCTCGCTTTTATCAATATCGTCGGAAACGGCATGGGCGGCGGAAAAGTTGAGCAGAACGTCGACGACATGGACCCCCAAGCTACGGCCGAGCTGGCCAAAAAATATCCGGAGATTATCGTCGGCTTTAAAACCGCCCACTTTACGGGCCCCGAGTGGACGGCCGTGGACCGGGTGGTCGCCGCCGGACAAATTGCGCAACTTCCCGTGATGATCGATTTCGGGAGTTTCCGTCCGGAACGGCCGTACGAAGAACTGGTCACCTCAAAACTCCGCCCCGGCGATATTTCAACCCACATGTATATCGATTACATTCCCATGCTCGATACCGACGGGAAGCTCATGCCGTATCTGCTGGCCGCCAGAAAACGCGGAGTCATTTTCGATGTTGGGCACGGCATGGGCAGTTTCCTCTTCAAGCAGGCCGTACCGGCCATCCAACAAGGATTTTTGCCGGATTCCATCTCGACCGATTTGCATATCGGCAGTATGAATGCGGGAATGAAGGACATGAACAACGTCATGTCCAAGTTTTTGAACATTGGCCTGACGCTGCCGGATGTCATCCTGCGTTCCACCTGGAATCCGGCGAAGGAAATCCACCACCAGGAATTGGGAAATCTTGCGGTGGGTTCGGCTGCCGATATCTCGGTATTGAGCGTCGCCAAAGGGAAATTTGGATTTACAGACAGCCTCGGAGCGCGAATGGATGGGGACAAAAAATTAGCCTGTGAGTTAACCGTTCGCAACGGACTCGTCGTTTGGGACCTGAACGGTATTTCCCGCGATCCGTGGCAACAGAAAAAAGACCATCACCTGGATTCCACGTGGGATGGCACAATCCCGCACCGGCGGTAAGCGGATCGAATCCTTTCTTCCTCTACAGTTCAAAACCGATCAGCCGCATGAGTTCGATCGCGTTGCTTTTCGTGACCACGCCATCTCGCAATTTATATTCGAACGACATTTTCCCGTCGCGAACCTGGTCCTCAAAATGCATGTTGGCCATCTTGCCGTCCAGAGAGTCCGCGATATCAGCGAGCGAGAGATCGTGCGTGGTCACGATGCCGATCGCCCGGCGGCGTAAAAGCATTTTAGTGAGTCCCTCGGCCGCGAGTTTCCGGTCCTTGCTGTTGGTTCCTTCCAGCAGTTCGTCGAACAGAAACAACAACGGAAGGGAATTCGCAGTGAGATCAAAGACCACGCGAAGCCGCAGGATTTCGGTGTAAAACCCGGAGCGACCGTCCTGGAGCGAGTCTGCGCTGCGCAGCCGAGTCCCGAGAGCGAGAGGTGTGAGCGAGAGGGTTTTCGCACGAACCGGGGCGCCCGCCATGGCCAGCACGGTGTTCACGCCGACGGCACGCAGCAGGGTGCTTTTCCCGGACATGTTTGAACCGCTCACGAGCAGGACTCGGACCCGGTCATCCAGACGGACGCTGTTGGCGACACACTTGGCCGCCGGGATGAGCGGGTGACCGAGATCTTCGCCACGGAAAATGGCGGCGCCATCCGGGGCCGCCTGCAACTCGGGAAACGGGTCGGCCGGATGCTCGAACGAATAGCAGGCAAGCGAAAGCAGGGCTTCCATCTCGGCGGCGATATCAACCCAGGATTGCAGACTGCGGCCGTAGCGGCGACGCCAAGCGTCGGCGGCAAAAGCGACCTGCAAACTATAGAGAATCGGAATTTCAGCAAGATGACCGAGAAGACTGTCATGACCATCGACCCAGTACACGACCGCAGCCAATTTTCGGATGGCGCGCGAAGCGCAGATGCCGGAGGTTTTTAGCCTGCCTGTGAATTCCCTGAGATGGGGAGAAGAGAAGGATTCCTTTTCGAGCAGAGCCAGAATCTTGGCAAAGGCCAGAAGACCTTCTGCGTTGCAGGCCACGCCGTGCATGGTGCTTTCCGCACGCTTCACAAGTTTTTGCCGAACACCGAGTCCCAGCAGGAGAGAGATCGCCAGGGGCCAAAAGATAGATGCCAGGAAGTAGTAGACGATCCCGGCACAGATTGCAGCGGCCAGCGCAGCTACCAGTCCACGGGACAGCGGACCGGGGAGGGCTGGCCCGTCGTTCGCCCAGAGGAGAAGAGACTCCGGATCAAGGCGGGGACGAAGACGAGTTCCGGCAACAGCGATGTTTTCGCGCAAGTCCAGGCGTTCGCGAAGCTCGGAAACCAGCTGCTGCCGCTCGGCAATGACCGGGAGCGGCGAAGGTGTGGAGAGCCAATCGGCCAAGCGGCGTTCGCCCATGGGAAGACGGGCAATAGAAAGCAGCTCAAACAAACTGCCTTTGCCAAAGAGGTCCAGATCTTCTGAATAAACATGGCCAGGGTCGCGGAAACGGTCTCCGGTCTGGCCGAAGCCGATCCAGCGATCTTGCAATCGGGCGATTCCTCTGCGGTAGAAATCGGCAAGTGTTTCAGCGCGAGCTTTGGCGCGTAAAACGATTTCGTGAAAGCCGGCAAGCAGGAAGAAGCTTGCGGCGAGGACGAACAACCAATACGGGGAAACTCGTTCATGAGACAAGCACAACCAAACCATCAGGAGCCCCACGGCCACGACGGCAACCTTGGCGCTCCCGACCGCGCGATGAGCGCGATCTTCCCGCGCCACGATTTCAAGGCTGTTGCCAAGACGCTTTTCGTATTCAGTAACAGGTTCAGGCACAGTTCTCCTCGGCGGTATCTTGCCGGATGAATATCTTACAGACGGAATCAGCATACAAGGTTAAGACGCAGACAACCTTGAAGGCGCGACGAGGAAGGCGATGCGGTCCGAGCACAGCGCCGCGGCTCCTCGCAACCCCTTGGACTACAGTTCTATGACATCGTTCACTTGGCATTCTACTTGGTGTGAGCTATGAGGCTGCTCTATGGCGGCTTAAGAGCTTCCAAATCACTTCAGAGGAAGAACGGGAATTTCTCGCGCAGAAGCAAACGGCTGCCAGTGCATTCCGCAAAGTTCTAGGTGATACAGTTCTGAAAATCAACAAAGCATCGCTTCAAAGCGGATACAGAAAGTTGAGGCCACGCTGTTCGTGCGGTCGCTTAGTTGTGTATAATTAACAAGCCAGAGAGAAGAGCGGGCGTCGTACAATGGCAGTATAGAAGCTTCCCAAGCTTCGGACGTGGGTTCGATTCCCATCGCCCGCTCCAACAAACTAAAGAACTTAACAGCCGCACTAGGTTGCTTCGGCTGCTCCATTTGAACTCAACTAACTTCCTTCGCCGTCCTCCGCCTCGTCCATCTACTGGAGGCGAAGGAACGGGGCGAATCGGGCGAAGACAAGGGCAAAAGTCTACCAATGCCTCAAACAGGACAGGCAAGAGTTCGAGTTGAGAGTAGGCTCCTCCAAGAAGGGCGACAACCACTCTGTACAACCAATCGAATTCAGTACCAGTATTTGGTCGGCACGTCGCGGCCAATGCCGATTTCGGCGCAACCTGGCGAATCACGGACAGGCTCAGCTTTATCGATTCGTTTCACCTCTCAAATTTTCACAACCCCCCAGAGTTTGACAACTCCAGCTGCTCGTTTTTTACACCGAAGCTGCTAGCCGCGCCCAACCTGTTTTCTTCCACGGCGACGCTGCCGATTTCCGGTCCGTGTGCTGCACCCGCAAACGGTGTGGCAGGAACGCCTGTGCACACAGCTTCTTCCGCGCCCGACGTTGCGTTCGCTGTTTCGAGTTTGTTCCTGAAGCGGGACGAGAAAATAAATCTGGCAGAGCTGGAATACCAGTATTCGTCCAAGTTCGGAACGGGAGCCGAATTTCGTTGTCGACACCGGGCCATCGGTGACAAAGATTTTGAAACGACAACAAGCCTCTTTTTCCCTGGCAACGCAAACCGTGGCGCCTGCGCGCTGGTCGCTGGCACTCTTCCGATTGGCTGTACCGCGAATGCGGATGGTTCGTGCACATTTTTGCAGACTAGCAATACAGCACGTAAGTGAATCGGAAAAGGGGGCTTACATTCCATAACTGGTGTGTCCCCCCTGCTTCAAGGAAAGCCCAAGCACCTGAGAAAGAGAGTTGTACGATGATAGTATCAACATTTCTGTTACAGTCGAGCTTCCTGCCCCACGGTACTTGCTTCCTCTGGAATTGGCGCCTCATCCTGCTACATGTGATCTCCGACAGTCTGATTGTGCTCGCCTACATGTCCATCCCGATCACACTGGTACACATCGTGCGGAAGCGAAAGGACTTGCCATTCAACTGGATGTTTCTTTGTTTCGGAATGTTTATCGTCGCTTGTGGTTTTACTCATTTCATGGAAGTCCTGACGCTCTGGCATCCAGTCTACTGGGCTTCGGGAGTGCTCAAATCCATTACTGCCGTTGCCTCGGTCAGCACGGCGGTTCTCTTAGTACGCCTTGTTCCTACCGCATTGGCGATTCCAAGCCGGGATGATTTGATCCGCAGCAATCAATCTTTGCGCGAGAGCGAGGAGAAGTACCGCCTCGTGATTGAGCACACCAAAGACTACGGGATATTCCTCCTGGACCCGCAGGGGTGTGTGGCTGGCTGGAATCTGGGCGCGGAGCGCATCAACGGCTATAGTTCTGACGAAATCATGGGCCGACATTTTTCCTGTTTGTTCACCAAAGAAGATGTGCAGGGAGGAAAACCAGACACAGAACTCAAGTGCGCATTGACTGACTCACAATTTGCAGACGAAGGCTGGCGTGTGCGAAAGGATGGCTCGCTCTTCTGGGCAAACGTCGTTGTCACTGTGATGCGAGACGCTTCCGGGAGGCTACTTGGCTTTTCAAAAGCGATCCGCGACCTGACTGTGCGCAAGCAGGCCGAAGACGCGCTGCTTCAACTCAATCGAGAGTTGGAAGCCCGTGTGGTGACGCGTACTGTTGAGTTGGAGGGTGCAAACTGTCGCCTCGCGGCGTCGCTCGCGGAAGTTGAGTTGCGTAGCCAGGAGTTCGGTGCGCTCCGTGAAATGGCACGAGCACTTGAGGCTTGCCAGTCGGGCGAAGAGGTATTTCAAGTAGTCAGACGCACCGCTCAGAATTTTTTCCCCAACGTATTCGGAGCACTGGGGGTAATTTCGCTGAGCGGCTTGGTCGAGGTCGTGGTGTCATGGGGTGAAAATATCCAAAAATATCCGACCTTTGCCACATCTGATTGCTGGGCTCTCCGCACTGGCCATTCCCACTGTCTTGATGACACTTCACCGGCAGGTCTTCGTTGCCTGCATCTGGATGAACAAATTGTGCAGGGTTCACTCTGCGTTCCCCTCCTCGCCTGGGGAGAGACTCTCGGCGTGCTCTTTTTCGGTATTCAAACCGTCCCCCGAAAGGACGCACAAGGGGATCCTCCAATCCTGAAGTCACATGAACGGTTGGCTTCAGTGATGGCAGAGCAGGTCGGAATAACCCTTGCCAATCTACAGCTGCGCGAAACTCTCAGGATGCAGGCCATTCGAGACCCTCTCACGGGACTATTCAACCGTCGCTACATGGAAGAATCGCTCGGTCGTGAAGTTCATCGGTCATTGCGCAGCAACTCGCCGCTAGGTGTCATTCTAATGGACCTGGATCATTTCAAGCTATTTAATGACACTTTTGGCCATGCCGGAGGTGACGCGGTCCTGCGTCTCGTCGGTGAGCTTCTGCGAGAGGGCATCCGTACAGAAGACATCGCTTGCCGCTACGGTGGGGAGGAATTCGCCATCATCTTGTCAGATGCCGCACTCGAAGTGATTGTTCAGCGCGCCGAATCACTGCGGCAGCTGATAAAGAATTCAATCGCAGTGCACATCGGACCTTCAGGGGGAGCCTTGACGGTTTCTATCGGCGTTGCGATATCTCCAGACCACGGCGGAAATGGTTATGATTTATTGCGCGCCGCGGATGAGGCTCTCTATAGTGCCAAGGCTCTTGGGCGTGACCGCGTCGTGGTTGCGAAGCGTGAGGGAACCGTGATTCGGTCAATTCCTCTTGTGGCCCCTGTCGCGATGCGCAAGCACCTGAATCCGAAGTTTCCGGGGAACTTTCGGCCGTGAAAGCCTCAGCCTTCGCGCCACAATATCTAGCTCAGCGGATCAGCACGAACGGCCGAGTACACTCCAAGTCATCAAGTCCATCCGGATGTTTGACTGTATCTTGGATCGAGTCATATTTGATTCCCGTTTGGAAGAGTCGCCGTAGCCCGTCCAGACCACAGCCTCTTTCTACTTGAAAAGCGAGGATCTTGGCACCTGACATCTTGAGATATCCTGAGATCTTTTTTTCAGACATTCGTTTCGCGGCGCAGGCTGCTGAAAGCCACTGTAATGCTCTCTGAAAAGTTACTTCTTCTCAAGCGCGGAATATCTTTGTACTCAACAATTTGCTGACGCCCAAGCTGAAAGGATATAAACGATTCAGGGCGGACAGTGGCAGGGTCGAAGGGTTTGCTCTATACTGGTCTCGTGCAGAACAGAAACGGCAAATTCGCAGCCTCGCTGCTCCTCCTGCTGATGGTTCTCGATCTCTCTTCGGCGGGCGTCTGCATTGCGGGGACGTTTCCTGGATCACAAGCACGCACCGATGTAGCCCTGAGTTCCGTCGCCCAAGCGGATGCGCAGCCTGTCTCAGCGTCGGACGACGACGGCTGCTTCTGCTGCTGCACGCACATCTTGCCCGGCTCATTCTTTCTGCTCGA
Organism: Saccharimonadales bacterium (SeqCode); assembly: GCA_035317965.1. Taxonomy (GTDB): domain Bacteria; phylum Acidobacteriota; class Terriglobia; order Acidiferrales; family UBA7541; genus Acidiferrum. The sequence goes on along the minus strand of DATHFT010000188.1, from coordinate 30,946 downwards.
ATCTCCTTCTCCGATGATTACTGCCGAAGGTGTTCGCATAGTTTCCGGTCCCACAGCACTGCCGCAGACCTTGTTTCACCCTCCTAAACAGTAACTTCGCAGTCCGTCTCTAACGCAGTTCCATTCACTCCTCTTTGCATCAGGCACGGCCTGATCGCGTGAGCTTTTCTTTTCGCGCACACGAGCGAGGAATTCTATGCGCATCGAACGAAAGATCGAAAAGTTCTACGCCGCCTGGAGTCCAAGCGTGCTCGCTCTCTGTTTTCTGTTGGTGGGCGAAGGCGCGGACGCGGAACGGACGACGGGCCAAGCGTTTCATGCCTATCTGAGCCGGGGCTCGGAACTTGACGCCTGGCAATTGCCGGCACTTCTTCTCATCTACGCGTTGGATGCGGCAAAGCGAAACGCGCCGGCGACGCCGCTCGAAGCAAAGGAAACACCCAGGCTGCAGGAAGCCATCGTGCTGCTCCCGTGGAAGGAGCGCGCGGTTTTCGCGTTACGCAGTGCAATGGGTTTCGACGACATGACCATCGGCGAAGTTGTGGAGATTCCCGTTCAAGAGGTTCGGAGAATTTGGATGAAGGCATTGTTCCGGCTGCGCGAACTGCTGCCGAAGGAGTTTTTTCAAGGGAGAAAGACATGAGGAAGGGAATCGCAAACATCATTTTTCGAGGCGCAGGAAGAGCGTACTTGTTTCTTCTGCTGCCACTCACGTGCTGGGGACAGGAGAGAACTCTGACGCTCGAAGAGGTTCTCGACCTAGCACGCACACGGGCACCAATCGTTCTTTCCGCGCGGGCGCGCATCGAGGAAGCGCGCGGACGCTTGAAGGGCGCTGCCATTCGTTTTCCGCAGAACCCGACGCTTGAAACGGAAGCAGGGCCAAGGCTTTCCACTCCTAGTAATTTTACGGATGTGGATGTGGCCCTTACGCAGGAATTCGAGCTGGGCGGGCGGCGCAAAGCGCGCATCGCCGGCGCCGAAGCAGGGGTTGCGAAGGAAATCGCCGACAGTGGCGAGGCCACGCGGCGGCTGCTTCGCGAAGTTGCCGCGACATTCTTGCGTGCACTCGCGGCGAACGAACGTGTGCGGTTGCTCACGACGACGGAAAAACTGGCACAGGAATTCCTGCAAATTGCGGATCGCCGCTACCGTGCGGGAGACGTGGCGATTCTCGAAGTCAATCTTTCGCGCACAAGCCTGGCCCGAGCTCGCGCCGAGCTGCGTATCGCAGCGGCGGACTTGAGCACAGAATTGGGAGAGCTGCGCGTCCTACTGGGAATGAAAGGGGGAGAGTCGCTAGTCGTAACAGGTGATTTACGCGAGCGCGGCGCATACGAGCAATCGGCGCTGTTGTCCCGGTCCCTCGCGGAACGGCCGGATTTTCAGGCCCTGCAGGCGGAACTTGGCGAGGCGCAAGCCGATGTGCGGCTTGGAGAAGGATTCAAGTGGCCCGACTTTGGATTCACGACGCGTTACAAACGGGACACGGGCGACAACGTGTACCAGGGTGGCGTGAAGATCACGCTTCCCATTTTTTCGCGCGGCCAGGAATTGCAAGCGGTGGGGTTTGCGCGCGCCGCGCGGATTCGCCTGGAAATGGAAGCGCTGCGAAACGCGGTCCAGCACGAGGTATCCAGCTCCTTCGAGACCTATGAAAGCCGAGTCGAAGCTTCGGGAGAGCTGGAGCGCGGAGCTCTGCCGAGCCTCGCCGACAACGAAACGCTGTCGAAGCGAAGTTACGAAGAGGGTGAGATCGGAATGGCTGAGTTGCTGTTAATCCGCAAAGAGACGCTGGACACGCGGCTCGCCTACGTAAACAGCTTGCTCGAAGCAAAGCTGGCCGAACTTGAATTGCAATTCCGAGCGGGAGTGCTCCGATGAAAACGACGATCATTACGATCCTGGCTTGTGCTTTATTCCTGATGGGCTGCGATAAATCCGGCGAAGAAAGAAGGGAAGTCAAACCCGCGCAAGGCTCCCCTGCGGCAAGTGCCGAACCTTCGACAGCACACACGCTGCGCATCAAGCCGGAAATGCTGCGCGATATTCGGGTAACAACCGCGCCGGTCGAAGTACGCGCGGGCGGAGAAGGCGCACAGCTTTTGGGCGAATTGAAAGTGAATGAAGGCCGCTACGCGGAAGTAGGAACTCCGATCGCGTGCCGCGTGGTGACCGTTCTCGCTGCTCCGGGGCAGGTCGTTCGGAAAGGGCAGCAGCTCGCGGTTCTGCAAAGCGTCGATATTGGAAGGGCGAGAGCGGAATCGGTTACCGCACAAACGCGGCTCGACCTTGCGAAGAAGACATTCGAGCGGAAGCGGAGTCTGGCCGCCGAAAATATCGTGCCGGCGCGGGAAGTACAGGAGGCCGAAGCCGGTGTGGCGACGGCGGAAGCGGGGGTACGTTCCGCGCGTGCGGGGCTCCGCGCTCTTGGCGCGAGTGACGAATCGTCTGACAGCTCCGAACTTATTCTTCGTTCTCCCGTGGACGGCACGGTGATTGAGCGAAACGCCATTCAAGGGCAGATGGCAGACCCGGCTCAACCTCTCTTCCGCATCGGAGATCTGTCCCTGCTCTGGCTGGTAGTGCATGCCTTCGAGCGGGACGCGGTGCGGTTGACGCCCGGTAGCACGGCGCGCGTAAGCTTCGCGGCTCTCCCGGGACGGGCTTTCACGGGAAACGTAACGCTTGTCGGCAAGCAGGTGGATGCAAGTTCGCGCACGATTCCCGTGCGCATCGAAGTCGCCAATTCCGAACAGCTATTGCGGCCGGGAATGTCCGCAACGGCGTGGGTTCCGGTCGGGAAAACTTCGGAGAAGGTGATTGCGGTTCCCGTCGCCGCTCTCCAGCGGATTGAAAACGAATGGCTGGTGTTTCTCCCCGCGGGACAGGACACGTTTGAGATAAGGCCAGTGGGACGGGGCCGCGATCTCGGTACGGAAATTGAAATTGTATCGGGACTGAAAGCGGGCGAGCGCGTCGTCGTCGAGGGAGCTTTTCTCCTGAAAGCCGAAGCGGAAAAAGCGCGCAGTGAAGGTTCGGAACATGAGCACTAGAGCGAGGGCACTGTGATCGACAAGATTCTAAAGAGTTCGTTTGCGCGTCCCGGACTGGCGCTCACCCTGGTGCTGGTGGGGACGGCGCTCGGCGCGATGTGGCTGCAGGAACTGCGGCGCGATGTTTTCCCGGATTTGGCGGCTCCGGTCTTCAACATCATAGTGCAGAACCCGGCGATGGGACCGGAAGAACTGGAGACGAGCATTGCGATTCCGATGGAGGCCGCGCTTGCAGGCTTGCCGGATGTAAAACGCATCCGTTCAAATTCGCAGCAGGGCGTCACGCAGGTGACGATCGAATTTCTGCCCGACGCTGACTATTACCGCTCACGGCAATTTGTCGCCGAGCGCGTCGGTCAAGCCGGAAATCAATTGCCCCCCGGAACGGATGCTCCTTTGATTTCGAGCCTGACGGGACGGCTGAACGAGATTTTCGAATTCACACTCGAAGCCGATCCGGGAACGACGGATTTGATGACGCTCCGCGATCTGGCGGAATTTGATGTGCGAAACCGTCTTCTCGCGGTACCGGGCGTGGCTGCGGTTGAACGGCTCGGCGGATATCTGCGGCAGTTCCAGGTGCAACTCGATCCGGATCGCATGTCGGCGCGCCGCGTTTCGCTGACGGAGGCGATGCACGCGGTCGAAGGCGCAAACCTGAATGCCTCGGGCGGTTTCATCGTGCAAGGTTCGATGGAATGGACTTTGCGAGCCGTAGGTCGTGTACAGACGGTGGACGATCTGCGAAGCACGGTCGTTGCGGTGCATAGCACAACCCCGGTGATGCTTGGTGATGTCGCTGAAATCCGGGAGGCACCGGCAGTCCGGCGTGGCATTGCGCACCGCCTGAAAGGTGAGGTCGTGAGCTGCCGCATTGTGAAACAGTTCGGCGCAGACACGGTGCAGGTATCGCAAGGAATACGCAAAGCGGTGGAAGACATCCAGAAAAGTTTGCCGAAAGGAGTGCAACTGAGAATTGTGTACGACCAGTCGGTGCTAGTTGGCAGCGCGCTCGGCGGTGTCAGCCGCGCCATTTTTCTTGGGGCATTTCTCGTCGTCGGCGTTCTTCTCGTTTTGCTGGGCGATGTCCGCGCAGCGCTGGTAGTGACCGTGACGCTTCCACTCTCCGTGTTCCTCGCGGGGCTGATTCTGAAACCGTTGGGCGTTGGCATAAATACGATGACGCTTGGCGGCCTCGCCATTGCCGTGGGGCTGCTGGTGGATGCGGCGATCATCATGGCGGAAAACATTGTGCACCGCATGACGGTTCATCGCGGAGAAGGCTCGCGCAAAGAGCAGGCGCTTCAAGCCGCATCCGAAGTGGGCCGTCCGATCGCTTTTGCCACGCTCATCGTCATTGCTGTTTTTCTTCCGCTGTTTGCGATGTCCGGTATTGAAGGGCGGATTTACATGCCACTGGCAGCCGCGGTGATTGCTGCAATCGGCGCTTCACTTGTGCTGGCGTTGACGCTGGTTCCGGTGGCGTCCGCCTTGCTCCTGCGGCCGCGGCCCGAAGGAAAACCCGAAGATGTCTGGCTGGTGCGGCGGTTGAAACAAGCGTACGCGCCTGTTCTGGATGCCTGCATTCGCCGCCCGAAGACCGTATTGCTGGTCGCGGTTCTCGTGACGGCCCCGACGATTGTCGCAGGATTCTACGTGGGTTCCGATTTCATGCCAAAACTGGATGAGGGTGCGTTTCTGATTCAAACCATACTTCCGCCCGAGGCTTCGCTCGATCAGGTGGACCGCGTCAACCACCAGTTCGAAGACGCGCTTCGCGAGTTCCCGGAAGTGGAGGATGTTGTCCGGCGCAGCGGACGTGCGGAACGGACGGAAGATCCGATGCCGCACACGATGTCCGACGTTTTGGTTGTTTTGAAACCGAACCGCGCGCGTTCAATGGAGGAACTGGAGCGGGCAATGCGCGAGAGGTTGGAGCGAGTGCCTGGCGGTTCGTCTCTCTTCACGACTCCGCTCGGCATGCGCATGGACGAAGGCTTGGGCGGAACTCCGGCCGATTTGTATGTCCGCATCTTTGGATCAGACCTCGAGCAACTCTCGCAACTCGGAGAACGCGCGCGCGCGATCATGTCGCAAGTGAAAGGCGTAACCGATTTGCGCGTGGAAAAACTGACGGGGATGCCACAGCTGCGCATCGCGATCAATCGCCCCGCTGTCGCGCGTGTGGGGCTGACTCCGGGTGATGTGATTTCTGCCGTACGTGTCGGCCTCGCCGGACAAGACATGTCCGAAGTATGGATTGGGCAACGAAGATTCGACCTGGTTCTGCGATTGCAGGATGAATCGCGGAACGATGCAAATGCGATTCGGCGTATGTTGATTGACGGCCACGATGGAACGCGGATTCCACTGGGCCAGCTTGCGGATATCGAAGAGACGTTCGGTCCCGGCGCCATTCGGCGCGAAGCAGGAACGAGGAGAATCGCGTTGGAAGCCGGTGTCGATGGCCGCGATCTGGGCAGCACAGCGTCGGACATCCGGTCGCGCTTCACAAAGCAACTGCAGCTGCCGCCTGGATATTTCTTCGACGTAGGAGGCAAGGTGGAAGGACAGGAACGCGCCGCGCGTTCGCTGGCCGTAGCCATTGGGGTGGCATTGTTCGCGGTATTTCTACTGCTCTATCTGGCGCTCGACTCCACGGCGGAGGCAGCAATGATTCTGGCCACCATTCCTGTGGCGTTTGTCGGAAGCATTGTTGCTCTTTTACTGGCGGGTGAAACGTGGAACGTTTCCTCGCTTGTAGGATTGATTGGTCTTTTCGGAATCGCAGTACAAAACGGATTGGTGCTGGTGACGCAGACACGCGCGCTTGTGGCCGAAGGCAAGCCGCTTGGCGAGGCGATCCGCGAAGCGAGCATCGGGCGCGTTCGACCGAAACTTATGACTGCTGCGACGGCGATTTGCGGTTTGCTGCCCATCCTCCTGCTGCGCATGCACGGCACGGAAATCGAGCGGCCGCTGGCAATTGTGATGACCGGAGGATTAGTAACGTCGACGATTTTCATCTTGTTGGTGCTGCCGACCATTTATCCCTGGTTCGTGAAGCGCGAAGGAAAGATAGCAACGGAAGCAGGTAGGTGAACGCCGGCTGCCCTCACTAAAGACACTGCCCAAGCTTCGGACGTGGGCTCGATGCTGCGTTCTTGCCGACGAAATGCGTGTCACCTAAGCCTAAATGTGATAGAACCCGCGAGGGTGGCTGTGAGGCGTAAAAGGCAAAGCTTGGGTCCAGTCCGCGCACGCGGCAAAGGGTAAGTACCAGCATATGATGAGTTACCAGCTCACACTCACTTCGTTACTCGAACGTGCGGGGAAGATTTTCCCAGACGTAGAGATTGTTTCAAAACGCCCGGACGACCGGGCCATGTCCTACAGGTACCAGGAATTTTACCGGCGAGCGCGATCGTTTGGTGCTGTTCTTCAGGATTTCGGTATTCGGCCAGGTGACCGTGTTGCGACGCTGATGTGGAACCATCATGTCCATCTCGAGGTCTATTTCGCAATTCCATCCGTTGGTGGAGTGTTACACACACTTAATCTGCGACTGCACCCAGACGAATTGTCCTACATTGTGAACCATGCGGAAGACCGGTTTTTGGTAGTCGATGACATTCTGCTTCCTCTTTTCGAGAAAATCAAAAAGAACGTCAACCTTGAGCGGGTGATTGTAAATCCGTTTGGTGGAGGAGGCGTACCCTCCGCATACCACAGCTATGAAGCATTGGTGCAATCCACCCAGACCACTCCGAACTATGCGGAACTGAGTGAGCAGGATCCAGCAGCGATGTGCTACACCTCAGGCACAACCGGAAAACCCAAAGGGGTGGTGTACAGTCATCGGGCGCTCGCGCTGCACTCTTATTCCATTTCTCTGCCTGACAATTTTTCCCTTTCGCGGCACGATACGATCCTGCCGGCGATGTCTATGTTCCATGCCAATGCATGGGGAATACCGTTTGCGGCCGTAATGAATGGAAGCAAACTTGTTTTGCCGGGCCCGAACCTGCAGCCGGAAGCTATCCTTGATTTACTCAGCACGGAACAGGTCACTTTTACGGGCGCGGTACCGACAGTGTGGTTGGGTGTCGTCGACAAACTCGAAAAAGAGCCGGGGCGATGGAAACTGAGGGAAGGTCTCCGTATTGCAGTGGCCGGATCTTCCTGTCCGGAAACCTTGTTCCGCCGATTCGATAAATTCGGCGTAAAAGTGATTCAGCCATGGGGAATGACGGAGACGACTCCGATTGCTACGGTATGCACCCTGAAACCGCATATGGATTCGTGGGGAGAAGTAGAGAAGTACGCACTTCGCGCGAAGCAGGGAGTGCCGTCGCCATTCATCGATATCCGTGCGACCGATGGGGTGAAGGAAGTGGCTTGGGACGGGCAAACTCCAGGCGAGCTCGAACTGCGTGGACCCTTTGTTGCCGACAGTTACTACAATCAGCCGGACGCTGGGTGCAGTTGGACAATCGATGGATGGTTTCGAACAGGAGACGTGGTCACGATCGATGCGGATGGATATGTAAAGATTACAGACCGGACCAAGGACCTGATTAAGTCCGGCGGCGAATGGATCAGTTCGATTGACGTGGAAAATGCTCTGGTTGCGCACCCCGATGTTGCAGAAGCCGCGGTTATCTCTGTGTGGCATCCGAAATGGCAAGAGAGGCCGCTGGGGATTGTCGTCACAAAACCGGGAAAGACAATCGCCTGCGCGGACCTGCACGCATTTCTTCTGCGCACGTTTGCCAAGTGGCAATTGCCAGATGATTTTGTCTTTGTGGAGGAGCTTCCGCACACTTCGACTGGAAAATTGTTGAAGTCGGAGTTGCGGCGGAGATATCAAGACTGGAATAGAGGAAGGAGCCAAGTGCAGTGAAACAGAAGACACAAAAAGAGGTCAAGACATCCGGCTGCATCCGGTGGCTATTTCCCTCCACCTTCCACCTGACCTCTTAAGAATGTGCAGTGCCCATCGACTGCACCTCGGACAATCAAACCCGCCGTAGACGATGGCAAGGGTTATATCAGAACTGAAACCACAGCAGATAGTTCCTACACACAGTACGCTCCGCCTTTGTCCGCGAACCGCACCCTCTTATCCTCATCCAACTTGCTGACGATCGACCGTTCCTGAGTGCGTGACCGTCCGCGGGTGGCGCGTTTGTCTCGAGTGTGGATGGATCTGGTGCCGCATCGCAATAACAAAACGCTTCTAGCCATACCTCGCCAGAGTGCGACTCTTTCTTCGATTTTGATGTCGGCCGCGTCAAGACGTGAAGGTCCGAATGGGAAATCGGAGGTTTCTTGCGAGAACCTAGAGTTTCCGTCAGTTCGCTGAAACGAAACGGCATTATTCGGCACCACCTACTAGACCCATCGGATCCCAAGACAAGCAAAAAGAAACTGCCGAAGCTGGTGAGCCTTGCGCGGATCACAAGCGGTTGCACGCCGATGAGAGGGGAAATCATGAAGATCCTACGTTTTAGAGTCGTGGCCATGTTGCTGTTCGGGTTGTTCTCCACCTACGCGTCGTCCGGTGCACCAAAAGTGCCACCCCAAGAGCGGCCGAAGACGGCCGCCGCCGCGGAAGAACAGGTGTCGCCCGAAGAAAAGGCCCGGCGCAAGGACTGGAACGACTCCATGCTGCGCAAACCGGCGCCCAAGAAAGGATGCTTCAACGCCGCGTATCCCCGCACTGAGTGGAAGGAAGTTACTTGCGTGAAGGCGCCGAACATCCCAACGCCTCCGCGACATGGGCCGCGCCCCGCCGTGGTCGGGAACAACAACGACATCGCAGCGAAAGCACCTTCGGGACACATCACCCAGGCGATCGGACATTTCGAGAATGTTACGAACGTGACCAGTGAGAGCGGCCCCATCGGCAACACGGGACCCTCGGTCGCCAACGCGTACACGCTGCAGATCAACACCGACTTCTTCACCGGCAGCAGCGCTTGCACCGGCTCGCCGAATACGGGATGCCAAGGCTGGGAGCAGTGGGTTTATTGGAATACAGGCCCCGGCAACGGCTCGGCGTCCATGCAGTACTGGCTCATCAGCTACAACGCGAATTGTCCCCCGAACAAGGGATGGATCCAGGTACCTGTCCTTGGAACTTCCTGCTATAAGAACAGCGCCAAGGCCGTGTCGGTGCCCAGCCAGCCGATCACCAACATGGGCAAGTGGACCCTCACCGGCAGCGCCACTTCGACCGGCGACAGCGTCGCCATGTCGACAGGTACCAATGTATATACAGCTAACGGAGACAACGTCGTTGCCGCCTCGAGTGCCTGGACGATTGCCGAGTTCAACATCTTCGGGCCGGGCGGCGACACCTCGGGAAACGGCAGCACCGCTACCTTCAACGCCGGAGCCTCGTCCAACACGCGCACCGAGATCATCTATGGCGACACCAAAGCGCCCAAATGCGTGGCGCAAGGTTTCACCGCCGAGAAGAACAACCTCAGCTTCGGGCCCACCGCTCCGGCAGCGACCGCACCCGGACCTGCGGTGATCTTCCAGGAGAGCATCGCCGGAGGTGCAACCTCCAACTGCGCCGCCGCCTCCACCATTGGCGACACCCACCTGCGAACTTTCAGTGGCCTTTTCTACGACTTTCAGGCGGCCGGTGATTTTACCCTGGCCGAAGTTGGTCGCGATTTCTCAGTGCAAACGCGGCAGGTGTCGGGAGCGCCGACCTGGCCGGACGCGACGGTGAACAAAGCCGTCGCCGCACGCTTCGGCAAGACCCAGGTCGCGGTTTGTCTCCTGTCACCGGGAAGAGATGAAAGAGCGGCGATTCACGTCGACGGCACGCTAACGCCGGTGGCGGACGGCCAGACACTGGAGCTGCCTGGCGGCGTCGGTATCGCTCGGCAAGGCAACGTCTACCAGCTCACGAGCGAAGAGGGTGATTCCATGCGCGCCACAGTCAACCCCACGTGGATCGACGTGGCCGTGGGCTTGGGCACATGGCCTTCCTCGGTACACGGCCTCATCGCTAACCCCAATGGAAATGTCAATCAGATCGCGGCGCGCGACGGCTTCGTACTGACCAGCCCGTTCAACTTCAATGACCTCTATCACCGATTTGCCGACAGCTGGCGGGTTTCCGGTGAAAGTTCCATGTTGTCAGTCTGCAACACCGGGAAGTCTATCGAAGTCGGCATTCCCAAGCGGCCTTTCTATGCCACGGACCTCGAGCAGGGCATCCGCGCGAAGGCGCAGGGAGTCTGCACGGCGGCCGGCGTGAAAGCGGGACCGCTCCACGACGCCTGCACCCTCGACGTCGCGGTGATTGGTAACGACCTCGCAGCGAAGGTGTTCGTTGGCCAGCTTCCACCGGCGGTCGTCGGCACGACTACCGGAGGTGGTGGCGGCATCTTCGAGAAGTGGTGGTGGTTTTTCTTGCTGCTGCTTCTCATCATCCTCCTTCTGTGGTTTTTGATGCGCAAAAAGCCGTAATTCATTCGCAGACCGTTATTAGTGTCGCAGAGCGGTCACTGAAAATTTTCCGGCCGCTCGGCCGGCCCGCTGCGGGCTAACTACGAGGAAGAAGCAAGGAGGCTGGTCGATGCCGTCAAAAAAGAAGTTCCAACCGCGTAGATCGGGCACAGATAATCGACCGCTATCGCTTGAGTCCTTGACGCGGACGAATTACGAGCCACCGACGAAAGAACGGCCCGATCAGATGACTTCGTTCATGGGTTGGAACGGATTCATCCTCCATCATGGTTCTCCCGAACAACGCCTCGGTTTTACGAGCCTCAAAACCCAACGGGATGACATTGAAGCGTGGGTGATGACGGCACACGTCCCGTATCAGTTTGGGCTTCCCATCCTTTCCACACAGAAGCTGTCCCGATCGAAACGGGCAAAGACTCCAAAGAGGCTCCAGGCGGTCACCGAGCCGCTACATCATCCCTGGAACGCCAGGTACTACAGCCCGGCGGCGGCAGCGATCCCGGAAAGAGTCCTGCGCAACGCGAAGGGGAAGCGAGCGATTCCCACGGATGCGCTCGACGCTCTCTTCTTTGGCCCCGACGACCGGAAGCCGTACTACCCGAATCCGTATCCATGGAATTGCATCGGCCGGCTCGAGGACGTCAACGGGTCGTCCATGGGTTCGGGCGCCCTGGTGGGAAGGGACCTGATCCTGACGGCTCGGCATGTCGTCAACGGGAACCCGACCCCTTTCCATCAAGTTCGTTCCCGGCTATTACAACGGTCAATCGTCGTTCGGCCCGTCCTTTTTCTCGTGGGTTCAGGCTGCAACCTTTTATGATGGCTCGGATCTCGGTGCATGGGATTTCGCGCTTCTTCGCCTCTTTCAACCCCTCGGTGATTACGCGGGCTATTTTGGCGTTCGCACCTACAATGACGATTGGGACGACGAGAATGTCTGGGCTGCGGCGGGATATCCTTCGATGGGCCCCTACAACAACCAGGTTCCGTCGTACCTCCTCGGTGTTGCGATCGACGACGAGGACACAGACGGTGACGCGGCCGAACTCGATAGCGAAAATCAAGACAACTCCAAAGGGAACTCAGGCGGGCCGCTTTGGGCCGTGTGGCCCAATGGCCCTTACGTTGTCGGGGTGACGTCGGGAAATCACAAAACGGACTACGGTCCGTTTGGAGATGATTTCTACGTAATGAATGCCGGTGGTAAGGCCATGGTGGATCTTGTTGCGTTGGCTCGTCTCCAAATCGACACCAGCATTCATGTCAGCCAGCCGCACCTCACTTTTGGCTGAGAAAAGGAACCCTCTATTGCTGGCGACCGCATTGGGAAAAAAAGCAAGGCCTGCTTTTGCGGGACTTGGTTGCATGTAAGCTCACAGCCCCGAATTGCGTCCCGGAGTGATTGCCAGCCCTGGTCAGTAAACCGCAACGTTTACGGTTATCTCGTAGAACACGGCGGGTGCAAATGCTTGGTCAAAAGAAGAGGACCTCCCGCCGCTGGGATGATTTTACAACTTATTGTCCGGCGTGCCGATGCTCCACAATTCTTCGCTAATCTTTTTCGAAGATTTCTCCAAGGCGCGTCCTCGCCGTGTGCTGAGATCATCGATGCGTTTAGGGCACGCGTTCGCAGGCAGGTTCGGTCAGCCCGCATCCAAAGGGAATTGATTGCCGTTTGCCGGCCATCTCTTTGCTTCCGTAGTTGGTGGAAACCCAATCTTCGCGAGGTGTCGGTACTATTTAGGCATCGGAATCGATACTGCCTTGCCCGCGCCACGCTCCGCAATCCAGATCGTATCGCCGGCAGGTTCGACTCCGGTTGGAGTGTTAAGTCCATCCTTCAGGACAGTAACGCTCGCCTTGTCGCCAGTTACGGTGAGAGCAGAGATCTTGCCGCTGCCATTCTCTGCGAGGAGGAGCTTACCGTTCGCAGCGCGCATGCCATCCGGCCCTTTCACCGGCTGGTCCATCCAGATATCGACCGGTGTTCCCGGCTTGCCGGTGGCATCGACGGGAATGCGATAGAGCTTGTTGAAGATCACATTGTTCACATAGAGCATGTCACCGAGGAAGGCAATGCCATCGACGCCCCTAAGCGTCGCATGTTCCAGATAAAGTTCTGCGGTGGAGGCTCCCGCCGGCAACCTGAAGATTCGGCCAGGAATCGTGTCCGTGATATACAGCGCCTTATCCGGTCCGATCGTGAAATCGTTGCAGACATTGCTGTCTCCTGGCAGGTTCCAGCGGATCTTCGGCGTGCCAGTCGTGAGATCGAAGCTTCGCAGCGCGGTATGCCGTTGGGGCGGAGTGGTATTTGGCACTGGCGTCAGTTGGCATGTCCACAGCGTGTTGGTTGAGGCGTCCGCCAACATGCCGAGGAAAAACGTCCCCGGACCCTCTGTGCTGACGTCGATAAACTTGTCCGCCGTGGTAGAACCTGGACGCACCTTATAAATGAACGGCGAACTGGCGCTTCCGACAATCAGCACGCCGCCTGGCGCTACGGTCAAGCTTTCCGGCTGTGATTTCGCATCCGCGATCAGAGTGTCAGCGGCGGAGGCGGCTTGGACAAAACTCATGATCAAGGCAACGGAGACAGCGAGGCGGCGAGCGTTCGATCTGGACATCATCAAATCTCCTCAGAATGGATCTGTACCTTTGGAAGCAGGATTAGACCACAGTTCAGAAGACCCCCGCCACATTCTTCGGGAACACCAAATCGAGCAAGCCGGTAAGCGCTGCCGAGCAATCCCGAATCAGTACTTCGTCGCTGAGCGGCTCGGCCACAGCGCCGTCTGGGAACTTTCCAGAACAATTCGCCGAGTTACTTAAGTGCAGTAGGGGCGAAACGTCGTCCCTTAGAGTCGGTGAGCAGTTCGATTTCAACTCGCTGCTCTCGACGTCGTGACGATTGCGGACGAGACGGGTGCGCAGATGAAGCAGCAGATGCTGCGGTTTCATGGCCGCTGATGCCGCCAAGGCAGCCGCCAGCAAATGAGGTGTTGTTGCTGGATGAAAGTACAGATGCCAGCCTTGTTCGGCAATCAGTTGATAGGCGTGACCTCCGCGCTCAGATGATTGCTTTGGAAACGCCAACGTGTTGTAGGATGTCGGCATGAAGAAAAGCGCTCTCACTTCAAAACAATCAATTTCCGTTGTTTGTCCGACGTGCGGGGTAGCTGCTGGGAAACGATGTACTTTGCACGCAGGCGGCCCGCGCTTTTACCCGCATACCGACCGGCAGCTCAAAGCAATCGAAGCGATTGAAACGAAAACAAACCGCTAACCTGCTCTGTCCAAATTGCAAGACGATATTCACGCACGCCAAAATTGACGACCAACTGCAGAATTACTTTTTTCCGCTCAAGCCTGCATTATCAGCGGGTGGTCAAGTCATCGAATGCAAGAACTGCCGCGAGACCGCTATATTTCAAACGGTCAATGTTTTTTATCCAGCGTAACCCGGGAACCCAGCCAGAGATCAGATGTTTCCGACTACCCCTAGTAAGACTCCGTAATGGATATCGTGTAGATACAAACGATCCCCCATCTTGGTATATTCTCCGCGTCAACAATCGGTGGCTCGCGCACTTGATATTTTTCGCTACGACGAAGAGGACCATCCGATCTGGATTCAGGCTTGCGACTCGATGTCGGAGGCGCGGCAATTCGTTCAGACAGATTATGCCCGGAAAGCAAGGGAGCACCTGATTTTTGACCGTGAGACTGAAACTGGAATACCGGCAAACTTCGACTAGCGTTTATCCGCATTTTAGAAATCTGTTGACAAAGGGAATTTTACTATATAAATATCAAACAGAATGGTTCATTTAGCCATTTGAATAAATTCATCCGCATCTGGTCCTGATTGCGCCCAGCCCGCCCGATCTGAACGTTGGTGTTGTGCGCCCGTACCGTCAATTGACTTGCCAAGACTGCCGACGTGAGATCGAAGTCATTCGCGATGTTAAATTTGCTCACACGTTCCCGTCCCGATGTGTCTGTGGCTCAGCGATGAAGAAAGCGTACTCGCCTCCCAGTTTAAAAAAACTCACGGAGACCGAAGCGCTACAGCTTTTGGTTGGTATGGAAGAGCCAAAGTATCTCAAGGCGGGCGGTTACTAAAACTGGATAAGAACTCCGCCTTCGAAAATGTCGTTTTGTGGTGACCATCATGAATAGAATGACCACGATCCTTGAAGTCGTCACGTCGGCAGCATTACTAGTAGCGGGATTTTACTGGCTGTATGACGGTAGCCAGAACAAAACAGCCAGCGGTCCAATGGCGGTGATTGCGGGAGCTTTCTGTTTGGCGGTCAGCATCGTCATGCTAGTCTCCGCAGTCAAGTCGATTTTGTGGCATCGGCAAGCATTGAAACATGCCATGCGCGGACAACACGCAAGACACTAAGCGCCTGCTCATGAACAATGCAGTTCTCCTTCGCTGTGGCACGCCAGAATGTGGCGGGGGCTATTCGTGTGCCGGAACTTGTCGAATCGTGGATTACAGAAGGCCGTGAAGTTGCCGAGGAGCTGGATGTGTTTGTTTTGTCTGGGTTCGAAGATCTCACCCATGGTGTTCCTGGCATCCAGGATCATAGCGCGGAATCCAGCCGGCCAAGAGAACTGACAATGACTATTTCACGTCCGACTCTGTGCCGGGGAGGGCTGGCATCGCTGAATCTCAACAGAGAGATACGCCGGACAGAGTGATCTCAAAAAGTCTTGAACGTCAAAAATCTCGCCGGCGGCGACGGCGCCTGTGGTCTTAACCAACCCATTGACGACGCGTTGAGTCGCTTCCGCCACAATAGTTGCGGTGATCGCATAGATATCTCGCCCGCGCGCTGTAGCACGCCGTTCCTCGCTTCCCCTTCGCACGACTACATCGACAAGGAAGATTTGAGACGAACGCCCACTCTCGTCCGCCGCCGTCGGTCCCGGTGTATTCGGATCGCGGATGTCCTTGAGGGGCTCGAGATTCAGGTATGCGCGAATCTCAGGAGTCTTCAGATGCCGTGAGATGGTGATCGTTTCGGAGAGTGCGAGGCCCATGACTTCCTGCGGTCCGAACGGCAAGGGGAAACTCCACGTGCGTGCCGGCGGCGAATCAGCGCGCTCCAACGTATTATTCGAAAAGATGAAACGCTTGCCGGTATTGCGCTGACCTGTCAACCGAGTACCCCGTGTCGGCTTCCAGCTATCGAGCGCGGTCGCGACACTGATTTCGTCTGCGGCATTCCAGTCGTCCATGGCCGCAGTGGCCAGCAGGTCGCTCAGTCCACCGTAGAACGCCATGGCCGGAGCAACCACGACGGCCGCTTCTCGTGCTGCGGCTGAAAACTTCTCAAAAACGCCAAGGACGGCCGTCTGTTCGGCAGCCACATCCAAGTAGTGAATGCCCGAGCGAAGCGCAGCTTCGATGACTGGCGCCGCTGTATCGACAAACGGCCCTGCACAATTTATAACCGCGGCGGCCCCGGCAAGTGCGCGGTCGAGTGAAGCTGGATCGTCCACCGTTGCGACGCGCACTTCCGATCCTGGATGCACGTCGCTCAGGGTTTTTAACTTTGCGGCGTCTCGACCACAAAGGACGGGAGTCCATCCGCGTTTTAGCAATTCTGAAACAACGAAGCGCCCAGTGTGTCCATATGCGCCAAAAACGCTCACGGTTTGATTCGATGTCATTGACGAGTTCCTTTTGCAATGAACTGCTTCTCATCTCACAACTGTGACGCTTCTTCGGAAGTTCTTTTGTTTCGGTACCTTCTATTGTATGGACAGCCAATGTGCGCGTAGTTCCTTGTTGAATTCTGCCGAGCGCTCCTCGGGGAAAAATATTCTGGCGCCCTTGAACTCCACCCGACGCCGCGTACCTGGAATGTTGTCGGCCAGCCAATGCGACCATTTCAGATCGAAATATACATCGTCCGTTCCCCAGATGATCAGTGTTGGAGCCGTCAACGTTTTCAGCCGTGCTTCAATGGCGAGGGTGTGCTGGTTGTCGAAGGCTGCGAGGAAGCGTTGCAGGTCGCGGGTACGTTGCTCGGTCCGGACCAGCGGACGGAGGTATTGTTCGATGCTGTCGTCACTCAGATGCTCCGGGTGTTCATACGCCGGCCCCAGGGCTTGCGGCGATCGATAGATGCTTTTGTCCGACAGCATCGCATCAAGCGTTCCACGTAAACCACCGGCGGCGGCCATCGCCAGGAACTGCTTGAAGGCTTCGGGGGGCCAGTTGTCATGAGTGTCGCAATCGGTGAGTGTGAGGCTGCGCACCCGCTCCGGATACAACGCAGCGAAAATCTGTGCAATACCGCCGCCGCTATCGTTGCCCACGAGATCCACTTTGTCGATGTGCAGGGCATCAAGAAATTCCTTCAGCATTTTGGCATTGGCCGTAACCGAAACGTCCTGATCCGGAGCGATTTCGGTATCGCCGTGCGCAAGCAGATCCACAGCTATGCAGCGACGCAGGTCGGATAAATCTTCCAACTGATGGCGCCACAGGTGTCCGTTCAGCAGCACACCATGTACGAACAACGCGACCGGCCCCGTGCCTTGCTCCGTGTAGCTGATACGCCCCGACTCCGTCTGCACACTGTGTTGAATCGGCGATGATTGTTTTCCATTCATGGTAGACACCCCTGACCTTTCGTTGCGTGGCATCACACGCGTGTCTGTGCTTGCACGCCCCGACATCACCGCACTCAGGGATAACCCGATGAGCAGGGCGCCGGACAGCGATGCAGCTACCGACAGTGCAACTCGAGACTGTTTTCAAGGAACATTTACAGCCATTTTGTTTCGGTTCATCGTCAAGCCTTTCTCGCCGCGCTCGCGGAATGCGCTTCCTTCAACTTCTTTGCGCACTCAACACAGCACACCTCAACCGTCTGGCCGCCGATCTTGACCTTGATCGAACTCCCATCCAACTTGCAGTCGCAAGCCGCACACGTGGTTTCAATCATGACGTTCCGCTCCTTGAATACCCGAAGTCCGGGTGCGACCAGTAGGCCACGCCGGAAGAGAGCGGCGCTGTCAGAATCTTTAGCGATCTTTAGTGGTTTGCTTGAGCAGGACTAACGATACAAGGCCGACTGCCGGAACTCGGACGGCGAACGGCCGTAAGCCTCGCGGAACGCGGCACTGAAATGGCTGTGACTCGAGAAGCCGAGCTCCAGGCTTAAAGCGGTCAGGTCGTCATACTGCGCGAGTAGATCTAGTGCGCGCGCCAGCCGTAGTCGCAACTGGTAGCGATACAAGGGCAGACCTTCGACTTGTTGGAAGACCTGCGTGAGATAGACCGGGGAGCCACGCACTTCGGCGGCGATTTCGGCCAACGTCCAGCGCGGCGCCAGATCGCTGGCCAGCACAAGCTTGGCTCGATCCACCAGGCGCTGCTGTCCCACACTGGCGCTCGGTGCGTGCGTGGTGCGTGGCCCCAGCGCCCGCCGCAGTAGGGTCAAGGCTAGGCTTTCTGCTTCCAAAGGTTCGGCGATATTCTGGCGCAGGCTGTGCCGCAGCAGCGCCGCAAGCGCTTGAGCCCGTCCATCAATTCGAAGACGATGCTGGCGAAACGCCAGCATCGCACTGTCGCGCAAAAAAGCACGTGGCGCCAGTTCACGCAGCAGCGATTCATTGATTTCTAGCGTCAGACTGGCATCGCCGCCGGGCACGGGGTGGCTGACCCGGTAGCCTTCGCTGGCGTTGAAAAAGAGCACCTGGTTGGCTTCGGCAACTGCCTGGTCGTTTCCCAGATGCCGCACATAAACGCCGCGATAAGGAAACACCAGCTGGGTAGTGGCGGTGCACTCTTCCGCGGTCTGGTGCCGGCAGCTGCCCTGGCAATAGGTGTCCCGGATCGCCACGGTCGGAGTTTTCAGGAGAGACTGAACGACAAATTCAGACATGCGTTTTTACTTTCGTTCTTTAACGCCGCATTCTGACGCGGCAGTACCAGAAAGTGTATCACTCCCGTCGTTGCGACCTTGCAAATGACCCGAGGGAGCATTCGGACGAGTACTGGCTGCATTCGAGGTAACATCTCCGGGACGAATTGGTTTTCAAGCGGTTCAAGCACCCAGAGCGCGGCGCGATTGCTCGCTGTTGAACTCCTCCAGTAAATCGCCAATCTGGTTTGCTGTTGCGGACTGTTGGTTAGGCCGACCTACGAAGCAGGGGCCTTGAGTGGAAAAACAACGGTAATTTTCGTCCCCAAAGCATTGGAATCAATAGTCAATTCGCCGTGAGAGTGGCGCACGCGCTCGCGCATTCCTCTGATTCCGACGCCCACGCCTTGGGATTGGATCTCTGCGAATCGTTCTTGCGACATTCCCCTGCCCTGATCCTGGACCTCCGCATAAATCTTGTCGGGCTCGCGCGCGATACGGACTATGGCAGTTTTGCTTCCTGAATGGCGATGGATGTTTGTCAGGCATTCTTGCACGAGTCGAAAAATGGCAAGTTCCATCTCCGGGGCAAGCCTTTCGAGGTTGTCTGGAGTATTCAGCTCAATACTCAGACCACTGCGTTCTGTGAGCCCCGCTGTGTACCAGCGCAGTGCGGATAAAAGTCCGCTTTCCTCCAGCATTGGCGGATGCAAAAGATACGACGTCGTACGAATCTCTTGGAGCAGATCCTGAACTAGATCATGGGCATCTTTGATGCTTTCGGATAGTCGCGAAGGCTCGCCCTTCGCGTCTTTTTCTATCCGCACAAGGGTCATACCCAGTGCAGCCAGATTCTGACCGACACTGTCGTGCAGTTCACGGGCAATGCGCCGGCGTTCCTCGTCCTGAGCCAGCATCAATCTTCCGGAAAGATCTCGGAGCTGATCCGACTGTTGCAGGATCTCAGAGTTCCGCCTCCGCAACTCTTGAGTTCGAAATTGCACTTGGGTGTCGAGCGCATCCGCGAGGGTGCGAAAACGTTGTTCGCTTTCTTGCAATTCACGCTCGACTCGTTTACGACCGGTGACATCACGCGCTATTTTCGAAGCACCTATGGTTTTGCCTGTGGCATCCTTGATTGGAGAAATTGACACTGATATATGAAGCTTAGTGCCATCTTTCCGCAGGCGAATGGTGTCGAAATGATCGATTCGCTCTCCCTGGCTGAGTCGCGCAAGAATTCTTGTTTCCTCGTCCCGACGATCAAGGGGAATGATCATCGAGATAGATTGGCCTATGGCTTCTTGGGCAGTGTATCCAAAGAGTTGCTCGGCGCCTGGGTTCCAACTCGAGATCACGCCATCTAGAGTTTTACTGATAATCGCATCATCGGAAGAATCCACAATTGAGGCGAGCAATCCGATGGCCTTGTCGGCTCTCAGACGCAATAGAGGGAGTTCGTCCAATATTGATTGCGTAACGTTGTCTGTGCTGGCTTCCCGATCGTCAAGAATACAACTAGCCAGGGCTTCCTGTGTCGCAAGAAGCTGCTTGATGTCTTCCTCAAACTGGATTTCTGGATGGACCCGGGTCCAGTAGTGCGCTGCCCGAACGAATGCCAAGAGAAGCAGCAGGTATTGAAGTCGAACGGTGCCTAACAATGGTTCCAGCGCATCGAGACATTCCGGCGCGTCGGCCGTCTGTAGGAATACGTGACTGGCAAGAGAAAAAAGCGCATCTTCCAACTGCGTGTCGGCCGTCGGCATTTCAATAATTGGAGCGGGACTATTCAAGCAAAACGTTTGTCGTGACTTTAGTTCAGGACCGCGTGGAAGGGGCCGTCGCAACAACCTGACAACATCCTCAGCGTCTTCAGCGAGAGCATTTTTATCGCCGGCGGGCCGGCCAAGTCCAATCAGGAAGCCAGTGTGGCGGGCGATACAGTAGCGTACTGCACAGAAACGGGAAAGATGAACAAAGAGTCGTTCTTTAAAAACAGAGGGCAGGGGATTATCGAGATAAGCTGCCTGGGCAAATCCCCACAGTTTTTCCGTAATTTCGGGAGTCTCAGGGGACAGCCGGAAGAAGTTCGGAAGCACTCCAAACCGTTCACGGACGTGCCGCTGCAGTTCGGGCGTGCTGTCATTCGCCGACTGAGAATTGTTGGACTCCATAAAGCCTGCGACCCCTTCGGCAGCATCCCCTTGACGAGTCCACGAATCGCGCTCGAACACGGCCGGAACTCGTTTGGGAACAAGTAGAGAGCTTCAGTAGAGTAGAGCACTATAAAGTGCCGGAACCTAATTGTCGACGAGCGCTTGCTGATAGATAGTGAGGGCGGTTCCGTCAAAAATCATCGCTACTTCGATTTTAGAGTTTCGCATGGGTGGCGGGAGCCTCCCGTCATTTTTCATGCATCGCCAGCAGCGAACTACTGGAACAATTCGGACCGGGGAATCAACAATCTTCATATGGCGTGTGTTTGGAACTCGCCGGTTTTGAGCCTGCAGTCCAGAGTTGGCTAAGACATGGGGATACCGGCAGGCGACCCGGATCGGACTCATTCGCGCCCGAGTTCCGCCAAAAAACGAAACGTCAACCCCAAGCTATTGCGCTGAATAGGGCTTACGGTTTTGGTGAGGGATTGGGGAAAAGCCTTACAACTTCGGCATTCGGTACGGCCTGGTACAACACGTAACCTTGCCCCTGATCCAGCGTGACCTGTGCACGAGTTGTCCGCGCGCCTTGGCGCACTTCCACCGTGTGCCAACCGTGCGGCACATAAGTTTTCAGTGTTAGGGGGAGATCGTAACTTGCCTCAGTCAGATTATCTCGCAGAACTACCGACAGCGCATCACCGTCTCGATACGAGCGAACATCGCCGTGCGCACGTTCGCGCATGTATTTGGTCACATCTTGAAACGTAGCAATCCAGAGCCGATCTTCTTTGGATTTCATATATTGAAGATATTCTTTTATTTCTTGGTGTGTTTTGGATTCCCAACCGATGCCATCGACCCCGTGCGAAACCAAAACCAGCCAGATGTTGTCGTGAGCGGCGACTGTATCTACCCAGGACTTAATCAGTTCCATCGACGTTTTCGTTAACGGCCCTCGCTGCCAACGCACGTACTCTTTCGTCGAAAGTGCAGGGTCCGTTGCGCTTGCCCGATCGAGATCATCCACGAACGGATCCGGCATGTGGTTGCGCGCGACTTGATAGCGCTCTAGCGCGTAGGCTACGCCACGCGGATCTTCGGTACCGTAAGGACATTCAACCGAAAATGTATGTTTGAAACCGAGGTGGTCGAGAATTTCTTGCCGGCTCTTCTCTAGTTCGTATGCCAGATTGGCATCATCCAGGGCCGCCACACGCGGGTGCGTTACCGTATGGCTCGCAAATTCATACCCGCGCCTGGCCAGAGTGCCCAGTTCATCCCAGGTAATGCGGTTTTCCTGATTTGCGGAGGCTTCGTGCGCTACCGCCGGCTTGAACGCACCCGCGCGTACCTTGGCGTACGCGTCGTCGATAATCCGGTACGCTTTGGCGAAGTCCTTTCCCTCGTCGTATGTCTCGCCTGCTTGCGTATGGTAAGTGGCGGTTCCTTCATATCCAAGGAAGGCTATCGCCGAAGCTCGCTCAAAAAAGTTCTCCTTGCTGGTCGGCACGCTGGCCGTTTCTTCAATGATGGCCTTCGTAGGGCGGCCAATGAAAGTACCGTGATACTGCGAACCGGGAATCTGACCGGTAATGATGAAGAAAGTGGCAGGGAATCCAAGGTTGTCCATGAGGGGAACCGCCACTCTGAACTGATTGATGCTGCCATCATCGTAGGTTAAAGAGACCGCTCCGCTTTTCCCGTACTGCCACTTCGTGATTTCTGTCCGTCCCTCCTGGGCAGTTAGAGGGAACGCGAAAAAAAACACTACTGCTGCGATGACGAAAGTGCGTGACCAACTTTTGTATTTCATCTCGGACCCCACCGTACTTTCGATTCTCCGATAAAGCTCTGACGGACGAATCTTCGGCGAAATATTAACACCTTGTTTTGGGAAATACGTAAGTTTAGTTTTGTTAAATCGATTCAAAGAGTTTATTTACATTTCAGGACGCGGAGTCAATGACCCACGCTGACGGAAAAGGCATGCATTGAAGGCGGGAAACTGCGTCAACATGTGCGAAGGCCGGCAGCCGAGAAACTACTGCGGCCGCAGACTGCGAGAGTCGAGTCTTTTCGAAGAAAAGCAGGGCGAATCGGTCGCGGTGCTCAGCCAAGTATCGCGGGTCCAAGGGGGGCGTCAGCCGTTCAGGCGATGTGCCGCCTCGTGATATGGTTTCCTCATGCGAAAACCAACAAGGCGGCTGGCGGGTCTCGGTTTGATCCTTCTGCTGGTTGGATTTATCTACAAAGGAGAAGTTTTCGGCCAGGGCGACGGTGCGGCGCAAAGAGACATTCCGCCACACGGCGCGGCCGTGGTTCTGTTCAACGGAAGCAATCTGGATAATTTCGAGACGTTTCTGAGAGGCCGTGGCCTGAACAGTGACCCTGACCAGGTGTTTCGCGCGGAGAACGGAATCATTCACGTTTCTGGCAAAGAGTTTGGTTACATCATCACCAAAAAGGAATTTACTGACTACTATTTGCGGGCGGAATTCAAGTGGGGCGAGGGCACTTATAGTTCGCGCGAAGGCCAGGCGCGCGACAGTGGAATTCTGTATCACGTGCAGGGGGAGCAGAAGGTTTGGCCAAGATCCATTGAGTTCCAAATCGTAGAAGGCGGGACAGGGGATTTTTGGATGACCGATGGAGGTGCGGTCACGGGGCCGGATGGTGTGCGCGTGACAGGACCTCCGGGGAAAGCATCGAAGATCGATCGCATCGGAAAAGGTCCTTGGAGTAATGTGACCGGCTATCGCGATCCGGTGGGAGAAGTGGAGAAACCTCACGGCGAATGGAATCAATTGGAATTGGTGGTACAGGGGGATCACGTCAAGCAGTTTGTGAATGGAAAACTAGCGAATGAGGGCTCGCAGGCGTTCCCGTCGAGCGGAAAGATTTTGTTCCAATCAGAAGGAGCGGAGGTATATTTCCGCAAGCTTGAACTATTTCCACTGAAAGAGTGAGCTAACCCAGTGAATTGCTGGACACCGGGAAGCGACCCTACGTTTTTGGCACGGCGTTGGCAAAAGCCTTGAGTGATTGCAAAAGTGCGTGGACTTCGCCTTCTAGCTGCTTGAGGACTTCTGCCGCCAATCGCATATCTGCTTCTCTTGCCAGTTGTTCGAGTCGGACGACGGAATGAAAAGCAGTGCAACCCGTAAAATTGGAGATCGCGCCTTTTAGGGCATGAGCTGTGCTTGCAAGTTCCGGCGCGTCGTTGCTTCTGAGCGCAGCGTGCAGAGCGGACATCAGCCTGGGACATTCGAGCTGGAAGGCCTCGGCAATTTGGACGCACACTTCGTGGGAACCGTCCATACGCGCCAGAAACTCGCTCTCGTCAAAAGGCGCGCCGGGAACGGGATTGGACGAACCGGCTGCAGGGCGAACCGAGTGGCCGGGCACGAAACTTTCGATGGCCTGATAGAGTTCGTCGGCGCGCACGGGCTTGGAAAGGTAAGCGTCCATGCCGGCGCGCAGACAAATGTCGCGATCGCCTTTAATGGCATGAGCCGTCATCGCTACAATAGGCAAATGCCGAGAAGTGCCGTTCTCGCGTGAGCGAATAGTCGCAGTGGTCTCGATGCCATTGAGTTCCGGCATCTGAATATCCATGAGGCAGACATCGAAGTCTTGTCGTTGCAGGGCCGCGAGCGCCTCATTGCCGTTGCCGGCAACGGTCACAGTGTGACCACGTCTTTCAAGAAGAAGAACTGCCAGCTTCTGGTTAACGATATTGTCTTCTGCAAGCAAAATACTCAGACTGCGTTTGGCAGGAGCCAAGGGAAGTCTGGATTCCAAGTTCTTGGGCAGTGTGCGTCCGGCAGTACGCCCAAGCGCGCTGGAAATAATGTCGAGCAGCTCGGATTGACCGACTGGCTTGGTCAAATAGCCAGCCAGGCCCAACTCTTTGCATCGTTGTCCATCACGAGGCTGACCGGCGGAGGTCAGCATGATGACTGCCGAATGCTGGAACTCCGGCATCCCGACAATGTGCTGGCTCAGGGCGAATCCGTCCATTTCGGGCATGTGTGCGTCGACCAGAATGAGGGGGAATGGTGCTGGCATATCCTTGACAGCCTGCAAGGCAACCAGAGCGGATTTTCCAGACTCGGCGAGAGTGGGTTTCATGCCCCAATGTTGCAGCATTTCAAAGAGAATGCGGCGATTGGTTTCGTTATCATCGACGACCAGAACCGGAAGACTATTCCACGCGATGACGACGGGAGCTTCGGCGCGATGTTCGTGGTGGCTGATCAATCGGTAGCGCGACGTGAAGTGGAACGTGCTGCCTTTGCCAACTTGGCTCTCGAGCCAAATCCGGCCACCCATCATGGCCACCAGGCGAGCTGAGATCGTCAGCCCCAGTCCGGTGCCTCCGTACTTGCGGTTCATCGATCCGTCGGCTTGT
Source organism: Saccharimonadales bacterium (SeqCode) (assembly GCA_035317965.1). Lineage (GTDB taxonomy): Bacteria > Acidobacteriota > Terriglobia > Acidiferrales > UBA7541 > Acidiferrum. The sequence goes on along the minus strand of DATHFT010000188.1, from coordinate 5,937 downwards.
GTGAAGGATTCAAAAATAGAAGCGTGTTTTTCACCGGGAATGCCTATACCCGTGTCGCGGATCGAGAAATGTAGTGAAATATCCTGGCCCGAGACCAGCTCCACCCGCGCCCGGATCACAATTTCGCCGCGCTCCGTAAATTTCAGAGCATTGCCCACCAGGTTCAACACAATCTGGCGCAGGCGCACGGGATCGCCGAATAAATCGTCCGGAACATTGTTGTCAATGTGGCAAGCAAGCTCCAGTTTCTTCTGCGCGGCGCGAATGCCAAGGGACTTGATGGAATCCTGAAGAACATCGCGAATGTTAAATCGCACAGGGTCCAGTTCGAGCTTGCCCGCTTCGATCTTTGAGAAATCCAGAATGTCATTGATGACCTGCAGCAGGGAATCCGAGGAATTCTTGACCATACCGAGGTACTCGGCTTGCTCTGAAGTCAGCTCCGTGGCCATGAGAATGTCGGTCATGCCCATAATGCCGTTCATGGGAGTGCGGATTTCGTGACTCATGTTTGCCAGGAATTCACTTTTGGCCCGGCTGGCGGCTTCGGCGGTTGTGCGGGTGGCCTCAAGTTCGGCCTGTTTGGTGGCGCTCTCGCGCATCTCCTTGGTGGTCTGCAGGCAGGACTGAATCAGGAAGATGTTCTCGAAAATAACCCAGCCGGCGTGCTCCACCCAGCGCCATTGACTGGGAACAAGAACACCGAAAACGGATTGCGGCCAGAAGACGCCGCGGAGGAAGTGATCGGCGGCCACCACCAGTGTGGCCGGGATGAATACCCGCCAATCACGATAAAACGCCAGAAAGGCCAGCGAACCGAAAACATGAAAATGAGTCTCAATGCGCCCACCGGACAAATGGATAAGGAGAGCGGACATTAACATCTGGGCCACAGCGATCATGTGGCGCGTCATTACTTCTCCGGGCCTCAGGATCGCCAGAGCCACCGGAAAAACGGTAATGATGCCGCCCAGAACCAGTGCTGCCCAAACGTGAATATGAATATGGCTGACGCTGCCGGCCCAGGCGCGGGGAGAAATCAACAGTGCGGCGATGACGCCAGCAACCCACTGAAAGGTCATGAGTCCCGCGAAAAGGCGGTCGATGCGCCTGTAGTTCGCGTTCCGGCTCTCCTGAAACAAAAAGTCAGCGCGCGCCGCTTGGCTATCTTCCGGGGTGAGTTTGGCGACTTCCACAGCAGACATAGTTCGTTCCTCTATTCCTGCAAAGCGCGTTCAGGATTGTGCAGTGAGCAACCGTAGACCGACGTTTGGCTTTTGGCCGAATTTCCAGTATTGACGATGGAAAGAATAGCGCTGCGGCCGGGGCTGTCACCGGCATGGCCGCGAGAAGCGGTGATTCCGCCGGTAAATCGCAGAATCCCAGCCGCGTCGTACAGCATTGTTTGTCCCGAGGCCTGAGCGCCGAACAGGGACGTCTCCGTTCCATGCACATCACTTAAAACGCGAACACCCGGTATGCGCGCGGCGTCGCGCCAAAGGTCGGTCTTTTCCCAGTCCTCGGAAAATCCCGGGGGACGTACGAACACGACCGTAGCGGTAACCTGGTTGTGCAAGACGGCCATCAACCGGGCAAGTTCTTCGACCGTGGCGCGCGTGCAGGGGCAGTGGGGATGGGCGACTACGACAATGGAGGAGAGACCGGGAGTGCGGGAGATCGCAGTAGAGACAGGCCACTTTTCAGGGGGAGCGCCCGGAGCCGCCGCGGCGTAATCGTAGTTCAGTATCACGCGCTGTCCCAAGGCCGCTGCAATTAGCCAAATTCCGGCAAACAGTACAGCCAGCCATGGGGCAATCCTTTTTTTGGTTGAGGCGGTGAACATGGCGGTCCTGACTAGTCTCCCAAGTGCCGGCGTAGGGTTTCGACCAGCTCGTCCATCTCCACCGGTTTCTTTAGGTATGCCGTGCAACCACTGGCAAAACCGTCGGAGACCGATTCTTCGCCAACTCGAAATGTAAGCAGTACGATCGGAATTCTTTCGGTCGCTTCTTGCTTCCGCATGCGCCGGCACACTTCCAGCCCATCCATTCCGGGCATCATGATGTCCATCAGCACGAGATCCGGTCTTTCCGTCCTGGCCAATTTCAGTGCTTCCGCGCCGTTGGCGACCGGAATCACCGTGTAGCCAGTCCGTTTTGAAATCATGATTCGGTTCGTCAACCGGGTCGTGTCGGAGTCTTCCACTAAGAGAATCTTTTTGGCTGCTGCGGACATAAGAACCCTCTTGCAAAGCCCTTTCAAGACAGGGGTGCGGATGTGCACTGCTTGCACTCCCGTACCTATCGGATCTTGAAGGTCGAGACGAGCCAGAATAAAAGAGGGTCAATAAGGAGCAAATGGTATAGTAGTACTAGTACTTACAATGCTGCGATAGGCAAGACATGCGTCCAATGGTGAGCGTCGGTGTAGTTTTAACGCGTTTTATTTCTGGAGCTCAAAGTCAGCAACATACGACCAGATCTTTTGCATTTAACGGATCGTCTGGATTAACGAACGTGATACTCGCGCGCTCCATGACCGGCTTCTGGCGCTCGATGGCGGTGCTGCCGGCGTCCGGAACGTAGGGCTCCTCGAGTCCGCCCTTGCTCGCCCCAAGCAAATCGATGCTTACGGTGACACTCCTGACACTATAGACATGGCGGGCGCTTATATAGCGGGAATGGTCCGCAACCATCCTTTTGTCGACGGGAACAAACGAACCGCTTTCGTTGTCGGCGTACTCTTCCTCGAACTAAATGGCCATCGGTTTGCGGCTACCGAAGAAGATGCCACGCAAGCCGTTCTAGGTCTTGCCGCCGGAACGATTGACGAGGTCTTGTTCGCCCGCTGGCTCCGTGGCAACGTAAGCCGCTCGCGCTAAACTCCTCCCGTGCACAACGAGCATTCCCTACATCCAAGCGGGCCATTTCCGTGTCGTGTTCTGTGGGCAAGGTTGCTGCTGGAAAGAAATGCAGAAAAGAAATTCGCTTGCCGCGTTTTGGAGCAGGGTTTTAAGTCGTTAAGGGCACGGGCGATTACTGAGTCGACGGGGCAATCAAATCGATTCGTTCGTACTCTTGTGTTAGACGCACACGCCATTGTGAATGCAATTGCGTGAGGGAAGGTGAAAGGGGCCGGGCGGATAGTCCCTCTGAGTCCGGCCCTTTCCTGGTCTGTCGGCTAGGACGGTTGGCGTGTCTGACGGAAGTTGCGGCCCTGCGTGAGCGCCAGCGCTGTTGGGCAGCACACTGCGCACGTGCAAAGTTAAACGGTTTTCATTCGCTGGCTGTTGCAGCATACCATCATGAAGAAAAGCGACCTGACTTCCAGGCAAGCAATCTCTGTTGATTGCCCGACCTGCGGCGCGCTTGCCGGAAAACGATGCGTCCTGGGTGCGGGAGGCTTGCGTTTTTACCCGCATAGCGACCGCCAACTCAAAGCAATCGAAACGATGGAATCGAAGAAATCGGACTGAACGGCCAGTTAAGATCGCTACGCAAAGGTTTTCTCCCTACGAAGCAGCACGGTCATCCTCACCCGGCGAAATTGCTGGATGACTCTGGCGTTGGGGGAGGTCGGACTAGAAGGCAACGACGGAACGAAGGGATGCTCTGTTTTTTGTCCCTCGCTTCTATTTTGTCGAGAGTACAAATTCATTGCCGTCAGGATCCTTGAACTTGACGAAGTAACCCCAGGGTTGTTTGGTTGGAGGCGCGGGAAACTCCACGCCACGCGCCTTAAGCTCCTGGTAGGTTTTATCAATGTCATCGGTCATGAAGGTCACATTTGAGAAACTGCCCACGCGATTTTCCTGACCCGGTGGGGTGAACAGCACGATCTTGGTCTCGCTCCCGGGGACTCGCAACTCGATCCAACGCTGCTTTCCGTCAAACGGCTGGTCCGTCAGAATCTGAAAGCCCAGCTTATCGGTATAGAAGGCCAACGATCGGTCCTGGTCGTTGACTGGAATACTTACGAACTTGACTGCTTTTATCATTATCTGCCCTCCTGTGACTAACTTTAAGCAGATGGCAGCAAAATGTTCAAGTGGATTTTATCAGCTATAGTATAAGGTACTATAGTGGATATTAGGTAAGATGAGGACGGACGCGTGAAACTCTCGCTCGACAACTATATTGTAGACGTACTCATGCGGGACCTCGCCGAACATGAAGGGCGTCCCTCTGCATTTCTTGTGTACCTGTACCTGTGGCGTCTGACGCACGGGGCCGAAAAAGTTTCTACCGTTTCGAGCTATCAAGAAATGGCTGAGGGAACTGGATTGTCGAAATCTGCTGTCCAGGGAGCCATTCAACTTCTAAAACGCAGAAAACTAATTTCGATCGCGCGCAAGTCTCGCACATCGACTCCCATGTATTCCGTGGCGCGACCGTGGTTACGCCGAAGTAAGTCGTCCTGAAGCCGCTATCCCGAATTGCGCGCTTCGGAAAAGGGCTGTGCTGGCGGAGCAGGCGCCGTTTGCCGCCTCACAACGATGACGAAATGCTTTGGTCCGTGCTGTTCCGGCGTGCGGCGAGAAAGCGGAAGAATTCGTTAATCCACGGGAGAATAATTTGGTATCGTAGCTGCCAAACGCGGAGGTTGATCTCCAACCGCAGCCCCCGTCCCTTCTTGTGTAACGGAGGCGGGAACAGTGCAAACTCTGTGGCAGGACATACGCTACGCCTTGCGGTTGCTTGCGAACAATCCCGGATTCGCCGCGGTCGCCGTGCTGTCACTGGCGCTCGGAATTGGCGCTAATACCACGATCTTCACCGTCGTGAACGCCATCCTGCTCAATCCCTTGCCCGTCAAGGACATCGCTCGCCTGGCCGAAGTGGATACGATTGACAATAAAACCTTGGTGACAGCAGCCAACGCTTCGAAGCTTGGTATGTCGTATCCAAATTTTCAGGACTATGCCAGAGAAAACCAAGTTTTCGACGGGCTCGGGTGCTTTGTTGGCCCGCTTCCATTGACGTGGAGCAGCGGTGCAGAACCGAGGCAAATTTCCGGACAAATGGTGAGCGCAAACTATTTTGAACTTCTGGGACTGCGGCCGGCTTCGGGACGTTTTTTCTTGCCGGACGAAGATAGCAAGCCGGGCGGCAACAATATAGCAATACTGAGCTATAGCTTGTGGGCCAATAAATTCGGATCTGATCCCCGGGTGGTTGGGAGGATTCTCACACTGAACGCCACGCCGTACACGGTGATCGGAGTGGCGCCGCACGGTTTTAAAGGGACATTTACGTTTGCTAATGCTGAGCAAGTCTGGATTCCCGTCAGCATGTATCCCGAGATACTCTCAGGTTTTTTCAAGGATAATTTTAACGATCGCAGGTTCCTGACCACCACGGTGGTCGGCCGACTCAAAGGCGGCGTCAGCCTCGGCGGAGCGGAAGCCTCGCTCAAGACTATCGCGGCGAATCTGGAGAGCACCTTTCCGAAAGACAACGCCAGCCGGAGTGTGGCTTTAACGCCCCTCGCCGATGCGGCCGTCGGAGTGAACAACCGCGATCAGATCGTCCTGGCGGGCGGATTGATGATGGGCATCGTCAGCTTGGTCCTGCTCATTGCCTGCGTGAACCTGGCCAACCTGCTGTTGGCCCAGGCCGCCCGCCGGGAAAAGGAAATTGGCTTGCGAGCAGCGCTCGGAGCTAGCCAGGGCCGAGTCATACGGCAATTGCTTACAGAGAGCTTGGTGCTTGCGACTCTTTCGGGTGCTGTTGGATTGGCGATCGCCTACGGCGGGCGCACAGCGTTGTGGTCTTTCCGGCCGCCCTTTATCTTGGACGGCGACATTGATCTGCGTTTCGATTCCCACGTGCTTTTCTTCACATTGGGCATGGCGCTGCTCACGGTGGTGTTCGTCGGCGTCGTTCCGGCGATCAAGGCCGCGAAACCAAACCTGGCCGAGGTACTGAAAGTCGGTGG
>DATHFT010000187.1:0-9744 GCA_035317965.1 Saccharimonadales bacterium (SeqCode) | reverse complement strand
ATACGGCGTCCGCCCAAAAAAAAGGAATGACCGATGCCATGTTCAAAGAACTGCAAGCAGTCATTGGCATGGCCAATGAAACAAACAAGCTCGTCACCGGTTACCAAGTGGAAATTGACGAACAGTTTAAGACGGCACGCTGACCTTTAGTACAGGGTTCGTACAGGATGCATTTCTCATCACAAATGTCCGACCCTTAGTACCGCTGTACTATAGCTCGCGTTCTCCTACAAAGCGGAAGATATATAGGTTCAGACAAAACTTTGCCCGCTGCGCGTCTGAACAAAAATCTTTCTTTGTAAGTGAGCGCGCCATGTCCCCAATTGTCAAAGAACAAGATGTTCTGACCGCCACACCCGAAACCACTACGACGAGTTCGCTGCGCCCGACCGCGGGTGCCGAGGTCGCGGCCAAGCCGCAACCGGTAGCCCTTGAAATCGCGGTGACCGTCAATGGCGCGCGCACGATTGAAGGCAGCGACAAGCGCGAGCCTTTCTCTGAATCCACAAAGACGGTTTTAGTTCTCGGGACGGGAGCGGTGATTCGGCTGTCTTCGGCCGTCGCTCCAGGCCAATTGCTTTTCCTGACCAACGACAAAACGAAAAAGGAAGTCGTCTGCCAGGTGGTCAAGTCCAAGAATTTTCGTAATGTCAGCGGTTACGTGGAGCTGGAATTTACCGAATCGGCCGTGGGCTTCTGGGGAATGCGCTTCCCGGCTGATCGCATAGGTGGGCCAGCCGTCGGAGGCACTCCGGTCGCAGTCGCTGCGCCCGTGCTCGCCTCTGTACCACCGCTGTCAGCGGCTCCAAAAAAATTGGACACCAAGCCGGCCACCGTGCCGTCGGCGGTTTCTCCAGCCGGGTCGATTTCTACAGAAAACAAAGTTCCGGTCGTGGTTTCGCGGCCGGCCGCACCAATTTCCGCTCCCGTTGCTTCGACCACGGTTGCCAGCAACTCTTTAACGGCGACGGATTCATTCAGTTCCACGGCTCTGCCCTCTGCCTCGCCCAATTCCTCCGTGCTTAGCTTGCCTCGGGCCCTTGAAGTGAAACCGGCTGTCGCGCAAAAGCCGGCTGTTCCGGTGATATTGGCCCCGGTTCCACAAACCGAAGCGAACCCCATGCGCCGGGCTTCTGACATTAAAAAAGCCGAGCCGGCTCCCAGTTCGGCAGCCAAGTCGCCGGCCATTGAAGCCGAACTTGCACCGCACTCCATTCCTGAATCCGCCGCCAAAATATTCGAGTTTACCGAGCCGGACCCGACGCCGGTGAAACGCGGCATTCCAGCGCCCACGTCTTTTGCGACAACTTCAACGCTTGACTTGGAAGCGGAGGAAACGAAAATTCCTGCGTGGCTTGAACCGCTGGCGCGTAACGCCGCTGCCCCTGTTTCCACCCAGGAATTGATTGAGCGTGAAAAAGCCCGGCACGCGGCCGCGATCACTGAAATTGTCGAACCGGAACCACTGGCCGAAGCCATTGCCACAGAAGCGATGGAAGTGAAAACGGAAGTAGAAGTCCTGACCCCGGCCTTTGGTGCGGGATTCTTGACAGACGATGCGAGCATTTCAGAAAACGCCGGATCCGGCGGATCAAGGAAGGGAATTGTCATCGGCCTTCTGGCTGCTGGCGTTGCCATAGCCGCTGGCGGCTGGTGGTACACGCAGCAAGCACCTCGCGGCACGCAAGCGGGCGCCGCAACAGTTTCTGCATCGTCGGCGCCGAACGCTCCTGCGCCGTCTGCCCAGAATAATTTGCAGCCTGCTCCGGTCTCGGCCGCAGGTCTTTCCACAGTGCCCGTGTCGGCGGCTTCGTCCGGACTGGCGGCCTCGAAACCCAATGCAAGTCCCGCAAGCACGCCCCCGTCTCAGAATGCTTCGCTAGCTGTAAATCCGAGCGAAACGGCATCGCGCACTTCACCGGCTGCTGCGGCGCTACCCAAGAAGCCTTCTCTTGGCGAAGTTCGATTGGCCACGCCGAAGGTCAATGCGGGCGGAACTCGCAATGTATCCGCTGAATCTGCTCCCAGTCTCACCAGTGATGAAATTGCTGCGGAATCGCTCGGAGCAGGCGGGGGACTTGCAGGGAACAGCCATAAGCAGCCAGTGGCTCCGGCCCCAGCTCTTCCGACTGGTGGTGAGGTGAAAGCCGCAAAACTGCTTTCTTCGATATCTCCGGTGTACCCGGGACTGGCCAAGAATCAGCGTATAAGCGGCGACGTACGAGTCGACGCGCTGGTTGACGTTACCGGCCGTGTGACTGCCGTGAAAGTGATTTCAGGACCGGCGCTGCTGCAACAAGCCGCTATCGATGCCATCCGCGGCTGGAAGTACGAGCCGGCAACCCTCGACGGAAAGTCCGTTCCCATGCATCTGACCGTCACTCTACAATTCCGGCTGCAACAATGAGCCCGCTGGCCTGAATCCTGCATGATTTGACGCACCAACAAAGCCCCGCCCGCTCGCCGGCGATGGATCGCTTATCTATGGGATACCCGCGTAGTACCGTATCGCATCTTTTAAACTGCACTCCGGCTAGCATTTTTCCACTCGCAACCGCCTGGGTATCGTGTGATGATGGGGGATAGTCGAAGCACATGCGCTGTTTATTTAAAAGGTCTCCAGGTCATCACACAAATGACACAACGTGAAATTTTTTCAGGTTGCTCGACACTCCTTTAATTGCTTTGCGAGTCTTGGTTACGGTCTCCGCCGGGGAATCTGATGTTCATTAGCGTAATCATTTGCAGCCGGGGTCGTGCGCAAAGTCTTGGCGAGACTTTGGACACTCTTTTTGTACCCGGAAATCTGGCCATTCCGGATTGGGAAATTCTTGTCGCTTACGGTCCCAATGAGAGTGGGGAAACGGAAATTTGCAGGAAATTGGACCAGCGATTTCCCGGGCGGCTGCGCTATTGGCTTCGCGCGGAAGAAGGCAAAAGTGCCGCTCTGAACACCGCCTTTGCAAAAGCGCGCGGTGATGTTTGGGCTCTGACTGACGATGACGTGATCGTTGCTCCTGATTTTATCTCCGCCATTCGCGCAACTTTTGAAAAATATGCCGTCGATGGTGTGCAAGGTCGCGTGCTTCTTGAATGCGAAGGGGGGCGCCCCGCCTGGATGGGGGATGAACTTTCCCGCTGGATGAGTGAACGCGATTACGGCCACAAAGTGTTTGAATGGAACGAAAATTTGACCGGTACGAATATGATTATCCGTGCCGACGTGGTGAGAAGAATCGGCGGTTTTGCTCCCGAGCTGGGCGCGGGAGCCGTCGGATTCGCCGAGGACTCGGAATTCTCCATGCGCATGCGCAAGTCAGGGTCCAAGCTGCTGTACGTTCCGGAAATTCTGATCCATCACCGATTGCCTGCTGATCGTTTGAGCAAAGCCAGTTTTCGCGAAAGATTTTTCCGGCTCGGCAAGACAGAAGCCTTCCTGACTCCGCTCCGTAGTCCTCTCTGGCGTTTTGCGCTTTACAGCTGCAAGACCGCGGTTTTTGATGCACTGCAATCTTTGTTTTTCCTATGTACGGGCAAAAGCGGGCAAGCGGTCCTGAAACAATGCCATGCGTATCAAGTCTTAGGGGCATTCTGGCAGTACGTTGTTTTTCAGCGCCAGGGCCATAGAAGGGATCCCTTCTATAAGCCGCAGACCGACTCCGAATAGGTTGCCGGGCGCTCGGGTCCGGCGACGGTGCCGAAAAGCATTGCTGTTTGCCGCTTTGCGTTGCCCTTGTTCTGTATACAAATAAGCAAGAATTTTTTCGCCCTGCCTTGCGAGTCGCCTTGCAGGTTCGTATACTGACCACCCGGCCAAATGGTTGGTCAGGCGGGTGGGTAGCCCGTCGTGAGACCTCCTCTTTGGCTCGATTTTAAAATACAAGATGGCGCGATTCAGTCTCGGCTGAACTGTTAGCCGAGTTCATTAGCATCGCACTCTGCAGCGAAGCACTGACCGTAGAACTGTGAATCAGCGGACGAGAAGGCTTTCAAGGAGACCTCCGCATGTCGCAACAACTCCCGGAAGAGATGAATGTCTATCAGAACGCCGAAGCGCGTTTTGAAGAGGCCGCCAAAAAGCTGGGCCTCGAACAGGGCATCTACCGGTACCTGAAGTATCCGAGCAAAGAGATCACCCTCTACATTCCCGTCGGCATGGACAACGGAACCCTGGAAGTTTTTACAGGATACCGCGTGCTTCACTCTACAGTGCGCGGACCGGGCAAAGGTGGCATTCGTTTCGCACCGGATGTCAGCATCGATGAAGTTCGCGCTCTGGCCACTTGGATGACCTGGAAGTGCGCCGTTGTAAACATTCCCTTTGGTGGAGCAAAAGGCGGCATCATTTGCGATCCGCGCAGGATGTCCCGCGGCGAACTGGAGCGTATGACGCGCCGCTATACCGCGGAACTGGCCAGTTGGCTGGGGCCGGAAAAGGACGTCCCCGCTCCGGACGTCGGCACCAACGAGCAGACCATGGCCTGGGTGATGGATACCTACGCCATGCATCTCGGTCAGGCCACCACCGCAGTTGTTACCGGCAAGCCCATCGAGCTGGGGGGCTCGGCGGGCCGCCGCGAAGCGACCGGCCGCGGCGTAATGATTTGCTGCAACAAGGCGCTGGCAAAGCTCGGCATGAAAAAAGAAGGGTGCCGCGTAGTCATTCAGGGCTTTGGCAACGTCGGCTCTCTCGCCGCTCAGTTAATGCAGAAGGAAGGCTACAAAATTGTAGGCCTCGCAGACATTGGCGGCGGTCTTTACAACGAGAACGGCTTCGACGTAGCACAAGTTATCGATTGGGTGTACACGCAGAAGAGGCCCTTGCAGGACTTTTCTGGTGGCGGCACCAAGATGTCCGCCCGGGATATCTTGTTTCAGCCCTGTGAAATTGCTATTCCGGCCGCCATCGAAAACCAAATCACTGAGAAAAATGCCAATCAAGTTCAGGCAAAGGTTCTCTGCGAAGGCGCGAACGGCCCCACTACTTGGCAAGCGGATGCCATTATCGATGCCAAGGGAATTTTCACGGTGCCAGACATCCTGGGAAATGCAGGCGGAGTGACGGTCAGTTACTTTGAATGGGTGCAGGACCGCCAGGGCTTCTTCTGGCGCGAGAGCGAAGTCAACGAGCGCTTGCTGGATGTCATGGAGCATGCGTTTGATGAAGTCGTTCGCTATGCCGAAGCCCATAAGGTGAACAACCGCATTGCGGCTTACATGCTGGCCATTGACCGCGTTGCCAAAGCTCTGAAACTTCGTGGAATTTACGCCTAGCATCCGGGCGCAACTTGTATTAATTTCTTTTCCACTCCCCGGTTATGCCGGGGCGAGCCGTTCCGATTCCCGCTCCGGAACGTGTTTTCTAACTCCCGTAGATAGGGTCCGGACGATCCGGACCAGGAAGGAGTCCGTCCCTTGAATCCGGACTCACTCTTGCCAGGACACACAAAAACCGAACTGCAGCACCGGCATGAAATCTGTATCGCCGGTCGTTGGCTTTATGAACGGGAATACATCGTTGCCTGTGAAGGAAACATCTCGGTCCGTTTGGAAGATGGTCGCATTCTTACCACTCCCACCTGCATGAATAAAGGCATGCTTTCTCCCGAAGACCTGGTGGTCACTGATCTTGACGGAAAGCAATTGGCCGGTGACCGCAAGTTCTCATCGGAACTGGCCATGCACCTTTTGTTTTATCGCATACGCCCGGACGTAATGGCCATCTGCCACGCGCATCCCACAACGGCTACGGGGTTTGCGGTTTCCGGGCGCGCCCTGGATGAAGCCCTTATCCCAGAAGTCATCATCGGTCTTGGCCAGGTGCCTCTGGTTCGCTATGCCACGCCCGGAACCCCGGAACTTAGCGCCGCGATTGAGCCGTTTGTTCTGCATTACGACGCGCTGCTTCTCGCCAATCATGGCGCCGTTACTTGCGGTCCCGATCTGCAAACGGCCTTTTTCAGGATGGAAACAATCGAGCACAGCGCCAAGATCACGTTAGCCGCCGAACTTGCCGGGGAGCCGCAACTGCTCTCGAGCCGCGAAGTCGCGAAGTTGATGGCCGCGCGCGCCCGCTACTTCGTAGCGCCACCGCCGGGCGGAGGCGCGGAGCTCCCCATCACCTCCGACAGCGTCGCAGAATCGCATGAACACGTCACGCTGACGCGGACTGAACTCGATAATCTAATTGACGAGGCTGTCCGCAAAGACCGCGCCCGACGCTGAATCGAAATGGCATCGTGGTTTTGACGGCACCAGGCTCCGGCGCCCGAATCGGCCATCTTTTGCTGTACCGGTTCTCTGCGGCCCTTCATCCCACAATAAGGACAGTTATATTCCAGGAGGACACGCAATGGAACCCCGCATTCATTACCTTCGCCACGCCCCAGAAGCCGTCAAAACAATGTATGACTTGGAGAAATATCTAAAAGAATCCGGCTTGGAGGAAAAACTCCTCCAGCTCGTCAAAATGCGCGCTTCGCAAATCAACGGCTGCGCCTATTGCATCGACATGCACTCGAAAGATGCACGCGCGCTGGGCGAGACCGAGCAGCGTCTGTACGAACTCGACGCTTGGCGCGAAACTCCGTTTTACACCGAGCGCGAACGGGCGGCACTAGAATGGACTGAAACCGTCACGCTGGTCTCGCAGACCCATGTCCCGGACAGTGCCTACGAAGCAGCGCGGCGCCAATTCAGCGAGAAAGAGCTCGTAGATTTGACCTTCGCCGTGGCCGCCATCAACGTCTGGAATCGCATTGCGATTTCCATGCGCGCGGTTCCCGGTCACTACAAGGCCACTTCCAAGACTGCTTCGGCGACCTGAGTCTTCCCATTGGTTCTAGATTTCTTGTGTTGCTGATTTCGTTCAGCGTGGTGCCCGCTCTACCATATGCTTTCACGTATGAGCAATGCTTCGCCGACGGAGAGTGGACGTGAGTCAAAAAGAAGAGCTGTTTCAAGCAATCGGCAAGGGAGACCTGCCGGTCGTCAAGGCCATCATTGCATCAGATCCACAACTCGCGGCCTCTAGAAATGAAAAGGGTCAGTCGGCAGTTTTGCTGGCTGTTTACAGCGGCCAACGGAACGTTCTCGATTTTCTACTTTCACAGAATTTGACACTCGAGCTGCACGAGGCCGCTGCGACCGGCCAACTCACTCATGTCAAGCAAACCGTCGAAAAGTCTCCGGAATTGGCGGGCAGTTTTTCCCCTGACGGATTTCCGATTGCTGCTTTGGCAGCATTTCTCGGGCATCGCGAGGTCACTGAATATCTCGTCACCAAGGGCGCCGACGTAAACGCCGTTTCGACAAATGGCAGTGGCTACACCGCTCTCACTGGAGCTGTCGCCAGCGGGCAAACGAATATTGTGGCGTATTTGCTTCAGCATGGAGCCGATGTAAATTACCGCTACGGCCCCGGCTATTCTCCTCTGCTCACTGCCGCCGCAAACGGCCACCTCGAAATCTTCAAACTCTTGCTCGCTCACGGTGCCGATGCTCATGCCCGCACCAACGATCATCAGGATGCGCTTTCACTCGCCGAAGCGCGTAATCACAAGGAACTGGCTGAATATCTCAAAAGCTGAAGTTCTTCGCGTGACGGGATAGGGGATAGGAGAGAGCGAAACTGCCCTATCGTCGCGTCGCGGTTCACGCCGTGTCCGTGCCAACGGGATTAACGTTGCAAAACGAGGATGGTTTTTTCACGACATCATTCGTGTGCAATATATCCAGCTCTCCGCGCTAACAGCAGCGCGCTTTTCCGTAAGTAAATCGCTGAACATAAGCAAAGAAAAAAGTGTGGGCAAATTTGGAACCGCGAGGCCTGTGAGAGTCCATCTTCTGTTTTGGACAGAAAAAAATGAATTGCGGCGTTATGCTATGGCCGCTCTGGGTTCATCGCCTACTAGAAGATGAGGCGCCCTGCTTCGCCATCTGGGCCTGCCCCGCCTTGGTCATCAAGCGCGATTGTTCGTACATCTCGATCCATTTCTCGCTCGAAATCGCCGAGATCAGCTTGCCGATCGCTTCGAGCGGCAAATCGTCCGGCGACTCGAAATGAACGCAACACTTCCCCATGTCGAGCTTCTTCCCCGCCGCCTTGAACGCCGCCTTCAGCTGCTCGAGCTGACTCGCACTCCAAAACGCTCCCATTAGGTAGAGCGAGCAGTAGTTCTTCTGCGACGAGAGCGCGACGTAGCAGATCGGCTGCTTGTTGTAAGTGTCTGGATATCGAGACAAAGGGATCGTCCAGCCGATCGTGCCCCAGACGAGGCACTCATCGTAGCCGCGCGGAATGTGCTTGTTCACGAGTGCGCGCACCGTCGCGATCGTCTTCGCGCGATCGGCGGGCAGTGAGGCTATGTATTGCGCAGGCGACTTGACGTTCGATGGTGGTTTCATGGATTCGTCGTCTTCCCGAACGGAGTTTATCACCGAACGTTTTGAAAAACAGCCAGCGGCAGGGCTGCGGCCGTCGCCTTTTCAGCAAGATCATTGACCTGAAGTATGGCCAAACAGGGCAGATCAAACCGTATAACTTCCTTTTGACTAGCCCCGTAAGCCCTTCGGTCATCCTCTGGGAGAGGACCCAGAGAAATTTCATCTGATTTCGCCATACGATTCCTCAGGAAGGTGTCACTAAATGTTCTCGTTAATGAGTGCGACACGAGCTTGTCGCGGCGGGAACTAATCGAGATGACAGCTGGCCGCAGCAAGCCACATCGGAAGACTCGAGAATTGCTCGCGAGCGTCGTCAAGACGCTCAAGCTCATTTGAGTCGGTCGCAGCAGGTTCTAGTAGCGACTTACCGGGAGGTAGCCAAAACAACGCAGGAGTCATTTTGTGGAGTTGGCGCGATTACTGAATGCTTCCCAGTATTTCTCACCCAGCCGTCTAAACTCTTCAAGTTCAATTTGTTTTCCGTCGCTTCCCGAGATTTTCAGCGTCTGGAAGCGCAGGTAGGCTTCGTGGAATGTGGCGTGGTTGAGATGTCCGCAAATCTTGAGGGCCAATTGTCCCGTGCGCGACAAGGCTAGAACCGCATCGGAAATATCTAACACCTGTTCATCTTCGCGGGCGATCCGCGATTCAAACTCGGTCCACGATGTAGATTCCTCGCGCCACTTGGCTTGGTATTCCGCAACTATCTTGCGTTGTTCTTCAAATGAGAATCCCTCTAGAGTCGGACACTCACCGGGCCATGTAGCGTAGCGAAGCACTCGCGCCGATTGAACGCCTTCAAGTCGAAAAACGAATTGAAATCCTTCATCCAGTTGGCAGAACACTCTCAAGTGTTCGATTTCACAATGTAAATGAACAGTGCGTTCTAGGAGATCCGAGCGGATGGACACAACTTCGGCATCATGCAGGATATCCCAGAGCGACACGGTGCTCGCCGCCGATGGCAAGTTAAGCCAATCAATCGGCAGATCCTTATCCAGTATCGCGGACGCATCTTTGAAGTCGTTGCTGCCTGTTCGCATCCGCGGTACCCCGCACAAAGCGTAACATTCCGGACTCTGTTCAGAGATGATAGCCGGAACCCGTAGTGCCTGAGCAACGCCGTTACCGTCCACGTGCATTCAAGTTTCCGGTTGACCGACGCAATATAAAAGGGTGCCCCTTTTGGAGTAGGGTTTTGAGTGATTGGCTCGACCCCTCCAGAAAGGAACACCCTCTATGACTAGCACTAAATATATCGGCATGGACGTGCACAAGGAAAGCATTTCGATTGCGGTG
>DATHFT010000186.1:0-4366 GCA_035317965.1 Saccharimonadales bacterium (SeqCode) | reverse complement strand
CTTTCCCGGAAGATCCAGGAAGAAATCTATTTCCACGCGCTGTCAACTTCAAGCGAGCTGGCCGAAGAATTTGGCGCCCATCCCGCATTTCCGGAAACGCGCGCCGCGCAGGGGGTCTTCCAGTTCGAGCACTGGGACGTTCAGCCGCAAGATCCCGCCCGCTGGGAAGCCCTGCGAACCAGAGTCAAGGCCACCGGCCTGCGCAATTCCCTGCTGATCGCGATCGCCCCGACGGCCACGATCGCCTCCATCGTCGGGGCATTTGAATGCATTGAGCCGCAAATCTCCAACCTGTTCAAGCGCGAGACGCTGTCCGGCGATTTCCTGCAGATCAATCGCTACCTGGTCAACGACTTGAAGCGCCTCGGTCTATGGTCGGAAGAGATTCGCAATCGGATCAAGATGGCCGACGGCTCGATTCAAGCGATTGCCGAGATTCCGGAAGAAGTTCGCGGCTTGTACCGCACGGTTTGGGAAGTCCCCATGCGTTCACTCATCGACATGGCCGCGGACCGCGGAGCCTTCATCGACCAGAGCCAATCGCTCAATCTGTTTGCGCAAAGCCCCAACATCGGAAAGCTTTCCTCGATGTACATGTACGCCTGGAAAAAAGGACTGAAAACCACCTACTACCTGCGTTCCCGGCCCGCTACCGAGATTGCCAAGACGACTGTGCCGCTTTCCCCTTCGCCCGCCGCCGTGGCTTGCTCCCTTGCAAACCCTGAGTCCTGCGAGGCCTGCCAGTAAGTTTCACCAGGGCCGAGCCAGCGCGCCAGTACAAATTCTGCTTTTGAGACCTGAGACGTAGGAGGAGCCGCCATGATTTTGGATCCCGGATTTGATTTGACGCTGCGACCGATGAAATATCCCGTTTACTACGACCAGTACAAGGCGGCCATCAAAAACACCTGGACCGTTGAGGAGGTCGATTTTTCAGCCGACTTGACCGATCTGCGGGAACGCATGACGCCCGCCGAGCAGCATCTGATCAATCGACTGGTGGCGTTTTTTGCAACCGGCGATTCGATCGTCGGAAATAATCTGGTGCTGAATCTCTACAAGCACATCAATTCGCCGGAAGCCCGCATGTATCTCTCCCGCCAACTGTTTGAAGAAGCGCAGCACGTGGAGTTCTACCTGACCCTGCTGGACTCCTACATCGCCAATCCGGAAGAACGCAAGAAAGCCTTCGACGCCGTGGAAAACGTTCCTTCCATCCGTCGCAAAGCCGAATTCTGCTTTCGCTGGATTGATTCAATCAACGGCCTCACCGAAATTCACACGGTGGAAGACCGCAGAAATTTCCTGCTCAATCTGATCTGCTTCGCGTGCTGCATCGAAGGGCTCTTTTTCTTCGCCGCCTTCGCTTATGTTTATTTCCTGCGCTCGCGCGGCCTGCTCCCGGGCCTGGCCACCGGCACCAATTGGGTCTTTCGGGACGAAAGCGCGCATATTGAATTTGCCTTCGAAGTGATTCGAACGGTCCGCAAAGAAGAGTCCGCTCTTTTCGATCAGGACATGGTTTCCCGGGTCACAGAAATGCTCAAAGACGCTGTTGAATGCGAAATGGCTTTCGCGGAAGACGTTTTAAGCCTCGGCGTCAGCGGCCTGTCCGCAACCGACATGCGCGAGTACCTGCAGTATGTTGCCGACCGGCGCCTGGAAGCGCTCGGCATCGCCGCTGTTTTCGGTTCGCGAAACCCTTTTGGATTCATGGAGTTGCAGGATGTCCAGGAGCTCACGAATTTCTTCGAACGGCGAGTTTCCGCCTATCAGACGGCGGTCACCGGCGAAGTCGCCTTCCACGACGATTTCTAGCCTCGAACATTCCCGGAACCTTTCCTCCCACCCGCTCGTATATATTGGATGTAAGCCACACTACGGAGGCTGCTATCCATGAACGTGTTGCCTTTTCGCCGCACGGCGATCCGCCTGGGACTCGCCTGCGGTTCCCTGCTCTTGATAACCGCCGCCGCGCCCGGCGCGCACGCCGAAGAAGTCAACAAGTCCTACACCGTCAGCGGACGCGCACGCGTCCATGTGGAAACCAATGACGGCAGCGTCACCGTGACCACCAGCAATTCCAAGCAGGTCGAATTTCGCGTCGATTATCTCGGCTATGAACTGAACAAGGATCTCCGCGTCGATTCCCGCCAGAACGGCGACACGGTCGAACTGACCGCCAAGCTCACCGGCCATTGGGGATTTTCCTGGGGACATAGCAACCGCCGCCTGCACATTGAAGTTCGCATGCCGAAGGACGCCGACCTGGTCGCCAACACCGGCGATGGCGCCGTCCAAGTCGATTCCCTGAACGGGAATATCGCAGTCCATACCGGAGACGGCTCGGTGAAAGCCAACGGACTTGCCGGGCAGATCGATCTGCACACCAACGACGGCAGCATCAGCGTCGACAATCTAAAGGGTGACATCAAGCTGCGTACCGGCGATGGCAGTATCGAAGCCCGGGATCTTGACGGGAAGGTTGATGCCGATTCCGGAGACGGCCGCATCCGCCTGGTCGGACGCTTCGACTTGCTCAACGTCAAGACCGGCGACGGCAGCGTTGAAACAAAAGTCCTGCCCGGCTCAAAGATGGCTTCCAGTTGGACGCTCCGCACCGGCGACGGCAGCGTCGATCTGTCCTTGCCTAGCGATTTCCAGAGCGACATCGATGCCAGCACCGGTGACGGCCATATCAGCGTTGGCTTTCAGCTAAGCGTCGAAGGCAATTTCAGCAATTCGCAAATTCGCGGCAAAATGAATGGCGGCGGTCAACCGCTGACCGTTCACACCGGTGACGGCTCGATCCGCCTCAGCAAGAGCTGATCCCCCCAACGATCCGCCGTTTCCTGCGGCCCCGAGCGCGTCGGCTGGGGGCCGTTTCGTTTTCTTGCGGCGGCCCCGATCTAGTTCTAGTACCGCGCCTTTTGGTCATTTTTACACGTACTGAAATCACTCAGCGCAACAATTTCTAATGGAATTCTTGTAGGCCTTGCGCAACTTATAGAAAACAAACGATTCTTTTCTGGTCCTCAACTTGCCATTAACAAACTACGAAGGAGGTTCCCAATGATCATCTTTTTGATAACCGCAGCTATTCTGGGTTTGCTCGGAATCTCGTTCCTCGGCAACATTTTCGCGTCGAGTCGTCGCCGCTAGTCCCGCAGGCGAGTGCCTAGTCTCGGGGGTTTGGTTGGTTTGTGGTTGGAAAACGAAATGCAGTTAATTTCAACTTGGGGAGAATCGATGAAACGGCTTCTTGAAGCAACGGTAATGAGCAGTTTGCTTTTGATGGGCGGCTGCGCGACGAAGAAGTATGTGGCGCAGACAGTTGATCCAGTCAATGCCAAAGTGGAGCAAGTCGACAAGAACCAGCAGAGCACTCAGAAACAGCTCGAAGGCGACGAGCCGAAAATCAGTGCTGCAGACGAAAAGGCATCCTCCGCGGATGCGCGTGCAACAGACGCCATTGGTCGCGCTGATGCAGCTTCGAAAAAATCAGACCAGGTCAAGGCCGATTTGCAGGCTGAACTGAACAACCGTATTGCCAACCTCGATGACTACAAGTCTTCCGGCTCGGCGACCGTCTTGTTCAAGTTCAACTCGGCAAAACTGACCGACGATGCCAAACAGCAGCTCGACCAGCTCACTTCCGGTCAGCTTGCCAGCGCCAGGCGCTTCTTCCTGGCGATTCAGGGCTACACCGACAAGGTCGGCACGCCGGAATACAACCTGGAACTGAGCCGTCGCCGCGCTGAATCCGTGCAGACCTACCTCGTCGGCGAAAAGAACATCCCCGTTTACCGGATTCAAATCATCGGCTTGGGCAAGGATAAGCCCGTGAACGAACAAAAGACCCGCGACGACCGCGAAAAGAACCGCCGCGTCGAAGTCACCCTGTTCAGCGCAGACTCTGGCGCTGCCCAGAGCCAGAATTCAACACCGACACAGACCGCTTCTACTCCCCAATAGGCAAAACTCGTTCCTGTGTGGACCGATACGCCCCGGGCCGCAAGAAATTGCGGCCGGGGCTTTTTTTATGCTTAAACTGGATTTATGGAACGTAAAATCTTCTGGATGACGTTTACGATCTTGGGCCTGGTCGCCGATATGACTCTGCCTTTCTGGATCGCGCTGCTGGCAACCATTCCTTTGCTGGCCCTCAGCTGGTGGATCGCCTACCGCAGCGGATGGTTTTGAAAATTAGCCTTGCCGGGCCGACCGGGTCTCCGATTTCAGGAGAATCTCCAGATCGTCGGGATGAATCGCGCAGACCAGTGCTTCTTCTTTTTGAATCCGTCCTTCGCGAATCAGTTGAACAAGTGATTCCTCCAGTGTGAACGAGCCTTTTTTCTTGCTCATG
>DATHFT010000185.1:0-14362 GCA_035317965.1 Saccharimonadales bacterium (SeqCode) | reverse complement strand
GGATAAGTCCACAGCGGCAAAGCTAGCGTCTAGATCGGATTTCAGTTTGGCTTTCGCCAGAGCCGATATTTTGTCGCTAAGGAGCTGCCGGTCCTTCACGGTTTCTTCCGCTACACCTACCAGGGCTTGCGTCTCGAGAGCCCCGTAAAACGAGCGGTCCACTGCCAGCAGAATCTGTGCTCGCGTAGCCGCTGAATTTTCTTCTTCGGCTTGGGCATGATATCGGGAACTCGCAACCAGATTTGTGGTACGGCCGAAATCAGTGATCAATTGGCTGAACGTCACTCCGCCCGCTGCTCTCGGATACACCAGGGGGTTGTTCAGACCTCCGGCTGTAATGCGTCCGCCCGGCTGCGACTCAACTCCTGTGAGATTGATACTTACCTCGGGTAGAAGTGCCGAACGCGATTCGCGAACCTGCTCCTGAGCCACCAGCGCACGCAACTTCCCAATCGTGATCTGTGGATTGTTTTTTATGGCAGTCGCCTCAGCCTGCTTGAGTGTCAAGGCAATGGGTTTCTGGCCGGCGGTGTCTGGCTCTTGCGCCGAGCCGGTCGCACAAAAAAGGAAAAGGAAACAGAATAGCCGCCCAAAGGATGCTCGGTTCACGTGGTCACTCGCTGTTGGCCTTCCTCGCGACGGTGGATCAGCAGGTACGCAGAAGGCACAAGATAGACGGTTACCACGACAGACACGAGCAATCCGCCAATAATGGCCCGGGCCAGCGGTGCGTAGGCCTCCGAACCGGTTCCGAGTTTTAAGGCCATGGGCATGAGGCCGAGGAGGGTTGCCAGTGAAGTCATCAGCACGGGGCGGAGGCGCGCCCGGGACGCTTGTGAGACGGCTTCGGCGATAGGCTTGCCTGCAAGGTGCAAATGGCGCGCGAATTCCACAATTAAAATGCTGTTGGAAACGACAATGCCCACCATCATCACGAGACCCATCAGCGACATTACATTCAGCGTGGTCCCGGTAAATAAGAGCAGGAGTAGGACACCAGCGAGTCCAGGTGGAACTGCCAGCAAGATAATCAAAGGATCCGTCCAGGACGCGAATTGCGCCACGAGAATGAGGTAGACCAGTACGACGGATAGAATCAGGCCGATTCCGAAACTCTTGAAAGACGCGCGCATTCCTTGCACCGAGCCGCGGAGGGTTACCCGCGCTCCCTCCGGCAATTTGGTGTCGGCTATGATCCTCGCAATCTGCTGTGTGATGCGGCCCAGATCCTCACCTTTTGGGGCAACATAGAGGTCCACGACCCGAAACAGTTGGTAGTGATCGACTTCTGTTGGTGAAGGTCGCGTGCTGACCTTGACGACGCTATCGAGAAATGTAGGCTGTGTGCTCTTGGCGCCTCGCAGCGGAATTTGTTTTAAATCGGAAATAGTCTTCACTTCATTTTCCGGGTACTGGACCGCCAGCAGGTACGGATTGCCGTTCTTGGGATCGATCCAGTAATTAGGCGCGATCATTCCGTTTGAAGTGAGCGCGGTAATGACGTTATCCACGATTTCCTTTTGCGACAGCCCCAACTGACTGGCTTTTTCACGATCGACGTCCAGTTGCAATGCCGGGTAGTCCACATCCTGAGGAATGAGCACATCGCTAACCCCGGGCAGCTGGCGAATTTCTGCTGCCATCTTGGTCTCGATGGCATGGGCCTCGTTGAGATTGTTGTCACTCACCTGCACGTCTATCGGAGCCGGAAGCCCCAGGTTCAGAACCGAATCGACCAAGCCGCCCGATTGAAAATACGTGCTTAGCTGCGGCAGTTCTTGCCGCAGCCGTTCGCGAACCCGCCGCATATATTCATAACTGCCTACTTGGTGATCCGCCCGCAGGCTAACCTGCACAAAACCGGTGTGTGGTGCGGAGTTTGCTGTGTAGATGGCCGAGAAGTCCGGCGTGATGCCAAGGTTGGACACGATGATTTGCAGTTCGTCTTTCGGCACCACTTCTCTCACAATCTGCTCGACTTGTTTTACATAATCCTCAGTTCGTTCAATGCGGGTGCCGGAAGGAGCTTTTAGATTGATCACAAATTGACCTGCATCGGTCCGCGGAAAAAAGGAAACGCCCAGCCAAGGATAAAGAGCAAGACACAAGAGCGAGACTCCGGTCAGTGCCAGAACGGTTGCGCCGGGTTTGCCGATCGCCACAGCCAAGGTGCTGTCGTATTTCCAGAGCAGCCTTGCAAATTGCCGATCAAACTTGGCAATAACCCTGCCCATCGAATGGCCGGGGCTGCCATGTGTTTCTTCCGCTGCTTCTTGTTTTCGAATGAATCGGGCGCAAAACAGCGGAACAACGGTCATCGCCACAAAGTACGAGGCGAATAAAGACAGAATTACAGCCAACGCCAGGGCGGTAAACAAGAACCGGCTCACGCCGTAGAGGAAAACCACAGGAAAAAAGACAATGGCTGTCGTCAAGGTGGCGGCTAGCACGGCCAAAGCCACCTCCCGGCCGCCATTTTCTGCAGCAATCTCGGAACTTTCTCCGCGCTCCAGATGGCTGAAGATATTTTCCAGGACGATAACCGAATTGTCGATCAGCCTGGAAAAGGCGAGCGCCAAGCCGCCCAAAACCATGGTATTGACGGTTCCCCCGCCGGCGCTGATCGCCAGAAAGGCGGCCAGCACGGAAAGCGGAATGGAAAGGAACACCGCTACCGTGGCGCGCATGCTGCCCAGGAACAAAAGAATCATGAGTCCGGTGAGGACCAGCCCGATGGCTCCTTCATGCAGCAGCGTTTCGATCGCAGTCTTAACAAATATCGATTGATCGAAGACCACCCGGGTGATCAGTTGCTTCGGGATATCCACCATGTGGTGCAGCGCTTCTTTGATGCCGTCCACCACCGCAATGGTGTTGGTATCGCCGCCCTGCTTCAGAATCGGGAGATAGACCGAGGCCTGTCCATCGACTCGCACAATATTGGTTTGGATCGCTTGCGCATCGACCGCTTTGCCCACGTCACCGACAAGAACGGAAGACTCGCCTACCGTCTTTAAGGGCATCTGGTTGATTGAACCTGGCGTCGGTGCCTGACTGTTCGAGTATAAGTTATAGTCAAAGGGGCCAATCTTCACGTCGCCGGCCGGCAAGATCAGGTTGCTTTCGTTGATTTGCCGGACCACATCCATCGAACTCAGCTGATGCGCTTCTAGCTTCATGGGATCCACATAAACCATGATCTGCCGATACCGGCCGCCAAAGGGCTGCGGGACCGATGCGCCTGGAACGCTCGCAATTTGATTGCGGATGTTGTATTGCCCGATGTCGTGAAGCTCCGTTTCATTGAGCCCGTCACCTTTCAGCGTGACCAGACAAACCGGCAAGCTTGACGCATCAAACTTCAAAACAACGGGAGGTAATGTGCCGGGTGGCAGTCTTCGCAGGTCGGCCATAGCCAGATTGGAGATGGCACTTACGTCCGCGTCGGCGCTGGTGCCCGGCTGAAAATAGATCTTGACTAAGCTCACTCCTGAGAGGGACCGGCTCTCAATGTGATCGACGCCACTCGCCAAAGTAAAGAAACGTTCAAACGGGCTTGTGATGTTGGTTTCAATTTGTTGCGGTGGCATCCCGGAATAGAACGTCGCGACGACCACGACCGGAATATTGATCGGAGGAAACAAATCCACAGGCATCCGCGCCAGTGTGACGGTACCGACGATCGCAATCATCAGACATACCACAATAATGAGAAATGGATTTCGAATCGAAAAACCTGACATCAGGTCCGCCCCTCGACTTTGCTTCCCTTTTCCTCCTGGGGCCGGACCTTTTGCCCTGCCGCAAATTGGCCGCTATTTCCAACAATGACCCGGTCATCTTGTTTCAGGCCCGCCGTAACTTCCGCTGTGGTTCCGTCATCTGGTCCCAGCTGGACAGGCCGCTCTTCAACCAGATTTCTCTCATTGACTACACGCACAACGGCGTCCTCTCCATTTCGCGTCACTGACGTAAGGGGAACAGTCAAGATATTCTTCCTGGCGTGCATGGTCAAAACTGTTTCGGCATACATTCCCGGAAGCAAAAGCCCGGAATGATTGTCGAAATCAATTTCGGTTTCCATGGTGCGGGTCTGTTGGTCGAGCGAACCGGCAAAGCGGGACACTTTCCCGGCAATATCCCGATTCAACGCTTGCACGAGAACTTTGACGGAATCTCCAAGATGAATGGATGGCGCAATCGATTCGGGAATTGAAAGAACCAGCCTGAGCCGGGAGGTTTGCGCCAGGCGAACGACGGGCATTGCTTGCGTGCTTGAAGAAGTACCCGCTTGAATCAAAGCGCCGGTATCCGCATAGCGATTTGTAATGACCCCGGCGAAGGGGGCGATGATCCGCGAATAATTTTCAAGTGCGTTGTATTGCTGTTGATTGGCCTGCGCGATTTCGAATTGTTGCTGTGCGGCGGCTTGTTCGGCTTCAGCCGTAGCCACTTGCGCTTCCGCTTCCAAGTCCTTGGCCTGTATATCGTCCAGTTCCTGTTGCGCAACAAGTCCGGAACGACCGGCCGCGGCCTCATGCAGGCGGATGTAGGCGGAGTGAGCGGCGGAATGAACAGACTGTGCCCGTCGAACAGTGCTCTTGGCACGCCGGATCTCCTCTTGCGATCTTCGAACAGCCGCGTCCGCCCCCGCGAGCTGCGCTGAAAGTTCGGGTACTTCAAGAACGGCCAGGGTCTGTCCTTCCCTGACGCGGTCGCCTACATCGACGTTGATATTGCGAATGTATCCCGCAACTTTGGCGTGCACGTCAACATCTTGGAATGGTTTGAATTCTCCAGAGATCCGTAAAGTGCTGGCAATGTCGCGCGGCTCGACGCGAACTACAGCAACGGCAGGCAAGTCATGCCCGGGGGAACTCTGCTCTGCATCGGCTGCCCGAATGGGAACACGCTCCAGCAGCCACCAGCTAGCAAGCACCGTTCCTGCAACCACTGCGGCAAGTAGTAAAGATCTGTTCGTCGTCATTTTTCCGGATCCCCTGAACCGTTACGGAGCTGGCCTCGTAATCATTGGAAATCGCGATCTTTTGTCCGCAAGCTCGGGTTCACAACTGAAAGGTGATTGCTTCGTTCACAAAAAGTGTTCCCTTCCATCCTCACGCGCCTTTGGACGGGTTGCTACTTAAGAGTTCCTGAAGGGTGGCAGCACGAGAACTTCAGGTTGGGATCTGAACGTCACTGGGCTCCTTCGCGCAAAACGAAACCTACGCCACGGACTGTATGGAGAAGCTTCCTCGGGAACGATTCGTCGATCTTCTTCCGCAATCTGGCGATATGCACATCGATTACGTTGTCGAGCGGCGTGTGCCGGGAATTCTCTTTCCACACGTCCCGCGCCAGCATCTCCCGCGAGACTACGCTTCCCTGTTGTCTCAGAAGATATTCAAGGAGTGTAAATTCATGCGCGGTCAAACTAATTTCCCGGCCTCCCCGGAGAACGCTCCGTGCGATGACATCCATTTCGAGGTCCGCGAGCTTCATCGCGGGAATTCCCGCCGGCTTGCCTCGGCGTCCAAGAGCACGGATGCGCGCCAGCAGCTCTGGAAAGGCAAACGGCTTGATCAAATAATCGTCCGCACCGGCGTCAAGTCCGCGCACACGTTCTGCAATGCCGTCACGTGATGTAAGAAGCAGCACCGGTGCTGACAGTCCGCGAAGCCTTAGAGCTGCCAAAATTTCCAGACCGTCTCTCCCCGGCAGCATCACGTCAAGAATAAGCAGATCGAACGGTTCGGTGGTCGCGAGGTAAAATCCGTCTTCGCCCGTGCGCGCAATGCTCACGCCGTGTTGTTCGGCAGCCAGGCCCCTCTGCAGAGTGTCAGCGAGCCTTTTTTCGTCTTCAACCAGCAAAATTTTCATTTCCTCGCCTTCGGTCGAGTGGCCTTGGAAGCGGTTCAAGGAATGACGGTAGAGGTTTTTCAGCACGGGGTGGGCTTAAGTTTCCCTAAAGTCTTATGGGCAATTCCTACGGCAAGCCGTCAGGATTCCTTCAGGTTCGAACTCCCGCAAAATCCATTCCTGGCGGCTTAAGCCCGGAGGTTGCGCGAAGCCGGAAGACGTTTGCAAGGAACGCGTCCGCGGATTCGCTCGTCATCTTTTGGTTTTCAGAATTCAGGCGCCGTGGCAACTGGCGCAACCCGGGCGGTCCGCTGGCTGCGGGCGCCTCGTGGCGGGTACGACGCATTGTTATTTTGTTGCGACTGAGTGCAGAAACCGGGAAGTGGGACTCATTCAAGGATTAGGGACAATTCGATTTCCCATTTTTGCGGCGCTTGGGGCAGCAGGTTTACGTCTTTCCCTTCCAAAATGAAATGCAAGGGAACAGCCCCCTGTGCTCCGCGCCCCGCCGCGTCATTCCCTGTCGCCATCGCCGAGAGCTGCAGTGGCCAATCCGAGTGCAAGACGGCGATGTCCAGGGTTGCGCCTTGTGAACTCAACCGATCCGTCCGCGTGCCGTTTGAAAAGATTGTTTGTACATGGTCCGCGGAGCTTGGCACGCTCATCCAAAGTCTCCGTACCTTTATCGGCTTGAGCGCCGTGAGGGTTTCCGTTCTCCGCAGTTTGCTGCCTGCAAGCGACCAGGTCACTTCCGAAGTCAAGCCTAGGTCGACATGGGCGCCGGCCCTTCCTCCTACCACGACCCATTTCCTCCAAACTGCGGTAACACTCTGGCCGTCCGCTGATGGGTTAATTTCATCTGCGCCGTCCGCTGCAGCGACAATCCTTTTGTCGTCCAATTCAAGAAACGGAACCAGACACGGATAAATTCTCTCGACCGGGAATCGCAGGCCCGGCAATCCGTGTGGTGCAGGCTGGTAGTCTGAAGTTCCGCTGCGCGGGCCCGTGACGAACGGTATGGCAAATTGCATGCTTCCTTGTCGAACCACCCAGACGGCAAACTGCCGCCCTGGCCCTTCGCGGAACTTGACGAACTGCTCCACTCGGGCGAGGCTCATTTTTGCGGGAAAGCTCGCCATTTTCTCCCGTGCCAGGGCTCTACTGAAAACTTGGTGCGCATTCATCACCTTGCCGAAAAAAGCGGTGGTCTGCTGCCACTCGCGCTCTTTCGAGATATAGCTGTAGTCTCCACGGCCAAACGCGAAAACCGACAAAAGATGGGTATCGTCTTGGTAGTCGTTCCGCAGCCATTTCCAGGCGTTGTAATAGGCGGCGGCAAGTTGCTCGAGGGGTGCGGGACGAAACTGCGGATTCTCTCCGAGGAAGGCAGCAATTTCCATGGTATCCATGTAGCCGATCGCGCCCAGACTGCGTCCCCACGGATAGCCGTAGCCGTCGGGCGCAAGCAAATTCCACCAAAGACGCATCTGCTGCGTCAGGGAAGGCGCCAGAATATCCAGAATATCTTTCCTCCCGACAAGCGCCGCTGCCTCGTAAACCGCTCGGACATACTCGTTGGAATACCGGTCGTACCGGCCGGTGGGGAGCGCATCATCGGCGAAAAGCGCCCCGTTGCGAAACTGTTCTGTGGCCCGGACGAGCAGGTCGTCAACGTAGCCACGATCGGTGTTCAGACCCAACCGGTAGCTGATGGCGGCAATCCTGGCCGCCACGCCGAAGTAATTTTCAGGGAGATGAATGAGTTTGCGTGTTTTTAGGTCGTAAAAACGGCCAGGATCAAGCAGCGAATGCCAGGCTTCCCGTTCTTGCGGCGACAATCCCTGCCAAAGCGCGTTTGTTTTGAGGTCAGTTCCGAAACTCCATAGCGCCAGCGCCGCGTAGAGTTGCGCCCAAGTCTTGCCGCCACTCCGTTCTTCAATGAGCCCCATCTGGCCGATCAGAGAAGCCGCGTCGCGGCCGGCCACCATCGGGGTACCAGTAAAATTCGCATAGGCGGCCAGAGCCCTCATAAACGTTCCCCAGGAGAATTCCCCGGTCGTCAGGGCCCCCACTACGCGACGAGGAGGCGGATCAAGGCTTTTGATGTCACCGACGTGCGCAGGAATCTCGCGCATGAAAAATTGGCGAATTTCTCGGTCCAAATCCTCCGTGGCGAGTTGCGCGGGGACCACCGGGTCTTGCGCGACGATTGCTGCTGCGACCATCAGCAATCCAAGTCCCGCAAACACCAAGCGCAGAGCGAGCGTGTTCCACGCAAACTTTGTATGCACGCGTTTTCCCCTTTTTCTGCTGCTCTCTGCGCCAACTGTAAATTTCATGGCGAGCTTGGCCCCACCAGCGAAAGCGCTTCGATTCGGCGGGCCATCGACGGATCGATCCGAAGAGCAAGGTCTTTGTAGCGGGGCTCTTTGAATTTCACAGCGGCCACGGCCAGGAGCGGAGAGAACTCGTCCACTTGGTAGGGCACAATCTGCGGATAGGGCCACTTCTGTTGACCACTGACAAACGGAACCAGATAGGCGAGCGCTTTTTGAATGCTGCGGCCGTCGGAGGTTTGAAATTTCCACAATTCAACGCCTGCGCAGTCTCCGAGCTGCGCCAGCTCGAAAAGCCCCGCGAGATTCATGGTGCTGTAACCCAGGGCCTTGGTCCGTTCCAGCTCGAGCGGCTGCCGCCCGTCCGCTTCAATTTGCAGGGCAATGCGCTTTTCACGAGCCGTCTCGAGAACCTGTTTGGCAAGCGCCGTTTGACCGACAAAAAGCGCTAAGGAAACGACCTGAACGTCATAGTACGTGCCATGATTGTTCTTGGCTGCCGCTTCGTCTCGTCCGTTTTGCGAGGCTTGCATCCAATCCAGAAACTTCGCGAACCAATCTTCCAAGCCTTTTTGATCAGCGGCAGTCCATGATTTCGAACCGGCGAGCAAGCCGATCGCGTCCACCAGGCGATACAGGCTGCGGGTCTCAATCAAACCAGTGCCGCGACCCCGGTTGACTCCCGGAATTCCCTGCGCGTATTCCAGATTGGGATT
The DNA here is from genome assembly GCA_035317965.1 of Saccharimonadales bacterium (SeqCode). Taxonomy (GTDB): domain Bacteria; phylum Acidobacteriota; class Terriglobia; order Acidiferrales; family UBA7541; genus Acidiferrum. The sequence continues at coordinate 5,451 of DATHFT010000185.1, read as the reverse complement.
CATCCGCCCCTGCGGATCCAGAAACCAGGCGCGCAACAGGCGGGAAGCGTGCTCCGCGTATCGCTCGTCGCCGAAAATGTAGTAAGCGAGCCCGAGGGTGTGCGTCTTTGATATTATTTTGTCGAAGTACTTGTGATCTTGCACCATTTCGATTTCCGGATTGGTCTTGCCATCGTGCCGGACGTACGGCAGTCCATTGGGCTTGTCCGGATCCGGCCACCAATACGGCGCCAAACTTAAATAGTCATGCTTGTCGCCGCTGGGCGGTGTGATGGATTTCTCCGTGACGCTCAGCGGCTCCTGCTGCAAAGCGGCGTCCGCGGCGTCACGCAGTTGCGCGATGGCCGGGTCTTTGGCCGCCTGGCTGTCCGCGGCTTCGCGCCGGAACGTTTGCAGTGCCCTCACTGAAAGCGAGAACACGCGCGGGGAGGGTTCCGGGCCCTTCGGTGGCGCGGCTTGAACTTCAGGCGTGCCCATCACGATAGCCAGAAAAAACGTGGCACGGATCAGCAATCTCCTCTGCATCGGTCGCTCCTCGTCTCTCGATTTCACAGTGGGCGCTTTCCGTACCTACTGCTGGTGCTGCTCAATCCACAGCAAGTCCTCGAGCAAGTAATATTGTCCGTAGATCAGCATGACGTCATTCGGCCGCGTGCTTGAACCATGACGCAAGACTCCGGGCGGCGTCAGGTCCCGCTCGCCCACCGGCGTCAGGTAGTGGTCGATGAGCGCCTGCACCATTTTCTCGCCCGTTTGCCGGTACAGTTCGGCTTTTTTCTTGTCATTTGTAAGCGTGGAGAGACGGAGGAGGCCTCCGGCCATGATGGCCGCCGCTGAGGAATCCCGATTGCGAAAATGTACGCCTTCGTCGTTAAAATCGTACCAGGGCACCCAATCGTCTGCGAGATTGTCGATTGCAAAATCGGCAACTTGTTGCGCTGATTTCAGCAAGCTTGGTTCGCGGGTTGCGCCATAAGCGGAGGTGAAGCCGTAGATGGCCCAGGCTTGCCCCCGCGACCAGGCCGTGTTCGCGCTGTAGCCTTGATGCGTGTGGTTAAAGATCCAGTCACCGGGCGCGGTTTTATTTGGAACTAGAACGTCCATGTCGGTCGCCAGCCCCCCGTGCAAATGAAACATCTGCCGGTTGTCGCCGGGATTGTAATGCACCGACTGAATGACGCTGCCATCAGCCCTGACGTACCATTCCGCGGTACGCAAGGCATGCTGTTTACCGATTTCCCGCCACTTGGCTTCGCCCGTTTTCTCGCTCACCCACCAAAGCAGCTGTAGATTCATCATGGTGTCGACGATCGTGTCGTCGCCCTGCACGCCCCACGACGCGATCAACTTAGTTCGCGGATTAAATAGCTGTTCAAGGCGCGCCGCACCGCGGAATGCACTGCTTTTCAGCGCCTCATCCTGCGTCAGGTCAAACCCGAGCGCCGCGGAATAATAGTAGAGAAATCCCGCGTCGTGATTCTGGTCGGATTCGTGGCCAATGACTCTGGACTCCCATAGTTCGGCCCAGTTGCGATATTTTTTATCGTGCGTACGACCGTACATTTGCCACAACTCGCCGATCCAAAAACTTCCGGTCCAGAAATGTCCGTTCTGCCGGCGCCATTCGCCCGTCTGGTCGTCTCCTTCTGTGAAAAAACCAAGTCCGGTCTTGGCACTGAAGGAATCGGCCGGCGAAGACCGCAGCACGGGCTCCCACTGCGCCGCCGTGCGATCGATGCTCCGTTCGAGCAGCGCAATCGCTTCGCCCGCCGTTCTGGCCGAAGGTCCGGCAAGGGTATCTCCGGGAGCGGGTTGTGCCGCCGCCGCGGTCGATAAGAACTGCATCTGGACCGGCTTTTCCATGTGCGCGGCCTGCGTTTTCACCGCGGCGAGAAACGCTTCCTGCGTTTGAATCGCGCCGGAAGGCAGGGTAATGGAATGGCGCGGGTCCGTAGCGCCTTCGAGTCCGATTTTTTCGAGCCGGTTGGAGCCCTCCTGGTCCCACGCGGCCATGGCATACCAGCTTGCCGTTCCCTTTTGCAGGTCAAATTTCACGAGCCGGTTGTGTGCATCGTCGATAAAAGCCGCCCGCGGCATGGTCGTCACAATCGCCAGCCCCAGATTTTGTCCGGGAACCATGTTCGGTTGTGCTTTGGGTCCCGGCGCGGCCGTCTGCTCACCCCAACTGGCGAGCCAGGAAGCCGCGTTTCGCCCGGCGTCACCGGAAGTTATGGCGGAGATTTCCTGGCGAGACGTGAAACCCGTTACGTAGGAAAACCCTTCGGCGGGACTCGCCGTAATCACGTGCCAGAATCCGCGCTCACCCGCCCATTGCGTGATCCGCGAACGCAGCGTGACGCTCCGTCCGCCGACGCTCCATCCGTCATATTCGAGTTCCACAATGCTGCGCACGGGCCCGCTCGCGACGATCCGCCACTTGCGATCGCGGACCTCGGCCACCTTGACGAGGGCTCCGTTCACCATGGCGGCTACTCCACCAATCCCCAGGGCGTCGCCCACAGCAAAAATATCGCGGCCGTTCGGCGATTCCTGGTGGTACACATAGTCCGGGGTCGCATAGAGTGGAAGCTGCAACGACAGCCGCCTCTTTCCATAAATATCGATGGCATTCCGCGCATCGAAATAAATTCGAAACGCGACGCGCTCCGACTCCCAACCGAGCCCTTCAATCTTCCCGCTGAACATCGCGCCTGTTTTCTGCTGGTAATCACTGCGCAATCGCCCGATGCGGTCTTCTGGCCCGTAGGAAACGGTCACAATACGCGTCTGCCGCGGCTGAAGATCGATTTGGAAGGCCAGCTCATCGCCTTTGCCGTCTCCATCGAGATCATCGGTCTGCGAGGGAAGTTCTTCGGTTTCGAGAATTGCCGAATCCTCTTTGATCGTCGCCGCACTCGTCGCGGTGACAACCATCGCGCCCGGCGTGAAGTCGGGGGCAATCTTCTTGATCTCGGAAACCGGAATCACCACGTCTGCCGCAACCCATGGCGCGTCACCGGGATTGCTGACCGCAACCTTTACGTTTTTGATGTTCCCGTGGCCCCAAGCCGGAAAGCCCAGCATTGCAATCATCGCCGCAACAAATACACGCCAGTTTTTACACATAGGTTCGCGACCCGCCTCAAACTGAAAACAGATGGTTTTCAAAATTCCCGCGCGCGATGCGCATTTCGCGGCACAGTACACACGCGTCGAGGGCCGCTGTGTCTCTGCCGGTGGACGCCTTTTCTTCGCCGGGACTTATCTGGCCAGCCATCCGCCATCCACCGCCAGAACCTGTCCGTGCACGTAGTCACTGGCCGCCGAGCACAGAAACACTGCTGCTCCGGCCACGTCCTCTGGTTCGCCCCAGCGTCCGGCAGGAATTCGCGCAAGAATCTGCTGGCTCCGCAGCGGGTCGCGCCGCAGCGCTTCCGTGTTGTCTGTGGCCATGTATCCGGGAGCAATCGCGTTCACGTTGATGCCTTTTGCCGCCCATTCATTGGAAAAAGCCTTCGTCAGTTGCGCTACGCCACCTTTTGAAGCGGCGTAGGCCGGGACCAGAATGCCCCCCTGAAAGGAAAGCAGCGATGCGATGTTCAGAATTTTTCCCCGCCGGGAATGCGCCAGCATGTTTTGGCCGGCGAGTTGCGAGATGCGAAAAACTGCCGTCAAATTCACGGAAATGACTTCGTCCCAGAACTCCATCGAGTGTTCGGCGGCGGGAGCGCGGCGAATCGTGCCCGCGTTATTCACGAGAATATCGATCGAACCAAACTCGGCAACGGTCCTGTCAATCATCCCCGCGCAAGCTTTGGCATCCGTCACGTCGCCCGAGTAATAAAAAGTTCTTTGACCGGTCGCGCGAATCTCCTCGCACGCCGGTCCCGGCTGCGGATCGCGGCCGTGACAGCCCACATTCGCTCCGGCCCGGGCCAGCGCCACGGCAATAGCCGCTCCGAGCCCTTTGTGCGAGCCGGTGACTAATGCATTTTTTCCGCTGAGGTCAAAGCCCGTTGATTTCGTCATGGCACTCTTGTCCTGGCCTGAGGAGACGCGCTGCTGGACGGGACAGCTCTAAACCAGCACGGCGCCCAACTGGAACGTGCGCTCAGGGGATGTAGTCTTCCCTGCACGGCGTGAACACATCGACGACCACGGAATCTTCAACGGCCGATGCACCGTGCTCGACGCCGCCGCGCACAACAAACGTGTCGCCCGCGGAAATTTCAAACGTATTTCCCCGGCAGGTAACTTTGAGGCGCCCGCGAACCAGATACACGCCTTGATCATGCGGATGGCTGTGCAGGGTCCCTGACCAGCCTTTCACCATTTCGTGCTCTGCGAAAAATAATTTGTCATTGAAGGCCAGCACCCGCCTTTTCAGTCCGGCCTCCGGCTTGGATTCTTTGCCTTCCCCGTGCTGCACCACGACCAGGTCCGGAAATACTTTTGTCTCCATTGCCTTCTCCCGTTCACTAAGTTTTGGCGGCCGTCTGTTCTTGCGCTTCCTCGCAGCTCGGCCGGAAAAGCAGAATCCCTGGTAACCCGCGTGCCAATTTCGCTTCCTCACGCAATGGGCGCCGGCTCCAGCCTGGGGCTCAACGAATGAATCAGGACCAGCGCAATGAGGTAGGCAGAAGCCGCGATGTAGAATGGAATCATGTAGCTGCCTGTCCACTGCAGCACGTGCCCGACGATTTGTGCGATCAGCATACCGCCGATCGCTCCCGCCATCCCTCCAATACCCACCACCGAACCCACGGCGCGTGAAGGAAACAGATCAGAAGTCAGCGTAAAAAGATTGGCGGAAAATCCCTGATGCGCCGCGGCCGCCAGACCGATCAGCAGCGTAGCCGGCCACAAGGCCGAGATCCGGTAAACCGCCGCTATCGGCAACGCGCCCAGGGCGCACAGGAACATCGCCCATTTCCGGGCGGCATTTACTGAAAATCCCCGGCGTATCAAACGCGAGGAGAGCCATCCGCCGGCGACGCTTCCCACATCAGAAATGACATAAATCACCAGAATCGGCAGTCCGATCTGCGTCAGATTCAACCCATGCTCGCGTTGCAAATAATCCGGGATCCAAAAAAGGTAAAACCACCAGATCGGATCGATCATGAACTTTCCGGCTGCGAACGCCCAGGTCTGCTGGTGGTGCAGAAGGTCCGCCCACCTGATATTCCCGGTCAGAGGAGCGGAATCGCTGTGGATATACGCGCTTTCGTTTTTCGAACACCAGGTGTGGTCATCGGGCTTCCGATATAACAACAGCCACAAAATCAGCCAGGCGAATCCGAGAGCGCCGGTGAGGACAAAGGCCCACCGCCAACCCAGATGCCAGGCGATCCAGGGCACCAACAGCGGGGTGATGATGGCCCCGACGTTGGTTCCGGCATTGAAAATCCCGGTAGCCAGGGCCCGCTCTTTTTTTGGAAACCATTCCGC
>DATHFT010000184.1:0-35454 GCA_035317965.1 Saccharimonadales bacterium (SeqCode) | reverse complement strand
GCCGCGTCGCGGAACCACGCGCCTTCCTCGACAAGTCTCCGGAGGCCGCCCGTCCACTGCCCGCGAAACTTGTCAACGTAGTCCCCGCGCATCTGGTCCACCACAATCACGACCACGAGTTTCGGCCGCGCCAGCTTTCCGCTGGCAGCCGCGGCTTTTTTCCGGGCAGGCGCTTCCTTGCCGGCTTCTGCGCTCTGCGCCAGACAATTCGTCCCGAGCGTCGCCGCGAGCGCCGCAGCCAGAAGCAAAACTCCGCCTCGTTTCGTCATGGTTCGGACCAGCCCACTCATCGCCGCCTCCAGGGAAATCACGGCCGCAGTCTAACACGCCCCTGCTTGCGCCCGTCCTGCCCTTCGGGCAACCTCCTTTACCTCCCGAACCTCCTCGTCTATCATTACCCGACCATGCGCATCATCGAAAAATCCAATTTAATGTCCGCGCCGGAAATCGACCGCACGATTCAGCGTCTCGCGCACGAAATCGTGGAAAAATCCGGGGGCACCAAGGATCTGGCGCTCATCGGCATTGTCCGCCGCGGCGTTCCTCTCGCCAGGCGCATCGCGCAAGCCATGCGCGGCATCGACGGCGTCGACGTCCCCGTCGGCACACTCGACATCACGCTGTACCGCGACGACCTGTCCAAAGTCGCGCCGCAAGCCGTGCTGCGTTCCTCAGACATCACCTTCGGCGTCGACGATATGAACTTGGTCCTCATCGACGATGTCCTGTACACCGGACGCACCATCCGCGCGGCCATGAACGGCTTGTTTGATCTCGGCCGCCCCAAGCGGGTCTCGCTCTGCGTGCTCATCGACCGCGGCCACCGCGAAATGCCCATCGAATCCCAATACACGGGCCGTTCTGTGCAAACCAGCGAAAGCGAGATTATCGAAGTCCGGCTCCGCGAAATCGATAACGAAGACCGCGTGGTGCTGGTCGACCGTGTCGACTAATTTTTTGAACTTCGTGCCGGCGAGCGTATTTCGCGACGTTTCTGTAGGTTTTAACCCGACCACATTCATGCGAAAATGAAAGGCAGCGCGCAACACCCTGGTTAAAATGTGACGCACCGCTTCCGCGATCTCCTGGCACTCGAACCGCTCTCCGCGGACGAACTCTCATTTCTCCTGGATCAAAGCCAGCCCTTCCAGGAAATCCAGCGGCATTCCCTGAAAAAACTGGCCACTCTTCGTGGCAAGACGGTGGCCCTGGCCTTTTTTGAAAACTCCACGCGCACCCGCATCAGCTTCGGCACCGCCGCCTCGCGGCTGGGGGCCGACACCATGAACCTCCAGGCGGAATCCTCGAGCGTAAAAAAAGGCGAATCCCTCCTCGATACCGTCCACACCCTCAACGCCATGAAACCCGACTGCCTGGTCATGCGCCACGCCAGTTCCGGCGCCGCCGATTTCGTCGCCCGCCATCTCGACATTCCGGTCATCAATGCCGGCGACGGCACCCATGAGCATCCCTCGCAGGGCCTGCTCGACGCGCTGACCATCCGCGACCGCAAAGGCACCATCAGCGATCTCAACATCACCATCCTCGGCGACATTCAGCACAGCCGCGTCGCCCGCTCCAACATTCATCTGCTCACAAAATTCGGCTGCCAGTTCACCCTGTGCGGCCCGTCGCTGTGGGTCCCGCGCGAACTGGAAAAAATCGGCGGCCCCGGCGCGCGCATCCGCTGCACCTCGAATGTCGAAGACGGACTGACCGACGCCGACGTAATCATCGTCCTCCGCGTGCAAACCGAACGCCTCTACGAACCGTCGCTATCTGCCGACGATTACATCCTTCTCTATCAACTGAACGCCGAGCGCCTGGGCCGTGCCAAGCGCGATGTCATCGTTCTTCATCCCGGCCCGATGATGCGCGGCGTTGAAATTACTCCAGAAGTTGCCGACGGACCGCAATCCTGCGTCCTCGAACAAGTCACCAACGGCATCGCTGTCCGCATGGCACTGCTTTATCTGCTCACGGTCGCCGGCGCAGAAGAAACCGCGCACCCGGCGGCGGAAATCCAGGCGCCCAGAAATCGTCGCGCTACCGACAAAAAGGAATAACCGGAAAATGCTCCTCGTCAAAAACGGCCGCGTCCTCGACCCCGCATCCAACACCGACGCGCAACTCGACCTGCTGCTCGACGGCGAACTCATTCGAGAAGTCGCCGCCGCCGGAGGGATTTCCCCGCCCGGCGATACCGAAATCTTCGACGCCAGCAATCTTGTCGTCGCTCCGGGATTTATCGACCTTCACGTCCATCTCCGGGAACCTGGCCAGGAATCGTCGGAAACCATCGAAACCGGCACGAAATCGGCCGCCAGAGGTGGCTTCACCGCCGTCTGCTGCATGCCCAACACGAAACCCGTTAACGACAACGCCAGCATCACGCGCTTTATCGTCGACCGCGCCAAAGCCTTCGGCGCCGTGCGCGTCTGGCCTATCGGCGCCGCCAGCATTGGCAGCAAAGGCGAAAACCTCGCCGAAATCGCCGCCATGAAGCAAGCCGGCATCGTCGCTGTTTCCGACGATGGCAAACCCATCGCCACCGCCAAACTCGTCCGTCAGGTAATGGAATATTGCCGCTCGCTCGATCTTCCGGTCATCGAACACTCTGAAGACGTCAGCCTCGCCGCCGGCGGCGTCATGCGCGAAGGCGTCACCTCCACGCGCCTCGGTCTGCGCGGCATGCCCGCCGCCGCTGAATCGGTCTGCGTTGCCCGCGACGTCCAACTCGCCGAACTCACCGGCGCGCGTCTGCACATCGCGCATCTCTCCGCCACGGGTTCACTCGACCAGGTCCGCTGGGCCAAATCCCAGGGCCTCGCCGTCACCTGCGAAGTCACCCCGCATCACTTCACGCTGATCGACGAAGATGTCACCTACGACTCCCGCTTCAAGATGAATCCTCCACTGGCCGCTCGCGAAGATCGCGAAGCGCTCCTCAGCGGACTTGCCGACGGCACCGTCGACGCCATCGCCACCGATCACGCGCCGCACGAGCCGGCCCTCAAAGACGTCGAGTTCGACAAGGCTCCTTTCGGGGTCCTCGGCTTTGAAACCGCCTTGGCTCTGGCCCTTGAACAGCTGGTCGACTCCGGCCGCCTGAGCCTCAAACGCATGGTCGAGCTTTTCACAACCGGCCCGGCAAAAGTATTAGGCATGGAACGCAAACTGGCCGCAGGCCAGCCCGCCGACGTGACAATTTTCTCGACCACCCAGCAGTGGACCTACGATGTAAAACAGTCTCCCAGCAAATCCCGCAACTCCCCGTTCGATGGCCGCCGGTTCAAAGGGGCTCCTGTCGCCACCATTGTGGCCGGCAAACTCATCTACAAACGCCAGTCGTAGCTGTCGCGAGTACTGTCCGCGAGGCGTTCGCTGCGCCGGCTCGAGGCCACCCCGCCGGCTTTTGTGCCACGAGTGCCGGCGAAAAAAAAAGACCTGGCGACGGCCCAGGTCTACCTGCAAAGAAATAAAAATGTGAAATGAAAGACCGGCTCAGTGCGCTCCCGCCTCAGCCGCCGGATGCATCCCGTGCTGCGGCACCTCATGGATCCCACGCGCGGGCGGCTCAATCTTCAACCGGTAGAAATGATCGAGCGGCACGCGACCTTTGCCCACCGGGTACCCCTTCTCAATCGCTTTGGTGACGTAGGCCTTCGCCAGCATGGCCGCTTCCGTTAGCGGCCGGCCGCCCGCCAGCTGCGCTGCAATGGCCGCGGCGAACGTGCACCCGGTTCCGTGCATGTTGTCGGTCTTCACCTTCTCGCCGCCCATCTGCACCATTTCGATTCCGTCAAAAAGCACATCGACGGCCTTGTCCATATGCCCGCCCTTGACAATCACCGCGCGCGCGCCCATCTCCACAATTTTTCGCGCCGCCGCTTCCATATCGGCCACATCTTTGATCGCCATTCCCGTCAGAATTTCCGCTTCCTCAATATTCGGCGTAATCACGCTGGAACGCTTGATCAATTCCGACGCCAGATATTTAATTCCGCCGGCGTCCAGCAATTCGGTTCCGCTCGAAGACTTCATCACCGGATCGTGAACCACATGCGCAAATTTGTTGGCGTCCAGGAATTCTCCCACCACAACAGCATTCCCGCGATTTCCGAGCATCCCGATCTTCACCGCGGCAATCTCGCAATCCTTCGCCAGCACATCGAGCTGCTCCCGCAATTCGGCCGCCGGGGTGTTGTGCACCACTTCGACGCTCACCGTGTTCTGCACCGTTAGCGAGGTGATGGCGGCAACGCCGTAACATCCATGCGCCGCAAAAGTCTTTAAATCCGCGACCGTTCCCGCCCCGCACGACGGATCAAATCCGGCAATCGTCAGCAAAATCGGCGGCGTATTGTTCGTTTGGTTGGACATTTCGTCTTTCTTTTCTCGCTCTTGGTCTTCTGGACTGTTCGCGTCACCCGCTTGATTCACGCGTAAAGCGAAAAGTGCTGGTCGTTGCCCGGGGTTTGCCCGAGAAGCGACCAGCACCTGCAAATCTACGCGCAATGTTTTGTGCATCGCAAGCACAAAATAATTCCGGCCGGCAAACAGCGCGCACACGGGGCTCGCGCAACGGCGGAGACTCTCTAGCGGCAGATGCTGCCCAGACGTTCAAGCGGTTTGGTCTCGAACGGCGGATACTGCAGGCGCCTGCTGTCAAAAAACTGCTCGAGCAGTGTTCCTCCGTGCGGCAGGGCGGCGTCCGGATCCGTTTGATAAGCGGGATCGCTTTCTGCGTCTTCGAGCGAAATAAAATGAAAGCCCTGTTTCTCGAGCAGCTGCAGCAGATCCGGCAGCATCACGCTGTCAAACGCTCCCATATGCAGCAGCAAGACGTGTTTTATATCCCGTCCGTAGAGCTGCACTGCCATTCGCTGCCCCAGCGCAATCGATTCCGCCGCAGCCCGCAGGTAGCTCGCTTTCAGCCACGCGACAGACCGCTCGTCGTGGCGCGCCACGCAGCGGGCGTACGGATTGTTCCACGCGTAATCCTCAAAATCGAGCGTCACCTGCGCCACCCGGTAGCCGTGCCCCGCGAGGTAGGCGCGCACTGCGCGGCGTTTGTCGAGCGTGTCCCCTTCATGGAGAAAGGGATAGCGCAGCCGGCGCCAATCTCCGCCGCCCATGAGCTCGCGGAGCGTCGCTTCATTCGCTCGAATGTCCCGCGCAAACGCTGCTGCGGTATTTTTGGTCAAATCCAGGTGCGAATAGGTGTGGCTGCCGAGCGGAAATCCTGCGTCGCGCCACAGCCGCAGAACGTCGTGTCTGTCGGGATCGCCCTCTTGGCGCCCGCCGTTCACAAATCCGTAAACGCCGGGCACGCCGCGCGCTTGGAGCGCGCGGATGATATTTCTTGCGACGTCGGAACGGGAAACTCCAGCCGGCAGCTCGCCGTGTGCGGGGAGATCATCGAACGTGATCGCTACTCCGGGAGTTTGCCCGGCGCTCGTAAAACACAGCGGCAGGCACAATAGCAATGCGGGGGCCAGCCACCGGCTGCAGCGCAAATTATTTTTCGGCGATTTGTGAGGGGTGGCGCTGGGCGCCCCGGAGTTCACGGGAAGATGCCGCGAACGAGCGTTGCTTCAGCCACCCGGCTGACGGCCAGGATCATGGCGCCGGCGCGCGGCGAAACGTGATGCTTGCGCATCGTTTCGACCATTTCATGAAAAGCGCGCACCATGGTTTTCTGCAAACGGGCATTTATTTCTTCGGCTTCCCACACCGTACCCTGCTGGTTTTGCGCCCATTCGAAATAGCTGGCGGTTACGCCGCCGGCATTCGCCAAGATGTCCGGCAGCACGGTGATACCGCGCCGCGCCAGAATTTCATCCGCATGCGGAGTTGTGGGCCCGTTTGAAGCTTCGGCGACGATGCGGGCTTTGATCGCTTCCGCGTTCTGCAGGGTAATCACGTTCTCGAGCGCCGCTGGAATCAGAATGTCGCACTTCATCGTCAGCAGTTCGTCATTGGTCGTGCGCGTGGCGCCGGGCATCCCGACCACCGTTCCCGAACGCTCCTTATACCGAAACGCTTTAATCGGATCAATGCCCCGCGAATTCGTGACGCCGCCGCGGGTATCACTAAGCGCGATAATTTTCGCTTTCTTGTCGGCGAACATTCGCGCCGCCGCCGCTCCGACATTTCCAAATCCCTGAATCGCCACACTCGCGCCGCGCAGCGAAATCTTTTTCAGCTTGCAGGCTTCTTCAACGACCAGCACCAGACCGCGCGCCGTGGCTTCTTCGTAGCCGATCGATCCGCCGACCGAAAGCGGCTTGCCCGTCACCACGCCGTGCGCCGACTGTCCCACCATCATCGAATAGGTATCCATGATCCACGCCATCGTTTGCGCGTCGGTATAGACGTCCGGCGAAGGAATATCCTGATTCGGTCCGATGATCGGTTGAATTTCACTCGCATAGCGCCGCGTCATCCGCTCGAGTTCGCTTTTCGACATGCGTTTCGGGTCGCAGACAACGCCGCCTTTGGCGCCGCCCAGCGGAAGATTGACTGCCGCCGTCTGCCAGGTCATCCCCGCCGCCAGTGCTTTGACTTCATCCAGCGTCAAATTGACATGAAAACGGATGCCGCCTTTGGCCGGGCCGCGCGCCACGTTGTGCTGCACGCGGTAACCCGTTAGAACTTTCACCTGGCCGTTGTCCATCTTGGTCGGAATGGCCACTTCGAGAACCCGCCGCGGCGTGCGCAGCATTTGCCGCAATCCCGGATCGAGCTTGAGAAATTCCGCCGCCATATCAAATTGAATTTGGGCGATGCGGAACGGATTCAGATCTTCGCGCGGAGCAATGCGCGGCACCATCGGGGGTGCGCCAATCTGGCGTATCGGGGCTGTCGGCTTTGCGACCGTGGCCATCGGCGTCGGTCCTTTCGTCTACTCGAGTGACGTGATCAAATCTTGTAAAATTTCCGTCCCTGTACTCGGCCGGACTGCATATTTTTTACGTAAAACATTTGTCGTAGCAACAGGTTTGTTGCAAAAAACGACGGAAAAAATTTTACAGAAATAGATTTGCTGTTAACCGTTTGCTGCCATTTTTCGCGTATTTCCCAGATACGCGTCGCGGCACGTGGTGGAGCAAAAATGCACCAGCTCAGCTTCCTCGCGCAGCGGAATGGCCAGCACTTCAGCGATGTGCATGCCGCACACCGGGTCGCGCACCAAGCGGCGGGACCCCACTTGGGTCTCCGGCATGCTGTCAGGAGCGGTTGCCGCAACCGGGCGCTGCTGCTTTAGCGATACTCCTGCAGCGTAGCGCAGCATCCCGACCACAATTCGTTTCAGCAGGGTGGCGCCCCAGGAAACGATCAGCAGCCAAAAGAGATACCTGAAGATGCGAGCGAGAAAGTTCATATCTATATGATGGTCAACTGCCCGGCAGGGATAACGTTACCCGAATCGAGCAGTGAGCCGAGTGTATGCAAGGCCAAAAGGGCGAGTCAAACGAAAAGGCGCAATTTCAACAGGTTGCGCGGCCTGTCGATACTCCCGATTCGCGCTGCAGGCCCCCTACTTTAACGTTAACTCTTTTTTAATCTGTCACTTAGAGCTAAATCCGGGCCGCCCGACGAGTTTCGCCCGGCAAGCACTTTTTTTTCGCCCGCCGGGCAGCTAACCCGCCGGAATACGCTCGGTACCCATATACGGACGAAGAACTTCGGGGATGAGAATGGACCCGTCGGACTGCTGATAATTTTCAACAATCGCGATCCAGGTGCGTCCGACGGCCAGACCCGAGCCGTTCAGAGTGTGCACGAAATCGCTTTTGCCGCCGGCTTTGGGCTTGAAGCGGATGCCGGCACGGCGCGCTTGAAAGGCTTCGCAGTTCGAGCAACTGGAAATTTCCCGGAATTCATTCGCGCTCGGCAACCAAACCTCGATGTCGTAGGTTTTCGAAGAAGCAAAACCCATGTCGCCGGTGCACAGCAGGACGGTGCGGTAGTGCAAGCCGAGTTTTTGCAAAATGGCCTCGGCGTTGCGGACCAGCGCTTCGTGTTCTTCATAGCTTTTGTCGGGATGCGTGAACTTGAACAATTCCACTTTTTGAAATTGGTGTTGCCGCAAAATTCCGCGCGTGTCTTTGCCGGCGGCGCCGGCTTCGCTCCGGAAGCAGGCCGTCCACGCCGTGACAGCGACCGGAAGCTGATCTTCGCCGAGCGTTTCGTCGCGATGGAGATTGTGCAGCTCCACTTCGGCAGTTGGCGTGAGCCAGAAATCGGTGTCCTGAATTTTGAAAAGATCGGCGGCAAATTTGGGCAGCTGTCCGGCGCCGGTGAGCGACTGGGTGTTGACCAGGAATGGCGGAAGAATTTCCGTGTAGCCGTGTTCGCGCGTGTGCACGTCCAGGAAAAAATTGGCGAGTGCGCGTTCCAGACGGGCGCCCCAGCTCTTGTAGACGGCAAAACGCGCTCCGGTAATTTTGGCTGCGGCGCCCAGGTCCAGAATGCCGGCCGCTTCGCCAACTTCCCAGTGCGGCTTCGGCTTGAAAGCAAAGCTCGGCGGCGCTCCCCAGCGGCGAACTTCCACGTTGTCGGCCGCGCTGGCGCCTACCGGCACCGTCGCGTGCGGAACGTTCGGAATCGTCAGCAGCAGCTCGCGTTGCTGCGCGTCAAGTTCGTCGATGCGGATGTCGGCTTGTTTGATGTGGTCGGAGACCTGTTTCATCTCCCCGATGAGGGTGTCCGCGTTTTGTTTTTCCTTTTTCAGGCGGGCGATCTCCTCGCTGGCCTTGTTGCGCTGGGCCTTGCGCCCCTCGTTGGCGGTGATGAGTTCGCGGCGTTCTTTGTCGAGGCTGGTGAAGGCGTCGAGGTCGAGCGGGATGCTGCGCCGTTTCGCCATCTCGGCGAAGACGTCCAGGTGGTCACGGAAGTAGTTGAGGTCATGCATGGCCTTGGAAGCATAGCGTAGACGGCGGAAAAGTGGAAAGTTGACCGTCGCTAGTCGCGCTTGCTCACTGAGGTTTCACTCCGGCTGCCTTGATGATGCGCTCTGCGCTTTCGCTCTCCTTCCGGACGAAGCGCGCGAACTCAGGCTGTGTCATGCTCATTCGATCGGCCCCATGCTCTTCTAGCCAAGCACGCAGTTCTGGCGCAGCCAAGACCCGTGCGATGTCCTTTGCCAGCTTGTCCACCACTGCGGCAGGAGTGCCAGCGGGCACCCACACTCCATACCAAATCGGGTAATCGAACCCGGGGACGCCGCCCTCCGCGATGGTTGGTACCTCAGGTAGTAACTGAGAGCGGCTCTTGGTGGTTACACCCAGAGCTCGTAGCTTGCCGGCGTGAATATCAGCGAGGGCGAGCTGGATGGGAGCCATCATGTAAGTAGCGCCCCCTGCGACCGTCTTGGCGATCACGTCAGCGATCGCTTCACCCGCCTTGGCGGGTGCATGCACCGCTTTAATGCCCGCTTCCAGATTGAATTTCTCTAGCCCTAGGTGCGTGCCAGTGCCCACACCACTGGAGGCAAATTTTAGCTCACCTGGTTTCGCCTTCGCCGCGGCAATCAACTCGCCCAGAGTGGCTATGCCCGACGATTCGCCAGCGACCAGGACGTATGGTTGGCTTGTGAGAGGAGCGACTGGAATGAAGTCCGCCAAGGGGTTATAGGGCAGGTTCTTCAACAGTGCGGCGCTGTACGCCTGAGCGCTGGTGTTGACGAGCAATGTGTAACCGTCAGCTGGCGACTTCGCGACCAGGGCAGGGGCCGCTGTGCTCCCCGCGCCGGGATGGTTCTCGACTGTGACGGGCTGACCCCAAAGCTCCGATAGCTTTGGGCTGATGGCGCGGGCGATCAAGTCAGGCCCACCACCAGCCCCGAATGGTTCGATCATTCGCACGGGCTTCGAGGGGTAATCCTGGGAAACTTGCAGTATCACTGATAAGCAAAAAACAAATCCCAGAGCCATCCGAGTCGACATGCTTCACCCCTACAGGAAGAGAAACGTCGCGACAGTCTCGCCATGAATTCCGGTTTGCGCTTGGTACGCTCCGCCCGCATTTTTGCTCGCGAAGCTAAAGTGTAAAATGCTTCGTCCGTGCGCAACAGACATATCTTCGCTCATCATCCGTAAGGGACGAACACGAGACTCCAGGCGGATAATTAGGTTGACTTTGTGCGATAGCGGACATAAGGTCAGCGCACGTTGGCGGGTGCCCTGGGCGCGAGCCCATTTCCGATTCAATACGGACATAAGCGTTGGATTTCCGCGGTGGCGCGAAATGCGTGTCTGCGCGCGGAGACCACATGACCTTCTCTGGTATTGTCCCGCGTGGGCGACCCGCCAATCCTTTATTCGCACAAGGAGAACAACATGTTTCGACGACGTATTGGTGTGGCAGTGGGGGTGGTGGCGGTGATCATGGTGATGCTGATTTCGCCGACGGCGTTTTCGCAGAAAGAACCGGCGCAGGCGACGTATACCTATGTAAGCGAATTTCAGATTCCGCGGGCGCAGTGGACGGCTTTTGCCGAGGAAGAGGCGAAGTCCTTCGTTCCGGTCGTGGAAAAAGGCATGGCCGATGGGTCGCTTGTGGCCTACACCACGTTTGAAAACCTCGTGCATACGCCGGATGGCTACACCCATGGCGCGACCTGGACTTCGACTTCCATTGCCGGAGTGCTGAAGACGCTCGATGAACTGCGCAAAGGCGGCGCGCGTGCGGGACAAGTTTCCGCGACCAAGCACGAAGACTATTTCATGGTCTCAACGCTGCATCACGGGAGCCCGGTGAGCAACGCAACGGGATATCTACGGGTGATTTGTTCGAACGCCAAGGCCGACAAGCCGGGCGCATTCGTGGCCACGCTTAAAAAGCTGCTGGTGCCGACGTTTGAAGACCAGTTCAAAAAAGGCGTGGTGACCTATTACGGAATCGATGAGCAGTATGTGAACTCGGGAGCGCCATCGAGCAGGTGCGTGGTGATCATGTACCCGAACGCGGAGAACATCGACAAGTGGGCCGGAGCGGTGAATGCGACCTTGGAAAAGATGACCGCGGCCGAGCGCGCTGAATATTTCAATGCGTCGGTGGCCGATAGCCGGCGGGACATGATGGCCCGGGTCACGCATTCCGCGTCGAAGTAGTTCGTCGGTCGTTTTGCTGGTCAGGCGGGGAGAGCGCCTCCGGGGTTTCGGGGGCGCCTCCCCGTTTTTCCGTTCTGGGACTGCATTCACCGCGCGGAGGGGGTGTGGCGCCGAGGAAAGCGCGGGGGGCTGCCTTTGCCGAGATCTTTCGTGTGAAACGGTCGAGGGGAACGGGACACGACACAGGGAGGGGGAATGGGCGCGGCGAGCGACCCGGCGGGAGAGGGCAGCAGATTGCCTGCCGGTCGGAAATGGTGATGGGCACGGTGCCAGGGTCGGTGCAAGAAGGTACAGGAGTTGCTGTAAGCACTCGGGAAGGGACCGGATTGCAGAGAGCGGAACAATGTGGTGGACTTAGTCAAGAAGGAAACGATTTGCAACTCTTGGAGGAAGCGCAATAATCGTGGGATAATTGCGTGAATCGCGTGCAGACAATGGATATACAACGGGATACAGAACGACGGCAGAAACCTCGCAATGCAGTGGACCGGATTGCGTTCATCCAGATGGCGGATGGCAACTCGGGGACGATTCTGGATGTGTCGGAGACCGGGCTGCGGTTCCGGACAGTGGCGCCGATAGCTGAAAATGGGCCCGTGGAGTTTTGGTATTCCATGAATTTGTCGGATCGTGTCGAAGCGTCCGGAGAAGTGGTGTGGCGGGACGCGACAAAAAAAGAAGGCGGGCTGTGCTTTAGGGATGGCTCGGCAAGCGCTGCGGTCCAGAATGGACGGACACGCCGAGAAGCGGAGCAAATGAAGGCGGCGACAGGCACGGGCGGGTTTGCGGTGCTGGGCGCGATTCCTGAAATGCCGGCCGCCGCGAAGACCAGACCGCTCGCCGCGGTCGCAGATGCAGCCGGGAGCAATGCCGAGCGTGACGCCGAGAAGCCGTCTTCCGGACCAGTGCAGAGGAAAAAGCCGCAGTGGAAAATCGAGCTGGAAGAAGCGCTCGAGCGGCGGCGCGCCGCAGACAGTTTGCATGCGGCAAAGGGCGAAGAGAGCTCCCGGGAAGTAGAACAGGAGCCGCAGGAGACGATTGCGGACACCAAAGAGCCGGACGAGGCGACGGCCAGCACTTCGCGGCCGCCGCAGGGAATCCCGCCGATACCGGCCGAACTGTTTGCAAAAATCGCAGCGCGAGAACATGAGCGGTTTTTCATGCCGACGCTGGAACCGGCGACAGGGTCGGGTTGGCCATTCGTGAAAGGGATTTTCGCGGGGATGGTGGCCACCGCGGCGATTGTGGCGCTGGGCTTCTATTATTTAGGACTGCGACAGGAACGAGCCGCAGTGCAAGACCCGCAACAAATTGATAAGGCGCGGGCGACCGAGCCGGCCGAGAACCCTCCAGCCGACAACGAGGGCGTGCAGAATCCGGCTGGGGCCGCAGGCGTTTTGCCCCAGAATTCTGCGCCAGCCGCTGCCGGGTCTGTGGCTCCTGATCCGGCCACCGCACGCGACGTGCCGGCCGGCAAGACGACGGACTCGTCGCTTACGGCCAAGGGGATTCCACGGGCCGGCAGCGCGGCGACTCCTGGCTTGGCTGCCGGGACAAGGGGTGCTGCGACCGCAGCGCTGCCGGGCGGGACAACCGACCGGGCCGCCTCACCAGCAAATGCCCAGCAAAAGATGGCAGAAAATGGAGTGGCCCCCGCCGCTGCGGCCAAATCCAAGACGCTTCTGCCGGGACCGCACACGCCGACTGAATTGTGGATGGAAGTGGCGGCCGGAAATACCAGCGCACAAATCATGCTTGCCGAGATGTACGCGACCGGCGACGGCGTCGGGAAAAACTGCGAGCAAGCGCGCGTGCTGCTGAAGACCGCCGCGGCCAAAGGGAATGCCGACGCGATCCGGAAATACGACACTATAAACACCACCTCCTGCAAATAGAAATTCCCCAGAACTAAACGGGACGGCGAATTTTCAGTTTGCGCATGCGCGCTTGCAGCGTGGTGCGTTTCATGCCGAGGAGTTCGGCGGCGCCCTTGGGGCCGGCGATGCGCCATTCGGTTTGGCGAAGCGCGCGAAGAATGTGCTGACGCTCGGCTTCCTGTAGCGTGGCAATGGACGGAGTCGTCGCCACCCGCGCGCCCGCGAGCAAATCGTAAGCCCCGGATCCGCCATCGCCGGTGAAAACGCCGTTCGCGGAGGATTTCAGTTCGCCAACGGGGACGCGAAGTTCTTTGCCGGGAGAAAGCAGGACGGCGCGTTCTATGAAATTCTCCAGTTCCCGGACGTTGCCGGGCCAGGGGTAGCCGGCCAGGGCATCCATGGCTTCGGCCGGAACATATTCGACGGTTTTGTTCAGGCGGCGGCTGAATTTCTGCACGAAGTAGCGCACGAGCAGTGGGACATCTTCCGGGCGCTCGCGCAACGGCGGAATCTGAATGGGAAAAACATTGAGGCGGTAGTACAGGTCGCTGCGAAAGGCGCGCTCGGCGACGAGCTTGCTGAGATCCTGGTGCGTGGCGGCCACGATGCGAACGTCGACGCGCTGGGTGCGATTGCTGCCCAGGCGTTCAAATTCCTGTTCCTGCAGGACGCGAAGAAGTTTTGGCTGCAGCTCGAGCGGGAGGTCGCCGACTTCGTCAAGAAACAGCGTGCCGCGGTCGGCTAGTTCGAAGCGGCCGATTTTTTGACTGATGGCTCCGGTGAACGCTCCGCGTTCGTGGCCGAACAGCTCGGATTCAAGAAGGCCGCTCGGAATGGCGGCGCAATTGATCTTGACGAAGGTGCGTTCGCGGCGCGGACTGAGATTGTGAATGGCGCGGGCAATCAGCTCTTTGCCGGTTCCGGTCTCGCCAAGCACCAGCGCGGCGGTTCCTGCCGGAGCGACGAGTTCGACTTGCGCGAGCGCCCGCTTGAGGGAAGGACTCTCCCCCACGATTTCTTCAAAGTTAAATTCGGTGCGGATTTCCTCTTCGAGATAGAGTTTTTCTTCCGCCAGTTTGTCCTTCAGCGCATCAATTTCCTTGAAAGCCAGGGCATTTTCCACGGCGATGGCGATTTGCGCGGCCACCTGAGTGAGGAGTTCGACGTCGGACTCGGTAAATGAATCGATGCGGCGGCAGGCCAGATTGAGCGAACCAAAGGTGCGCCCATGATTGATGAGGGGAATACAGCAGATGGCCTCAAGACCTTCCGCGCGCAGCACACGAATGATTTCACTGGGATATTGGTCGAGTTCTTCGCCGCGCGCCAGAAGTGGCCGACCAGAAGCGATCGCCTGACCGGCCGGCGAGGAGTCGCGCGGAATCGATGATTCCGGTTTGAAGATGCGCTGATTGCCGGGAAAATCGAGCGCGTAGATTTTCAGGAGGCTGGTGACCGGATCGAGAAGCGCCAGGCTGGTGTAGTCGTGATGGATAACGCGTTCAAGAGCCGATACGATTCCACGAAAGAGTTCCGGGAGTTCGCGACTCGTGACCAGAACGTTGTTGATCTGCAGGAGAACCTGCAGGCGATCGCGTTCGCGAGCGAGTTGCTTCTGGTAAGCCTCTGCCGATTCAAAGTTCAGAGCATTGTCAACGGCAACCGCCACCTGGCTGGCAACCCGCTGCATGAATTGCAGCCCGTTGGCGGTGATCCCCTGAGCCACCATGCGGCCGAAACCCATGGCCCCCAGACGATGCTGAGCGGTGGTTAGCGGAACAATGGCGAGCGAACGAACGCCAACTTCGCGAAGACGCTGGATAAATTCCGGGTACCTGGTCTCTTCTTCAACGTCCGTCACCACGTAAGCCTGCTGCGTCTGCCAAACCCAGCCAGAAGGATGGCCTTCAACCGGCGTTTCACTTCCCGGCGCTTTCGGCTCGTGGAAACGAGATTCCAGAATGTGCAGGCGCATGACGTTGCGGACAGGATCGTGAAGGACCAGTGTGAGGAAGTCGAAATCTACAACCGAATGAAGGCGCTCGGCGAGGTCATGGAACAGCACGCGAAGGTCGCGTTGCTGGGCGATGGCTTCGCCAACTTCCAGCAAAGCTTCTAGCTGACGCCGGGAGTGTTCGAAAGGCGCGTTGAACGCAACTTCCGGCGGAGAAACAACATGTTCCGCCATAGAAGTCAGGATAGCACCCGGGTGGACAGCGGCTCAACCACAGGCGGGCAGACGCGGCGCAGTCGGGAGTAAAGCGGGTGTCAGGCTCGGCGACGAAACGGACGGAGCAGCACGGCAAAGAGGTCTCCGAGGCATTGTCGGGCGCGAGCAAATCCCCTTTTCTTGCGTTTCCCTGCGCGTTTTCCCGCAAAGCCGCGCGCGGCAAGTTCAAGACTCGTCCAGTCGAGAGTTTCGAGGGAGCGCAGTTCTCCGGCGTCGAGACCTGCTTTACGGGCTTCCAGGTGAGGCGAAGCCCGGAAACGCGCACGCAGGTCTGCGTCCACGTACAGGTGAGCCAGAAATGATTCGAAATTGCGAGCGCTCATGCGACCGCGCCTCGGGAGGCGATCTGGCGATGGGCGCGACCGCGGGCCATCGCCTCTCTGGCGCCAGAGATCTGCGCCAGAAGCCGGTTCATGGAAGGATAGTCGCCGTCGCGCTCCAAAATGACCGTAAGCGGATGGGGAGCAAGAGCCGCGACCTGCTCGAGTAAATCGAAAACGGGATCGGGCACATCATGAAGATGGTCGTCCAGGATACGCACCCGGCCATCGGGGCCAGAGATCGATTTGCCTCCAGCGATGTGGATTGCCGCGATGCTGGACGCAGGAATTTGCTCGAGGAATTCTCTCGGGTCATAGCCGTGATTGAGACCGTTGGCATAAATGTTGTGCAGGTCCAGCAGGAGACCACACCCGGAAGATTCGACAATGCCCGTGACCCATTTCGATTCGGAGAACACGCTCCCAGGAGGGTCGACGAGCGTCGCAATGTTTTCAACGCGTGGCTGGGTTCCCACGATGCGGGTGGCCTGATAAAGATTTTCTGAAGTACCTTCGATCGTGGCCGTCGTACGCGGGGGAGCCGCGAGATGGCCGATTTCCACACCACCCGCGCGCACAAAAGCCAGATGCTCGGACCAGAATTGCGGAGCAATAAAATCGACCAGCGAAGCCATTTGCTGAAGCCGCCGTTTTTCCGCCCGCGCGGCTGAGGCGAGTCCCATGCCAACCCCGTGAAGGACGACAGGAATTTGCGAAGCCAGTGTTTTCAGAGCACGGATTTTTCTCCGGGGAGCGTCATAGAAATCGTCCGCAATGACTTCGAGCAGATCAATCTCGCCCAAATGATCGAGAATGCTCGATGCCAGGTCGGGACGCCAGCCAAGGCCCACTACGTCTTTCGCGGAGTTCATTTTCAGCTCCCGCAACCGCCGCATCCACCGCCACAACCGCCTCCGCAGCCGCCGCCCCCGCCGCAGCTACTGCTGCTGGAAACACCTGAGCCGCAACTGCTCGAAGCGCTGTCACCATTGCTCGAGCGGCCACCGAACAAGCTGCCCTGCAAAGGGCGGCGCCTGAGAGTTGCCACATGAGGAAAAACAAAGACAGGAACAGAGGCAAGTCCGTACGCCGAAGCGAGCCAAACCAGGTCGCTCGTGGCTCCGCCGGGACGAAGCGAAGAAGCGCGCAACGGGAGACTCGAGAAAATGGACCTGACGTCTTCGAGAAATTTTTCGCCGCGAGCCGTGCGGAACGGATTACTGACGCGAACGGTCAGATAGCAGACGAGGACGGTTAGAAGGACTAGAAAGAGTAGGTTGCTACGACCGCGGGCGATGGCAATCACGATTTTCAGGGCAGCGACGCCAATCAGAATGGCCAGTGCTACGCCGTAACGGACCTTGCGCGCTTCCTTGGCGCTTTCATCCGGCATAAGACCCAATACTTCGAGGTTGCAAGCATAGTCAAAGCAAGGTGGGCACCCGGCAAGATCCCGGAGAGTGCTAACGACGGGCCCTGGAGACTTGAATGCTTCGAGGATCCGCCGTTCGATGGGCCGTTTGGCAGCATCGACAGCGTGCGCATTCGCGACTTCAAAAATGGCTTCGGATTGAATCGCCGAGAGAACGGAGACACCAGAACTCTTCACGGTGAGCAGTCCGCGATCGATTAAAGAGAGGGTGGCTACCCGCAGTGCTTCGCTCTCGCCGCCGCGAAGGAAGGCGACGAGATACGGATCATCCAGTGGAGGTTTAGCGGCATCCGCGAGCTCGGCCCGGTGGCGGAGCAGGAAGAGAGTCAAAAGGACAACGGCGGAAAGAATCGCGTAAAAAAGCAGAAATTCCGGTCCGCGCAGGTCAAACGGGTTCATGAGGGACCTCGCCGGAGAGGGCTTCGAGGCGCGCCGAGGCTCGAACGGAAAAATCAAGCACTTGAAAGAACAGCGGTTCCGCGATGCCGGATGGAAGAAACGGCGATTGCCGGGCTTGCGCGAGTGCGGATAGAAATCCGCTCGGAAAGGACAATTCCGCCGCCAGGCGCTCGAAGGCCAGCTGGGGAGACTCAACCGATCGGCCTTCCAGCGCAAGCAGAATGGCGGCGCAGGCGCGCAGCGGCCCTACTGCGTGAGCGATGCTGCGGACGAGTTGTTCTTCGCGCAGGCTGCGGGCTACATAGGCCGCGCGGAGACGCAAGGTGATGTTCAGAAGCTGCTGCTTAAGCTGATGGATTTCCGCGTCGCGCGGAATGGTGAGCTGTGCGAACGGATCTTCCCCGTAAAGAATGGCGCGACGGCGCAGGATGCCGGCGAATTTCGGCGCGAAGGAACGGGCTGCTGCGGGGATTTCATTTTGCAGCAGGAACATGACGTGGACTTGAACTGCGGCTTGCGCTACGCGCAATGGTGAACGCAAACGATCCAGTTTTTCTTTCTCAAACGAAGCGAGGATGAAAATCAGGTTGAGATCAGAGGTCGGGGCGAGAGCGCCGTTTACAGCGCTGCCATACAGCACAACGGATTGCAGCGTGCCTTCGAGTGCGTCCTTGGCAGACTGCAGAAAATCATCAAGAACGCCCTGGACTACAGGAGGGAGTTGAGGACATTCGCGCGGTGTAGACAGACTCATCGGTCGTCAAAGCAGATTGCGCGGAAAGGGACTGCCATTTTTCTGGTGCAGCAGGAATGCTAGGCGGGGAATGAGAGAAAGTCAACGAGGGGCGGCGGCGATTTTGCCGGAAATCTCCTTGAAAGCGCTTTTGGAGCTGGAGATGACTTCATCGGCGCCGAGACTTTCAAGAATTTCTGTGAATTCATCGAGATAGCAGCGCACCACGATGGTGACTTTTTTGTTGCGATCGCGGGCGCGCTTGGTGACCAGGAGCGCGGTTTCAATGTTGTTAGAAGCCACGATGACGTGGGTGGCATGGGCGATGCCGGCATCGACGAGAGTGCTTTCCTGTTTGGCGTTGTCCACGATGACCGGCTCGCCTCCGCGCACCAGGTCGTCGACAACGGCGGGATCTTTATCGACCAAAACGTAAGGGCGAGCCGAAGCGCGCAGATGAGCGACAATGCGCGCACCCAGATGGCTGTGGCCTATGATGATGACGTGATCCTTCATTTCGCTGGCGAGCATACGGCATCCTTCCTGGGGATTGTAGCGTTGAAGCGCTTGAAGAAAGAAAATGGAAATCACGATGCCGAAAAGAACGCATTGTCCCCAGAACGAATAGAGGACTGAGAGCGAGCCGGGTTCGACGCGAAGGTAAAAAGCGCTGAGGAGCGAATCGCGGAAAGAAAGATGCTGGCAATAATGAAACGTGACCGTGCCCAGAGCGAACCAGATCGCCAGCAGCGCGAAGCCCCAGCGGCTCTGGCGCAGGAAGATGACAAGTCGAATCCAGAAGAAGCGACGCATAAGGCTGTAGCGAGATGCTAGGTCGGGACGCAGGGCAAGTCAACGGCAAGGAAAGTTTCCGTCGCGTGCAGACCGACAATTTTTCGTATACTTGGGGGATAGCAAGAATCGCGCAAATCCGAAATTGAAAAGCAAATGAGGAAATGCCCAGTCCGTTTGATACACCGCACGATTCGAGTGGTGCTGTGCGGGTTGTCACTTCTTCCAGGGGCTTGCGGACGAGGGCCGAAAACCTATACCGACTTCGTTTACAGCGCGACGAACGGTACCGCAGGCAAGGAAGCGCACGGCGAGCGTTATGATTTGGCACAGGATGAAGAGCGCGGCGGGCATACTCTCAGAAGGCATGTGGGACGCAGTGCGGTAGAGTTGCGCCAGCGACTGCAAGCCGAAAGAGATATTTCTGCCGCTTCGACCTGGACGGATCGCGCGACGGCCGAGGTGACCGTCGCGGCGGGGCTGCGCGCCGAGCGGGAACGGGTCGCTGATTGGGAACGGCGGGGAGCGGAGAGAGCAAACCTGGCGCTGCATTTTGATGCGGGACGGGTGATTGGCCGCAGCCTGCGGCGCGGCGAACAGGAAACTGTCGCCTGTACCGAAGCGGTCATTGTGCTCAGAACAGATGGATTGAATGGTTTTTACGTGCTGACGACCTATCCGGAGGCGCGAAGATGAAACACCACGAAGGAAGCAAACCTGGACATTTTTCAGCCGCGGAATACCCGGGCCTGCGGGAATTTCTAACCTCTTATCTGCACGAGGACTTTCGTGAAGAATACGGGTCCCCGTCAGGAGCCGCGCGCGCGTTTACCGGCGACGCCGGAGACGATGAATTGAAACAAGTGCAGACGGAATGGGCGCGGTTGCGGGCCAGCGTGACGGGGAAATCACTGCACAAATTGCAGGAAGCTCTGCACAAGCTGGGCGCGGCGTGGCAGCCGCAGGAAGAAGAAGAGGTGCAAGCTGTGGATGGGGTGTTTGACAAGACTCTGGCAAAGCATAAGAAGGAAGAGTTTGACTTGGATGGATTTGAAGACGACGAAGTGTGACGAGCAAGCGGATACCGGAATGGAGTGAAATGGGCCAGGGACTGCAAGTGATGAAGTTTGGCGGAACGTCAGTGGGAGATGCCGAGTGCATCGCGAGGACGGCAAAAATTATTGCAGAAGCGGCCAGGGTCCGGCCGGTGGTGGTGGTGGTTTCTGCGATGAGCGGCGTGACGAATCGCTTGATTGAGGCGGCAAGACGCGCCGAAGCCGGGGAAACCGCGGCGGGACAATCGGTCGCCGAGGTTTTGCAAAGGCAGCATGAAGCGGCTGCGAGAGCCTTGATTCAGAACGACGCGGAACTGCAGCTCGTGAAACGAAGAGTGGAAACGGTGCTGTGCGAAGGACAGAGGCTTTGCGAGGGTACCGCGCTGCTGAAAGAACTGACGCCGCGCACGCTCGATGCGATTTCCAGTTTGGGCGAACGCTTGTCGGCGCCTTTGGTGGCCGGGGCGCTGACGGAACTGGGGGTGAAGAGCGAGGCGGTGGAAGCGACGGAGTTGATTGCCACAGATACGTATCATGGCGGCGCCGAACCCTTGATGGAGCTTACGCGAGAAAAATCACAAGCCCGGCTGGGATCCTTGCTGAAGCGTGGAGTTGTGCCCGTCGTGACCGGATTTATCGGGGCTACGGTCGACGGGAAGTTAACGACGCTGGGGCGCGGCGGTTCGGACTACTCGGCGACGATTCTGGGCGCGGCAATGGATGCCGAAGAAGTGATTATCTGGACCGATGTCGAAGGCGTGTTGACGGCCGATCCACGCCTGGTGCCGGAAGCGCGGACGATTCCGGAAATTTCCTATCGCGAAGCCGCTGAGTTGGCGTTTTTTGGAGCGAAAGTCCTGCATCCGAAGACACTAAATCCAGTGATTAAGGCCGGGATTCCGGTTTGGATTCGCAATAGTTTTGCGCCGGAGAAACTGGGGACGAAGATTACGCGCGAGGGGCGGAGTATTGGTGGAGGCGTGAAGGCGCTGACGGCGATTCGCGATGTGGCGCTCATTACTGTGGGCGGCCCGGGAATTGTAGGATTGCCCGATGTGGTGGGGCGTACCTTTTCGACCACGGCGGAGTTGCGGGCCAATGTGTTGCTGATTTCGCAGTCGTCTTCGCAGAATGATATTTGTTTTATTGTGGCGGCTGCCGATGCACAGAGAACCGTGGAGGCCCTACGGAAGGAGTTTGCGCAGGATTTGGCCCACGAGAAGGTCGAACACATTACGGTTGATCCAAATATTGCGATTGTGGCGGTGGTGGGAGAAAACATGCGGGGTACGCCGGGAGTCGCGGGAAGAACGTTTATTGCGCTCGGGCGAGAGAATGTAAATTTGATTGCCATTGCCCAGGGGTCTTCGGAAAGCAATATTTCCTTTGTCGTGGAGGAAAAAGCCGTGAAGACGGCCCTACTTACGGCGCATCGGGAATTTGGCTTGCAGGACGCGGCGGTCTAGAACTCGTAGTATGTTGCGAGCCGTCTTTCTGTAACCGTGCGCCAATGGTCAAAGCAGCAGCGCCTCGCCCAGTTTCAAGGTCGCTATTCTCGTTCATGGCTGGATTTTCGGAGAATCAGTTGATCCACTTTTCGGCAAACCAGTCACCAAATTTTCGAAAACTGGTAACCCATTCTTTTCGGCGATCCTTCTTGAAAACCGCCGCGTACAGTTCCTTAAGTAACAAAATCCCTCCCACAGCCAGCAACGCATCGCCAATCAAATGGCGTGGCGGTATCTGGGACAAGACGCTTTCAACCGCGTTTCGCACGAGACCAAACAAGCTCCACCAACCGACTAGTTGCGATCCCATGAATACTAATAACATCCCGAAGACGGCTTGCCTGCCAAAATCGAAGACACTGACAGTCGACCACAACCAGAGCTTCCTTCTAAAGAAGGTGGCCCAAAAATCTTGCCCCAACCACGTAGTTAAGACCACGCCAGCGGCAATCATCAAGTTAAAGATTTGAATTTGCTTCGTTTGCTTCAAAATAACTGACGGCGTTTCGTTTGTAATTGTTACGTTTTCATAACAACCAATAAAAAGAAGGAGAACACCGATGAGCAGAACCGCTCTTTGCCAAGGAGCGTGATGAATCTCAAGATCGGCGGTAATTGTGGGCACAAATTCAGGCGTACGTGCCGACTTGCTAGGCGAAATTCTTAACACGGTGTTGGCGCCGGCTGATCCGGTTTCGGTCTTGAACGTCAGTTCGCAGCCGTCATATCGCCCATCGAGCGTGTGTTGACCTTCTACGATGCGAATATAACTGGCGTCACCGCACAATTCAATCCTCCGGACTTTCTCAAGCGCGTCACTCGCAGGCGGCGGTTTAACAAGCGTGGTTGTGCTTGGGCAGAATTCCGTAACTTTTGCGACGAGTTCAGTTCCTGCGGTCGCTCTGAGATATCCGCGTTTTGCGGCGTATGGCAGAGCCTTCCCTGCTTCGTTTTGCAATCTCCGCAAATACAGAAAACAACTCGTTTTGCAGAACTGAAAATTCTGAATTGACTCGATTGTCTTGACCCAGCGATCTTCGTCGTGGGCTTGCGAATCAAGCTCTTCGCCCGTGAGTTTCGTAAGCCGCTTGGCGCTTTCGGAACCTTCCTCCACTCGTAGCACCAGTGGTTTGAGATCACAAGCGACATTTTTTCCGTCAACAAGTTCAGTTAAGGCGCTCGCGAGTATTA
This sequence comes from Saccharimonadales bacterium (SeqCode), assembly GCA_035317965.1. Taxonomy (GTDB): domain Bacteria; phylum Acidobacteriota; class Terriglobia; order Acidiferrales; family UBA7541; genus Acidiferrum. The sequence goes on along the minus strand of DATHFT010000184.1, from coordinate 12,797 downwards.
CTTTTTTGAAACCGCCGCTAAATTCGCCGGCTTGCAGGGCACCGCCTGCCTTTGTGGGAAAGTTACCAACACAAAAATCAATTAGCGTGAGATCCCCCAACCCCTCTGATTTCGCACGCGTGAACGCGCGGATTGGATAAAGCAGACCGTCCAAGCTGTTGCGGAGCAGGATTATTCCGGACATGCCACGAGAACTCGTCAACCCTTGATTGATCTCCTGGGTTTCGATATCTCCTTCCGGCGTATGCTTTTTTAAATAACGAAACCAGTATCGGGAACCACGCGGCTGAGCCATCACGTTGACGACTTCGGTCCAGTAAGGCGGAACATCGTTGGTAATTAAGACAAGCATCGGTTCCTGCGCAACACATGCAAGTTCGAACCTTGCGTTGGCAAGCAAGATACAGCCGAAGGTCTTACTTTTCAAGTTAGATTAGAAGTGTATAAACCCGCAAAACTACTAAATTACGCCGTTGGCATCAAAGAAGTCGAAGAAGGTACTTGGCTGGTAAGCTTTATGAATTACGATCTTGGCTATGCTGATCTGAAGGAGAGAACTGTGCTCTTGACAACCCGTTCGGCCCAAAAGCGGTACCTATGTAGCCGGTACGTTCTGTCACCCATGTCTCCGGGCTGGACACACAAGATATGGTAGACGCGAGTGGACTCGAACCACCGACCTCCTCCGTGTCAGGGAGGCGCTCTAACCAACTGAGCTACGCGTCTACACCGCAACTAGTTTATCACGGGATCGGCCGTTGGCGAGGGGGGACAAGGCGTGCCAAGACATGAATTTCGGCGCCTGGAAGGCGAACAGGATGAGCAAGATTCAGGTCACGATTGACGGGGCACTCAAGGCGAAATGTACGCGCGTTGCGCTGGGATGCGTGACGGCGGAGCTCCGGTCAGGGGAAACGCCTGCGGCATTGACAGAAGAACTAGATGCGCGCGCGGCGGACATTTTGAAGCTGCCGGAGCCGAAAGCGGTACTGGAATCGCCGCCGATTCTCACCACGCGAAGCGCCTACAAAGCGCTCGGAAAAGATCCGGCGCGGTATCGCGGGTCGGCGGAAGCGCTGCTGCGCCGCGTAATCGCGGGAAAAGGATTGCCGAAGATTCACACGGTTGTGGATGTGATCAATCTGGTCTCCATGGAGAGCCGGCTGCCGATTGGTTTGTATGATTTGCGGCAGGTAAGCGGTGACATTGTATTCCGGGCCGGACGTGCCGGAGAAACGTACAAAGGAATTGGGAAATACGATTTGAATCTCGAAGGACTGCCGCTATTTTCAGACGGGATAGGGCCGCATGGCAGCGCGACCAGTGATTCGGAACGCACCATGGTTACCCTCGAGACGAAAAACGTGATGGCGGTGATCGTCTCGTTTGGCGGAGCAGACGGACTGGAGAAGTGGACCGAACGATTGTCCGCTTTGTTCAGACAATACGCTTCGGCAACCGAAGTGCAATCAGAACTGGTGAAGTAGGGCCAACCCGCGGACAAAAGTATTGATTTTGTATTCTTCGAATTGAAGTGGGCTAGAATCCGGGTCACAGGAGCAACCCTGCAATGCCGAACGCTCCGCCGACTGGAATTGACCCGCCCACGACACTGGAAAATTCGCCACCATGGATAAAACTTCTTGCGGGCAATCCTGGAGTATTTCTGGCGTTTGTCTGGGGGCTGGCCGAAGGCACACTGTTTTTCGTGGTTCCCGATGTGCTGTTATCCCTGGTCGCGACGGTCGAGCCACGGCGCTGCTGGAGACATGTCGCGGCTGCCACGGGCGGAGCGCTCGTTGCCGGTGCCTTGCTCTACGGCTGGGCCGCCCGGGACATGCGCCACGCACGAGACGCCATCGCGCGCGTGCCGTTCATTACTAGTCAAATGCTGGCAAAAGAGGACCAGAGCTATCGGGCGCGCGGAATTGCTGCCGTGTTCCTGGGCCCATTCTCAGGAACTCCCTACAAATTATATGCCGTTGCGGCGCCGGCCTATGTCCGGGAATTGCCGTTTCTTGCAGCTACGGTACCGGCGCGCGCGCAGCGCTTCGCGATTGTGTGCCTGCTGTTTGGATTTGCGGCGAGTTGGATTCGGAAAAGATGGCAATGGCCGGCGAAGCGGCTGGTCGCCGTGCACGCTTTTGTATGGATACTGTTTTACGCATTTTATTGGAATTTGCTTGGGCGAAACTAGATTTGCCGTGAAAGGTTAAGCGCGCACACCCGATGCCTAGCGTTTATGGACTGAAGCCGAAATTCCAGAACCTGTTGCGGCCGGTTGTGCGAGGACTGGCTCGCGCGGGCGTAACTGCAAATCAAATAACGGTTGCGGCGTTGCTGCTTTCGTTGACGACCGGAGGGGTGATCGGGTGGTCGCGCGGGGGAAGATCGCTGCTGCTGCTGCCGCTGGTACTGTTTTTGCGCATGGCGCTCAATGCCATCGACGGAATGCTGGCGCGCGAGCACAACATGAAGAGCGCGCTGGGGGCGATTCTGAATGAGTTGGGCGACGTGATTGCCGACGCGGGAATGTACCTGCCGCTGGCGGTTGTGCCGGAATTCAATGCGTGGATGATGGTGGGAATTGTTTTGCTCGCAACCCTGAGCGAGATGACGGGAGTGGTAGGGGTCCAGATCGGCGCTTCGCGGCGATATGACGGACCGATGGGAAAAAGCGATCGGGCTTTTGCAATTGGACTGCTGGGCTTACTTGCAGGTTTGCATGTTCCCATTCAAGCGTTCGTTCCGTATGCCCAAATACTAATTCTCATTCTACTGGTTCTGACTATTTTTAATCGGGCACGCAAGGCGCTCGCCGAACTCAAAGCCGGTCCAGACGCGCGATGACGGCCCGGGTACATCCGGTGGCGGGCATCATTGCGGCGCTGGCTCGCGCCGTAAGTGGCGTGCAAGTTCGCAGGGTTGGTGACAAGCCCAGCGGTTCGCAGAGCATCTATTTTGCGAATCACACGAGTCATCTGGATTTTGTGGTGTTGTGGTCGGCGCTGCCGAGTGAGGTGCGTGCGCGAACGCGGCCGGTTGCGGCAAAGGATTATTGGAGCACCGGAATAAAATTATTTCTGGCTCAGAGTGTTTTTCGCGCCGTGCTGGTGGATCGCAAGAGAATTGCGTCGCAAGAAGCAGGTGAAATAAGGCCGCACGCCGGCGCATTTGCCGTAATTGACCAGATGGCGGAAGCGCTCGGCGAGACCGACTCATTGATTATTTTCCCGGAAGGAACACGGGGATCGGGAGAAACCGTGGCGCCATTTCGCAGCGGGCTGTTTCACCTGGCGAAGAAGCGGCCCCAAGTGGAGCTGGTGCCGGTGTATCTGGAAAACTTGAATCGGATTTTGCCAAAAGGTGAAATATTGCCGGTGCCGCTTGTGAGTTTGCTGACATTCGGGCCGCCCCTGCGCGTCGGAGAAACGGAAGACAAAAACGCATTCCTGGAACGCGCCCGCGCGGCAGTCTGTGATTTGCGGAGAAAGAAGGAAGTTTGATGGACCTTTTGCCGACAGTCGGAATGGAGGGAACACGCGATTTCGCTTCCGGGATGCGCGATGCCAAGCTGTTTTGGCTTTTTGGCGGAGTGCTGGCGCTGCTGGTTGTGGCGACCCTGGTCGGCTGGCTGATGCGGCGCAGCGCGAAAACCGATGCGGCGCGCGCAGTGACCGACAATCTGAATGCCCGGACGCGCGCGTGGTGGAAGATGAGCGCCATCTTTGCCGCGACTTTGCTCGTGGGACGCGCCGGCACATTGGCACTGTTTGGATTGCTTTCGCTGCTGGCGCTGCGCGAATACGTGACCCTGGTACCGACGCGGCGCGGCGATCATCGAACCCTGTTTTGGAGTTTTTTTATTATTACTCCGCTGCAGTACTACCTGGTGGCCATCGGATGGTATGGATTTTTTTCAATCTTGATTCCGGTATTCGCCTTTGTGTTTGTACCGACGCGGATCGCCCTGGCCGGAGATACGGAACATTTTCTGGAGCGCGCGGCGAAAATTCAGTTTGGACTGATGATCTGCGCGTACTGCCTGAGTCATGCGCCGGCACTGCTGATTTTGCAAATTCCGGGATTTGCCGGTCACAATGCCCGCTTATTGTTGTTTCTGGTTTTGATCGATCAGATGAGCGACGTACTGCAGTATGTGTGGGGAAAGCTGCTGGGACGCCACAAGATAGCTCCTGCGGTCAGCCCCAATAAGACATGGGAAGGATTTCTGGGCGGAGTGCTGACGGCGACGCTGCTGGGCGCGGGGCTTTGGTGGGCGACACCGTTTACGCCATGGCAGGCGGCAGGAATGTCCTTTGTGATTTGCTTGCTCGGATTTGCCGGCGGGCTGGTCATGAGCGGAATCAAACGGGATGCCGGCGTCAAAGATTTTGGGGCCGTGATTGAGGGGCACGGCGGGATACTGGATCGCATTGATTCGTTGTGTTTTGCCGCGCCGATCTTTTTTCATCTGGTACGGTACTTCTTTGTGGTCTAGACGAAGTCGCCCGGGACAGCTTTGCGGCTGGTCAACTGGCGCGGAGCTGTGCGCCGAGTTGTTTCTCGAGGGCGGAAACGATCCTGGCGGAAAATTCGCCGGTCTGCGCATCGGTGAACGTGGCTTCACGGCTCTGAAACAGCACGCGCACAAGCAAAGAGTATTTTCCGGCGGGAACATTTTTCCCGCGAAACAAATCCGCAGCTTCAATGGAAATAATCTCAGAAATATTCAGAGACTCAATCGTTTTCTTTACGTCAGAAAAATGCGTGCCGTCAGCCAGGAGCAGGGAGAAATCGCGTTCCACAGCAGGGAAACGCGGCAGCGGTTCGTAGCGCCTCCTGTTTTTTAGGCCATAGTACGCGCAATAAGGCGGACCAAGCGAGATTTCGGCGAGGAACACCGCTTGGCGCAGTTTTAATTTGTCTGCAACTTTCCTGCCGAGTTGTCCGGCAGCGCCGAGCTGTTCCGTGCCCAGAGAAATCCGTCCGCGCTCGGCGCCATGCAGCCACGCGGGGCCGCCTTCGTCCCAACGGAACCCCCCGGCCAGCCGACCAATGGAGTCGAGGTCACCTTTGAGGTCGGCAAAGGAAAAGTCGCGGCCCGCTTCCACAAGATTTTTCGCCCGCGCCGCACCCGTTACGCCGATTGTGAGCACGCGGGTCTCGACCGATGCGCTTCCGTTCACGCTGTAGCGCGTGCCGATTTCAAAAAGCCGCGCGTTGCGCTGGCCGTGATTGAGATTCCATTCCAGCGCCGCAGCCATCGTGACGGCTCCGGTGGAGCGCAAGACGCCAGCTTCTTCTGAAAGCGGGTTCGCGAGACGCGCCGGAGAAACCTCCTGCGCCCGGAACAGCGCGTCGCGCTCTTCGGCGACGTGCACAATGGTCAGAATTTCGTGATAACCCAGACCAATCAGCCGTTCGCGCAAACGCGTTTCTGCTTCGTAGTGCGGCAACCGGGCGGCGCCTTGCCGCGCAACGGGGAAACGCGGGGGAAATTTATCAAGGCCGTAAACGCGCGCGACTTCTTCGATGAGATCTATTTCGCGTTCGACTTCCGCGCGCCAGGAAGGCTGGGTGCATTCCCAGGCGGCGAGCAAGCTGCCTTCCGCGCCACGGTTCTGATCCACTCGAACGGGAGCAAATCCGAGCAAGCCGAGAGCCGATTCAACTTCCTTGTCGGGAACATCCGCGCCCATGATGCGCAGAATCTCCGCGCGTGTGAGGCGAATCTTTCTGGGGACGCGCTTGCCCGGATAGACATCGGCAACCCCGGCGGCAAGTTCGCCTCCGGAGAGCTGCAGGATTAGCTCCGCAGCCCGGCGCGAAGCAACTTCCGCCATTTCAGGGTCCGCGCCCCGGCCGAAACGGGTGGACGCTTCTGTATGCAGTTTCAAGCTGCGCGTGGCCCGGCGAACGGCAATCGGCTCAAACCAGGCGCATTCGAGCAACACATTCTTTGTGGAAAAGGAAATTTCGGTGTCCGCTCCGCCCATGATCCCGCCAATGCCCAGGGCACGCGCGCCGTCGCCATCGGAGACGACGGCGAGATTTCCGTCCAGTGTGCGTTCGATCCCGTCAAGTGTCCTGATTTTCTCCGACGGCCTGGCTTTGCGAACGATAATTTTGTGATCGCGAACTTTATCGTAATCGAAGGCATGCAGCGCGTGACCCAGTTCCAGCATGACGTAATTTGTTACGTCGACGACGTTGTTGATGCTGGCTACGCCACTCGCTTCGAGGCGGTCTTTCAACCACTGCGGAGACGGCTGAATTTTCACATTGCGAATCACGCGCGCAGTGAAGCGGCCGCACAATTCCGGTGATTGAATTTCCACTTGAATCGCGGCGCTGACGTTTGCCGGGCCTTCGGCGGGCTTGGGAGAAATATGTTTCAGCGGAAGTTTGTAAATAGCGCCGACTTCGCGAGCGATGCCGTAGTGACTCAGGCAATCCGGACGATTCGAAGTGACCTCTGCGTCGATCACGGCGCCGTGCGGGCCATTTTCGACGCCCCCGATATTGGTGCCGGACAGCGCCAGGCGCGACGCGAGTTCATCCGGCGTGGCGGTGACGTCGACAAATTCTTTCAGCCAGTTGTAGACCACTTTCATGCGCGATTCCTGCTGGTGCTGGCTTTGGGGTTATCCGTCAGGTCAAAGCGCCCGATATAAATATGGGTCAGGTATTCCATGGAAATACGGCCGTGTTCCTCGTGCGCTTCAAACAGTCTGCCTAGTTCTGCGATTGCCGATGAAAAAGTTGGATCGCCTTCCTGCGGGGCGTAGGAGCTGCTGCTGAAGCGTCCTGCGAGTCCCGGACGCTTCAGAAACTGTGCATTCGGCAGGCTGCGTTCAAGGAAACGATCATTGCCGAAAAAATCCTGAATCTTCCGCGGCTCGGGATAGGACTCACGCACGCGCTCGTAATCGCGACCGTACCGCTGAAGAAGAGATTCGTAGTCGCGAGCGAAGGGCGTATCGACGCGGCGCTCGTTCCAGACAATTACCACCCACCCCTTGGGTTTCAGGATGCGCGCAAACTCTGCCCGCGCCGCGTGCGGTTCAAACCAGTGGAAGGCCTGGCCGGCCGCAGCGAAATCGACGCTGCCGGCAGGGAGCGTCGTGGCTTCTGCCGAGCCGTCAATGCTGGTGAAATTGGGAAAGGAGCGCAAACAATCTTCGCCAGCCACGCGCATTTCGGCGTTGGGTTCCACGCCGAAGACCTTGTTGCCGTTTTCCAGAAAAAGTTTGCTGAGCAGGCCGGTGCCGGAGCCAATGTCGGCGATGACACTGTTTCGCCTCATGCTGCATTCGGTGCGCAGTTGGTCGATCAGCGCGGACGGATAGCCGGGCCGGTAGCGGACGTAGTCGGCTACGCGGGTCGAGAAGCGTTGTTTGGCGTCGGTAAAAGTCATGGCAGTTCTAAAAGTTCAATTCCCCGCGGGCCCGAGCCCCTGCGGCGCGCTGTCTGGGGGCCGGAATAAAACCTCCGGCCCCCGAAAAGCTAAAACACTACCAGCCAAAAACGGGCTGGTTAAGGCTAACGGCAAAAATCCCGAGCGAATGCCAAAACCGAATCTCCTAGCCTGTCGGGCGCGTTGCCGACAAACACCGTTCCGCTACGGGAACTGGCGCAGGAAGCGGACGTCGTTTTGGAACAAGACCTGGATGTCGTCGATTTCGTATTTCATCATGGCCAGCCGGTCGATACCGATGCCGAAGGCGAAGCCGCTGACTTTCCTCGGGTCGTAGTTAACGAACCCGTAGACGGCGGGATCGACCATACCGGCACCGAAGAGTTCGATCCAGCCGGCGCCTTTGCATTTCGAACAGGTGGAACCGCTTGAGTTTGCCCCGCTCCCGCCGCAAAAAATGCAGGACATGTCAAATTCGACCGACGGTTCGGTGAACGGAAAATAGCTGGGCCGGAAACGGGTTTTCACGCCGGGGCCGAAAAATTGTTTGATGAAATACTCGATGGTGCCTGTGAAATCACAGAAGGTGATGTCGGTGTCGACGGCCAGGCCTTCGATTTGGTGAAACATGTACGAGTGGGTGGCGTCGGGATTGTCGCGGCGATAGACCTTGCCGGGGACAATGACCCGCACCGGCGGCTGACGCTTTTCCATGGTCCGGATCTGTACCGGCGAAGTGTGCGTGCGCAGCAGCAAGGGCGACGCGCCCGCCGGCAGATCGATATAAAACGTGTCCATATCATCGCGAACCGGATGATGTTCGGGAATATTTAGCGCTTCGAAATTGTAGTACGGCGATTCGATTTCCGGGCCTTCGACGACGGAAAAGCCGATAGACGCGAAGATGTCCTCGATTTCCTGGAAAACCTGGCGGATTAGATGGTGAGAGCCGACCGGGCGCATGGCGCCGGGCAGCGAAAGGTCCACGCCTAAGCCCGGGCCCGATTCTTCGGCTGCCGATGACAGCTCGGCTTCGAGCCGGGCGATGATTTCCTGGACGTGGGCTTTGAGCGAGTTCAGTTCCTGGCCGACGACGCGTTTTAGTTCGGGCTTGGCGGGCTTCAGCCAGTTGTCGGCGACTCCTGTCAGGATGCCGGATTTGCGGCCAAGCCAGGCGTCGCGGAATTCTTTGCTGGAAGAGTCGGTTTTTGCAGAGGCGGAATCCTGGTCGAATCTAGCGCGCACGCTGGCGAACAGGGCACTGACCTGGTCGGGTTGCGTGACGCCGAGCTCGTCGAGAGTTTTTTCCGTTGGGTTAACCAGATTCGACATGTTTGCGTTTTCAGATCGCCGGGCACGGTCCAGTTGTGCCCTGGAAAGAAAATATCATGAGCGGGCATCGCGGAAAAACTCCGGGAAGCCCTGGCGCTCGGATGCCGCGCCAGGGTCCCCGGGACGTGCCGAGCCCCGCGAAAGCAACGAGAACCTATTCTTTTCGGCGTACCGCTTTTTTGGGCGGAGGCGCGGCGGCCTTGGCTGTGGCTGCCAGGGACGTGAAAGCGGCTGGATCCTTGACGGCAATGTCGGCCAGGACCTTGCGGTCCAGGGTGACGCCGGCGACTTTCAGGCCGTGAATCAGTTGGCCGTAGGTCAGACCGTTCAAGCGGGCGGCGGCGCCGACACGCTGAATCCACAAACGGCGGTACTGGCGCTTCTTGACGCGGCGGTCGCGGAACGCGTAGCGATCGGCGCGATTGGCGGCTTCCTGAGCGGACTGGTAAAGCTTGCTCTTTGTGAGGAAGAAGCCTTTTGTGCGCTTTAGATATTTTTTACGACGCGCACGTCGTTTGGTACCTCGTTTTACGCGGGCCATGGGGTTTTCTCCTTAAAGTTTCTGCGCCGAACGGCGAAAGGCAACTGCGCGGGCCAGACGACCCCACCTCTTCAACTTCGGCTGCAGATTTTGGGGAGACAACACCAGATGCGCACGCACGCAGAAACGCACGTGGCGCAGCGGGTTTGTCTCCGGTATGAACCACTTGCCGCGTTCTGCTGGCCGTTAGGCTGGCATTCTTGCGGCTGATCGGCCGGCAGGCACCCGTGAAGCGCTGCCTGGCTCGATACTCGCTCGGGTATTGCTGAGCGCTTTGCAAAGCTTGCGCTCTGCAGTTCTTCGAAATGGCGCGGCAAAATGCCGCGCCCCTACAAAGAATTCCTTTAGGCGTACGGAAGCAGGAGCTTCACGTTCTTGGCGTCCGCTTTGTTGACCAGCGTGAGCTTCTTGAGCTTGCGCATGCGGCCGGGGGCTTTGGTGCCGAGCAGGTGGCGCTTGCCGGAATGCATGCGCAGAATTTTTCCAGTGCCGGTGACCTTGAAGCGCTTTTTCGCGCCGCGGTGCGTTTTCAACTTCAACTTTGGTTTCGAACGATTCCTGGGCATTGCGGTAAATCCTCTCTTCGATTCTTCGGGCAATTTCTACAAGCGAGCGGAGCAAGCTCCGGCCCTGCTGGATGTCGATCAAACCCCTGCTCGTCACGTGCGAGTTCGCTGATCAGGCGGGTTTCGCTACGGGTGCGCCCTTTTTGGGTGCAAGCAGCGCCACTAGGACGTTGCCTTCCATGCGTGGCATGGTTTCAATCTGACCGTGCTCGCCAATTTCGCCGAGCAAGCGGGTCATCTTGGCGCGACCAACTTCCTGGTGCGCCATTTCGCGGCCACGATGAAATATCATGGCGCGAACCTTATGGCCTTCTCCGAGGAAGCGGATGATCTGGTTTTTGCGAACCTGATAATCGTGCTCCGCGGTGGCTGGCCGAAACTTTACTTCCTTGAGTTGCGAACCACGGCTGCTTTTACGCTGTTCGTGGGCCTTTTTGTTGGCCTGATAGAGATATTTGCCGTAGTCGGTGATTTTGCAGACTGGAGGATCGGCCGTCGGCGAAATTTCCACCAAGTCCAGGCCCTTTTCCTTGGCCAGCTTCAGCGCTTCAAACGGCTGCATCACGCCCAGCTGACCACCCTCTTCATCAATCACCCGGATTTCGCGAGCGCGGATTCGATCATTAATGCGAATGCGATCGCTCTGCCGGAAGGTACGTTCTGCGATATTTCCCCCTAAAAGTGAAAAACGCCTACTGCCCGCTAGTACGGGGAAGTGGCCTGGTTCCACCCCTACACCCGCCCACACGAAAGCCAAAGCCCCGGGGACGGACTTGAAAGTATAGCACGCGACTCCGGCCGGGCGGCAAGGCAAAACGAAGCCCGGATCCCGGCCTTCAGGAAGCGACTTGCAAAGAACCCCGCGGACCGGTGATGGTGGCCCGGAGTTGCGGGCTCGCAGCGCTTTCAAGAGGTATGTCGAGGTCAAGGGTGGCGAGCAGCGTCTGCCATTGCGGGTCGTCCGGACACGCCAGGACGAAAGAGTCGAGAGTGCAGGCGTTGGCGGCGCTCGAGGGGTGCGGGGAACTCGCGCTCCAGGCAATGAAAAAAGGGAGAAGCCCGTTGCGGTTGTCCTCGAGATTGACGGTCCTCCAGCGGAGGACTTGGCCGTCGGGGCGGGTACGGGAGCCTTCCGTGGGGCCGGTGCAGGCGATCCCTGCTTCATGGAGACGGTGGGCAAATGCGTCGATATCACTGGCGTGCGCGGCCCAGCCGACGAGTCTCGGCTCGCTGAGAGCGTTTAATTCGGCAAACCAGGTTTGCGATTTTTGCTCTGGATCGGGAGCCAGGATTTCCAGATATCGGCGCTCGCCGAGACCCAGCAGAGCGTTGTGCGTGCCGCGGCCCGGATGAACGCCGCCGAACGTGGCGCGCACGCCGGTTTGTTTTTCGACAAGAGCAATGCCTTCGGCCAGATTGCGACAGCCGATGATGAGGTGATCAAGCAAAGTGGGAACCCCGATTCAGACGAATTCGGGAGCTGCGACCGCCCCCACTGCCGCGAAAAGAAAATTTCTGTGCAGATCGGTTTTCATTGCATGCCGGTTCGAGCAAGGCCGCGCCGGGTGACGAGGTAAACGGCGTAGGTGCCGAGCCAGTGCCCGCCTTCGTAGTATTGGCCGGTTACGGCGGCCAGGCCCGATTGTTTGTGCTGTTCGGCCGCCTCCCTGATGGCGGGCAAGCGCTCGTCGGTTGGCGGCAAGGCCGCGGCAATGCCTTCGAGCATCCAGGCACGGCTCAGATTCAGGCCGTCAAGATGGGCGAGTTTGGGGTCGCTCCGGTCGGGGGAGACAACTGGCGGCAGCCATGCGGCAGTTTTTGTAGAAGGAATTTGTGGCAGGAAGGTCGCAAGCCAGCCGGCGAATTCTTCGGTTGGGAGGACGCGGCGCATCAGGTCGGCTTCGGCAATGCACGGGGAAAGAAAATCTTCGCCGGAAGGTTCATAGGCCAGAGGACAGTTCTTGTCGTCCAAATAGAACTGGCGGGCCCGCGAGACAAGAAGAGCTGTGAAGGTTTGGTCGCCGGTCGAACGGGCGTAGTCGAGGGCCAGGCCGAGGGAAAAAGCGGTTTGTGAATGTTCGCCGATCCGCACCGGATAGGAGAGCTTGGGAAGCCAAGTGTTCAGACGGTCGAGGGCGGCCAGCTCCAGCGGATGGAGGGTTGCTGCCATCTGACGCGCTTCAGGATCGTTCCACTCACGGAGTTCGGCGACGAGTTGCAGCAGCCACGCCAGGCCGTAGGGACGTTCGAAGTTGGTGCGGCCGTCGGCGCGCAGGTAGGCGGCTTCCTGCGCGATTTTCGCCGGAGTGATGCTGCGTTTCAGTGCTTCCCGGGCATCTTGTGCAAACGAGGCTTCGGGAAATGTTCTGACCAGGCGAGCGAGCAGCCAGTGTCCGTGCACTGAAGAGTGCCAATCGTAGCAACCATAGAAGGCGGGAGTTAGTTTGCGTGGAGGGGCGACGTCGGCATCGCTGTTGAGTGAATGGGCGATTTTGTTGGGATATTCTTTTGCAATGCACGCGAGCGCAAGGCCGGCAAAGCGTTCTCCGGCTTTCGCGTCGAATGGGGCGGGCGCCGGGGATGCCGGGGGCGGCGCGGCGTTCTGCGCAGTTGCAACCGTCGCTATGAATAGTACGAGGACCGCGCCGAAACCAAGTTTCATGAGAGAAGGCCTCGCGCTCATTCCTACGAGATTGTTCGTGAATCGATTTCGGCCCGCAGTGATGCCACGACCTCGGCAAGCGGTTTGGGACCGAGGTCGCCTTTGCTGCGATGGCGGACCGAGACCGTGCCAGCTTCCGATTCTTTGGGGCCGAGGACCAGCATATAGGGAATTTTCTGGAGCTGCGCGTCGCGAATTTTTGCCGGGAGCTTTTCGTTGCGATCGTCGAGGTGCACGCGAATGCCGTGGCGTTTAAGCGTATCGGTGACATGCTTG
>DATHFT010000183.1:0-99078 GCA_035317965.1 Saccharimonadales bacterium (SeqCode) | reverse complement strand
AGCTTTCCTCGAGCCGACCATTCTAACCAATGTAACGCCGGACAATCCTGCCTACCGGCAGGAGTTCTTTGGACCCGTTGCGGTCATTTTCCCCGCCAGGAACGAAGAAGAGGCAATTGCAATCGCCAACGATTCTCCATTTGGACTTGGGGGTTCGGTATACACGTCGGATATCGAAAGGGGCAAGCGGGTCGCCAGCCGCATTGAGACAGGCATGGTGTTCATCAACTATCCCGATGTGAGTGCCCCCGATCTCCCGTTCGGCGGAATCAAGCGTTCCGGTTACGGCAAGGAACTCTCAAACCTTAGCATGGAAGAGTTTGTGAACAAGAAGTTGATCCTCGTTCCCACTGCCGCCGCGTCGGGGGACTAGACTGCAGTTGTGCAGGGAGGGGTGTTAGATTCCGTCGTAGCGGGAATACCCACGTTTGGCCCAGTAGTCGCTTGGCTCCTCGGCGGAATACGCAATCCTGGTAATCGCCTTCACATTCTTCAAGCCAAGTTTCACGGGCACCAGCAGACGGAGTGGTGCTCCATGATCCACGGTGAGGGGCTGACCGTTGAAGTGCGTCGCGAGCAGCGTCTGTGGATGGCGTGCCGTCGCCAGGTCGATTGCGACAAAATAAGGATCAGGATTCCCCCCGGCGTCAAGATTGCCCGACGACTCCACGCGTGCCCATTTAGCCTGCGCCATCGGTGGGTAAGCACGAAGCAGATGATCGAATCGCAAACCGGCCCACCAGGCGATCGCGCTCCATCGACCCCTTTTTTCCACTAGAGGAACCCGCTTGGTCAGCCAAAGTGCAGCGTCAGCGACTCCAGTAATGCTTTGATCCCATTCCAGGCTATCTGCACCCCGATACAAACCAGGAAAAACGACGACAATTGTGTGATCACAGTCATCCCCGTTGCTCCTAGCATTCGCGCCAGCCGGTCAGCAAATCCATAGCAAAGCCAAATGCTGATTGCGATCAGGGCCAATGCAATGAGTGCCGCCAAAATTGTCAAAGGATGGTACGAGTGATGGAGACCGGCGTTCGCGCCCAGCGTCATCGCCACCGAGATCGATCCAGGACCTACGGTCAGGGGCATCGTCAAGGGATAAAACGCCTGGCGGAAAGTGTCCTGCGGTTGGACGGTTCTGTGCACATCGTGTTTTTCATCGTCGCGCTGCTTTAGCAGCGTCCATCCTGTAGCGATGACGATCAGGCCTCCGCCAACCTGCACCACTGGCAGCGAAATCCCAAAAAAGGCGAGCACGTAAGTCCCAACGAAATACGACCCAATCAGCAAGAAAAAACTGTTCATGGCAATGCGCCATGACAATGCTTTGCGCGCTTCCGGTGCGTATTCCCTGGTCAGCGCCAGAAAGAAGGGGCTGCCCCCGAGCGGGTCCACGATCGGAAAGAGCGCAACGAGAACCAGGAGTAGATTTTTCGCCGCTTCTTGCATGGTTTCGGAACGTCTCTCCCTGAGTGTAGCCTATCTCGATCGGTGTGCACCTGCTGCGGGAGTTGCCAAGGCGTCGCGCTTGCGGCGTCGTGACGGTTCTGCGCGGATGGTCGGCGACTCGGAAGCTCGAACTAGGCGGCGATCGTCCAGCAAGTCAGGCCGAAGGCGGCTAAAGGCTGAATTTATCTTGACGCCGGGCACGATTAGTATCACAATGTAGTTCTAATCATGCTTGCCGAAGTCAAATACCTGCGGATCGCTGCGCCTCGAGGACTCGTGGAGGAGGTTGGTGTTGTGGCGATTGCCGTCATCCCGGCGATTCTCTGGCCGAAAACCGGACAGCAATTTCCACTTTTGGAGAAGTGATGGCACCGCTTTCCTACGCAGGGCCATTTTTTCCAAAATCGAACAGACGATCCTTCCTGTGGATCCTGGCAGCTCTTGGACTGACCGCGAGGAGCGCCAAAGCGGAAAAGCACTCTGAGCCGGTCTATCGCTTTTTGACACCGGAATGTGAGGTGCGTATGAGCGTTCAGTATTTTGCGAACTCCATGGTCAAGGACTTTCGTTTCCGGGATCGCCTGACGAACCGTGCGTTTTGCCTCTCGGCGAATGGAGAGGAAAACCACGATTGTCTTTCACGATTTTCGGGTTCCATCGCCATCGCCTTCTACCATTTCCGCTCCCGCTTTCAGTCGCCGGTGCCCGTCAATCTGCGGGAACGCGTGACTACAATCGATCATGACTGCCGAATGGATCCTCGTCCTCCCTTTGAAAGGGTTCTGGCCGTTGAAAAAGAGGTCGCCAGCGACATCCAGGCATTTGGCTACAAACAGGATGATCCCGAGGGGGCGGTAACCAGTGGCACTCCCTTCGCCCTCTGGTGCCTCCTGCGTCAGGATCTTTTCCTGAACGACCAGCCGGCCCCGTTTCTAATTGTGCACTGGAAACATTCTGTGGATTCCATAAGTCTCGTCGACTTGATCCCGGGCGATCGAACCGAATGGATCAACAAATGATTCGCTTAGGACATATATTCGTGGATGACCAGATTCCTTGACACGATATTGAATTAGTATCACAATGTGGTTCTAATTATGCTCGGCGAATTTGAATACCTGCTCATCACCGCCGCCGCCGGACTTGGCGACGAGGCCTACGGCGCCGCCATCCGCGAACAGATCGCCGCCGCCACCGGACGCAAGTGTTCCATCGGCGCGCTCTACACCACCATCGATCGTCTCGAAACAAAAGGCCTGCTGGAAACCTGGATGGGCGACGCCACGCCGCAGCGCGGTGGCCGTGCCAAGCGTATGATTCGCGTCACCGGAAAAGGCCTGCGTGCCGCCAAAGACTTCTTCGATGCCGTCACGCGCGTTAGCCGCGGCGCATCGTGGGCTCCGACCCGCTCCGGAGGCCGCACATGACCCGCGCCGACTGGGCACTCATCCATTACGCTTCCCGCCTGCTCAAGCCCGACGAACGCGAAGCGGTCCTCGGCGACCTGCTCGAAGCGGGCGACGGCGCCTGGCAAGGTTTTCTCGGCGTTCTCGGCCTGGTCTTCCGCCGAGAAGCGCTCCTCTGGAAAAACTGGCGCCCCTGGCTCGCAGGCTTCGGAGTGGCATTTCCAAGTAGCTTCCTTCTGATGGGCGCCTCACTGTCGGTGAGCTGGAGTTACATGCGACTGCTCTGCCCTGAACTTCTGCAGCAAGCCTTGCTGACACGCCCGTCCGCCACACTCGTGCTTCTGTGCCAGGGTCTCCTGCTGATCGGCTGGTCCTGGACCGGCGGTTTTGTGGTCGGCTCACTCTCGCGCCGAACTCTGTGGGCCAGTTCCTTGCTGTGCTATTCGCCTTGCCTGTTCTGCCTGTCCAGATTCCGCCTTGCGTCTCTGTCACCCCTCTGCCTGCTGCTTTTCCTGCTGCCCGCGATCTGGGGAGTCCGCCAGGGCTTGCGAAATCCCGGTATCAAGTTCAGCACCGCGATCGTTTTGGCCGTTGCCGTGACGCTGCTGATGCTTCCTCACTGGGACAGCGCGGGCCAGCACTGGTGGACTGCACCACATTGGACTCTGAATTGGCTGCTCCTCTGGCCAGCCTGGTATCTGGTCGTCATGGCCCGAAAATCATCCACAACCGCCGTAGGCACGTCGACTAACAATTAGATAGAACAAGGAGAAGCGGCAAAATGTTCTCGACCCGATTTCGCATTGCTATGGGTGTGTCTGTCACGCTCGCATTGGCTTCACTGAGTATCGCGCCAGCCTATGCTGAATCCGCGAAAAGCCAGATCGTTAACCGAGAACTGGATTCGAAGAACTTTCGAAACAACAAAATCGGCACCAGTTCCGTGCGCAAGATGACAATCTATCTTCCCTCCGGCTATGCGGAATCAGCAAAACGCTTTCCAGCCATCTACTTCTTTGCCAGTCCGTTTGACAAGACCTACAGGTCCATTTTTGACGAACACGACGCACAAGGGGTATTCGATCAAGCGATCGCTGCCGGTGTGATCGGCAAGTTTATCTTGGTGTGCGTCGATATGACCACTCTGCTGGGAAGTTCCTGGTACGTCAATTCCCCGGTCACGGGCAATTGGGAAGACTTTGTCGTCCAGGAACTGGTGCCCTATATCGACGCGAATTTTAAAACACTGGCAAACAGAGACTCACGAGGCATTGCAGGCGTTTTCATGGGCGGCCACGGCGCGATTCGTCTGGCGATGAAACATTCCGAAGTGTTTGGTTCCGTGTACGGAATGCATCCGGTGGGCACGGGGTCCGGCGTCAGGATCATGGATTCCCTTCCGAATTGGGGAATTCTTGCCAACGCAAAATCCCTGGATGACGTAAAACAAGACGGATACACCTTGATTTTCACCGGGATTTTTCAAGCTCACTTGGCGAATCCTTCCAAACCGCCGTTGTTCATTGACCTGGCAGCGCACCGGGACGGCGACCAATTGGTGATCGATCCGCAGCTCACGGAACGCCTACGCAACAGTTTTTTTCTCGAATCCTTGATTCCTCAATACGCCGCGAAACTTAAGTCCCTTCGAGGGTTCAAATTTGACTGGGCGCGCAGCGACGGGAATTTCGACCATGTCTATTCCAATCAAGCCTACACACACAAACTGAATGAATTCGGAATCGCTCACGAAGCGGAGGAATACAACGGCTCTTGGGGCGAGCAAACCTGGGGCCGGGACGGCCGCGTGTATACCGAGGTGCTCCCATTCTTCCAAAGGCACCTGGTTTTCGCCGAGAACAACGATCAGAAAACCAAATGAAGGCAACGAATGAGGCGGCGCGAGGTTGCCCGGTCAATTCATTGACGCCTATACGCCAGACTCAGAATTCACCTCGACGATCCTGCTTTAGCCCACCGTAAGCAGCTCTTCATAAAAGCCGCCGATTTGCCGCGCGCGGTCTACGAAGTGAACTTCGAAAATCCAGTGGCGTTCCTGTCCCTCTGCGTCGAGGTCCCGCATCCTGTTTGGATTGTCAGGATGGACGTATAGCGTGATTTTATCCCCCGCGATTCGCTCGTGGGGAAACTGTCCAATCAGATGTCCCGCGATCGGCCCGCCGTATTCCCAGCCAAAGTCCGTGGCTAGTTTTTAAGCATGCCGGTAGAGTTCGACGCTGGTGATGTCGGGATGCCCGTTGAAGTATTGTTTGCCTTCGCTGAAGGCCTTGCCAATATCATCGCGCAGCTTCAACTTAACCGGGTCGGTGCCCAGGACAAACGTCCTGCCAAAATCGGCCTCCCACTCTTCGAATACCGGCCCCAGTCGAGAAACAGAATGTCGTCCTCGCCGACCAGCAGGTCCGGAGGGTTTTCATCGTACGGGGCAAGGGTGTTGCGGCCGGCGCGAACGATGCGTTTGTGCCAGTAGGTGGAAATTCCGAACATCTGCTGCGCGAGATCGTAGATGTCCTGATTCAACCGGGTTTCGAGCACGTTGGGGCGAATCAAGCCCTGCGTTTCGACAGCCCGAAAGAGTTCATGGGCCTTCTGCTGCGCCTGCAACAAAGCAGCGGCCCGAGTGCTTTCCACTTTTTACATTTTGCCAGCGTAGCACAAGGCAAATCCGTTTTGCATTTCCAGTGAATACGCAAGCGCCGGAGCTCAGTGATAAAGATTTGGAAATTGCTGCTGAAGCTGCTTGATCTTGGGAAGGTCGAATCGCGCGATGTAGGGATTATCGGGGTGCTGTGTCGCGAAGTCCTGATGATATTGCTCCGCGCGGTAAAATGCCGCCAGCGGTGCAATCTGCGTAACTATGGGGCCAGAAAAGACTCGGGCCTGATTCAGCTGGTCCACGTACGCCTGCGCAATCTTCTGCTGGTCCTGCGTTACAAAGTAAATTGCAGAACGATACTGCGTTCCGGTGTCCGGGCCTTGACGATTCAGCTCCGTGGGATCGTGAGCGACCGAGAAAAAGATCTTCAGCAGTTGCCCGAGCGTAATCTTTGAAGGGTCGTAGACGATTTCGACGGACTCAGCGTGCCCGGTGCTGCCAGTGCTGACCTCCTCATACCCCGGATTCTTAACGGTCCCGCCGGAGTAGCCTGCAGTTGCGCGGCTCACTCCCTTTACATGTTCGAACACGGCTTGTATTCCCCAGAAGCAGCCGCCCGCCACCACAACGGTGACGTGCCCCTTTTTCGCGGCAAGAGCTTCATTGACCGCGGGATCGGGAATCGTCGCCGCGTTCGCCAGACTTTCACGCGGGACTAGGTACAAAGCCAAGAGAAGCACGAAAAGGACGGAAAAAACCTTGGTCCGTGGATTCATCGCTCCAACTCCTTTGACGAACGAAAACGATTTACGAAGCTTTGGCAAATCGCATCGCCACAGAATTCATGCAATAGCGCAGGCCCGTGGGTTTCGGTCCATCCTCAAAAACGTGGCCCAGGTGCGCATCGCACAACCGGCAAGAAACCGCCGTGCGCACCATGCCTAGACTGCTGTCGGTTGTTTCGCGGACATTCTCCTTCGCGATCGGCGCCCAGAAGCTCGGCCAGCCCGTGCCCGATTCGAACTTGGTGCCGGAATCGAACAAGGCTGTGTCACAGCAGATACAGCGAAAGACTCCCTTCGCGTGGTTGTTGGGATTCTCGTTGGTGTATGGACGTTCGGTACCGGCGTGACGAGTGACTTCGAAAGATACGGGCGCGAGCTGCTTCTTCCACTCGTCTTCCGATTTCATGATGCGTTCGGCGGATTTCTTCACCTTGCGTTCGCCAGAATCGGAAAACTCCACAATCGTGACGCTTTTCGGAAGACCGGCAGCCGCGGCTTCCGCGCGAACAGGCTCGTTCTTCCCGGCATACAGCCAGGCGAGTCCAATGGTTGCGGCACCCGCTCCAATCAGAAACGATCGCCGTGCCATCGTTTTGGGCGTATCTTCATTTTTCGGATTCAAGAAAGTCATACCGCCTCTTCCACATCCTGCTCATCCAAACGTAAAAGCAAACGCCTGCACGCCGGGATCGAGAAATTCAATTTCAAACGTGCGGTCTTCCACTTTGCCCTTTTGCCGGATCAATTGATAGAGCCGGTATTCCTTCACAATGCCGGCACCTTGCTCGTCGGTGTCACCGCCGTGATCCTCGCCCGGTGCGGTGCCGTCGATACGCACCCGAAAGCGGACGGGCTTCCCGTTTTTTCCCGGCCCGAGAACTAAATGCAGATTGCGGGCGTGAAAGCGAAAAATCACCTTGCCCGGCGCGACAACAAGCGCCGCATGCTCGTCGCTTACATTCCAGCTCCCGGCAAGACCCCACTGATTGACGGTAAGGCGCGCTGGCGCCGAGTACGTTTGTGATTCATCCGGCCGAATTTTCTGCGGGGAAACATAATTCTGCTGTCGCGCATAACCGATGTAGGTCTCGGGCGAAGCGACATTGCCTAAATCCGGCGCCGCCTGGGAGCCCGAAGCAGCAACTTGTACCAGCCCACCGAGTTTCAGGTTCGCATTCTTTTGGCGGAGCAACTCCTGGATCACTTCTTCCGATTCGTCGTACTTCCCTTCACCGAAGTGGTGGTAGCGAATGATACCGTTCGCGTCGATGAAGTAGTGCGCGGGCCAGTATTCATTATGAAAGGCCTTCCAGATCGCGTATTTGCTGTCGATGGCGACGGGATAGGTGATCTTCAAATCCGTCAGCGACTTCAGAACGTTGCCAGGGTCCTTCTCAAAGGCAAATTCCGGCGTATGCACGCCGATGACGACAAGCCCATCATTCTTGTATTTTTCCGCCCAAGCTTCGACGTACGGGACCGACCGCAGGCAATTTATGCAGGAGTAGGTCCAGAAATCGATTAGAACCACTTTTCCTCTGAGTTGTTCGCGTGTAAGCGGTGGAGAGTTCAGCCATTTCACAGCACCATCCAAACTCGGAAACGTCCCCTCGTTCGCCAGCTCTGCGGCCGCAAGCCGCGCCGCTGACTCATTGGCTTTTGCGTAGGCCACCGGTCGGAAACGGTCTAGCAGCTTCTGTTCGAGGCCAGACGTGCTCGAAAGCGACAGTCTCCTGAGAATTCCTGTGTCCCAACCCAGGGCGATCGCTACAACTCCAATCAGAACGGCGACACCGATACCGCGCCGAATCCATTCTTCGGCGCCCAGCGACCTTTTCATCATGGCGAACACCTTGTTGCCGGCCAAAAGCGCCATGGCAAGAGAACTTGCAGCTCCCGCTGAAAACGAGAGCAGCAGGAACGTAGTATGCACACTGGGACCCTGCAGCGCGGCTCCCGTCAGAATCAATCCAAGAATCGGTCCGGCGCACGGGGCCCACAGCAATCCCGTCGACATGCCCAGCACGAGAGAACGTCCAATGCTCGGAACCTCTGCACCATTTAGCCCTTGCACTCGTCCACCCAGGCGAACGAGCGGACGCGTCAGGTATTCGGCGAGACTTGGAAAAAGTAAAGCTAGCCCGAGAACCGCAAATACTACAATGGCCAGAATCCTGCCGATCTGATTCGCGCGTACCACCCAGGCTCCTGCGAAGGTGGCGACGCCTGCGACCGCGGCAAAGGTGGTTGCCATTCCGAGGAGAAGCGGAAGACCGCTTCGGCGGAACGACTGATCGGCGCGGGAAAACACGAAAGGCAAGACCGGCAATATACAAGGGCTGACGATCGTCAGCACACCACCCACGAAAGCCAAAAGGTAGAGAAGCATGGTTCCTGCCAGTCGCTACATTAGAGGCGCGCACCGGGAAAGAGTTACAGCCCTCTCACATTCAATTTAAGCGCCTATTTGTCAATACGCTACAGCTGCCCTAACGGATGATCCAGTGTAATCAGTTTTGGACGGAGATTCACATTGCCGCAGCTGATTGCATCGGTTCAGGCGGTTTCAAAAGCCGGATGAAGCACGGCGAGACAGCACAGGCCTGTGGAAGCTTTCACTGCTTTCGCAAGACAATCCCTGGATTAAAGAGGTAGCGGTCGCCCGGCTCGTATGTGAAAATGCGCCTGCGTTGCCAGCACGACCAAGAAATATCGAGTTTTGGGAGTGGTGTATGAGGTTCACGGGCCAACCGCTACGGCTTTGGATAGCACGGTTTGTCGTCGTACCGAGTGTGTTACTTCTTCTCTCGGGAATAGGTAACGCGCAAAGCACCACGGAGCTCAAGGGCTGGTCGGAAGCGTTGCAAAGCACTGACGTGGGGAGTCCCGTCATACGGGGTTCGGCAAAGTCGACAAAAGACGGTCTCGAAGTCGTCGCGGGTGGCAAAGATATTTGGGACACTTCGGATCAATTCCATTTCGCCTATCAAAAAAAGACGGGAGATTTCGACGTGGTGGTTCGCGTCGAAAGCTTGGCGGCGACGCATCTTTATTCGCGAGCTGGACTGATGGCGCGCGAGAGTCTATCACCCGGCAGTCGACACGTATTCTTTCTGGTCTTCCCGGATAATCGGCCACGCCACAAAAACAGAAGCGCGCATGAATTGCAATATCGTGCAAAAAAAGGTGGCGAGAGCGCCGCAATCTATCCGTCACAAAAGCCCGGTCCTCCGGCATTCCCTGTTGAGTTCCCGCACGTGTGGCTCCGCTTGAAGCGAGTCGGAAATCGGTTCACCGGCTTTGTGAGTAAGGATGGGAAAACCTGGAAAGAATATGGTTCGTACGCCCTCGATCTTCCCGCAACAGCGCTTCTCGGTTTGGCGGCAACCTCGGAGATCGAAACAGCCTCCACAACTGTGGTTTTCAAGGATCTGAACCTTTTGGGAAAATAGTAGAGCGGCTCGCAACCTGCCGTGAAAATTTCATGATTGTTTGTGAATACTTTTTCAGGACTTCGATGCGCGCGGAACTGATGCCTATTTGACCGCCGCTGTGGACCAGATAGCTCTCGAGGGTTGTGAAGTTCTCAAGGGCGTTCCCAAACCTCTGGGACAATGGCCGGTTTTGTTTTCGAAGCCGACTAAGAGGCGTTCATTCCCTCAGTCTAGTTGTGGCTTCTCTGAAGATCCCGGAACCTGATTAAACGCCGGAACTGAGTCCAGCCGCGCAAGGGTTCATCGGTTGACGGGTGGCTTTCCGGTGTAACGGATCCGCCAGATGGACTTCGAACCGTCATCGGTCACCAGCAGCGAACCGTCGGGTGCGACAGTGACCCCAACCGGCCGCCCCCAAACATGCCCGTTATCCACCACAAATCCCGTCATGAAGTCCTGGTATTCGCCGGTCGCGTGCCCAGATTTGTCGAGCGGCACTCGAATCAACTCATATCCCACGCGCACCGATCGATTCCAGGAGCCATGTTCGGCGGCGAAAATGTCGCCGTGATACTCGGCCGGGAATTGTTTGCCTTCGTAGAAGGTTAGTTGCAGCGAAGCATTATGCGGATGGAGGATCACATCCGGTGTAATGACCTTGTCCTTCAGTTCGGGATGTTTTCCCTGGTGCCGTGGATCCTGGTGTTTGCCCATGTACCACCAGGGCCAGCCGTAGAAGCCACCTTCCTGCACATGAGTGATGTAGTCGGGAACCAGGTCATCACCCAGTCCGTCGCGTTCATTCACCGAACACCACAACTCACTTGTTTTCGGCTGGACTGCCAGCCCAACACAATTCCGGATGCCATAGGCATACACGCGCATGGCTGAACCATCCGGATTGAATTCCAGAACGTCGGCGCGATTCTTCTCCTCCGGCGTCGTATCCGGGTCGTTGATATTCGAGGCCGAACCAACCGACACGAACATCTTCTTGCCATCCGGCGTGAACTGAATGTCCCGCGTCCAGTGACCATCGCCACCCGGAACGTCGGCGATGTGTTCGGCCGGACCGCGGGCTTTCAAATCACCGTTCTTATAGGGAAAGCGTACGACCGAATCGGTGTTGCCGACGTAGATCCACTGCGGGTCGGTACCTGGCGGGTAAAAGTTAATTCCGAATGGCCGTTTCAAACCGGTGGCGAAGGTGGCAGCTTGTTCCGGCTGGCCTTCCGCCGTGATTCCGCGGAACACCCGGATTTCACCCGTCTTGCTTTCGGCGACGAAAAAATCGCCGTTGGGTGCCGTGCGGATCAGCCGCGGCTGATCCAGTCCGGTTGCATACAGCTCCACCTTGAAGCCAGCGGGAACCTGTGGCCACGCTTTTTCCGGACGTGCTACAAGCTGAGGGCTGTTACCAGCCGACGTCGTCGCGAGGGGGACCGGCAAATCCCCAAGGGTGATCTTGCGAATCGTGCCGGGCTTCTCAATACGGTAGTCGGTAAACGGAGCCTTCGGCGGTGGCGCGTTGATACCGACATTGACGGCTTCGTCGGAGGAAAGGCGAACCCGCGGAGAGCCCGGCTTGGCCGCGCCAAGGACTCGAAGATAGTTGATGATTTGCCACCGCTGCGCTGCAGGCAAAGAGACCCACGAGGGCATCCCGTTATTCACGTCACCTTTGGTGATGTACCAGAAGATTTCGCCATCACTGGCTCCTTGCGCTTTTTCGCTGGCCAGCGAGGGTATGTTTCCCGAGCCTTCTCCGTTCGCCCCGTGGCAGGCCGCGCAGCGGAGTTGAAACGCGGACTTGCCGGATGCTGTTTGTTGGCCTTGGTAAGGATTCTTCTCGGTCTTCGCCGAAGCCGGCGCGTTGTGAAAACTCGGAGTTTGTGCCGACAGTGCGACGCCCAGGAGAAGAGAGAGAACCAAGCCCTTTGCGAGCCTGCCCGTGCGGATTTGTTTTCTCGTTTTCGATACCATCGCAACCTCCAAATCCCTCGTGGGCTCTACCAAGGCCCCTCGTCTGAATCTCAGCGCGTGCCGCCCGGCGTTCCTTCTGCGGCGAATGAGCATCGTACCGACACTCCTCATTTCGCGCAAGATAGTCGCATTGAAGCGTCGCATTGAAGTGTCGAGTACTCACGAATGCATTCGACTTAAATCGTAGTATCCCAAATAACTTTTCTGGCGAATTTCGCGCAAGTCATTTACAATCGGCGCGTCCGAGAACAAGATCTGGCCCTCCAAAAACTCCTCCAACGCAAGGAGCAGAACATGAAAGCCTGGATTGCAACTCTGGTTTTGATTTCTGCGGCAGCGGGAGCAATGGCACAAACGCCCACGGCGCCTGCGCCCACTCCAACAAAACCCAGGTTGACGCTGACTACCGACGCTTTTGAAGACGGCGGTATCATTCCGAAAAAGTTCACGATGGCCGCTGAAGCAACTCCGGTATCTCCGAAGCTGACATGGACCTATGCGCCGGAAGGAACAGTCAGCTTTGCGCTGATCCTGCTCGATCCGGATACCGCGCCAATGAAGAAAACGGATGAGGTCCTGCACTGGCTGATCTTCAATATTCCAGGAGCGGCGCGCGAGCTTCCAGAGGGAGTGCCGGCACATGCGAAATTAGCCGATGGCTCGATTCAGGGTCTGAATCAGGGCAAGAAAGTTGGGTACGTGGGAATGGGCGCAGCTGCCGTTGGTCCCTATCATCACTACACGTTTAAACTCTTCGCTCTGGATACCAAGCTGGCGCTTGGCCCGGACGCGACGCAAAGTGACGTGATGAAAGCGATGGATGGTCACATTCTGATGAAAGGCGTCCTGGTCGGTCGTTTCCATCGGCCCTAGTTCGGCCACCGCCGCTATCCGGCGTCGAAATAGCACAAGAAAAGTTTTGCGCCGACCAACGAGGTCAGAACCGCTTTGCTGTCGGGCTTGAATTCAACGCAATTTCAAGGCTCGAGTTTATCCAGTTGCCGTTTCTAGCCGTCAATTCTCGGAGGGTTCCATGCACTTCATTCGCACTTCAGAACTTGCCCGGTACTTCACCACAGCGCTCGGCGCATGGTGCGTTCTCACATTGACAGCTTCGGCGCAGAGTCAGTCAAATCCGCCTGCAGAGCACAAGAACCAAGTGTGCCCCAACGATGACAGCGGGTTGCAGTTGCCTTCCGGCTTTTGTGCGACCGTATTTGCTGACGGCATTGGTCATGCGCGTCACCTGGTGGTTGCGCCGAGCGGTGTGGTCTATGTGAACACCTGGTCCGACCCTGACTACGGCAACAGCAAACCGCCCGAAGGCGGCTTCCTGGTTGCACTGCAAGACAAGATCGGCAATGGAAAAGCAGACGTCCAGGAGCGGTTTGGTGAAACCATCCAGAGCGGCGGCGCCGGCGGCACGGGGATTGGCCTATATAAAGGTTCAATTTATGCGGAGATTAACGACCGAATCGTACGCTATTCGTTAGCCGCTGACTTAGTTGTGCCGAAGGGTCCTCCCGTAACGATCGTCTCCGGCTTGCCGCTGGGGGGTGACCATCCCATGCATCCATTCATCATCGATGCCGCAGGGGCGATGTATGTCGATATGGGCAGCGCCACCAATTCTTGTCAGCTGAAAAACCGCACCCTCAAGTCACCGGGCGCGGATCCCTGCACTGAGCTTGAGACCCGCGGTGGTATCTGGCGGTATGACGCGAATAAAACAAACCAAAATTTCTCAAAGACCGAGCGCTTCGCTACCGGAATTCGCAACGGCGAAGGGTTTGCCGTCGATGCAAGCGGCCGCGTGTTTGTAACGCAACACGGACGAGACCAGCTGCATTCGAATTGGCCGGACCTGTATAAGCCCGACCAGGAAGCGACACTGCCGGCCGAACAGATGATGCTCTTAACGCAGGACGCCGACTATGGCTGGCCCGAGTGCTACTACGACCCGTTTGTGAAAAAACTGGTCCTGGCGCCGGAATACGGCGGCGACGGTGGCAAAAAGATCGGCGTCTGCGCAAGCAAAATTCCTCCGGCTGCCGCATTTCCCGCGCATTGGGCGCCGAACGGAATGGTTCGCTACGACCAGAAACAATTTCCTGCCCGCTATCGAAACGGTGTTTTCATCGCATTTCACGGATCGTGGAACCGTGCGCCGTATCCACAGAGTGGCTACAATGTCGTTTTTCAGCCCATGTTCGGCGATCACGCCTCGGGAACCTGCGAAATATTTGCGGACGGTTTTGCAGGGGCGGTGAAAACCCCGGAAGGAGCTCTGCATCGTCCGAATGGCTTGGCCGTCGGGCCCGACGGTGCGCTCTACGTTTCCGACGATATGCGCGGGCGAATCTATCGAATTGTTTATCGCGGAGGTGCGATTGGATCTGGTAACAAGACTACCCCTTGCCCGAGCGCAACGGCTCCGGCAGGTGAAATTGTCGGAACAGAGGCCAATCCGCCGGAGGGCACGCACCCAGACGCTGGTGCCGCTGCGGCCGTTGTTGCTGTTCCCGAGGGGGCGACAGCAGAAATGGTTGCGCTCGGTGAGCGGATTTACCGCGGCCAAGTGGGCGGAGCGGCGTGCACTGGTTGCCATGGCAACAAAGGGCAAGGGTCAACTGTCGGCCCAAATCTAACGAGTAAGCAATGGCTATGGAGCGACGGGAGCTACGCCGGAATTGCAAAAACAATTACCGACGGTGTGCCACAACCAAAGAAGTATCGCGGTGCCATGCCGGCAATGGGTGGCGCACAACTCACGGCTGACCAAGTCTCCGCGCTCGCAGCATATGTGTGGAGCCTGAGCCGTGCGGCTAAGCCCGCTTCGGCTAATCCGCCAAACCGGCCTGCGGAATTATCTATTCCAGGCGAGAAGATTTATCCGGAAAGTCTGACTTCCACTACTGACGGCAGAGTCTTCATCGGTACGATCACCGCGCGAACCATATTCGTCGTGAAACCAGGCGAGTCTGCCGCCATACCTTGGATTCAACCCGACAAGGAGACCACCCTGGGCGTGTACGGCGTTTTCGCCGACGCGAGAAGCAACACGCTCTGGGCATGCTTTTCTCCGTTCCCCGGATCACACGAACCGGCTCCGCAGGCTCCCTCCGTTTTGAAATCCTTTGATCTGAAAAACGGGAGTTCTCAAGGAACGGTATCCGCTTCCCACGCCGGGCGCTTTCTGCAACGACATTGCGGTTGGATCGGATGGCACAGCCTATATTTCTGACACCGAGAACATGGAAGTGGATCGCCTGCAAAACGGTTCCCAGCAACTCCAAGTGTGGGCGGGCAACGGCGGCTTTGTTCCGAAGGGTGGTGTTCTCGATGGCATATCAGTGCTCGCAAATCAGCTTTTCGTCAACACTCTGGAAACCAACAAGCTCTTTGTCGTTCCAATTGAACCCGGCGGAAAATCCGGCACAATTACCGAGGTGACGCTCGATCGCGGAATTGAAAACCCCGATGGCATGCGCAGCTTCGGGAGAGACAGCTTATTGGTCGTGGAAGGCGGCGGAAAAGGGCGACTCTCGCGCGTCAACATAACCGGCAACTCAGGGCAGCTCACCACGTTGAAGGACGGATACCCGGACGGCGCAGTTTCCGTCACCGTTGTCGGCACAACCGGTTACCTCCTCGAAGGGCAGCTGGACGCACTATTTGGATCGGCACCTCAGAAGGCGATAACCAAACCGTTCCGCGCAACCGCCGTCGAGGTCGGCAATCCTTAGGTCGTTCCGCCGATTCGCCAGAGAACCGCAGTCGCGTGGTTCCGCGCTTCAAGACCTGTAAGCCGCAGCCCTGCGGCTGAACAAAGCAATCCTTCATTTCCGGATGGATCTGAAGTTCCAGCGCGTCTGCACGAAGAACGTTCGAGGATCGCCGACGAAACCTCCGCCGCCGTTCGCCACGACGAAATACAATCGGTCCGTCAAATTGCGAATTCCTCCGGACACGTTCCATCTGCGCGAGGAATAGCCGAAGACCATGTCCAGCGTCACGTACGACGGAACCGACTTGGTGTTCAGGATGTCGCCGTACATGCTGTCACGATAGGTGAGTCCGCCGCCGGCCATCAGTCCGTGCAACTTTTTGACTCTGAAATCGTACGTCGTCCACAGATTGAAGATGTGTTGCGGAACGCCGACCGGATCCTTGCCGGTAGCGGCGGGATTTGAGGGATTGTCGGCCAGGAAGGCGTGCAGCACGGTGAAATTGGCGAGCACGTTCCAATTCGACAGCAGCGTCACCTGCGTGTTCGCTTCAAAGCCGTCCGTCTTCTGGTCGTTGAACACCGGCGTGTCTCCGACCAGCGTGAAAACGTTGCTGCGGGACACGGCAAAGCCGGTGAGCGTCAGCGTGGCGCGATTACTGAACGCCGAAGCCTTGATCCCGGCTTCGTATTGTAGTCCGGACTCCGGCTCGTGCACGCCGTTCTGCGTCGCTTCCGAACTGAACGTGGCCAGATTGCTGCGCGCCACTCCGAAAAACGCCGACACGCTCGGAAACATCCGGTACAGACCGCCGGCACTCCAGCTGAGTGGCGTATCGCTTCTGCCGTAGGTGTTGGGCGGTTCAATCAACTCACCCCCCTTGAAGATCCGGCCGGGAACGAATATCTGCGGATCGAGTTCCGTGTTCCACCAGTCCTGGCGAGCGCTCACCCGGAGTTTTAATCTCTCGGTGACGTCAATCTGGTCGACGGCGTAGAGACCGTAGTAATTCGCTTTGAGTTCATCGATGAAACCCGAGTGTTTCGCGTCGCGCAGGAACGTCAATTGATCCACGGACTGTTCCGGGATCACCGGATCAAAAATGTTGGAGATGCTCGGCAGATCCGCCGTGGCGCGACTCGCAAACAAGCCTTGATGCTGCGCTTCAAAACCCGTAAGCAAAGTGTGGCGGAGTCCGCCAGTGTGGAATCGCCAGACCGGTTCGATTTCATAGTTGAAATCGTTGAGCGCGTCGTGCTGGTTGCGAAGTTGGCGTCCGCCGAAAACGATCCCGGTAACCGTGCCACCGTCCCCGTTGCGCAGGATGGACAGGTTGCGGTACATGTACGAGAGGCGATTCGTGACGGTGAGGTTGTCGCCGGCGCTCCACACGTCGGAGAACGTCGCCCGCGCCAGCGTTTGGTCGCCGAGGCTGAACGGCGTCGAGTATTTCGCCTCGCGCGACACACCGGTGATCGGGGTCCCGTTAACGTAAATCAATCCCGCAGGATCGGGTGTGGCCTGCAGATACCTTCCGTCCACCGCGAAAAGGATGACGTGTCTGTCGATGGCGTAACTGATCTCCGGACGCAGTTCGTAGTCGCCGCTCGCAAGAGAGCGGAATCCATTCTCATGTTGCGCGAGTCCGTCGACACGAAAATTTAGCCCTTGAATGTGCGTGGGACCCGTCAGGTACCCGCTGCCGGAGAGCAGTCCAAACGACCCGACTTGAAACGAGCCGCCAAAGTTCGGAACCTCCGATGGCGCAAGATGCACAACGTTGATCGTTCCGCCCGGAGGGCCGCTGCCAAACAGTGCGGATCCCGGGCCCTCCAGAACTTCGACGCGCTCCACTCCATTCAGCGAATGTGGGATGCCGTTACGCTGATCGCCATCGGAAAATCCATCGTTGTAGATGCGGGCATCCAGTCCGCGAATCAGGAAACGGTCGTTGAAACCGAAGGAGTCGGACCCGCCCTGAAATACACCGCTGGCATTGCGGATCGTATCTTTTAGGGCGATACCGCCCTGCGAATCGACCGTTTCGCGATTGATGATTTGCACGCTGCGCGGAAGATCTTCGAGCCTGGTTCCAATCCTATCGAGGTCCGGTGCCTGCTCGAGGCTGGGGCCGTCTTCGGCTCGTACCACGATCGATTGCGACGAAGACTGCAACTTAAGTTTCACGTCGAGAGTGACGGTAGGCCATCCACGATCAGAGACGCTCGTTCATAGCTTGCAAATCCGCCTGCTTCGATGACCGTGGTGTAGTTGCCTCGCGGCACTGCCGCAAAACTGTAGGAGCCCGTGTCATTCGTCGTACCGTGGAATTCCACTTGACGCGCGCTGTCGCGCAAACTGATTTGCGCGTTGGCGATGGGGGCGCCCGACGGATCGCTCACCTGCCCGCTCACTGCCACATTCTGGGCAAACAGCGAACTGGCGCCGAAGGCCAAGAAGAAGAAAAGTAGAGTCAGAAGAAGAGCCCTACACCAACAAAAAACAACACCAAGACCCAGGGAGTCCATGCCTAATATCCTTTCAATCGTTTGGCTGCTATGCGCGCACTGATGAAATTGCAGAATTACGGAAGCAGAGCCGAGGCAGATCGAGCCGTTGCCAAGAAGCGCCTGCAGGTTCGATCACAATCTCACGCGGAAAACCAACATCAGTCGCCCGAACGCTTCGCTCCCAATCAAATCGCGCGACTCTAGTTGCAAATGGCTTTCATCTA
Organism: Saccharimonadales bacterium (SeqCode); assembly: GCA_035317965.1. Lineage (GTDB taxonomy): Bacteria > Acidobacteriota > Terriglobia > Acidiferrales > UBA7541 > Acidiferrum. Next base: position 80,939 of record DATHFT010000183.1, on the reverse strand, counting down.
GCAAAATACGACAACTTGGTCCTATATCAAGTCAAAATGATGTCATCTCAATTCAGGGAGGCGTTCGCGTAGCGTGCCAGCAACCTGCTGGCTGGCGAGGAAACGAATGCCGGGATTTCTGGGCCCGATTTCTATGTAAACCCACATTTACTTTTTACCTTAACCGTGGTTAAATACGGGCAATGCTTCCAGGTCAACATGCTGTAGCCGATCGAGACTTGCCGTCCGACCTCACGGGAATCAATTAAATAGTTAAGCGTCCCTTTGCAGTGGCAGTGCTCGGCAGTTGTCTTGGCAAGCCCGGATCAAGAACACGAACGTCGCCCACCTATCTGTCTGAACAGAAAGGACACCAGGTGTCCATTTCCATCGGGAAGTCCGGCCGAGAGAGCAGCACCGCATCTTTCTTGTTGTGCCTGGCGCTTCCGATCCTAGGATCGGTAACAGTTTCTGCGGGCTGGGCGCAGACTGGCACACCGGCAGCGATTAGCGATTGCAGGCAGAGCGAACTGGATTGCCGGCAACACATTGGACAAGACGAAAGCGGTGTGAAAACCGGCAAAGCAGACGGGCCAGACCCGGACGGTGGTACCGCGATTCAGGACAACAGCTTTTTGGTCGAGGAAGCCTACAACCAGGAATTCGGGGTCGTGCAGCATATTCAGAATTTCCAGCGGTACTGGAATAGCAAGAATTGGATGTACACATTCACCCAGGAATGGCCTGTCGATGCACGTCCCCGCCACCAACTCAGTTACACGCTCGCCGCACTCCAGGCCGGCGACCAATCTGGGTCGGGTGCCGGATTCGGCGATGTCGTTCTGAATTATCGATATCAACTATTGGGCAATGGCAAGGCCAAGGTAGCGTTTGCGCCAAGGTTCAGCGTCTTGCTGTCCACCGGCGACTACCGCCGGAGGCGCGGGGCGGGAGGCACAGGGATTCAGGGCCTGCTCCCGCTCAGCGTGGTGCACAACAGAAAACTGGTAACGCATTGGAATGCGGGAACCACGATCATTCCGAATGCCAGAAATACCGCCGGAGAAACGGGAACAACTTTTGGTTACAACTTCGGCCAGAGCGTTGTTTGGCTCGCTCATCCTCGCTTCAATGTACTGCTCGAGACAATCTTCAATCGCAGTCAACAACTGACCGCGCCGCAGACCACCCAGTGGACGAGCGATCTTTTGCTAAACCCGGGAATTCGCTGGGCTTACAACCTCAAAAACGGACTTCAAATTGTTCCTGGTGTCGCCATCCCGTTCGGAGTCGGGCCAAGCAGCGGAGAAAAAGGCGTTTTCATCTACCTCAGCTTGGAACATCCCTACCGGAAACTACCGAAAGAATAGGTTGTCACGGTCGGAGCCTCGAGGTGGTCGAGATCGCCTTCATCGCCGGCCATCCAGGCCTCACGGGTGCCGGGACGCCAGTTCCATCGCGAGCCTGTAAGCGCGGAGTGATGAAGACGCAGGAGGGAGCGAAAGCCAGTTGAAGCTGCTGACGACACTGAAATCGCTATCCTTAATAAGAAGACTGGTCAGAAGAAATCGAGCGTTGCTACCGGCTCAGGTGGGGCGCCGAGTGAGTGATAGAGGGCCCGTTCGAGGGCCCGCCGGGTGCGAAAGAAAAACCGATTGAGTAAGTGCCGTCGAAGGCCCTCAGGGCTTTTCGGGCAGCGGCTGCCAGAGCTCAATCTTATTTCCGTCCAGGTCATAGATCCAGGCAAAGCGACCGTAGGATTCATTTATTCGATTGGCGTCAATCTTTACTCCCTCTTGTTTTAAGCGGTCGAGCAACGCATCCAGATCGTCCACGATGTAGTTGACCATGAACGGTGCATGGCTGGGATCGAAATAGTCAGTGGAGGCCGGAAAAACAGTCCAAACTGTAACGTGTTCCTTTTGCGGGTCGTCGTGTTCGCGCCACGGAAGCATCACGCCGTGACCTTTGTCAGCGAGTCCAAGATGCTTCGAATACCATTCTCGCATCTGATCACGATTGGCGGATTTGAAGAAAATGCCGCCGATGCCAAGGATGCGCCCGCGCTGCTCCATTTTGACAGGCGGCTTCGACTTTTCAGGTTGCGGAGATTGCACTTGCTGTCCTCCTTTTGAACAGACCGAGATGAGCAACAGCGAGCCGAGCACAATTGTGCTCCACGGTATTCCTTGCATGCGTGGATTATACAAATTTTCATGGACTATACAAGTTTCGATTCGAATGCGGAAAACAGTTCGCCGCGATTCATCTTTTCCAGATCGTGGATGAGGTGCGCGTGTCTTGAGACGATCGGCTATTCATAGCGCAAGGCGGTCAGGGGATCGAGTTTGGAGGCACGATAGGCTGGCAAAAGACTGGCGAGCGCGGCGACAACGGACAGGGTGACAACCGCCATCACAAGAGTGAGTGGATCGCGAGGCTTCAAGCCGTAGAGCAGCGATTTGGCGGCTTGAGCGGCGCCCAGGGCCAGGCCAGTGCCAATGACCAAGCCCGTGACAGTGAGCATAGTGGCCTCGCGAAGAATCATTCTTAGGACGTCGAAGCGCTCGGCGCCAATCGCCATGCGGATTCCAATTTCCTTCGTCCGCTGGATCACCATGTAGGACATAACGCCATAGAGTCCAATGGCCGCAAGGAGCGCTGCCAGGAATCCGAAGAAACCCGAGAGGGTAGCCATCAACTGATCTTGAAGCAGCGAATCCTGAATCCGTGTCTTGAAGACCATGAATTCAAGGTCGATGCCCGGATTCATATCCGCAATTGTTTCTTTCATCGAAGCGATTAGACCCGTCAAAGGGAGCGAGCAGCGAATGAGGATATGATCGTCCGGGCTGGGCTTTTCCTCTTGGGTAGAGGGGAAATACATGAACGGCAAGAATTCTTCATGCATGTCCTGAAACTTGTTATCCGCAGTCACTCCCACGATCTCGTAAAGAGGGCGGGGCTTTCCCGGTGATTCGTGGATGCGGAACCGCTTGCCAAGCGGATCCGCACTTTTGAGAATCTTGCGCGCAAAAGCCTGATTCACGATGGCGACCTTCACCGAAGTGGCGGTATCGCGTTCATCGAAGTCGCGGCCGGCGAGCAGCGGCGTGGCGATGGTCTGAAAATAGCCCGGGCCGAGAAAATTTTCCCAGGCGGCACCGGCGTCCTGGTCGGAACCTTCGTTGATGACGTTGTCATTCCAGGTGCTTCCTCCAAATGGTACCAGCATGGCGTGGGCGGCGGACTCGACACCAGGGATGGCCTGCACGCGCTTCACGAGATCCCGTTTGAATTCTGTATAGCGCTCCTCGGGGAACTGCAACCGGCGGAAATCGATCCTGGTGACCAAGATTCCAGTCTGCTGGAAGCCGACATTCAGGGTGGTCAAGTTGCGTAAACTGCGGACAAAAAGCAGCGCACCCGTCAAAAGGACGACGGAGAGCCCTACTTGAGAGACGATGAGAATGCGCCGCAGGCTAAACCGCTCCCGGCCACCAGTCGTTCCGCGGCTCCCGGACTGCAGTAGCGTGGCTGGCTCGGCGCGCGTGGCACGCAGGGCCGGGGCCAATCCGAAGGTTACCGTTGTCAGGACTGCGAGCGCGGTCGTAAACGCCAGGACGCGCCAATCCATTCCGAGATCCAGCAAAACCTGATTCTGCTGCGTGCTGATGAAAGCCACCAGCAGCCGGCTTATTGCGAAGGCCAGCAACAATCCGCATATGGACCCAGCCGCCGCGAGCAACAGGCTTTCAGAAAGCAGTTCGCGAACCATTCGCCAACGGGTGGCTCCAAGCGCCCGCCGGATGGTAATTTGCCGTTCGCGAGCGCTGGTGCGTGCGAGCATCAAGTTCGCCAGGTTGGCGCAGGCGATGAGCAAGACCAGTCCTGAAATTCCCAGCAGCAACCACAGGGATGTCGCCGAATCCTCGCGCAATTCCGAAAACCCCGTGCTCGCGGAAAAAGCGCCGAGTTTGTATTCGAGAAACTTTTTCGCTCCCTCAGCGTCATAAACGGGCGGAATCGTCTCTTGTAAAATGGCGGGCGTGACCGCCAGGATCTGAGCGTTGGCTCGCGCGAGGGTCCATCCGGGTTTCAAGCGGCCAATGGTGGCCAGCCACCAGGCATGCCGGAGAGGAATACGGTTGTAGCGAGGGCTGAGGATGGGCTCGATGCAGACCGGTGCGGCAACGTCGAACGTATCGCCGACGGAAATGCCATTGAAACCCGGCGGCGTGACGCCGATCACTTGAAACGAATTGCCGTCCAGAGTGAGCTTTTTTCCAACCACGGAAGGGTCGCCGCCAAAATTTCGCTGCCAGAAGGCGTAACTGATGTTTGCTCCAGACATGCTGCAACCAGGCTGGTCATCCTCCGGTCCGAGCAACCTGCCAAGGATCGGCTCGACCCCAAGGACGCGAAAGAAATCGCCGCTGACGCGGATGCCCTTCGCTTTGCGGACCTCCCCGCCCGTGGCCAGATTAAATTCCTGGTTGGACCAAACGGCGATTTCCGAGAAGCCTTCCTGGCGCTTGCGAATTTGTTCCCACATGGCAAAGGTGAGCTGTGAATACTGGCTCGAGAACTGCCCGGAACCCCAGTGGCGGTCTGCAATCCTGATGGTACCCAACTCTTGCGGGTTTTTGACCGGAATGGTGCGCAAGCGGATGGAGTCGATGAGCTGGAAGATGGCGGTGTTGGCACCAATACCGAGAGCGAGGGTAAGGACGGCGACGAGTGTAAATCCGGGACTAAGGCGGAGAAACCGTAGGGCATGACGAAGGTCGCGCCAAAATGAGGTCATTGCATCCCCTTGGCAGTATCAGACGCCGGACGGGCTCAAAAGTCACGTTAGATGACCACAGAAATAGCGATCCACGGGTCATTCATCCGGAGGGGAAAGGCGGCCCGTCCCGGCGGAAGTCACCACTTCGGGGGGGCAAACCGAAAGGTTACCCGAGCATTTTCGTGCCAACTTACAACGGGAGCATTCACGAGCGGCCTATTTGAGGCGTTCATCGGCTGGTCTAAGGCTTAGACCAATATCTTCCGTTGACGTGCTGCTCTGACCGGTGGGCAAAAGCAGATATTTCCGAAGAATCGCCTGCTGCTTTCTCCATACGTCCCGTCGATGCTCGCGAACGGAAAATTCATCGTATTCGCCGGGATAGGAAAACGCCAGGTTAGGCTTGCCCTCCTTTTTTGAGCTCGCTGATTAGTTGTACCGATTCGTAGGGAGGCCGTTGGGAATCGGCATCGCCATATTGTGACTCCTGAGCGCAAGGCGGTAGAATCAACCGCAGCACCGGATCGGCCAACGAACCGCTTCACAAATCGTCATCCGCCGGGTCGCTGGAGTTTTGCTGAATTGCGGGACCGGCCCGCGCAACCGAGTCTGGTCTTACAAAGGAGAATTTCTCGTGGCAGACAACGTGACGCATCATGCTCTAGGCGATCGTGCAGCGTTTCAACTCGCGAACGTCACTAAAACTCCTCCGCAGTACGGAGCGATTACACCGCGATGGCTCGTGCGGCTGCTCGACTGGAAACCGCTCGAAGCCGGCACACTGCGCGTCAACCGCGTGGCGGAAGAAAAGGCCGTGGATGTGATCTGCGGCCCAAAGGAGGAACGGGCGCTCCCGGAAACCTACGTGGAATACGAGGAAAAGCCTCGCGAATACACGCTGAGTCAGATTTCCGCGGTGCTCGACGTACAGACGCGCGTCTCCGACCTCTACAGCAATCCCTACGACCAGGTTCGCGAGCAGCTTCGATTGACGATCGAGAATGTGAAAGAAAAGCAGGAGAGTGAGCTGATCAACAACAGCGATTACGGCCTCCTGAAAAACGTTCCCACCAGCCAGCGGATTCAAACGCGCAAAGGCGCGCCGACGCCGGACGATCTTGACGAACTGCTGACTAAAGTGTGGAAAGAACCATCCTTTTTTCTCGCGCATCCCCGCGCCATCGCGGCCTTCGGGCGTGAATGCACGCGCCGAGGAGTTCCTCCGCCGACCGTCACACTGTTCGGAACTCCATTCCTGACCTGGCGCGGCGTACCGGTGATTCCCACCGACAAGCTGCGCATCGACGGCTCGTCGAAAACGAAGGATTCGGGCGGAAAAACCAGCGTTCTGTTACTCCGCGTCGGGGAAAAAAAGCAGGGTGTGATTGGCTTGTTCCAGCCCGGCCTGCCTGGCGAACAGACGCCCGGACTTTCCGTGCGCTTCATGGGAATCAGCAGCAAGGCTTTGGCCTCCTACCTCATTTCGTTGTATTGCTCAGCGGCCGTGCTCGTAGACGACGCCATCGCCGCACTCGAAGGCGTGGAAGTGGGAAGCTACCATGAGTACAAGTGAGCCGGACAAAAACCCCTCATCTTTTCAGGGTGTCGACTTACGAACCGCTTCAGCGGTAGGTTCGGCAGGCCTTCCAGCTGGCTTACCCGATCCGGAAATCCTGGCGCGCATGGCGAACGAATTCTTTACTGCTCTCCCGCCTGCGGAGGCAGCTGTTCCCGTGGCGCTGCCTGCTGCTACGACCGAACCCGTTGCAAATCGCGCAGGTCTCGCTTCCGTGCCAGCGGCCACACCTCCCGCCGAAGAGCGCTTCCGCGCTTTGCCTGCGACGCTTTCCTCAACCAGCGCTTCACCACAGGTCCCTGCCGTTCCCGGCGGGATCCTCTCGGGAATTTCCGATCCGCTGAGTACCGCGGATTTCACGAGACCCGGCACGTTTTCCTTTCTGGACGACGCGAGACCGCTCTTTGCGTTTTCGAATTCGACCTGGCCCGTCGCACTACCTGCCCAAACCATCAAGATTCCTGCAGAGAGCGAACTCCTGGCGTTGGCCGATCCATTTCCCGCTTTTTCATTGCCGCCCTTTCCAGAGCTGCGGCCCGATTCGGCTGTCCCGCAAGTGCCCGGAGCACCGTTGCAACCGAATCTCTCGGACATCTTGCCGGGCTACTCCTTCCTGAACGAGGTCCGTCAGCTGGTGCCAGCCGGAACGACGGCTGCAACCGAGCCTTCCAAGACTCCCTCTGACGCTCCAGCGGCGCTGGCCCTTTCCTCGCAACCGTTTGATGTGCTGGCGATTCGCCGCGACTTCCCGATTCTCGAGGAGCGAGTCAACGGGAAGCCCTTAATCTGGCTCGACAATGCGGCAACCACGCAAAAACCAAAGAGTGTCATCGGCCGGCTCAGTCATTTTTATTCGCACGAGAATTCGAACATTCACCGCGCGGCCCACGAACTGGCGGCGCGCGCCACCGATGCATACGAGGCGGCGCGCGAGAAAGTTCGGCGTTTCCTAAATGCATCTTCGACGAAAGAAATCCTTTTCGTACGTGGCGCGACCGAAGGCATCAATCTCGTCGCACAGAGTTGGGGCCGCCAGAACATTCGCAAGGATGACGAGATTGTCATCACCTGGCTCGAGCATCACGCCAACATCGTTCCCTGGCAAATGCTGTGCGCCGAAGCAGGCGCGCGCCTTCGCGTGGCTCCAGTTGATGATTCAGGACAAGTTCTTCTCGACGAATATCAGAAGCTTCTCGGACCGAAAACGAGACTCGTTTCTTTTACCCAGGTCTCCAATGCGCTGGGCACGGTAACGCCCGCGCGTGAAATGATTGAAATGGCCCATCGTTACGGCGCGAAAGTCCTGCTCGATGGTGCGCAGGCCGTCTCGCATATGCATGTGGACGTGCAAGCCTACGATTGCGACTTCTACGTTTTCTCCGGCCACAAAGTATTCGCGCCAACCGGTATCGGCGTCGTCTTCGGCAAACTCGACATACTGGAGCAGACCCAGCCGTGGCAGGGTGGCGGAAACATGATTCTGGATGTCACGTTTGAGAAAACAACGTACCAACCGGCGCCCGGACGTTTTGAAGCGGGCACGGGAAACATTGCCGATGCCGTTGGGCTCGGTGCAGCGATCGATTACCTCGAGCGCATCGGCATGGTGAATGTCTCACGGTATGAACACGATCTGCTGGCCTACGCCACGGACGGATTGCAGCGCATACCCGGACTTCGGCTAATCGGCACGGCACGCGAAAAAGCCGGCGTGCTTTCCTTCGTTCTGGACGGATTCCGGACCGAGGACGTGGGCACAGCTCTCAACCGCCAAGGTATCGCCGTGCGCGCAGGACACCACTGTGCGCAACCGATTCTCCGCCGCTTCGGCGTCGAAAGCACCGTGCGTCCTTCGCTCGCTCTCTACAACACTTGCGAAGACATCGATGCACTAATTGCCGCGATTTGGAATCTGAAGCAAGGCCATACGTCGCTATGATCGGGTCCGACGGGAAAGCGGTATTGAAACGGCCCATCAACAGATGGGGCCGCTCCCCTGTACGGATGATGGGTAGTGTCTGAGGGCACGGAAACCGCGCCCAACAAATCTGCGCCAGCCCTGGGGTTCACCGCAAAACTTGGGAACCACGGGCGAATACCGTGCAACACCGCCCTCCACGCCCGGGAAAATGCTCGACGAACCAACCACCTAGCCTTTCTGCTCCTGCCTTGGGCGCGAAGTTCGAATCTCGGCGCAGCGGCCAAAACATGGGCGTGTTTTCCTTCGCTGATGGAAAACCCTCCTCCCTCATGAACGCAGGTGGCGAAACAAGAGGAACATAGAGACTGTTATTCGACAGGACACGGGAGTGTCCCGTGTCCTGTTCTGGACAGTCCTAATCGTCAAGCAGCCATAGGCTATAGCGAGCTGAAGATTCAAGGGCAACAATCCTGATCTGTCTGGGCTGCGGAAAGACGCCAAATTCTAGTCCTGAGCCCATGGTGGCTTCCGGAGAAATCCTACTGATTCGAACACTCCATCCCGTCAGTGCGCACAGGGATGCGGATTAGCATGCTTAAAAAGGAATCAACATGAACTCCGTCGACAACGAAGTGCACGGGAAATCCGCTTGCAGAAGCGGCCTGCAGGCGAGGTGAGCGCGCCATGTTCGTTGGTTCTGACTCGGGCGGCCCTGCAGGGATCCGCAACCCGCGGATTTGTGTCTCGATGACACCGACACCTATCGTTCTTTGGCCGCCCCCCATCCGAACGATCGCCGGCACACTTAGCCAGACGGAGCCCGTGTTGCGAGTTTCGGGACAGGAGACTGTTGCCACATGAAACCGAGGCCACCATTGCCCGAAGAGACGAACAGGGAAATGTCCACGCTAATGGAGACGCTACTCCGGACTGGGCAACGGTTGGAGGAGCTGACGGCCGGGCAGGTGGACAGCGTGGTGGACCGCGATGGCCGGACACTTTTGTTGCGAGCATTGAAGCAAGGCGAGGATGCCAGGCAATCGGCCATCCTCAACGCGTTGCCCGCGCGCATCGCATTGCTCGATGCACGAGGGATCATCGTCTCCGTGAATGACGCGTGGAGCCGATTTGACAGTGCGGACGTGATTCAAGGCTTGGGACATGGGAGAGGACTTAATTACCTCGAGATTTGCGCTCGCGCAGAGGGCGAGGGCTCCGGCGAAGCCCACCTGGTCGCCGAAGGCATTCGTGCGGTTTTGAATGGCGAGAAAAAAATCTCTTCGACTGAATATAGCTGCCACTCCCCCACCGGGCAACGCTGGTTCGAACTCTTGGTTACGCCTCTGAGCGAAGACCGGCAGGTCGGCGCAGTGGTCATGCATGTCAATATCACGGCACGCAAACAGCTGGAGCAATCGGCGCATTGGAATCAACAACGTCTGCGCGAGCTCATCGATGGACTTGGCCCTTCCATTTTCGTGGGCATGATGACTCCACAGGGAATTCTGATCGAAGCCAACCGGCCCGCGCTGGCGGCTGCTGGCTTGGAGCCGAAAGACGTTTTAGGCAAGCCATTTGAAGAAACCTACTGGTGGGCGTATTCGCCGGAAGTTCAACAGCAGTTGCGCGAGGCCATCGTGCGCGCCGCACACGGGGAGGCCTCCCGCTACGACGTACAGGTGTATGCGGCCGAAGGCCATCTCATTGACGTGGACTTCTCCCTGCAGCCGGTGCGGGACGCGAACGGTGAGGTCGTTTTTCTGGTCCCGTCTGCAAGCGTCATCACCGAGCGCAAACAAGCGGAGAATGCCTTGCGCGAGAGTGACAGGAGATTTCAGCAGCTGGCGGCTAGCATCACCGATGCGTTCTGGGTCCGTTCGCCGGACATGCGCGACGTGCAGTACATCAGCCCGGCGTTTGAACAGATATGGGGCCGTTCTGTGGAAAGCCAATATTCCAATCCGAACCAGTGGGTTGATTTTATTTTGCCCGAGGACCGTGCGCGTGTGGTGAGCGCCTTTGGAACGCTCGCAGTAGATGCGCGGAGTATTGACCTCGAATATCGCATCCTGCGGCCCAGCGGGGAAATCCGTTGGGTTCGGCTCCGCGGTTTTCAAGTCCGGGATGGCAACCAAAAGTTAGTCAATTACAATGGGATCGTCAGCGATATTACCGAACAGAAGCAATCGGAGATGGCGTTACAGGAGAGCGAGGGACGATATCGGGCCCTGGTGCAGTGGTCGCCGGAATCGATCGTCCTGACACGGCACGGAAAAATCCTCTTCCTCAATCCGGCTGCCGTCAAGATGACCGGCGCCAAGTGCGAGCAGGACCTCATCGGCAAATCAATTCTCTCCATCGTTCATCCGGACTTCCGGACGGTCGTATTGGCACGTTTAAAGAACAATACGGAACACGGCGGCATCCTTCCACCGATCGAGGAGAAATTACTCAAACTGGACGGAACGGTGATCGACGTGGAGGTTCAGGGCACGTCAATTATCTATGATGATCAACCTGCCACTTTCAGTTCCATCCGGGACATCACCGCGCACAAGCGCGCGGCAGAAGCGTTGCAAACGAGTTTAGAGGAATTCCGCACCTTGTCTGAAGCCGTGCCGCAGATGATCTGGATCACCCGGCCCGATGGTTCAAACGTTTATTGCAATCAACAATGGATGGATTACACAGGCTTGACCCTTGCAGAAAGTGCCAGCAACGGGTGGGTGAAAGCCTATCACGCAGACGACCTACAGGTAGCTTTCGATGCCTGGCAGCGCGCGACGGCGACCGGCAGCACGTACTCGGTTGAATGCCGCTTGCGGCGCGCGGATGGTGTCTATCGCTGGTGGTTGATGCGGGGGGTGCCCGTGAAAGACAACACTGGCGCCGTTCTAAAGTGGTTTGGTACCTGCACCGATATCCAAGACCTGAAGATGTTCGAAGAAGCGTTGTTCGTGGAAAAGGAGAACGCCCAAGTCAGGCTCAATTCGATCGGTGATGCCGTGGTTTGCGCCGATATCTCAGGAAATATCAACTACCTGAATTCCGTTGCCGAGAAAATTACTGGCTGGTCCTTTAAGGAAGCAGCAGGCAGGCCCATTGCCGAAGTTCTCCGGATCAAGGATGCCACGAGCGGCGAAACCGCTTCAGATCAACTGGAGAAGGCCGTTGGCCAGGACCTTACCCTGCAGCTGCCATCGGACGGTGTCTTTGTCCGGCGCGACGGAATCGAGATTCCAGTCGAAGGCTCCGTTGCGCCCATCCATGACCGGGCTGGCGAACTTACCGGAGCGGTCATCGTCGTTCGCGACGTCAGCGCGGCCAGGACCATGGCGCAGCAGATGAGCCATTTGGCTGAGCATGATCCGCTTACCGGATTGCCCAACCGATTGCTCCTGAACGACCGGGCTAGCCAAGCGATTGGCTTAGCTTCGCGCCGCAACACGAGCGTCGCGGTGCTGTTTTTGGATTTGGATGGCTTCAAATACATCAATGATTCACTGGGACATCCCACGGGCGACAAACTTCTGCAATCCATTGCCAAGGCCCTCGTGGGATGCGTACGCACCGCAGACACGGTGAGCCGCCAGGGAGGCGACGAATTCGTCGTGCTGCTTTCAGAAATCGAGCACCCGGAAGACGTGGCCATTACGGCGAGAAGAGTGCTGGAGGCGGTAGCCGAACCTCATTCCATCAACCTGCGGGATCTGCACGTCACCGCGAGCATTGGCTTAAGCGTCTATCCTGACGATGGCCTGGATGCGGAGACCTTGGTGAAAAACGCGGATACGGCGATGTACCAGGCAAAGGAAAACGGACGCCATAGTTATCAGTTTTTTAAGTCGGCAATGAACGTCCGGGCCGTGGAGCGGCAATCCATCGAGGAGGATCTGCGGCGAGCCCTGGAGCGGGGGGAATTTGTGCTGAACTACCAGCCCAAGGTCAATCTGAGAACAGGGGAAATTACCGGCGCTGAAGCATTGATACGCTGGACGCATCCGACTCGGGGGCCGGTCTCTCCGGCACAATTTATTCCTGTAGCCGAAGACTGCGGCTTGATTTTGCCAATGGGTAACTGGGTCCTGCGTGAAGCGTGCAAGCAGGCACGGATCTGGGCAGACACCCGCACTCCCGGACCGACTATAGCGGTAAACGTGTCCGCAATGGAGTTCAGACAAGACAACTTCCTCGAGGGCTTGTTCGCAATCCTCCGGGAAACCGGCCTTGATCCCGGTTCGCTCGAACTGGAGTTGACCGAAACGGTGCTTATGAAGCGTGTCGAGTCCGCTGCATCGGTCCTGCGAGAGCTGAGATCCAGAGGCGTACAGGTTGCAGTCGATGATTTCGGTACGGGCTACTCCAGCTTGAGCTACCTGAGGAAGTTCCCGATTGATGCCTTGAAAATCGACCAGTCGTTTGTGCGTCAGATCACCGTGACTCCCGAGGATACGACAATTGTCAGTGCCATCATCAGCATGGGCCGGAGCATGAATCTACGGGTCATCGCCGAGGGTATAGAAACTCCTGAAGAGTTGGCGTTTCTCCAAGCCCAAGAATGTGATGAAGGGCAAGGATACTATTTCAGCCGACCTGTGCTTGCCGCCCAGTTCGCCAAACTGCTCGAAACCGGGATTCCTGGATTCCGCCCGGCTTCCGCGCAAATCCTTCCGCAATCTCAGAGAGAACTACCGTCGACGGTTTAACTTCTCTCATCAGTTGCACTTGAAAGTCGAGAGCGAGGCCCGTGAACTCACGAATGCCAATTGGAGACGCCGCGAACTGCTGTTCGCGGCCAACTCGCCGCATCAAGCTCAGATAAACGCACTTTGGCTCCTCGATGGATTGCTCCGCAAGCCGCGATTCATTTCATGACTTTTTCTTCGTGAAACCAGAATTCCCAATCGACTGCCAGAAGCCGCTGCACCAAGCGCAACCGGTTATCTCAACCAGCGCGAGCAGTCCGGCGGTAAGGCGGAACCCAACATCCCATCGCGTGTGGATCGGGTTGAAGACACTGTCCACGCCGGCGGCCAAGAAGTGGTAATACAGCCCGAAGACCAGCGATCCTGCCAGTGAGAGCCCAAGAAGGACCACTCCGGACTTTTGCCAAGGCGTCCAAAGCACAGGGGCCGCGATCCCCGGTGCCGCAAAAATGACGACCAGAATAAATGCGCGCTGCCAGGGACTTGGTTCGATGCGCAGATGGGAATGAGCCATGCCGTGGCCGAGTAGCACAATCATGTGCGCCAGCACGATCAGTGTGCCCCGCAATGCAACCGGTTTCATAGGTTTGCCGGACTCCCCCGTCTGGACATTGCGCGTACCGAGTGTCGTGGTAGTTGCCAAGAATATTGTTTCATTTCAAGTGTGATCTCCACTACGCTTCAGAATTCGAGACCGCTTGCGCTCCTTTGAGAAGTGCGAGGCCGGATGCCGTAATCCTGACGACGCACCGCCCATGGACGTGCGCTCTGGTGACAAGACCGCGATCATTGGCGTCCTCCCACACGGGGAGGCGCGGGCATGAGGTGCGCCACGCAGCCATCACACCTTCATAGACCTCTCACTCTGGGCGATCCACTCGCGGAGATCGAGGACCAGGGCTTCGACCACTCCGTCGATCAAAGGGTCATCCTTTTCGCTCACGCGGCCCCGTGTCATCTGAGCTCGTGAACATAATAGCGAACACCAGCCGGCCAGGCTTCCGGATGACTCGAGAATCCGATTCGAACTGTTGTGCTTGTGTGATTGTGCGTTCCTGCCTGGATTATTTGAGGACCATGACGCTCGAGCGCCGCGGCCGACTTTTCCGAAGGCCGAACGATGGCGATGTGGCCAGGCGCGTGGGAGTCCGGGTTTGCGTAGACGACGAGCACGAAGTGTCCTCGATTGGCCGCCGTCTGCGCCCGTTCTGCTCCGGAAATCTCTTGCCAACCCTGCCGACGAGCTTGTTCAGTTCCCAGCCATACTGCTTGCGCGTTTGCCAACAGTTGTTGGCCATGCTCCGGCGGTCGAAGAAGATAGACGTCCATCCGTTTTGCTACGGCTGCGGCAAAGGCGCTGCAGTGCGTATGTCTGTCCGGACCCCTATACTCTCCGCCTCGGTCGGCTTCTCCCGTCTCCCAGTTTACGTGTTCGTGGGCGAGCCAAAGTGACTCCACCTTCATTGCGTCAAGGGTTGCGGTGAGCCGTCGTCCTGCCGCGGTGATTTCACCGCAGCAGGACTTGTGGCCGGTGGCATTGGGTTGTGGTGGTGCAAAGCTGCCGGCGCTCAGCACCAGCACGCCAAAAACGGCGCGGAACATATTCATCCGGATTCACTCCAGCGATTCTTTTCTGGTTTTGTTCTCATTCCTTGACACCGACAATCGCCAGCTGTGGCGTCGGCGGCAGCGAACACACTTCGCAACTGGAGAATCCGGCGGCCCGAAGCATTTCCTGATATTCCGAAAAGGAGTAGGCGTCGCCTCCCGGTGTGTTCGCAAACATGTTCAACACGAAAGAAGCTGGAATGGGTGGAGAGACGCGATCCTCATTGGGAGCGAACTCCACAACTACGATTCGCCCTTTCGGCGCCATCGCTGCATGCATCTTTTTCAGGAACGCCCGGATCGCGGCCCGATCCATGTGATGCAGGAAATTTGCAACGATCACTCCGTCATAATTGTTACCAACTGGAACCTCCAACGCGTTGCCTGGCAGCAGCGAATAGCGGCCCGCAACCTGAAAACGCTCCGCATTCTCCTTGGCAATGGCAAGCACGGATGGCCAGTCCAAAGCCACAATCTTGGCCTTGGCATTGTGTTGTGCGACCTGGATTCCGAACATGCCGTGCCCTGCGGCAATATCCAGCACCTTGATTTCAGAATCCGGGGCGAACAACTTCGCCGCTTGCTGAGCCACGATAAACATCACCGGCGCCATGCTCCGTGCAAATTCGACCCACATCTCATCTTCTTTGTCGGAGCGGACGTCACACGGAAGCGGCCCGCCCGAACGGACCACCTCAGCCAGATTCCTGAAGGCTTTGGTTACCGTTTCAGAAGCTAGAAATCTCGTAGCTGTGCCCAGGTAGGCAGGAGATTTCTTGTCGAGGAACATGGCTGAATCGGGCGTTAGCGAATAACGCGATCCCGATCTGTCCAGGGTCTTGTTCAGAAAGGCCCGGACCACCAGAAAATCACAAAGCGCACGGACTCCCCGCTCGGGCGCGCCGATGCGTTCGGCCACCTCTGCCGCGGTTCCCGAACTCTCAGCGATCGCCGAAAACAGATCGAGGTCAATTGCCGCCTTGAGCGCGGAGGTCTGCTGGTAAGCCGACATCGCTTCAAAGAACTTGAACGGAGCCAATTGTGGCTTGGCCGTCGCTTCCACTACTACCTGCTGTGATTGTGCTGTACTCACTTTGGTTCTCCTGAAATGAATTTACGAATCAAAAAAAGCTGGGGAAACTTTCCTTCCATCCACGTCAGCAGCACGGCCGAACTTCTGTTTGCCTCGCGGGCGGTCTTGCCCGCCAGCAGCGCCCGCGCAAGCCGATGTCAGCATGCAGGAAAGGAAGGAGTCTGCCGGTCAGGCCACCGTGGTCGCGGCGCCGCGGCTCAGTCATTCGCCAGGTCTTTGCAAAGCTTGGTTCCCGGCGGCGTAATTTTAGTTATCTGCTTTTTGAAAATTTCCTTGCGCGAGTCCGCAACGGATTCGCCAAAAAATTCTGCCGACGCTCCCACTACTCCCAGCAGCGTCACGTCGGCTCGCGAGCACGGCGTCAAAACCGACAACCCCGAATAGCTCATCCCCGAACTGGAAACCATTTCAAAATAAGCGGCGGCTTCGCTCTGCAATGCCTTCTCTGCCGCCTGGCCCAGCGAGAATCGCCCCATGGGCCCCGCTTTAAACGCCGCGTATTGCTCCGGCTGCAAAAGCCGCCTGGCGAGTTCATCCGCCAGCTTGTCCACTTTTTCCGCCGCTACTTTCAGGGTTTCCATTTTGAAAACTTTGGCCGTTCCAAAGGAAAGTTCAAGGCGCGGCGCGGCAAAGGCCACCACCAGCCCCATGGGAGCGGCCGGGGCCACATTGAGCGGCTCGAAATATTCGATGTTGCCTGTCACATTGCCACTGGAATCCACATTTCCTTTTTTCACCTGAAAACTCTGATACCCGTCGTAGGTAATCCGAAACGAGCCGTGACTCAGTTCAGCTCCGGCGATTTCCGGCTTTACAATCAGCGCGGAGCTGATCTCCAGGAACAACGGCATGCCTTCGAGGTATTGTGCAAGTGGAATGGTCACTGCCGCTGGCAACTTGATCCGCACATCCTCGCTGTGGGGACCGGCATCCTTTTTTGCCACTTCCCACTTGAAATTCATCACGCCATTCAGATTCTTGAAACCTGTTTGAAACCTGTCCATGGCGCTTTGCTTCACTCCCATAGTGGAATTGAAATTGAAGTTCGCCAGGTATCCGTCGCCTGTAATTTTCGCGGCAAAATCGCCAACCTCTTTGCTCAGCGTCAGTTCAAGATTCAGCTTCCCTTCTGCTGGCGTGGCCTTGAATGTAGTGTTCCAGCCTTCCGTCACACTGCTGACCGCCGCTTTCGCCATGTTGCCGTACGCGTCGCGCCTTCCTTTTTCCTCGGCCTTACTCATGCTCGCCGCATCGCCAATTTGCGCGCGCACACTATACGGGTGCATCCATCCCCTCGCCGGATTCCACGGAAGCGAAACCTGTTCGTCATTGCCCGCTTGCAGCGCCCCAAATCGAATGGGCGCTTGCACGTCCATCGTTCCGTCCTGTACCACCTCGGGAATCGTTGCTTGCTGCGTTAAGACCAGAACTCCGTCGGGACCGGCTTCCGCTCCCCATACTTTTCGCGCGAACATGCCTTTCACCAGGAGCACATCTCCTTCTTTCAGTTCCCCCGCCTTGTGACTGGAAGAAGCAAAAAGCAGTGCCGCTCCGTCGCTGCTCTGGCCGATGATCTGGTCTTCGGCTTCGGCTTGCTCCATGACCTTCACGTCGGGTTGGTATGTGACATGAACCGATCCGGCTCCTGCGGGCGCGACAGAGCCCGTTGAATCGCCTTCCGCTGCCCTGCTTTTTCCCTTGCATCCGGCGGCGATCAAAATACCCATCGCACAAACCGCCCAAACGGTCCGACTTGCCCTTTTCATCCTTCGTTCCTCTCGCTTGTTTCGTTGCTCGCTGCCGGCCCCAACTGCCAAATGTGCCGAGCCTGAATTTCTGCTTACACCCGGTCCGCCACAATCGCCGCGATCTGCCGTTCCACATCGGACTTTTTCTCGGCGAACGTGGCGGTGACCGTCACCATCACATCGCCTTTCCGGAACACCAGCGGCCCGGTCGTGAAGCTACTGACGGCTCGCAACTCTTTGGGCACCTGCTCGAACTGCCTTTCGGTATCTTTATCGACTCCCAGGAGGTACGCCTCATCGCCAATTCCCGACACCGGCTGCCGCAGGTCTTCATTGATCAGCTGCTTGCTCATTGCAGGCAGCGCGCGCATGGCAAATTTCCCGTTCTGCCATTCGACTCCCACGGTTACCGTGACCATGCCATCCTCGGCAGGAGCATAGGTGCACACGTCGCGTTCCTCGTTCAACGATGTGCCCGATACGCTCACTCCCGTGGCCTTTTCCACTTCCCCCTTGCTGATCAAGCCGCAAACATTGCGCTCCGGTGGTTTCTCCGGTTCGCTTTCCGCGGCGTCAGTTCCGCCTGCTGGAGACGAAGAAACGCTCTTTAAGATTGTTGCCAGCCCGGACTCACGCGCCAGGTGGCTGGCTTCGCCCGACACGCGACGGGCGGCGTAAATCGCTCCGCCTATCGCCAGTGCAAGAACCGCTAGGACCGCGCCCGCGGCATACAGCAAAATCTTGTTTTTTGAATCGCTTGCCTGAATTGTTGCCGGGTTGGCCAAAGCCTGCTTCGGCAAAACGTCCGGCTGTGGCTCCCCCTTGGCGTGCAGGTTCGCCCCACAGCCGCCGCAGAATGTCGCGTCTTCTCCCACACCTTCACCGCACTGTCCACAGAATCTCGACATAACTCACTCCTGTCTTGGTTTTTCACCCGTACTACTCGTTTCCGCAATCTCCGGGCTATTTGTTGGCTTGCCGCTCCGCAAAATTTCCGATGACCGGCAGTTTCCACGTCGCTCCGCGATAGCCTTTGATCATGAGGCGAACCCAGGCCCCGACAACCAATAGCGTCAGGCTCACATCGACGGGAATAATCAACCACATGAGAAAACCGCCGGTGATTGCTTCGAACAGCAGCACGCCAGTTCCCCCAACGACCCAGAAAATCACCACTGCCGTATTGAAAAAAATGGATTGAAAGGCATGAAAGCGAACGAAGCGATCGCGCTTGTAAGGTTCCAGCAACAAAAAAACAATTCCGCTAATCACTCCAAACGCGTAGCTCAGAGCTCCAGCCACATGGGGTTCGACTTTACGAGGAGCGGCAGAAGCGGTTGAGCCTGGCACTGGCTGGTCCCTGCCAGCTGGCGCTAGAACTTCGGACACACTCGATGCGCCGCATCCAGAACACACTGCCTCGTCTGCTTTCTTCGGTTTCCCACAACTTTCGCAAAAACTCATCATTAAGAGTTCCTCCGCGTTTCTTGTCCCGCTACTCGGACATTGCTTGCATGACTTGTCTACTCGCCGGTTTTCCGGTTCGGTACTTGGCGATATCCCGCGGGAATCTCAAACGTCGCGGGATCGAGCGCGGACGTTGAAAAGGAAGCGACTTCGGTCGTGAGCCTCACGAGCGCGCTGCCGTCTTGATCGGGCCCGTCGCCATTCCTTGCGGCGGCCCGCTCGTTCGCGTCGCGTTTGCGCTTTCGGAGCCCTAGCAGTCCGCCGAGCGCTGCATTTGCGGCGTCGCCCCCAGTGGTCGGTATGCTGGTCGGAATATTCGCGTCCGCGGAATCATCGCTCTCGCGCCGCGGCGGAGTCGCGGTTCCATTCCCAGCGGATTTCATCTCGACCGATGCCAAGAGTGGAAATCCACTCGCCGCCGACGAATTCTTCCTTACTTCTTCAAGCGCCTTGGCCATGCGTGGATCGCCGCCCATACTTTCACCAGGAGCCCAATTCATTTCGCGCATCATGCGCTGAAAGAAATTTCTAACTTCGTCGTATCCGCCCACCCCAGGCGCCAGCCACATATCGCTCGTCAAGCTAAGGGCGTCGTTGCCGGTTACGTGCGACTGTTCGCTGGCAGCCATTTCAATGGTCGCCTGCACTTCGTGCGCGGTCTGGCCCAGAATCGTTCGCGTATTCTGCGTTGGCTTCACCTTTATTTTTGCGGTAAATTGCGGCTGTCCGCCCGAATCAGCTTTGCGCCCCTGCCGAAACTGTTCCAGTTGCGCCCGCATTTCCTCAAACGTCAGCACCACGTAGGTATGCTTCCGTGCATCCATCCGCACGATGTGCCGTGCATCCAGATCGATAATTTCAATTTCCGCATCGCCCTGTTCCACGCGCATCTGGTTTCCCTCGACGCAGTACGTGGCGCTGTGCGGCCCGCTCCCCTTGCCGCTCACACCGCTGGCGAATTTCATCAATCCGCCCAGCGCCCCTCCGGTGATCTTGGTCGTTTCCGTATATTTGAAATCGGCCCGACTTGACTGGGGCGCGAGTAATACAAAACCGGTCACACTAGCTATCCATAACTTCATACTGTCTCCTTAAAGATGTTCGTCTCTCTGCCAGAGATGAGCTGGCGCTTTGGCTGAACGCTGTGGGCCGGGGAGTCGCTGCAAACCAAAGGTGCCTGCGTGCTGTCACGCCACTCTTCTGCAGGTCCTCATCGCTTTTCAAGCGTTGAGTTCGCCGAGTGAATCATCCGGGCGTTTTGCAGCTCCGGTCCTTCCCACGCCAGGCGGCCTGCGTGCTAGACTGGTTGCACTCAGCCGTTTTGCGTCGATCCCTGCTCGACAGATATCAAATACCGGATGTGCGGACGGAATGTCTTTGGGATCAGTTTGGGTTCTTTTTAAAGACTTCTAGATACTCCAATGTCGCTGATGCAAAAGGAGATATACGAGTTCGGTCGGTTCATTGTAGACCCGGCCGACCGCACCGTTTTGCGCGATGGCGCGCCTCTGGCCATGACGCCGAAAGTGTTTGACACTCTGGTTTATTTGATCCGCAACCGCGGCCGCCTGCTGAGTAAGGACGAACTTCTAAAAGGGATATGGCCGGATACGTTTGTCGAAGAGGTCAACCTCGCCGTCAACATCTCCACGCTGCGCAAGGTATTCGGCGAAGGTCCGCAGGACGGTCGGTATATCGTTACTGTCGCCGGCCGCGGCTACCGTTTTGTGGCAGAAGTTAGCGCAAAGGCGAGCGAGCCAGAACCCGCCGACACCTGCCACGCGAATCCCGCAGAACCGTCTCTTAGCGAAACGTCGGACCACCTAGAGCAAGCGGCGAGTGGACCCGTTTCGCCGGCGGCAATCGCCAGCAGCAACCCTCGAAGCAAGAATATCTGGATTGCGGCAGCGGCGGCTGCGGTCCTTCTGATTGCGGTTCCTCTAACCTTCAAGTTCCGGCGTCCTCACCGGTCATCCGGACTGACGGCGCAGGACTCCATCCTTCTTGCCGATTTTGAAAACACCACCGGTGAGCAAGTCCTCGATGACACCCTGAAAGAAGGCATGGCCGTCAATCTGGGCCAGTCTCCGTTCCTGGATCTCGTCGCCCATGATCGTGTGCGTGAAACGCTTCGCTTCATGGGACGTTCGCCGGACGAACGCGTGCAGTTGCCGCTCGCGCGGGAAATTTGCCAGCGGGCTGGCGCGCGCGCGCTCGTCTCAGGCGCAGTCTCTCGTCTGGGAACTGCGTATGTGCTTGCGGTGGAAGCGACGAACTGCGTCGACGGGACGGTCCTGGCCCGCGAACAGGTGGAAGCCAAAAACCAGGAAGCCGTCTTACCGGCACTGAGCCAGGCTGCAGCAAAACTGCGTGACAAACTCGGCGAATCGCTAAGTTCCATTCAGCAGTTTGATGTTCCCATCGAGCAAGCCACGACCCCTTCTCTGGAAGCGTTGAAGGCGTACTCCATCGGCACGCAACAAAGAACCCGCGGCGCGGAAAAAGTGGCAATTCCTTTTTTTGATCATGCCATCGAGCTGGATCCCAATTTCGCCATGGCGTACGCGCTTCGTGGCGCCATCTATGAGAATCTGGGAGAGACCAACAGGGCCAGCGAAGACTTCCGGCGGGCCTATTCGCTGCGTTCGAATCTGAGTGAACGCGAAAAACTCTATCTCACCATTCGCTACCAGGATGCGGTTGCCGGTGACACCAGCAAATCCATTGCAACCTACGAAATGTGGAGCCGGCTGTATCCCCGCGATTTTCAACCTTTTGATGGACTGGCGGCTCGTTATCAAGTCGTAGGCGAGTATGAAAAGGCCGCCGCTGCTGGCCGGCAGGCACTGAAACTTGACCCTAACAACTACGTCCCCTACGCAAATCTGGCCACCTCCTATGAAGCCCTCAACCGCTTGGCGGAGGCCCGAGAAATCTGCAACCAGGCGGCTGCCGCCAAGCGGGACAGCTCATACACGCACCGCGTGCTGTTCGAACTTGCTTTTCTTCAGCGCGACTATCCGGCCATGCAACACGAAACGGAGCTGGCCCGTGGCACTGACCGCGAACACGAGATGCTTGTCGACCAGGCCCTTGCTTTGGCTGCACTGGGCAAACTACGACAGGCCCGAGAGCTGTTCGAACGCTCCTGGGCAAATTACGAACGCGATGGCTTGGAGGACCACGCCGCATATTCAATGGCCCAAGAAGCACTGATTGAAGCGGACTTCGGAAACAGGCAAGAAGCCCGGAGCCGGGCGGCCGCCGCCCTGCGGTTGGGCCGCGGTAGGGACGCGCGCGAAACAACGGCGGAAGTGCTCTCGCTCACGGGCGAAGAAGCAAAGGCTCGGGCCCTCGCCCAAGAACTGCGCTTACGTTTTCCCCAACACGCGCCTCTCAATGCCGCCTCTCTTCCTTCAATCATGGCCGCAGCAGAACTTCAGCACGGCAATGCAGCAAGAGCAATCGCTTTGTTAAAAGAGGCTGAACCATACGACTTGAGTGAATTTTCCAATCTTTCGCCAATCTACATCCGTGGCCAGGCGTATCTTCGTTTGCAGTCTGCCAAAAGAGCCGGGGCAGAATTTCAAAGACTGTTGGACCATGGCGGAATCAATGCTTTGTCCCCGCGCCACGCGTTAGCACGACTCGGCTTGGCCCGGGCTTTTGCCCTGGAGGGCGACCGCCCCCAAGCCCGCAAAGCGTACCAGGATTTCTTGGCGTACTGGTCGGAGGCTGATGCTGAAATTCCGATTTTGCGCGAGGCCAGGATCGAGTTAGCGCAATTGAACTAGGGCTTTGAGCCTCTCCGTTTCTGCCGCAAAAAAAGGAAAAAGGGTAACCTCCGGGGTCCGCTACGGTAGGTTACCCGTGGTTCTTGCGTCTTGAAAATTCTCAACGCTGCACGAATTCCATTCGGTTCCTGTTGCCGGATTGCGAAGCCGCAAGATTGGGGGTGCTCGCGGTGGCCCCACAATTTCACAACATGGCAATTCTGGGTAAATTGCGATAGACAGCCCATTGAAGTACAAAATTCAAGAGTCGCAGGGACGGGCGATTTTCTTTGCTGCTCAACTGGTCTTGGAGGAATCGCGTGCCGGAGCCGTACTCGCACGGGCGATTAGCTCTGGTTCGACCACGATCTCTTTGGGGTAGGTCGCTGAAGCCGACTGGTTCACGCGGCGCAGCAGCGTCTCCGCCGCAATCACACCCATCTCTCTTAAAGGCTGCCGCACAGTTGTTAACGGTGGATTCAGAAAAGCCGCGCTCTGAATATCGTCAAATCCAACCACGGAAACATCTTCCGGCACCCGCCGACCTGCTTCGCGCAGCGCCTGAATGGCCCCGATTGCAGAAATATCGTTGAATGCAAACAGCGCCGTAAATTGTTCGTTCGCTTCGAGCAGTTTCCGGGTGACCTGGTATCCAAGTTGCGGCGACGGAAGCTCCCCTTCGAGTTGCACCGTCCGCGATTCCTTGATCTCAATTCCCAATCCCTGCGCAGCGCGGCATACCGAGTCCCATCGCACTTGGGTGTCCGAGCTAAATTCCTGCCCCTTGATAAACGCCAGCTGGCGATGACCCAATTTGAAAAGATGATCGAGAGCCAGATTCGCAGCCAGCGCGTGATCGAGCACGATATTGGTGACTCCGGCCATTTCCCGGTGTCCGGACACCGAGACAATGGGGACCTTGATCCCTTCAGAAAAAGAGGTGTCCACTGCAATCAATCCTTCAACGGCTCGTTGCTGCAGAACGCGGGGATATTCTTCAATCAGATCGCTCCGATGCCGGTGGCTTACGACCAAGTAGAAATAACCTTCTTCCAGCAAATGATCTTCGATCCCGGAAAGCACGAGCGCTGCATATCCTTCGCTGATTTCAGGGACCACCACTCCTACCGTAAAACTTCGCTGCTGGCGAAGGGACCGCGCCAAAAAGTTGGGACGGTAGTTCAATTCACGAGCTGCGGCCCGAATCAGATCCTGGGTCCGCTGCGGAATGGACTTTGCCGCTGGCGCCCGGTTGATAACCAGGGAAACGGCGGTCTGAGAAAGTCCCAGGTGCTGGGCAAGATATTTCAGACTTACACTGTGGCCCGTGGGGCTTGGACCTGGCGCATGAGGAAGCTTGGGGCCCGAGGATGGTTTGCGGCGTGCCATGTCAGTTTGCGCGCGTAGTCTCCCATATGCAGACAATCTAGGCAAGCGTAACGCTCACAATCGCCTTGACACTCGCCCACAACGGGTGTTTGATATGGTGCGTAGCAACTAAATCGGTTTACTATTGCACTTTATTGGGAGATAGGGAACTGGTTTTTCCCGAAATCGTGGTGGATTACGGAGTCAGCCGGGTCTCCGCGGCGAGCGGGTTCCAGGGGAATGTCTGTGGCTTCCTGGCTTGCTTGAATCGATTTAGTTAGGAATAATCTTTACTCTCGCAATTGAACGCGATCGTTGCAGAACGTTTGGTCCCAACTCATCAGGAGTCAGCCGACTGTGCCTAGTCCTTTTCTCAGAAGCATTTTCTTGTCGTGCACCTTGTTTGTTTGCGGAACAGCCCACGCGCAATCTGCCGCACCGTCGTCGGGCAGAGCGCCAGGTGTTTCCCAGCTTTCCAATCCCGCGACCGAGCGTAAAATCGAACTTCTTTTGCGCAAGATGACTCTGGAGGAGAAAGTTGGGCAGCTGGTGCAGTATTCTGCTGGCCAGCCCACGGGTCCGGGAACCGGGCGCAGCGATTACCAGGCCATGATTTCCGGCGGCCAGGTGGGGGCCCTGTTCAATATCGCCACGGCCAAAGACGTCAATGCCATGCAGCGCATCGCCGTTGAAAAATCGCGCCTGCATATTCCTCTCATTTTTGGACTCGACGTGATCCACGGCTTCCGGACCGAGTTCCCCATTCCCCTGGCTCTTGCGGCTACCTGGGATCCGCAGATTGTCGAACGCGCCGCCCGGATCGCTGCGCGCGAAGCGTCTGCCAGTGGCGTCCGTTGGACTTTCTCGCCGATGGTGGATATCTCTCGCGATGCACGCTGGGGCCGTATGGCCGAGGGCGCCGGGGAGGATCCGTTTCTCGGACAGGCCATGGCCAGAGCCTACGTTCGCGGCTATCAAGGAAACCAGCTTGCCGCTGAAGACAGCATTGCGGCCTGCGCCAAGCATTATGTCGGCTATGGCGCCGCCGAAGGTGGACGTGACTACAACACAACTGATATTTCCGAGCATACCCTTCGTCAGATCTATTTGCCGCCATTTAAGGCGGCCGTCGATGCCGGTTCCGCTACGATCATGAGTGCCTTCAATTCCTTGAACGGGGTTCCTTCATCAGCCAATCCCTTTACCCTCAAGCAAATCCTCCGCAAGGAATGGGGTTTTAGAGGTATCGTCGACAGCGATTGGACTTCGGTCGCCGAATTGATTCCGCATGGCATCGCCACCGACGGTTCGGGCGCTGCGCGCCGCGCCTTTCTCGGCGGCGTGGACATGGACATGGCCAGCAGCCTGTATCACGACCACCTGGCCGCACTCGTCACTGCAGGAGTTGTCCCGGTCGCTGATATCGATGAATCGGTTCGCCGCGTTCTGCGCGTTAAGTTCGCGCTTGGTCTTTTCGACCGCCCTTACGTGGACGAAGCCAAAGAAGCGGCTGCCATGCTACAACCGGAAAGTCTGGTGGTCGCGCGTGAAGCCGCGGAAAAATCCTTCGTACTGCTGAAGAATTCAGCGAGCGCGGGAAGTTCGCCGATACTTCCTCTCTCGGGCAACGAAAAATCCATCGCCTTGATTGGACCGTTGGCCGATGACGCCGCCAACATGCTCGGATCCTGGGGCGCAAAAGGCTCGCCTGACGACGTCACAACGCTGCGCGCGGCGCTGGTGCAGAAACTGGGCGCCGAGCGCGTGCACTATGTCAAAGGAACAGAAATCCTGGGCGGCTCAGACACGCAAATCGCCGATGCGGTCAGCGCCGCGCAACAATCCGACGTGGTCGTTCTCGCCCTGGGCGAGAGCGGTCCTGAAATGACCGGCGAAGCCGCCTCGGTCGCCCATCTGGAACTCCCGGGCTACCAGGAAAAATTGCTGGAAGCGGTTTCCGCCACCGGCAAACCCGTTGTGCTGATTCTTTTTCACGGTCGTCCGCTGACCATGCCATTTGCTTTTGAACATGTTCCGGCAGTCCTGGCAGCGTGGTTTCCCGGTGTTCAAGCCGGCCCCGCCCTCGTTCGCACACTTTACGGAGAAAGCAATCCAGCAGGTCGACTGACCGTCAGCTGGCCACGTACCGTCGGCCAAGAACCTCTCTACTACAATGCTCTGAACACCGGCCGTCCCGCTGGCAACGTGGACCTCACGCATCCGCCAACCGGCGACGGTAAATTCGTCTCCCGTTATATCGACGAGCAAAACAGCCCACAGTATCCATTCGGCTTTGGCCTCTCGTATTCGACATTTCGTTACGGACAGCCGCAGCTTAGCGCCACCCAACTGAGCGCCGCAAAACTGAATGCCGGTCTTGCCGGCGGCGACGCTGCTCTGACCGTCACTGCGGATGTTACCAACACCAGTTCCCGCGCCGGAGACGAAGTCGTCCAGCTGTATGTCCGGTTACGCGGCACCAGCGTGTCGCTGCCTGTGCGCGAACTCAAAGGTTTCCAGCGCATCACCCTTTCGGCGGGAGAAACGAGAAAAGTTACTTTCACGCTTCCCGCGGCGGCGTTCGCATTCTGGAACCAGCAAAACAAATTTGCGGCCGAGCCGGCCGCCGCTAGTTTGTGGGTGAGTCCCAATTCGAGCGAAGGCTCAGAAGCCGAACTCAAAATCGTCCAATAGATCCGTGGCGAGGTCCTCATGAACGATCGTTTTCTCGGCAGAAGAGAAATTCTTCGACTCGGCGGACTGAGTCTCCTGGCCTCTCCCGTGGCGGCCTTCGCTCATGCCTTGCAGAAATCCGGAAAGACGTTTCCGCAACCAACCGGAGCGCCGTACCAGGGTACGGACGAGCAACTCCTTGAAGAAATCGAGAAGGCGGCCTTCCAGTTTTTCTGGAACGAAGCCAGTCCCGACACCGGCCAGGTAAAAGACCGCGCGCTGGCAGCTGGCAATGACAAGCGACGGATGGCCAGTATTGCGGCAACTGGCTTTGGCCTCACCAGCCTCTGCATTGCCGACCACCGCGGGTACGCGACGCCGGCTGAACTGCTCGACCGCACACGAAAAACCCTTCGTTTTCTTGCCAACCGGCTGCCTCACGAGCACGGTTTCTTCTATCACTTCATCGACATGGAAACGGGCGCGCGCTGGGAAAACGTTGAACTTTCTTCCATGGACACTTCCCTGCTGCTCTGCGGCGTGCTTACCGCCCGGCAACATTTTGCCGATCAGGAAGTACAGGATCTGGCGACAAAAATATACGAGCGCGTCGACTGGCCATGGATGCTCAACGGCGGTCGGACACTTTCCATGGGCTGGCACCCGGAGAGCGGGTTTCTCAAGGCCCGCTGGGAACACTACTGCGAATTGATGATGATCTACCTTCTGGGAATCGGATCGCCCACGCATCCCCTATCGCCGGACACCTGGAACGCCTGGACACGCCCGGTCGTCCACTATCAGGGAATCGAATTTATTTCCGGCAACGATCCCATCTTCACCCACCAGTTTTCGCAAGCGTGGTTTGATTTCCGGAATAAGAAAGACGCTTACGCGGACTATTTCGAGAACTCCGTTAAAGCGACCAAAGCCCACAAACTCTTCTGCCTTTCCTTGCGCGACAAATTCCCGGCCTACTCGGAAGATCTTTGGGGAATCAGCGCTTCTGATTACGAAAAAGGCTACACCGCGTGGGGCGGTCCGCCGGCCCAGGGGCCCATCGATGGAAGCGTCGTCCCCTATGCCACAGGTGGCTCTCTGCCTTTTCTCTTCGACGATTGCATCCGGGTTCTGCGCACGGTGCGCGGACGCTACGGCAACCGCGCATGGTCAAAATACGGCTTTGTCGACGCCTTCAATCCGCAAAGCAACTGGAGCGATCCCGACGTTCTGGGAATCGACCTCGGCATCACCATGCTGATGGCCGAAAATCAGCGCACCGGCTTCGCCTGGAAGACCTTTATGAAGAATCCGGAAGCCCAGTCCGCCATGAAAAAAGTCGGGTTCAAACCAACTTTGTAGCGAACTCTTGACATGCTGTGTAGCGGAACGGTGTTTGCTGTTGCCGGGACGGCGCCCACCGGGATTTTGCGGCCATCCTGTCCCTACTGCGGCTTGGTCTCATTGCCGTTCCCGCTGTTCGCGGACGGACTCAAGCGGAAGGGCCTTTGACTGCCAGCGTCGCCTGAATCTCCTTCGCTGCCTACTTCGTTCAGACGTTTGAAGGTGGCCCGCGCCTTCGCGGCTTCCTGCTTCCGCCCCGTACGGGCATAGGCATTGCCCAACACAAAATATATGGTGGGATCCTTCACAAAGGTCTTTCGCGCAATTTCCATCTCCACAATCGCCCTCTGGAAATTTTGCGTATCCGCCAGCAAGAGCCCCAGGAGGTAGTGACCGAAAGCCAGCCGCGGATTGAGTCGCACCGCCTCTTCCGCAAAGGCGACTCCGGCGGCCGAATCGCTTCGGTACTTCACGGACGCAATTCTTAGCATCGCCAGCGAGTGCTTGGGGTTGTTCTTGATTTCGGCCTGGAACTGCAATATGGCTTGGTCTGTTTCATGCAATTCCAGAAGAAACCGTCCGTACGCGTAGTGAATGTTCGGAAAGTCGGGAACCTCTCGCACGACCTCCAGATAATTCCGTCCGGCTTCGTCAAATTTCTGGAGGAGACCGAGGTTTTCTGCGTGCCCCGCGCGCAAAACAATGCGGCGTGCCGGCGTGCCTTCAGCCGGAAACTCCGCCGGACGCATGAGCAGAACTCCCATTCCCATGGCACCATCGAGATCGCTGCTCTGAACGCCGTCGTGAACCAGCAAGTAAAGCACTTCCATGGCGCTTTCAAATCTTCCTTTGCGGAGCAGAAGCATCGCTTCGTGATACTGCAGGACATGTCGCAGGTTATCGTCCTTCTGAATGCCCAGTTCTTTTGCACTCTTGATGTTCGCGAGCGACCGATCATCCAGGTTCATTTGGAATTGGCAAAGCCCCAGCATCAGGTGGGCCGTCCCATTTTTTGCGTCATACTTCACCACCTGCGCAAACGCATCCGCCGCTGCCGGATACGAATTCTCGTCGTACAAAATCGTCCCCAGCAGCCACCACCCCTCGGCCCACGCTGGACGAATCGCCAGCGCCTTCTTGTAAAGGGCCACCGCCTCATCCAAATGGTTTGCTTGGCTGGCCGCGGCCGCGGCCGCAGAGAGTTTCTGGAAATCTCCGGGAGTTGAGCGGTGAGTTTGTGGTCGGGAAGCCGCCGAACCGGCCGGAGTCAAGGCGAGACAAAAAACCAAACCTAGGAGACAGGCAGCGTTTGCGAAATGGATCGGAGCGGGAAAAATAGGAGCCCTTTAAAAGTATTGATGAAAAAAAGAGAAGCTGTCAACCGCCTTTACTTCGCACCAGCGGGTGACAGCCTCTCAGGGTTGCTAGGGTGCGGCTCATCTGCTTTTGGCAGACGAGCCGGTTGGGGTTTAAAAGCTAAATCGTGCCTGAACTTCGATGGTGCGGCCGCCAAGAGCGTTCTGGGCCGAACCGAAGTTGGTGTCGCTGATATTCGTGTCCATGTTGGTCAGATTCAGGTTGTTAAACAAATTGTAAAAGTTCGCGCGGAGTTCGATTCCCGCGTGCGACCCGAGAACCTTCATCTCCGGCAATCCGAAGGTCTTGCTCAGCGTCGCGTCTATGTTGAAATAGTGGGGCCCCATGAATGAATTGCGTCCCACGGCTGGTGCATCGGGAATCGGTCCCACGTTGGGGAAGGCCGGGCCTGCCACGAACGTTGGAATCGTGAAGTAAGCCGCGCCACCGTTGGGAAAGTTGCCTCCCGGTGTCTGGAAGGTCGAGTTGCTGTAGTCATGCCCGGCGCCACCCAGATACGCCGCCGGCCGCAAGCCGCCGTTGGTGCCAGCCGCGCAGTTGCCGCCGAGGTAGATGATGTCGCATGTTCCGCTCTGGTAGATCGGAGTCCAGGGGAATCCGGTGTGAGCGCTTAAGATACCGCTGATGTTCCAACCCCCTGCGATCTTCTCAAGCCAGCTGTGGCTGCCTCGGAAGATAACCGGTGACCAGACGCCGAACAGTTTGAGTGAGTGTTTGACGTCAAAGTCCGAAGGCCCCCAGGCGAGGGTCGGATTCCAAACGTAGTTGTCCACCGCGAAGTTGTTGGAGCCTTGATCGCGGCTGCGGCTAAAAGCGTATTGCGCGTCAATCGAGAAGGTGTGCGAGAACTGATGGTTGAGTTCCCCACGCAATGAGTAGAAGTTGGCATTGGCATCGTTTGAATACCAATCGATGTCATTGACGTGCGGATTGAGCGCGACATCTTGGGAATAGACCAAATTCAGGTTTGATTGTCGCGTTAAGTGGCGCGACTGGGTCCCCTGATAACCGATGGTGGCTACCCATTGATGGCCCAAATCGTATTGAGCCTCAAGCGAGTAGCGCATGGTATAGGTGGTCGGCAAGGATGCCGGGAATCCTGTGACATTCACCAATCCATTCACCGGGAGATTGTTGGAGTCAAAGGCGGTTATGCCTGCCGGATTCGAAGGATATCCGTTGAAGTCCCCAATGTCGGCCGGTATTCCGTACAAAATATCGGAACCCATCAAGGTGGAGTTGCTTGAAACGAAGGGCGGATTGTTGCGAGCATTCAAGGTGATGGCTTCCTCGAGTCCGCTGTAGCCGATACCGAAACCGCCGCGGATCACCAGTCGATTGTTGAAGTCATGGTGAAGAAGACCCTTCGGGCTCCAGGCAAATCCGACTTGTGGGCCAAAGTTGTTAGCGCTGGTGCTGAAGTTTGATCCACCCTTCTGAATCGAAAGATCGGTTAACAGGTCAGCGCCGCTTCCGAGACGAACGGTTGCGAGGTTGTTGTTCTTCTCCGTTGTGGGACCAAAATATTCCCAACGCATGCCCACGTTGACGGTAAAGTTGGGGCGCACTTTCCAATCGTCCTGTACGAACAACGCAATAATACTTTCGCGGGTGTCCTTGCGGAACGATGTCGGGATGCCGGTGGTTGGATCGAACGTCGCATTTTCCAAAGCGGGAGCGTCATTCAAGAAGTCCCAATAGTTCAGGAAGTCGTAGGACGGACGTGCCGACCATGGCGCTTCGTCAACGAAGAGAAGTCGCGTGTATTCGGCTCCAAATTTCAAGGTGTGGCTGTTCATCACCTTGGTAAGCACGTCCTTGGCGCCATACGTCCACTGGTTGAATACACTGGGACCAGGAGCGCCAAAGTTTTGTGGAATGATGCTTCCGATAGCTGGTCCATCGCCAGGGCTAATATTCGCGTTGGGAAGTCCCCAGGGTTCCTGGGAGTTCGAAGTAATTTCATTCCAGCGCCAGCCAGCCGCATTCACGCGAACTTCATTGATGAGCGTTGGAGAAAAGGTGTGGTTCCACAGGGCCGTCTCCGCTTCATTCAAAGCGTTATGGTTGTAAAGATTCGAGACACGGAATGGACCGTTGAATGCCACCGAGTCCACCGGAACGCGATAGATGCTGAAAGCAATCAGGTCCCTGCTGGTCACGTTATAATCCAGGCGTCCGTGGTATTGGACTTCCGTCAGAGTATTCGGACCCGCGACGTTAGCGAACATCAAATCAGGGATGCCGTCCAAGTTACTCGGAGAACCTGTTCCGTCTCCGCCCAATCCCGGGTGGTTGTTGTTTAGGTAGGAAGGATCCTGCGTTCCCAGCGGAAACAATGCGGGATCCAATGGGCGTCCAATATCAAGCCCTCCGGCAACCGCATTGCAATTCACGCCTTGGACCAGGTTGATGTCGGCGCAAACGCTGGGCGCCACTGAGGTCGCGGCCACCACTGTTCCCGGGAAGGTCGTAAAGTGCGAAGCGATGCTGCCGGAAGCTGCCATCGTTAAAAGCTGGGGAGTCTCATACCAGCCGGTGCTGGTGTTGGTCGAATTATTTCGAATCGTTTCGTAGGAAAAGAAAGCGAAAAGCTTGTTGTGGAGGATCGGTCCGCCGACGCTGCCCCCGAGCTGGTTGTAGCGGTTGTTGGTTCTTTGCGGATCGCCATGCTGAATGCCTCCCCATGGCTGGAAAGCGTTCAGTCCCGGACGATCCATCTTGATGAAGGCGCTGCCGTGATAGTCGTTTGTACCGTTCGCCGAAATGATCTGAACCTGACCGCCCGCAAAGCGACCATTTTCTGCATCGTAATTATTGGTAATGATTTTTACTTCTTTGACCGATTCTTCGCTCGGAGTAATGACGGACGTGCCGCCCCAGGAGACGCTCGTCACGCCAACGCCGTCAATTTGATAGTTGTTCTGGTTGGTACGGGAACCGCCGGCGCTGATCTGGCCACCGTTTTCTGTTTTGAAAATCGCGTCGCCGGTGCCGGTGCCGCCGATTTCCGTGCCTGGCAAATCCCGGGAACCACCGTTATCGGTGCGGGCAGAATCCCCAAAAGCGCCGGGCGCCAGCTGCAATAGCTTGAATACGTCACGTCCGAGAGAAGGCAGCTTCTGAATCTGGTCCGCAGTCACTGTTCCGCTGATGGTCGCGTCTGTCGTGTTAAGCAGCGGTACGTCATCGCCATTTACGGTTACCGACTCGCTGGCAGCTCCAATGTCCAGGGTAACGTCCACACCGCGCGTCTCTTCCGCGCCAATCGCCACCTTGTCGATCGTCTTTTTCTTGAAGCCTTGCTTTTCTACTGTGATCACATATTGCGCAGGAGGTAGGCCCGTGAAACTGTAAACTCCGCTGTCATCGGTGGTGAACTGCTTGGAAATATTGGTTTCCTGATTCTTCAAAGTGACGAGGGCGCCGCTAACCGCAGCCCCTTGAGAATCCACTACCGTTCCTTGGACACCGGCGCGGAATTGCGCATTAGCCCCCGCAGTGAACGCGCCCAGGCACGCAACCAGCAGGAATGCGCGCAAGGGTATCTTCAGAAAAGTCATCGTTAACTCCTCCCCACCAAAAATTCCAAAATGCTCTGCACCCTGAGCTAAATCGGTTAACTAAACGGTTGTCCCGGAGTATAGTTTATGCTGTTTTTGAATGTCAATGATTCTTAATTTTGATACAACACCCTGGGAGCGGAGGGAGCGACCTGCGCAACTTCCTCCACCTACGTCCACAACTTAGATGACAAATTTTAAGGAATGGCATCTGAGAAAGCGCAAATTATCCTTGAGGCCCCCTTTGCATCGCCCTACGACCCCTAGCCCCTGCCGTGCCCCTTGGCTCTTGCCGTCAACCACCGCTCGTCAGATGAGCCTCCTGCTTCTTGGCCTTCTCGCTCTTCCGTTGGCCTTGCCCCTTGCCGCGAGTACCGGTTACTACCGGCACGCCTTTTTCGACAATAGCCTCACCAAAGACACCTACTACTACAGCTCCGGCAAGGCTTCGGCGCCGAGCTCTGTGGTCCTCGAAGACGGGAGGCTACCCGTTGATTCCAAAATATTTATGACTCCCCCCAATGCCCTCCGTCTCGAATGGCAATCGTCCGAGGGCGGCGGCTGGGACGCCGAAATCCGGATTGTGGACTTGCGCAACCGCGAAGTGGATTTTGCGGGCGATACGCTGTACTTCTGGCTGTACTCCCCGGGAGGAATTTCCAAAGGCGATCTCCCGGTGCTGCGGCTCGGGGATACCGGCAAACATTTCAGTTCTGCTATTGCACTCGAGAATTTCGTCGGCAACCTCCCGGGTGAGCAGTGGGTGCGCGTGGCCATCCCATTTTCGAAGGTGGGTACCGGTTCAATCGAACCATTTGAACCACACCGCTTGGCAGCTCTGGTTTTCAGTCAAGGTAAAGCGGACGGAGTTCGCCACACCCTGCTCGTCGATGAAGTTTCCATTGACAGCCGCACGGCCGAGCACCTCGCGCCGCAGGAAAGGAAAGCGAATCTTCCGGCGCCGCAAGGTCCGGTCGCCCGAGGTTACGATCGCCACATCGACATCTCCTGGACACCAATTACCAGCCCCGAGCTTCGCCGTTATATTGTCTATCGCTCGCGCGACGGAAAAAATTTCTCGCCCATCGGCATCCAGGAGCCCGGCATTCATCGCTTCACGGACTTCGTCGGAAAGTCCGGTGAAAATGCCACGTATCGGATAACCGCTTCCGATCGCAATTACCATGAATCCTCGCCGTCTGCTGAAGTTACCGCCGCCACTCATGCGCTAAACGACGATGAGATGCTCACGATGCTCGAGGAAGCCTGCTTCCGCTACTACTGGGAAGGCGCACACCCTGAAGCCGGGATGACCCTGGAAAATATTCCTGGCGACGACCGGATCGTCGCCACAGGAGCCAGCGGATTCGGCATTATGGCCCTCGTCGCCGGAGTTGACCGTGGCTTCATCACACGCCAGCAGGGCCTCGAGCGCCTCCTTAAAATAGTTACGTTCCTTGAGAAGACTCCGCGTTATCACGGCGTCTGGTCGCACTTCATGAACGGTTCGACGGCCGAGACGATGCCGGTATTCGGCGTGTTTGACAATGGCGGGGACGTTGTTGAAACCGCCTTTCTCGTCGAAGGTTTACTCGCCGCACGCCAATACTTTCACGGAGCGAATGACCGAGAACGCGACCTCTACCAGAGGATCTCGCACCTCTGGGAAACCGTCGAATGGGACTGGTATCGCCGTTCCCCGGAAAACGATGCCCTCCTGTGGCATTGGTCGCCGGACTGGTCCTGGCGCATGAATCATCGACTTACAGGATTCAACGAAGTCATGATTGTCTACTTGCTGGGGATTGCCTCGCCTACCCACGCCATCCCGGCGGACCTTTACTACACCGGCTGGGCTGGCCAATCGCCACAAGCCATCGACTATCGCAGCGCGTGGGGACGAACCAAGGACGGTGACCATTATGCGAACGGCAACACATATTTCGGAATTAAGCTGGACGTCGGCGTCGGCAGCGGCGGTCCGCTGTTCTTCACGCACTATTCCTATATGGGTTTCGATCCCCATGCGCTAACGGATCGCTTCACCAACTATTTCGAAAACAATCGCAACATCGCCCGCATCAATCTCGCTTACGCGACAGAAAATCCCGGGCACCACAAAGGCTACGGCGCCGATTCCTGGGGGCTCACCGCCAGTGACGGCCCGCACGGCTATAACGCCGGAGCGCCCGTCGCGCACGACGACAACGGCACCATCGCCCCCACTGGCGCCCTCTCTTCCTTTCCCTACACTCCAGAAGCTTCGCTCGCCGCCTTCAAACACTACTACCGTGATCTCGGAGAAAACATTTGGGGCGTCTACGGTCCGCGCGACGCCTTCAATCTCGACCAAAAGTGGTATTCGCCGATCTACATGGGACTCAACCAGGCTCCCATCGTCGTCATGGTCGAGAACTACCGGACCGGCCTGCTCTGGAAACTTTTCATGTCCAATCCGGAAATGCAGCCCATGCTCGACCGCATCCATTCCGCTGCCCCTGCCAAATAAGCGCGGCGCAGTTTATCCGGCCGGCTGCTGGCTGCGGAGAAAGGCCACCACCAGTTGTATTTCTCCGAAGCTGATTTCCGAGGGCAGAGCTTCTTTGAGTGGATTCAGTCGCCCCATTCCCAGCCGTCTGCAGGCCTCCTCAATCTGTTGCTGTCGGTCCGCCTGCAGCCACTTGGAATCAAATTCCAGATCGCCGCGTTCCATCATCTTCGCGACCAGGCTGTAGACCGAGGTCACCAGCCTTCCGCGAATTTCCGCAATCTGCTCAAAGGTATGCCCTTCCCTCAGCAGTCGCAGGGTGGCCTCTGTCGGACTCTCTTCTGGCTCCGTTTGCCCGGAAGCGCGCGCTCCGCCACGGAATCGCTCGAGTGCCGCTAGAATTTCTGTTCCGTAGAGTTCCGTCTTTTTTTCACCGAATCCAGTAATTCCGCGCAATTCCATCAAGTTCTTCGGCAACACGGCGCAAATTCCGGCAAGCGAGGTATCGTGCATAACCACATAAGCCGGGATGCCATCTTCTTTGGCTCTCCTGCGCCGCCACTCCCGCAAATATTCGCGCAATTCTGAATTCTCTTCGGCCGGAGCAGCGCTCGCGAAATGCGAATCAGCTGGAGCCGGTTCCCGCAAACGCATCGGCTTGCCTTTTCTTCGTCTCTTCTTCTCCACCTTCGGGGTGGCCACCAGCCACGCCGGCAAGTACCCGCATACGTCACACGCCTGGCAAGTCTCCCACTTTGGAATTTCCCCAAAATGCTCGCAAACCTGCCGATGCCGGCAGCCGGTGGATTCCACAAAATTGCGGATGGTGTGATACCTGTTCCAGGCTCGCTGCTTTTCCTGTGCGTCGCTCAGTTGCAAAATAAAATGCGTCAACAAACCCACGTCGCGCTTCTGCCAAAGCAGAACACAATCCGCCGCTGCCCCGTCTCGCCCCGCCCGTCCAGCCTCCTGGTAATATTGCTCAATCGATTTCGGCAGCGACAAATGAATCACCGCCCGCACGCTGGGCTTGTTGATTCCCAACCCGAAAGCGATGGTGCCCACCATCACGCGCACTTCGTCGGACATCCAACGCTCTTGATTGCTTCTGCGCTCCTCGGAGTCCATTTTCCCGTGATAGCCGGTGGCCGTAATGCCGTGTTCACCGAGAAAATCCACGGTCTCTTCTACTTTCGCAATCGTCGGAGCGTACACGATCACGCTGCTTCCTTTGTAATTGCGCAGAGCGCTCACGAGCTGCAGCGGCTGGTTCTGCGAATCCGATTCCTTGACGACATACCGGAGATTGGCGCGGTGAAAACTCATGATGTATTTGTCGGCGTCGCGCAGTTTCAGTTGCTGAACAATGTCGTGCCGCACCTGCTTGGTGGCGCTGGCGGTGAAGGCGGCGATCGGTCGATCGGGAAAATTCTTGCGCAGGGAATTCAGCTGGCGATATTCGGGACGGAATTCGTGCCCCCATTCCGAAATGCAATGGGCTTCATCGATCGCGAAAAAAGAAATGGGAACACGTTTCAGCCAAGCTACGGTTTGCGGTAATGCGATTCGTTCTGGAGACAGGTATAGCAGCCGGTACTCGCCGGACTCGGCGCGGTGTTGAATTTTGCCTTGCTCGCTAGCCGGCACCGAACTGTTCAAGAGCGCGGCGGGGATTCCCATCTGTTCCAACTGAGCCGCTTGATCCTGCATGAGCGCGATCAATGGGGAAATCACAATCGCGGTCTTGCCGGCGATCATTGCTGCCGGCAATTGATAGCACAGCGATTTCCCGCCGCCCGTCGGCATGACCACGCAGGCATCGCGGCCACTGAGCAGGCTGCGCACTATTTTTTCCTGCAAGGGGCGGAATGCCTCATACCCCCAATAGCGCCGCAGCACGGCCAGCATTTCTCTTTCATTCATGATATTAAGCTACCGCGATTCCCACTACGAATCAGAAATACGCTCCATAGAAGAAATAAATCGTCATCGCGGCGCCGACCACAATCACCAAGCCGCGAATGTAGGCGTGCGGCACCTTCTGCGCATAGTGCGCGCTGGCGTATCCACCCATCGCCGCGCCGGCCGTCATTACCACTCCCTGCGGCCAATAAATCGCGCGGACCAGGATAAAGGTGACCGTTGCTACGCCATTTACCACCGCGCCGAGCAGCACCTTCAGCTTGTTCATCGCATGGATATCGGTCATGCCCAGGGCGGCAAACATCGCCAGGTTCATGATTCCCAGTCCGCCGCCGAAATAACCCCCATACGTGGCCACCACCAGCTCAAACGCTGTCGCTCCAACAACCGCTCCAGAACCTGCATCGTGCGCCATTTTTGCGGAAATGAAACGTGTGATGAATTTTCCAAAGGCAAACAAAAGAGTCGCCAGCAACAGCAGCCACGGTAAAACGTATCGAAACGTTTGCGGCGGCGTCCGAATGAGAAGAACTGCTCCAAGAATTCCGCCAACCAGTCCTGCACCGACCAGGGGCGCGACAATCCGGGCGGGCAGGCCCAATTTTTGGCGATAGGCAGTTCCACTAGCGCTGGTTCCGATAAACAGCGCCAGGGTATTGGTGGCGTTGGCCGGGATGGGCGGCACTCCGGTGTACAGCAGCGCTGGAAAAGACACAAAGCTCCCGCCTCCAGCCACGGCGTTGATCGCTCCCCCGATGGCCCCCGCGAGAAAAAGGAAGATGGCGTGGTCGAGGCTCAAGGAGGAAAGTTTCTCATGTTGCCGGCCACTCTCCAACCTGGGCCGCTGGCCGCCATCTATTCCAAAAACTTCTCGGTTCCGTCGCTTCCGCGAATTGACTCACAGGCCCGCACAGTAGCATTATTTCTGCGGACGAACTCCACCATTTTGAACAGAGTGAGCCGCGGAACCGGGAATTCCGGCGCCGTACGGAAACCATATCCGAGTCCAGCCGGGGCAACCAGATTGCCATACCAGAGGAGCCGAAACAGTGGCCAAAGTTCGTAAACAGGTGCAGAAAACAAAGCTGGCAAAAGGCGCGCAGGAGCTTACAGAAGCGCAGATCGCCGTCCACTGGAAGGAAGAAGAATATCTTCGTCCCTCAAAGAAGTTTATTGCGCAAGCCCATTTGAGCGATCCTTCCTTCGTGAAAAAATTCAGCGAAAAGCATTTTCCCGGTTGCTTTGACATCTACGCCAAGCTTCTTGACTGGGACAAACCTTGGCGGAGGACTCTGGACACCGCGAACCCGCCTTTCTGGAAATGGTTTGTGGGCGGCAAGCTGAACGCCTGCTACAACTGCGTCGACCGGCATCTCGTAAAATATAAAAACAAAGCTGCCCTCATCTTTGTCCCCGAACCAGAACACGAAGCCGCCACGGTCCTTACCTATCAGGAACTCTACCGGCGCGTGAATGAAGTCGCCGCCTTGCTGCGCGATTTCGCAAAACTCAAGGCCGGCGATCGCGTGACCATCCACATGCCGATGATTCCTGAGCTGCCGATCACCATGCTGGCCTGCGCGCGTCTCGGCATCGTTCATTCGGTGGTTTTCGGAGGGTTCAGCGGAGAGGCTTGTGGAACCCGCGCTGCAGACTCCGGCAGCCGAGTCCTGATTTATGCCGACGGCTATTACCGCAACGGGAAAAAGATCGATCACAAAGGCAACGCGGACGTCGCAATTGAGACTGCCAGCAAGGAAGGGCAGCAAATTGACAAAGTTCTGGTTTGGCGTCGCTACGCCGGCCACAACATGTCGGAAGCGCCGATGGTCAAGGGCCGCGACTTCTACGTCGATGAAATCCTCAAGGATTACGCGGGCCAAATCGTGAAACCCGTTTCGATGGACGCGGAAGCTCCGCTGTTCCTCATGTACACGAGCGGCACCACGGGTAAACCCAAAGGCTGCCAGCACCGCACTGGGGGTTACCTGGCCTACGCAACCGGAACTTCCATGTATTACCAGGACATTCATCCCGAGGACGTCTACTGGTGCATGGCCGATATAGGCTGGATCACCGGGCACTCCTACATTGTCTACGGACCGATGGCTCTGGCGGCCACCAGCGTTCTTTATGAAGGCGTTCCACAGTATCCCGACGCTGGCCGTCCGTGGCGCATCGCGGAGCGCCTCGGCGTGAATATCTTCCACACTTCACCCACCGCGATTCGCATGCTGCGCAAGGCCGGCGGCGACGAACCCGCAAAATACGACTACCACTTCAAACACATGACCACTGTTGGCGAGCCGATCGAACCGGAAGTTTGGAAGTGGTATTACAACACAGTCGGCAAAGGCGAAGCGGTCATTGTCGATACCTGGTGGCAGACCGAAACCGGCGGCTTCCTGTGCTCCACCAAGCCGGCCCTCGACAACATGAAACCGGGCAGCGCGGGGCCGGCAGCGCTCGGTATTTATCCTGCGATTGTCGATGAGAACGGCAAACACATCGCTGCCGGAGCAGGCAGCGCCGGAAACATTTGCATTCGCAATCCATGGCCGGGAATCATGCAAACCATCTGGGGCGATCCCCAGAAATTCGTAACCCAGTACTATAAGAAATACAACAAAAACCCCAAAAGCAAAGACTGGCGGGACTGGCCGTATTATGCCGCAGACGGCGCCGTGCTTCCTGCCGACGGCTACTACCGCATTCTCGGCCGCGTCGACGACGTCATCAACGTAGCGGGCCACCGCCTGGGCACGAAAGAAATCGAATCCGTCTGCCTCACGATTCCAGAAATCGCGGAAGCTGCGGTCGTTCCCGTCGTCGACGAAATCAAAGGCCGCGTCCCGGAAATCTATATTTCGCTCAAGCCCGGGAACCATTCCGGCAAGGTTATCGTCGACAAATTGATTGCCACCATTGAAACAATGATTGGAAAAATCGCGCGCCCCAAATCGATCAATATCGTTCCCGACATGCCAAAAACGCGTTCCGGGAAAATCATGCGCCGGGTACTCGCCGCCATTTCCAACAATATGGATACCGGCGATATCACCACGCTCGCCAATCCCGATATCGTTGCCGAAATACGAGATTTAGTTCACGGCCGCAACTCTGGTCCGCTAAAAGAAGGCCCCGTCGACATCAAATTGTTCGGAGCCGAGAGCTAGCCCGCAACTCGCTGAGCGTCGCTTGTCCGGCGAAGTTAGTTGCAAGAGACTTGTGAGCTTACTGCGCTGGGCAATGCAGCTGAACGTCGGCCAGCAAATCCGGATCGAGGATGGCACTTTTCCAATGCGCTGAGCAGATCTGTGCCGACGTTACGCCGACTACGTTGCGTAGATCAGCGCCCGCCAGGCTTGCGCCGTCCAGGTTTGCGCCGCGCAAGATCGCGCCAGGTAAATATGCTCCACGCAAATCCGCATTCGAAAGATCGGCATCGAGCAGAATAGTTCCGCGCAACTGAGCTCCGGTTAGATTGGCGCGCGCCATCTTGGCCGAAGACAAATCCGCCTCCAGTAAATTTGCCAGGGTCATCGTGGAATTTTCCAGTTTTGCGTCGCGCAAATCTGCCCGGGAAAAATCTGTGCGTAGCAGCTTCCCGCCGCGCAAATTTACCGCATAAAGCGATGCCCCGCCGACTTTCGCATTCGAAAGGTCGGCATTCTCAAATATTCCGTAAGACAGATCCGCCAGGCGCAAATCCGCCGAGGCAAAGTTCGAGCCGGTCGCATTCACAGAGACCAGAATCGCATGTCCGGCTTGCGCTCGGTCCAAAGACGCCGAACGCAAAACCGCTTCTCGCAGATTCGCCCCGCGCAAATCCGCTTCGGAAAGAATCGCCCCTTCCAGATCGGCGCGCCAGAGCCGGGCATTGGCCAGGAATGCGCGGTAGCCTCGTGCAAACCGCAGATCAGCTTGATTCAGTTTTGCTCCCGGTACGCTGGCAATTCCCTCTTCAGTCCACTGACCACGCGCCGGCGGCTGCGAAAGCACCGCCTCCGTCAGGTCCGCGTACGGCCTGTACCCCATGGCTTTAAATCCCATGGCAGCCCATCTTTGAATGCTGGCCGCGGAATGCTGCGGCGCGACGCCGGTATCCGCAGGCAGTCCGCCTATCACGCCAATTGATATGACAAAGAAAACACAACCCGTAACGAGGGCAGCCCGCAGCGTGGAACTGGCAATACGCCAGATATTTTTGGACTTGGGACGCCGCACTTCTCCCGGTCGGAGAATCCGGGCAACGACGACAGGCAAACAGGTGGCCGCTGCCACCGACGCGGTGAGCAAGAAAACATGCAACATCGTTCCGCGAAGATCCTGCCGCACCAGATAGCGCAGCCAGAACAGGAACATGGTGGCGGGAACTGCCCAGTACGCTAGCAGAACTGCCAGGACGCCTTCCATCGCCGAGATTGGTGTTTTGGTTTCGCGCAGCCACTTGAAATGTCGTCGTCCCAGGCCCATCAAAAACCAGGGACCATCCTTCTCAAGAGTCTGTCCGTCGGGGAACACCGCCGGCAAAGCCGCCATGCTCCCCCAGAGCCGTAGCAGCACGAAATGGAATCGCAGATAAATGGCGAAGAGCAAGATCGGAGCTCCCAGGTAAAAACCGGACATGGGAAGAACGCGTCCAATCCGCGGAATCGGCAACGCCGAGCCGTCGACGACCAGCCGCACATCGGTCGTTAGTACAATCAGCAAGCTACAGATCGCGCTCACCGCGAGCGTCAGGAAATAAAACCAGCGCGCGACCTTCGTCGAGTCCCCAATAGCTTTCGCACTGTCAAACGCGGCAATCGACTCCGGCAAAATGGCGTCAAATAGATTCGTCCCGCCGAGGCGTCCAACCCACAGCCCTTCGGTTCCGTATAGAGTTGCGCCCATTAAATTCGCGCCGTGAAGTTCCGTTCCGAGCAGGTTGGCATTCCGCAAGTCGGTTTGCACCAGACTCGCTCCTCGCAAGTTCGCCATTGAGAGATCGGCGCCCGTAAAGATCGCTTTATTCAATACGGCCCCTTGCAGGTTCACACCCGTCAAATCCGCATTGGCGAAATTGCTGCCCGAGAAATCAGCTTTTGCGCCGGACTCTCCGGCCGACTCCACCCACTGTTTGTGTTGATCGATCGTCTCGGCGAGGTCCAAGAGCGACAGCCCGCCCATCGCTCCTCCACTCGACGGTTCCTCGTGTGATTCCGAGTTTGGATGACCCTCCGCCGGGAATTCCTCGGACGCAACCGGGGACACAACGCTCGCCAAGGTGGATTCCGCCGGTAACGGCTTTTCCACTGGAGATTCGCCTGGCACATCGGCTTCGATCACTTCAAGTTTTGGAAACATTTGCAACGCGCTCACCCACCCTCAAGACTTTCCCCAACTCGGGGGATCCACCAGCCACACTTCGACCGCAACTCCCTCGGAGATCCTCAATCACTGGGTATCCCATGCTCTACCACATCGACTCAAAAAATCGCCTGCCCATAAGGACAGGCGTGGCACAGAGGTAACGGCCCGCTAGCACGCCTTGGCGAATTCATTTCCTGGAAGTCGCACAAGGAAATATCATTCAAGGGCTGTTCTGACAGACGAGGGAATCGGTAAATTTCCTATACGGGGCGCCCAGACCTTGGACTCACTTTCGCCATTGCCGGCAACCGGCTCACCGCCGCGCACAACGGCCGCCGTTGCCAGCGTCGTTCACACCGTATCCCTGCTTCTCATTCTCGCCGGATGGTCAGCGTGGGGTTATTGGGGCGCGAGGCATGCCCGGGCAGGACAAGATCCTCATCGTGCTGCTACCTACATTCTCACCAGTTCCTGGGAATGGGCCGTCGTCGGCTACATCGCCTGGGGCGTGCGGAAACAGGGCCGTTCGCTCGGCGAGCTTGTCGGGCAGCGATGGACGTCGTTCGGGAGCTTCCTGGCGGATTGGGGGATTTCCATTGCGTTTTGGATTGTGGCGATTGTCATTTTGAAAATCACCGCACTATTGCTTCACATGACGGGAAATTTGGAAAAAATGAGATTTCTGTTTCCGCAAACTCCCCTGGAATCTTTTCTGTGGATCGTGACTTCCGTCACCGCCGGCATCTGTGAGGAAATTATCTTCAGGGGCTATTTTCAGCGGCAATTTCTTGCCTGGACTTGCAATGTTCCGGCGGCCGTTCTTCTTTCGGCAGCCGCTTTTGGAGGAGGTCATATCTATCAAGGCGGGAAAGCGGCCATCGTCATCACCGTCTATGGGATTCTCTTCGGGGTGCTCGCCCATTTCCGAAAAAACCTGTTTCCCGGCATGATCGCGCACGCCTGGCATGACGGCTTCACCGGCTTTGTCGTGAGGCTGTTGCCAAAATCAAGCTGAAGTATTTAAGAGGAAAATGATCGAGGCATCATCGCCAAAAATTACGGCCGGAACGCGTTCGCTGAGGGGCCAAGGCGTCCCGGCCAATCCTGTCCGCCTCCGCAGTGAGCGAACAAGAAACTTGTAAATCAAAGATTTCCATGAAGATCGCTTCCGGCTGCCCGAGCGATCTCATCCTGCGCTACTTGTCTTCGTCGCCGCGCAGAAATTCGTAGCGTTCGATCGCGGCGACAACTCCCACCGCGCCTTCTTCGCGCGCTTCAGTCCGTTGCACTCGTCCGAGACACCGCACACGGACAGGGCCCGCAAGGGTAATTTCATTCGGCAAAGTCAGCAGTATTTCTACCGCGGATCCTTCCTTTACATCCTTGGAAAGAAAGAAGTAAACACCGCGCGAGCTCACGTCTCTCGATTCGGTGCTGGTTTCGCCAACCGCGGCCCCCGTGGTCCAGCGTACGGTAAGCGGCAGCCGCATGGAAAAGCGTTGAGTAGTGCGGCGTTCTGAACCAGTCAAAGCAGGCCTCCTGATTTGAAGGGAGAGTGTATCCGGCCTAGGTCCAGGGAACAATAGGACTCCAGGTACAAAAAGGTTTTGTCACGGCGAAGTACAAAGGTACTAGAACGTGGTCACCCCTCCCCCAAACTAGGTAGTTCGCGGTAGCGCAATAGGCGTATTTTTTGGAATAAAGTGAGTTTTGACCAGGAGTTAACAACTGCCGGCTTGACACTGCCGCCCGTTGGTTTTATTTAAGAATCCGCACATATTCGAATTGCATCATAGATGTTTTGGGAGCCCAGATGACCACGACCCGCCGTGACTTTCTGAAGCTGGCTACTGTTGGTGGAACGGCTGCCGCGCTCTTTGGCTTCGACCTGCAACCCGCTCTGGCCGAACTGCGAGTCCTGAAGATTGCGCGCGCCAACGAAACCCGTTCCACGTGCCCGTACTGCTCTGTGAGCTGTGGCGTCATCATCTACACGATCGGAGACCGCGCCAAAAACGTCACGCCGCAGATCGTCCATGTGGAAGGCGATCCGGACCATCCCATCAATCGTGGCACCCTCTGCCCCAAAGGATCATCGCTCCAGCAAGATATCCTGAACGAGCGGCGCCTGGTGAAGCCGCAGGTTCGCCGCCCCGGGGGAACGGATTGGCAAGATATTTCCTGGGATGATGCGCTAAACGAAATCGCTGCGAAAGTGAAAAAGACCCGGGACGACACTTTCAT
Source organism: Saccharimonadales bacterium (SeqCode) (assembly GCA_035317965.1). Taxonomy (GTDB): domain Bacteria; phylum Acidobacteriota; class Terriglobia; order Acidiferrales; family UBA7541; genus Acidiferrum. Next base: position 35,944 of record DATHFT010000183.1, on the reverse strand, counting down.
CGAACGGGACCAAGACGGCCACACCGTCAATCGATTGGAGTCCATAGCTTTCACGGGTGGATGCACCGACACCAACGAGTTTAATTACCTGGTTGTGAAGTCCATGCGCGCCCTGGGGGTCGTGCACCTGGAAAATCAGGCCCGAGTTTGACACGGCCCCACGGTCTCAAGTTTGGGACCAACATTTGGGCGAGGGGCGATGACCAATGGGTGGGTCGATATCAAGAATACCGACCTGATGCTCATCATGGGTGGCAATCCCGCCGAAAATCACCCCTGCGGCTTCAAATGGGCGATTGAAGCCAAGCGCAATCGCAACGCAAAAATGATCGTTGTCGATCCGCGTTTTACTCGTACCGCGGCCGTCGGCGACCTTTTTTGCCAGATTCGCGCCGGCGCCGACATCGCTTTCCTCGGCGGGATGATCCGTTACGCCATTGAAAACAATCGCATCGCCAAAGATTATTTAATCAACTTCACCAACGCCGCATTTGTTGTTCAGCCGGACTTCAAACTTCCCGACGACGACGGCGTCTTCTCTGGCTTTGACGCGGAAAAACAAACCTACGATCGCAAAACCTGGAATTACTCTGGCTCCGGAAACGGGGGCTCGCATCAAAATCCCGGCATGTCTACCGGGCAGAGTGGCACCCCTCCGCCCCTGCCTCCCATGCCCGCAAATGTCGACTACGACCTGACGCTGCAAAATCCCAATTGTGTCTTCCAGCTCTTGAAAAAGCATTATTCCCGTTACACACCCGAAATGGTCGAGCGCATCACCGGCGTTCCCCGGGATCAATTTCTCAAAGCCGCCGATCTTTTCACGTCAATCCGTAAAGACGGCGATATGAAAAAAGCCGCGACCATCATCTACGCAGTTGGCTGGACCCACCACTCTTTCGGCACGCAAATTATCCGCACTGCTGCCATCATCCAACTCCTCATGGGAAACATCGGCCGCGCTGGTGGAGGGGTCAACGCCCTTCGCGGTCACTCCAATATTCAGGGCGCCACGGACATGGCCGGAATCTTTGACAATCTTCCCGGCTACCTGAAAGTTCCCACTCCGGCCGACAAGGATTTCGACACCTGGATGAAGCGCATCACGCCCACTTCTTCCAAGCCGCAAAAGTGGGACTCCTACAACTATTGGAGCAACACTCCGAAATTCGCAGCCAGTTTCCTGAAAGCCATGTACGGAGACGCCGCCACCAAACAAAATGGGTTCGCCTTCGATTACCTGCCTAGAGTGGACCGCAATTTTTCCTGGGTCCAGATGTGGGACAACATGTACAACGGCATCGTCAAAGGGCTTTTCGCCTTTGGCATGAACGGTGTCGCCATCGGTCCTGATTCACAAAAAAATATAGATGCGCTCAAGAAAGCCGATTGGCTCGTCGTCGGCGAAATTTATCCCGACGAAACCAGTGAATTTTGGAGATCCCCGGGCATTTCCACCGACCAAATGAAGCAAATCCAAACCACCGTCTATCGCTTGCCCTGCGCAGGCTTTGCGGAAAAGGACGGCACTTTCACCAACTCCGCGCGCTGGCTGCAGTGGAAAAACGCCGCCCTTCCAATGCCCGCCGGCTGCCGCCTCGATCAAGGTGTCGTCGCCCAGATATTCCTGAAAGTTCGCGAACTCTACCAACGCGACGGCGGTAAGTTTCCTGACCCCATTGAGAAGCTCACTTGGGCCTACACCGATCCCATGAACCCGTCCCTGTTAGAAGTCCTGAAGGAAATCAACGGCAAGACGCTGGTCGACGCCGAAGATCCCGCCACAAAAGCTCAGCTCAAAGCCGGCCAGCAACTGCCCGGCTACTCCTGGCTGAAAGACGACGGCACTACCGCGTGCGGCAATTGGATTTATTCCGGCGCCTTCACCGAAGCCGGCAATCAAACGGCCCGCCGCGACCCCGCCGACCCTTCCGACATGGGTGTGCATCAGAATTGGGCATGGTCGTGGCCTGCCAATCGCCGCGTTCTGTATAACCGGGCTTCGTGCGATAGCGACGGCAAACCCTGGGACGCCGCCCGTCGGCAAATCTGGTGGAATGAGGACGCGAAAAAATGGGTCGGCAACGATGTCCCGGATTTCAAAGTGGATTCCCGGCCTACCGATCACATGGGCCCGTTCATCATGAACGCAGAAGGCGTCGGCCGAATCTTCGCGCCCCTTGCGGCTTTCGCTGACGGCCCTTTCCCCGAATTCTACGAGCCCATCGAAAGCCCTTCGGCAAACCCCCTGCATCCCAACCAGGTGCACAATCCCGTCGTCAAACGCTTCAAGACTCCCGACGACAAATACGGCGAGGTTAAAGACGGCTACAACATCATCTGCACCACCTATCGCATGACGGAGCACTATCACTATTGGACAAAAAACAATCCCATGAATGTCCAGCTCGTTCCGGAACCCTTTGTAGAAATATCTGAGGAGATGGCGCGCGAGATGGGTATCGCCGGCGGGGACAAAATAAAAGTCTCCAGCATTCGCGGTCATTACATCGCCAAGGCTATGGTCACCAAACGCATCAAGGCCATGCAAATCGACGGCAAAAAAACCTATCAAATCGGCATCCCCATTCACTGGGGTTATCGTGGCATCGCCGAAGACGAGGGCAAGACCGCAAAGACTTTGACCAACCTGCTGTCGCCCACGGTGGTCGATCCCAATGCCTACACCCCCGAATTCAAGGGATTTCTCGTTAAAGTGGAAAAAGTTTAGAGGGCGGCATGAGTCAAGCAACTCTACGCATCCAAAAAATCTCCGCCCACGCCGGAGCCATCCCCGGCGAAAACACGCAACGCGAATCCACGGTCTGCAAGCTCATCGACACCACCACCTGCATCGGCTGCAAGGCCTGCGAAGTTGCCTGTATGGAGTGGAACGATCTTCCGTTCGGTGAAACTGTTTTTGGCAACACTCTGCAAACCATGCCGGAAACGCGCTGGAATTATTGGAATCTCATCCTCTTCAACGAACACGAACGCGAAGACGGCACCCTCATGTGGCTCATGCGCAAGAATCAATGCATGCATTGCGCCGAACCTGGTTGTCTCGCCGCTTGCCCTTCCGATGGCGCCATCGTCCAGTACAGCAACGGCATCGTCGACTTTCAGCAGGACAAATGCATCGGCTGCGGCTACTGCATCAGCGGTTGTCCCTTCAACATTCCCAAATTCAACAAAGAGACCAAGCGCGTCTTCAAATGCACGCTGTGTGCCGATCGTGTCAGCGAAAACCTCGAACCCGCCTGCATCAAATCTTGTCCTACAGGCTGCCTGCACTTCGGTACGAAAGAAGACATGAAAGCCCTTGCCGAACAACGCGCTGCGCAACTGAAAGATCACTACAATTTTCCCAATGCTGGCGTCTACGATCCCGCCGGAGTCGGCGGCACCGGCGTCATCTACGTTTTACATGACGCCACCAAGCCCGAACTCTACGGCGGCCTCCCAGCAGATCCGCATATTCCCTGGACCGTGAAGCTTTGGAAGGGTCCGCTCAAGTGGCTTGGCAACGTCGCCATGATCGGCGGCGTCATCGGCCTCGCCATTCACTATCTCCGCTATGGGCCCAAGGAACGCGCCGAAGAAATCAAAACTCCCCACGAAGGAGCTCAGCCGTGAGCAACTCCGAACAATACGTTCCTCCCGGCCGCATTCTTCGCTACCGTTTTCCCGAACGCCTCAATCACTGGATCGCTTCATTTTCCTACATCTACCTTTTGCTTACGGGCCTGGCGTTCTGGTCCCCGTGGTTGTTCTGGCTGGCCGTCATTCTCGGCGGCGCCCCGGTCTCCCGCATGCTGCATCCCTGGGTGGGCTTGATCTTCGTTGCCGCGGTGTTGCAGATGTACAGCATGTGGGCTTCGCAAATGCACACTACCGAAGTTGATAAAGTGTGGTGGCGCTCCATCCGTTTTTACGTGCAAAACAAGGACGATAAAATGCCTCCCGCGGGCAAGTACAACGCTGGGCAGAAAATTCTCTTCTGGACTTTCCTGTGGTCCGGCATCCTTCTGCTGCTCACCGGACTTATCCTGTGGTTCCCGGAATACATTCCATGGAACCTGCGCTTTCTCCGCCTGGCCGCGGTGTTTGTGCATCCTGCTGTAGCGCTCATCACCATCGGTAATTTCCTCATCCACATCTATATGAGCGTGTTCGCCGAACGCGGCGCACTGGACTCCATGGTGCATGGCGACGTCTCCAAAGAGTTTGTCGCGCGCTACCATCCGGGCTGGTATAAAGAAGTCACCGGCGAGACGCCGCCCCATCGCGAATGACTTCTCCCCAATCCGTAGTCCGCGTGTATGACGCCCGCATCAAGCGCGCGCAGCTTCTCACAACGCGGCTCGCGTTCGCCGCGCAAATCTTGTCCTTCTACCAATCCGTCGCTTCATTCCAGAAAAATCTCTCAACTCATTTCGCTAGCACGCGCAAAAGTCAACCGCGATCTTTTCCCGAGCTGGCCAGGCGAGACACTCTGGACCTCTCAAATGCCCTTCCCCATGTTCGCTCTTTCCTTGACATGGTCGAGCAAACCGGCCCCAAACGCTTGGCCGATTCGGCAAAACAGCTTTCGTCGAGCAAGGCCGAGGTCTGGCTCGATGCTCTCAATTCCTATTGGCAAACCGGCGGCCATCGAAATCCTTCCGCCGACGCCATTGAACAATTTTTTCTGCGCGCCATCCTGCAACCGTGCGCTGAGGTCGTCGCGTCGGAATTTCCGGCTCGCGAGATCACTGAGACGCCTAAACTTTGCCCTATGTGCGGCTCGCAACCGCTCCTGGGCGTTCTCCGTCCCGAAGGGGACGGCGGCAAGCGCTTCCTCCTGTGCTCCTTCTGCTCTCACGAATGGAGTTTTCGCCGTATTTTCTGTCCCAGCTGCGGCGAAGATACCGAGGCTAAACTTCCCGTCTACGTCGCTGAGCAATTTCCCCACATCCGCGTTGAAGCCTGCGAAACCTGTTCTACCTTCCTCCGCACCATCGATCTAACCAAGGACGGCCACGCGGTTCCTCTCGTCGACGATCTCGCGGCCCTACCCCTCTCCCTCTGGGCTCACGAACACAATTTTTCGGCTCTGCAGTCCAATCTCCTCGGCACCTAGCCCGAAAGAGCCTTGCAACTCCAACCAACTTGAAGCAAGATTTCCCGCGTTCAATTGGAGCTTCCATGAAAGACAAGACCCTTCGCCTGCTGGCCAGCCTGGTTTTTGCCACTCTCGCAATTCCCGGCGCTTCCGCGCAAGCGACTCCTGACGCAACGCTCACCGTGATCCGCGCCGGCTCTCTCATTGATGGCCTCTCCGGCTCTCCCCGCAGAAATCAGCTCATCTTCGTTCGCAATGATCGAATCGAAAAAATCAGTGATTTCTCAGCCACTATTCCCCCGGAGGCAAAAATTGTCGATCTCTCGGGTTCCACAGTTCTCCCCGGTCTCATCGACGCGCATACGCACATTTTCTTGTGGGGTGAAGATCCTGCCAAAGGCGGCTATGACGCCAACATTCTCAAAGCGGGCCTCGCTTTGCGGGCCGCGCGCGCCACTTATGCGGCAAAGCGCGCCCTCGAGCAGGGTTTTACGACGATTCGTGATTTGGAAACGGAAGGCGCCGGCTACGGCGACGTGGGCATCAAACAGGCTATTGCCGAAGGAACTATTCCCGGCCCCAGAATTTTCACCAGCACGCGCGGCATTTCCAGCACCGGCGGTTACAACCTTGAAGGCTACGCGCCTGAACTCGCCATGCCCGACGGCGTTCAAAAAGTCGATGGCCCCATAGAGGCCCGCAAAGCCGCGCGCCAGCAACTCGAACACGGAGCCGACTGGATCAAGGTCTACATGACCCATCGCTCGTGGGTCGATAAACAAGGAAATCTCTTTTCCCAGCCGACACTGACCGTTGAAGAACTAAAAGCCATCGTGGACGAAACCCACGGCTGGGGCCGGAAAGTCGCCTGCCATGCGTACAACGGGATCGGCCTGCAGCGGGCTCTGGACGGCGGCTGCGATTCCATCGAGCACGGCCTCGACATCACCGACGCACAGATCGCCCAGATGCAGCGCCAGAACACTTGGTATTGTCCGACGCTTTCTCCCTATTACGGTGACTGGGCGCCGGCCGGCACGCCGGAAGGAAAACGCGACCGTCTCCGCGCAAGCCTCCATGAGACTTCCTTCAAAAAAGCCATGCAAGCACATTTGAAAATTGTCTACGGCACGGATATCGGTGGGATTCCCTGGCAGGAGCCAATGGCCCAGGAATTTCCGCGTCTGGTATCCCTCGGAATGTCACCCATGGATGCGATTCTTGCGGCCACCTCGCGTGCCGCAGAACTCCTGGAAATGAAAGGTGAAATCGGCGCAATCTCTCCGGGGGCTTTCGCCGACATCGTCGCACTCCCCGGAGATCCGCTGAAGGATATTGCCCAACTCGAACACATCCATTTCGTAATGCACAATGGCGCCATCTACAAAAACGAGGCCGCCCACTGAAACTGCTGGGCGGCGTTCGGGGCCGGTTCCTCGATCCTTACTGCCTACACTTCCACCTTCACGCCCTTCCAAAACGCGACATGATCTTTGATCTCCGCCGCCGCATCCTTGGGCTGGGGGTAAAACCAGGCGGCATTCTCGTTGCGAATCCCTTTCACTTCCACATGATAATAGTGAGCCGTTCCCTTCCAGGGACACACACTGGTGTGCTCGCTGGCCGTCAGCACTTCCTTCTTCACCGATTCCGGCGGAAAATACTGATTCCCTTCCACTACTTTTGTTGAGTCACTTTCTGCGATTACCTGCCCGCCCCACATAGCCTTTGCCATTGTCGTCATCCTCCAGATCAAAATCTTTGCCATCCCCATTGTGCCTGGAATCCAGTGCGTAGCGGCACCTACCCTTTCCCTTAGATGCGCCGGACGGTCATCGGTTCCATCAAGTGCTTTCATCGCTCACACAATCAGTGGCGCTTTGCTACAATCGACCTGCCCATGCACATTCGCACAGCGCCGAAGGTCCAGCCATTGTTTTTCGTCGCGTTTATTCTAACGCTCAACCTGTTTCCAGTTCCGCTCTCAGCGCAAACCCAGGCGGTCCCAGCCAAGTCAGCAGCACCTCTGGTCATCACTCCGGACCTCGAGCTACGCCTCGCCAAGTTCAAACCCATCCAAATGCCGCTGCACACCGAAGATCTCAGCCCGCGCGAACAGCAGCTTGTCCGCAAATTGGTTGACGCTTGTAACGACCTCGAACAAATTTACTGGCGGCAAAGCGACCCGGCCGGCCTGCAACTTTATGTTTCTCTCTCGGCCAGCAAGAACCCGGAAGACCGCAAGCTCCTCCGTCTCCTGAAAATCAATGGCAGCCGCTACGATCTGATCGATAACTTCAAGCCCTTGGTGGGAACCACGCCCGCTCCTCCGGGCCGCGCTCTGTTCCCCACAGATCTCACCGTAAAAGAAATTGAAGCGTACGTCGCCAAACATCCCGATCAGAAAGAAGCCATTTACAGCGAGCGCACCATTGTTCGTCGTAACGGCAACTTACTCACGACCATTCCCTATCACGTCGAATATGCACCGTTCCTGAAATCCGCCGCTCAATCGCTCCGCGAAGCCGCCAAACTCACCGACGACATGGCTTTTGCAAAATTCCTTCGCCTGCGGGCCGACGCGCTGCTGTCTGACGATTATTTCCCGAGCGATCTCGCGTGGCTCGATCTGGCCGATCCCAGGATCGATATCATTTTTGCGCCTTACGAATCCTACCTGGATAATCTTCTCGGCATAAAAGGCTCCTACGGCACAGCCGTTCTCATCCGCAATGCCGCCGAAAGCAAGAAACTCGAAGTCTATGAAAAATACGTAGCCGACTTGCAGGAAGCGCTGCCCCTCGACAAAGCCGATCTGCCTTCCAAGCACGGCCATCTCTCGCCCATGGAAGTTATGGACGCTCCCTTTCGCACCGGCGATCTGCTGCACGGCTATCAAGCGGTGGCCGACAATCTGCCCAACGATGCCCGCGTTCACGCGCAAAAAGGCAGCAAGAAGATCTTCTTCAAGAATTTCATGGATGCGCGCGTAAACGAAGTCATTCTTCCGATCGCCAAACGCTTGATGCGCGAAGACCAAGCCGCAAGAGCCTCCGGTGAAGGCTATCTGGCCACCACGCTGATGCACGAGATTTCCCACGAACTCGGTCCCAACTACTCCCGCACCGCCAAAGGTGAAGTTGACATTCGTGAAGCCATTGGCGCGGAATTTGGGGGCCTTGAAGAAGCCAAGGCGGACATTACCGGCCTGTTCGCGCTCCATTGGCTCGCCAATCACGACATCATTTCCAGAGAAAAGCTGGAGGAAGACTACATATCCTTCGTCGCCGGAAATTTCCGCACCATCCGCTTCGGCATCGCAGAAGCCCATGGCCGCGCGGAGATGATGGAATTCAACTACCTGCTCGAGCAAGGCGCCGTCACACAGGACGCCTCGAGCGGCCGCTACGCTGTCGTCCTTGCGAAAATGCCGTCAGCCGTCGCCGCCCTGACCAAAGAACTTCTTGAACAGGAGGCCACCGGCGATCGCGCCCGCACCGAAGCTTGGTTCGCCAGATACGCAATCCTTCCGGCGGAGCTCAAAGCCGCATTTGAAAAAGTTTCCGACATCCCAGTCGACATCCAGCCAATCTTTTCATTCAAGGAAATCATTCGATGAGCGGACAAAGCTTCAGCAATCACGCAAAATTCGTCCCTGCGTTCCATTATTTTGCTTTGCCGGTTCTAACGCTTAACTTTGTTTGGTCGGTTTACCGCTGGCGGCACGCCCACTTCTCCCTCGACGGCCTCGTCTCGGTCCTGACCGCCTCCGCTATCCTCGTCTCGCTGTTCCTTACGCGCATTTTCGCCCTGAGAGTCCAGGACCGGGTCATTCGCCTCGAAGAACGCCTTCGCTTCGCCCAGATACTTCCGCCGGATCTGCAGCCGCGCGTCCAGGAATTCACACCAGGGCAACTGGTGGCCCTGCGCTTCGCTGGCGACGCTGAGCTTCCCGATCTGGCCCGCAAAGTCCTCGACGAGCGAATTACCAGCGTCCGAGCCATCAAGGGAATGATCCAGGACTGGCGCCCCGACTATCTGCGCGCCTGAAGCGGAGCTCGTTTCACAAAATACTTCGGACAACTCCGCCTTCGGCGCGCACCGCTGAACCGTTTATCGTCACCGATTGCGTGCTGGCAACAAAGGCCACCACCGCTGCAATTTCCTCCGGAGTCTCAAATCGTTTGAGCAACGAACTGGGGCGAGCAGTGGAAAAAAATTGCTTCTCAATCTCGCTTTTGGAGATTCCCTGCTGCTTCGCGAGTTCCTGCACAAATCCTTCTACGCCCTCCGACGCCGTAGGCCCCGGCAAAACCGAATTCACGGTCACGCCGGTTCCGGCCACCGACTCCGCCAACCCGCGCGCGACGGCGATCTGCGCTGTTTTCGTCATCCCGTAGTGCACCATCTCCGCCGGAATTTGTTGCCCCGATTCGCTCGACACAAAGATAATTCTTCCCCAGTTTTTCTTGAGCATCCCGGGCAAATACGCCCGCGCCAGCCTTACGCCGCTTAAGACGTTGACTTCAAAAAACCGCAACCAGTCCGCATCCGGAATGTCCATGAACGGTTTTGGCTCAAAAATCCCGAGATTGTTGATCAGCACGTCGGCCGCACTAACTTCGGCCACAAACTTCTCAACACCTTCCGCGGTCCCCAGATCTGCCGCCACTCCGCGAACGTTCACGTGCTTTCCGCCGGCGCGAATCTTTTTCAGGGCTTCGGCCACGCGCGCCTCGGTCCTTCCATTTACCACCACGTGCGCCCCTTCTTCGGCCAGCAATGCTGCTATCGCAAACCCAATTCCGGCCGTCGATCCAGAGACCACCGCCGACTTCCCCTTTAATCCAAGATCCATGCCCTCACCCCGTTGTTTTGCACTCCCTACTGCCCGACCGCAATCGCCGCCGCGCCCTCAATCTCCGCAATCTCCTGCGCCGTCAACTTCAGTTCGCCAGCACGCATCACGCCTTCTGCCTGCTGCGCGTTTCGCGCTCCCACAATGGCTCCTGTAATCACCGGCTTTCGCAGCGTCCACGCAATCGCCACTTCTCCCGGCGAACGCCCGTGCTTTTTTCCCACTGCCCGCAACCTCTCAACCAACTCCAAATTCTTGGCAAGTCGCGGTTCTTGAAACTCGGCGTTGCGGCTGCGGAAATCATCCCGCGGCAAAGCCGCCGCGCGCTCCTTGGTCATCGCGCCCGTCAACAATCCCGAGGCCATCGGAGCATAGGAAATCACGCCAATGCCGTGCGCTTCGCAGTACGGCAGAACCAACTCTTCAATCTTCCTTCGAATCATCGAATAGGGGGGCTGCAGCGAAGTGATTGGCGCGATCTTGGCCGCTCGCCCCATCTGCTCGACGCTGAAATTTGAAACGCCAATCCACCGTACCTTTCCCTGTTTCTGTAGTTCCGCCATCGCGCTCCAGGCATCTTCCAGGCCGCGTCCCCCATCCTCCGGCGGCCAGTGCATCTGATACAAATCAATCGCCTCCCTCGCCAAGCGCTTTAAACTATCCTCGCACTCCTTTTTAATCGATGCCGGTTCAAATGCCTTTCTCACCTTGCGGTTTTCGTCCCAGACCAGCGAACATTTCGTGAACACATACGGCCGGGGGCCTTTCCATTCCGCGAGCGCGCGAGCCACGACTTGTTCTGAGTGTCCGGTCCCATAGACCGCGGCGGTATCAATCCAGTTCACTCCCATTTCCAACGCTTTGTGAATCGCTGCCACCGAGTCCCGGTCATCCTGCTCGCCCCAGGCAAACTCCCATCCCGCGCCTCCGATGGCCCAGGCCCCGAATCCCACCGGCGTAATCGTCAAATCCGAATTTCCCAGCTTCCTTGTTTCCATCGTTTCTCTCCACAGACATAAAATTCCAGGCGGCGCTCCAGGTTGCCGCAGACAGCGGTCCCCGGACAACGGACAGGGCTTTGATGAACGGGCTCGAACTAAGGTTAGAACTTGTTCCCGAAGGTGCCGCGCCTACCGGCCAACGGGAACGGACCGGCAGAGATAGGATACTGCGGGGGATGGGACCCGGCGCGGATCCCGGGAAGGGAATGTCTTAGGGGTCCCGCCGTCGATCGGCGGTCAAGGCCCTGGGGTAATGGCAACTCGCGACCAAATGAAAAACGGTCCGGGGCATAGAGTCCGGACCGTTTTTCCAATTCTAGGTGAACCGTAAGGCTAAATCGTTTTCGCTGCCGGCGTTCCGGCGGCTGCCGAAGAAGTCCGGGCAAACGCGTTGCTCGTCTCTTTCTCCGAAGTCTTGTCGATTTCGATCGAACCCTTGAAGTACGCGCCATCTTCAATCATGATGCGCGCCGTGGTCAGATCACCATTGACCGAACCATCCTTCTTGATTTCAATCCGGTCTTTCGCGCGAAGGTTCCCCTTCACGCTGCCGTACACCACTACCTCGCGGGCAATGATATCGGCGGTGACCTTGGCTGTTGCTCCGACAGTGAGCTTCCGCTCATCAAGCTGGATCAGTCCTTCGACTGAACCATCGATCAGCAGATCTTCGTTGCCGGAGATCTCGCCTTTCACGTGCAAGCTCGACCCGAGTCGCGCTGTCGCGCGATCCGCGGTCGCGCCCAATGGACGCATCGCATCTGTACTCATAGCGGGTTTCTCCTCCCAAGTCGCCGGAGCTGGCTTCGGCGTTTGATGATCATTAAAATTTCGCGGCTCCGGTTGCGCGCCCTGCGGCGTTTCCGGTTTCTTATTCCCCCACATCGGGCCTCCCAAGCAACTTCACCCCACTTAGATTTCCGGCCGGGGTACAGCAAACTCTAGCCCTCGGCTATAGCCGCCGCAAAGGAAAGCTGTGTTTCCCGTTCCTGACAGTAACTAGCCAATAGGACAGGTCCCCTCTGGCCCTCACATTAGCACAGTATGAATTTCAAGCTACGAGCTGGGCCTATCCGGTACCGGTTGCACCGCCATGAAATCCCGCACAAACCTCTCGCCATAGGACGTCAACAACTCGGTAATCTTCTCCGGCTGGTCCGACCTCAAAATAAATCCCGCGTGGTGATATTTCGCTACCCGGTAAATGATCTCCGGATCGTTATACGCCGAGGTATCCGGGTGCTCCTGTCTGGCCAGCGACAATATGGCTCCGGCGTAGTCGCGCCGCACTTCAGGCAACTGGTAGTCCCGCTTGCCGGCACCCACTTCCAGCCGCGCCCACTCCCGCCACAGATTGATTCCTGTCGCTGTTTCCACGACGTCGGAAATGTAAGCCCCGCCAACCCGGGCCGCCACTTCGATAAAATAAAACTTACCATCCGCATGGGACTTCAAGAATTCCGCATGGGTCACTCCCCGCATCAACCCCAGACCATCCAGCAAGTCCTGGTTCAAATCGAGCAGCGCCTGCGTGTCCACCGCGTCGCGCGGCAACGACCGCGTCGTAAAAACTCCCCCGTGGTGCGAGGTGTCAAGCGGCGGCGTTCCGTAGGCATGCGCTTCTGCAAACACCACCTCCCACTCCGACGTCACGCTATCCACGTGGTACACATTCCCCGGAACAAACTGTTCCAGCAGGTAATTCGACTGGTTATCGCCCAGTTGATCGAGCAACGGCCACAATTCATCCGGCTGATGAATCTTCCGCATCCCAATACCGGACGCCTGCGACCGCGGTTTCAGCAACCACGGCGCGGGGATGCGTTCCATGTATTCCCGCAAATCGTCGTAGTTCAAGACGTGGACAAACGCCGGCACCGAAATCCCGGCTTCTTTCGCCCGTGCCCGCATCGCCAGTTTGTCGCGAAAATAGCGAACCGTCGTCAGCCCCATGCCCGGCACGCGCAAGTGCTCGCGCAGCGCCGACACGTTTTCCATATCAAACTCGTCCAGCGCCACCACCCGATCAATCGGCTGAAATCGCGCCATGTAACTCACCGAGTTAATAATTCCCTGCACCGGCAGCTCTTCCGGCATTGTAAAAATCTCATCCACGCTTTCGCGCGGCCAGTCGCCATCGCGCAGCTTGTCGACCGTCAGCAGCAGCACCCGGCAGCCCATCGCCTTGCAGGTCCGCAAAAACTCCTGCCCTTTTTCATAGGAACTCACACACAGAATAGTGAGAGGTCGCGCTTCCGGCATTCATAGCCCCCGATTCGTCTGCCCACAACTTACATCGAACCAGCGCGAAACGCACGCCCTGGCAACGCCTTGGCTGGCGCGTCTCGCGCAGCGTTCCGAGCCCACTCCTGAAAAACCAGGAGGCGCCAGCGATTCCTCTCATCCCATTGGAAACAAAAACCTTAGAAACGGCCCCACGCGCGCCGCCCAAGCCGCTTCATTGTGTTCGGCGCCCTCCACCCGCTCATAATGCAAATCCCGCTCGAGCACCCAACCCTTTTCGAGCAACACATCTCGGAAGTTTTCCACATCATCCAAAATCCGCGGCCCTTCCCTTGTCCCGATATCCAGCCAAATCCGCGGCCGCGGTTCGACCGGTGCTGCGGCGGCAAATTTGTGCATCACTCGCTGGTTCCACCAAACCGAAGGCGACAACGCCGCAATCCGCCCAAAAATCCGCGAATGCTTCAATCCCAGGTAGAGCGAAACGAGTCCACCGAGCGAGGAGCCGCCAATTCCGGTGTGCGATGGTCCGGAAAGCGTCCGGTACTCTTGATCAACAAATGGCTTCACTTCTTCCATCAAAAATTTCGCGTAGCGATCCGCACGTCCGCCCCCGAGCTTCGGCACCTGCGTCGGGGTGTACTCGCGAATCCGCGCCTTCGTGTTGTACATGCCCACGATAATCAGGGGTTCGACTTGCCCGGTATGGATCGCATGATCCGCAGTCGGCCCCACATGCCAATCCATCCCCGGAATGAACGAGGTTCCCCCATCGAAAAGATTCTGTCCGTCGTGAAGATATAAAACAGGAAAGTGCCGCCAGGACTGTTCTTCATAGCCGGGGGGCAAATAAACGATCAAATCGCGCTGATTGCGCAAGAATTTTGAACGAAACCGCTCATGCTTTCGCAGCTGTCCGTCGCTCACGGTACAATCGTCACCAGCAAATCCTTCGCTTCCACGTGTTGCCCCGAGGACACCAGCAACTTCGCCACCCGGCCCGCAATCGGCGCATAAATGTTTGACTGCATCTTCATGGCTTCCAAAGTCACAAGTTTTGCTCCCCGTTCCACGATCTGATTCGCATGCACGGCGATACTGCTGATGACTCCGGCCGTCGCGGCCCCCACGTGTCCCGGGTCCGCCGGATCGGCTTTAGGGTGCGCCCGCTCCACCACGCGCAGCGCCTTGTCTCGCACATTCACTTCGCGTGGCTGCCCGTTCAATTCGAAAAATAAAGTCCGCGTTCCATCCGGATGCGGCTCGCTGACGGTTAGAAATTTAATAATCAAACTCTTGCCCGATTCGATCTCCACGGTGATCTCTTCGCCGGACTTCAAACCATAAAAAAATGCCGGCGTCGGCAACACACTCACATCCGAATACGTGTGCCGGAACTTGTCGAATTTCGTAAACACGTCCGGATACAGCAAATAACTCAGCAAATCGGCATGGTCAACCGGGTGGCCGACCTGCTTCTCGAGCACGGCTCCGGCGCCTTTGAAATCCACCGGCTCCAGGCTGGCGCTGGGACGCCCCTTGAGCGGTTTTTCGCCGCGCAGGATAATTTTCTGCAATTTCGCTGGCCAGCCACCCCTGGGCACTCCCAGCACGCCGGAAAACATCTCCACCACCGAATTGGGCAGCGATAAATCGTGATGCTCATCCAATTTCAGAATATCGCCGGGCTGCATCTCGTTCGCCATCAGGAACAAAGTCATATCGCCGACCACCTTGCTCGAAGGCGTCACCTTGACAATGTCGCCGAACAATTGATTCACCTCGGCGTACATCTGCTCCACCTCTCGCCAGCGATGCCCCAAGCCCATGGCCGTCGCCTGCTCGCGCAAATTCGTATACTGCCCTCCAGGAATTTCATGCTGGTACAGCCGCGCCGATCCCGCCTTCGGCCCCGAATCAAAGGGCATATAGTAGGTCCGCACCGTTTCCCAGTAATCCGAGCACTCATTCAGCGTGTCGACGTCCAGTCCGGTATCGCGTGGCGTATTCCGCAACGCTTCCACAATGGAGTTCAAGTTCGGCTGGCTGGTTCCCCCACTCAGCGCGGCCACCGCCGCATCCGCCACATCCACTCCCGCGTCGGCGGCCTTCAGTACGGAAGCCGAATTCACGCCGCTGGTATCATGGGTGTGAAAATGTACCGGCACTCCCACCTCTTGGCGCAAAACCTTCACCAGTTCGTAGGCGGCATACGGCTTGCACAAGCCGGCCATGTCCTTAATCGCCAGAAAATGCGTGCCCAGTTTTTCCAGCTGTTTGGCCATAGCCACGTAATACTTCATTGAATATTTCGGCCGGCTCTTATCGAGAACATCTCCGGTGTAACAAATCGCCGCTTCGCACACGCCGCCGCTGTCAATGACCGCATCGATCGCCACCCGCATGTTGTCGATGGAGTTCAGCGAATCGAATACCCGGAAAATATCGACGCCCTGTTTAAACGACTCGCGCACAAAATCAATAATCACATTGTCGGGATACGACGCGTATCCCACGGCATTCGCGCCGCGCAACAGCATCTGAAAACAAATATTGGGAATCCGCTCGCGCAGCTCCCGCAATCGCTGCCATGGATCTTCGTGCAGGAAGCGCATGGCGGTATCAAACGTAGCGCCACCCCACATCTCCACGCTGAAAAGATTCGGCAGTTTCTGCGCCACCGCATTCGCTGTCGCCAGCAAATCGTGGGTCCGCACGCGTGTCGCCATCAGCGATTGATGCGCATCGCGAAACGTCGTATCGGTAATCAACAGCCGCTTTTCTTTTCGCGCCCACGCCGCAAATTTCTTGGGGCCTAGCGTAGCCAACAGCTGGCGGGTTCCGGGCGGCGGCGTAATCCCGGGAACCTTCGGTACCACCGCCGTTTCCAGCGATTCCGGGATGTTCTTGCCCTTGGCCTCCGGATTCCCATTCAAGATCACATCGCCCAGATAGGAAAGGATTTTCGTCGCCCGGTCCCCGCGGCTCGGCAAACGGAAAAGCTCTGGCGCTTCATCCAGAAACGAAGTCGTCACCTCACCCGCGCGAAACTTTGGATGGTTCACGACGTTTTCAACAAACGGGATATTGGTCTTCACACCGCGAATACGAAATTCCCGCAGCGCCCGGTCCATCCGCTGGCACGCTTCCGGCAAACTCGTTCCCCAGGCCGTCACCTTCACCAGCAGCGAATCGTAGTAAGCCGCCAGCACCGCTCCCGCATAAGCCGTCCCGCCATCCAGACGAATCCCAAATCCCGCCGGGGATCGGTAGGTTGAAATCTTTCCGTAATCCGGCGCAAAATTCTTCGCCGGATCTTCCGTCGTGACGCGGCACTGCAAGGCCACCCCGTAAAGCGGCACCTGGTCCTGCTTTGGTAACGACATCGGCGCTTCGTGCAACTGGTGTCCCTGCGCCACCAGAATTTGTGCCCGCACCAGGTCAATTCCCGTCACCATTTCCGTGACGGTATGCTCGACCTGAATCCGCGGATTCACCTCGATGAAATACCAGTTCTGGGTATCGACGTCGTACAAGAACTCAACGGTTCCCGCGTTCCGGTAATTTGCCTTGCGCGCCAACTCGACCGCGGCATTGCACAGTTCGGTCCGCACCCGTTCCGGCACATTCACCGCCGGCGCCACTTCCACCACTTTCTGGTGCCGCCGCTGCACCGAGCAATCCCGCTCATACAAGTGCAGCAAATTCCCGTGTTGATCGCCCAGAATCTGCACTTCCAGGTGTTTCGCTCGTGGCAAATATTTTTCCAGGAAAACCGAAGCGTCCCCGAAGGCCGACCGCGCTTCTCCCTGCGCTTCTTCAAGCCGCGCTTCCAGCTGCGCCGCATCCTGCACTACGCGCATCCCGCGGCCCCCGCCGCCCATCGAAGCCTTCACAATAACCGGGTAGCCGATCTCCTCGGCAATCTGGCGCGCTTCCTCGACCGATTTCACGGCGTTCTCGGTCCCCGGCAGAGTAGGAACGCCAGCTGAAGCCGCCAGCCGTCGCGCCGCCGTCTTGTCTCCCAACATCTCGAGCAACTCGGCCGTCGGCCCCACGAAAATGATTCCCGCCTTGGCGCAAGCGCGCGCCAAAGCCGGGTTCTCTGCGAGAAATCCATACCCCGGATGAATCGCATCCACGTCATACTGCTTGGCAAGCGCTATGATCCCGGCGATATCCAGATACGCCTCGACCGGCCCCTTCCCGATTCCGACCTGATACGCCTCATCGGCCTTGAACCGGTGCAGCGCCAGCCGGTCCTCCTGCGAATAAATCGCTACGGTCCGCAATCCGAGCTCATTCGCGGCCCGAAATATCCGAATCGCGATCTCGCTCCGATTCGCCGCCAAAAGCTTTTTAATGGTCCTGGTTTTCTTCATCTCTGAACTGTTCTGGTCCCGGTATTTTCCAAATCCATGCATCCGTCTCCTGCCAGCAAGTCACAAATCCCTGCGCGAAATTCTACATTGTTTCACGCCACCAAGCGATTCCCGCCCCATTTTTTCAATTCATCAATCCAGCAATTTCGATCCTCCCCCATCCGGTCATTCCCGGTTCCGCGTAGCTCGCGCGAAGCCAAGCTCGGGACCTTGCCAAGCGCCCACACCTCGCCGGCCCCCGCGTGCGCTGCTGCCAAAATGACGGGATTTCGTTGCCAGGAAACGATCTAGTTCGAGGAACGTCCGGCCGGAACGTCCGCGGCGGCTTTTTCCAAGTTCGCCGGCGGCGCTGTCTTCAACCGTTCGATCTGCACTTGCACTTTCGCCCAGGCCTTCGCATTTTTCTTGGTGGAATACGCGGCGTCGCTCTCGCCATAAAACTTGATCAATTCCTCGCGAGCCTCCCGCGGCGCTTTTGAAAAGTCTTCCTTGGCCAGCGTGTCGAGCAGCCTCGCGTGCACATCATCATTCATTTTATATTTTCCCGGCCCGGTTTCCCCGCCGGTATCGAAGTTGTCATTGGGTAAAACCAGATTGCCCCCGTGTACTCCGTCCAGCAAGACGCGATAGCTGTCCACCGTAGCGTTGAAACTGTTTTCAAACATCAGTTCGGTGTCCGGAGTCGGCGTCTTCAACTGCAACACTCGTAACGGACCAATTTTGGGCAAGATCTTGAATAGCACCGCCAGAAATTTCTCCCCAAAACTCGGTGGCTGATAGTCCTTACCCCAATTCTTCTCAAAACTCGCCCGCTTCAGGTTGTACATGAATTTTTTCTTGGTGATGCCCGGCAGGTCTTTCTGTATCTCATCCTTCTTGAGCGTCCAAGCCACCCGCGTCGCTTTTGGTATCAGCTTGCTCACGCCGTAGCGGTAGGAATTGAATGCCTTATCCGGATTGGCCAGAACATCCTTCAATTCCAGCCCGTAGGTCTCCTCAAAGGCCCGTGCCAGCAACTCTTCGGCAACTTGAAATCCAATGAAATCGTGATAACTGTCCGGAGCGTAGCGCTGTTTCGCCACTTCCAGCACATCAAACCCAAATTCGGTCTTCACATGCGCGAGCGGGTCATCCTCATACGTTACGCTGTCGCCAAATTTTTTTCTCAGCTTGGGATACAAGATCGGCACGGCCCGGTTGGTGCCAATCTTATGACCATCATTGTCCGCCGCGTAATGCGCCAGCGCGCCCAGCGCGAATGCATATTCATCGAGGGTCTTGGCATCACGCAGCAGCGCCAGCACAAAATCCCCGCTTCGTACGTAATGCGTCAAATCGCTGAAAAAATGACTCCCGTGCGGGTAATAGCCCATATCCTGGATAATCGCCCCGCCATACACATACCCGTGCGCCTCGCGCAAATCGTCCCGCGTCGCATGCGGAAACCGCTCGAGCAACATCGGCCGCAAACTCTTCTCCCACGACACATCAATAATCGCTTCATGCGACAGCACAGAATACGCCGCGCATCGCGCGGGCCATCCCGCAGAAATACAAGCCGCGCAGAGGATGGTTACCGCCAGGGTATGGATCGCACGCGCCATCCGAAAAATAGGTTCCTTTCCTTGACCGAACAATCCTGGTTGCTACTCGATTGATTCTAACAGGTGGGAATATGCGAGGCAGTAAGGTAATTCCGCTACGAAAACCGGATAACTACTGTAAACGGGCGATCGGGGACCGGCTTTTTCGGGCGTGGGTCGGCCCGGCAACACGGGGCTTCTAATATTTCCGCAAGACCCCAATCACGCGCCCCTGAATCTTCAACTCGTTGGTCCCCACAATAATCGGTTCAAACTCCGAATTCGCCGGCTGCAATCTCACCTTCCCCGGCCCCTCCCGATAAAACCTCTTGAGCGTAGCCTCTTCATCGCGAATCAACGCCACCACAATGTCCCCCGCGTTGGCCACCTGCGTCTGTTCACAGACCACATAATCCCCGTCCATGATGTGATCCTCAATCATAGAGTTCCCCTTCACCTGCAGAGCAAAGGAATTTCCCCCGCGCGCAAAATCCCCGAGGGAGAGCGTTTCCCGCTCTTCGACCGCTTCCAGCGGGCTTCCCGCAGCGATCCGACCCACCATTGGCAGTTCCTGATTCCGCCGGTCGTTCACCTGTTCCTTCACGGACTTGGGCAACTGCAAAATCTCGATCGACCGGCTCTGGTTATACCCGCGCCGGATGAATCCCTTCTTCTCGAGAGTCGTAATGTGCTTGTGCACCGTCGCCAGCGACGTCAATTTCAAGCCCTTGCCGATCTCTTCAAAGCTCGGCGCGTAGCCGTGCTTGGTCTCAAACGAAACCAGATAATCCAGTACTTCTTTTTGTCGTTTTGTCAAAGCCATGGACGCGCCTCCACACTTTTTGCCAACTCCAGAACCTTAGGCGAAAAGAAAGCGAACGTCAAGCGAAATCTGGGCGCGCGAGGCCTCCATCCATGTCTTCCCGTTTCCTTGAATTACGCGTATAAATATCCGCCATGCCTGCCCGCCCTTCTGCTTCGATCACCGTTGCCGCCATACTGGCCATTGCCGGCAGCGCCCTCGCGCTGATCAGCATTTTCTTTGCCGCCCTGGGAATGGCGATGATGAGGTCCGCTGCAAGCGTCCCGGCGCTTCCTCCCGCGGTTCAAGCCGTAACGACGGTCTCGCTGCTTCTGTTTGCCGGACTCGCTGTTTTCGGAATTTTTACCGGCGTCGGCCTGCTGCGCCTCAAGAATTGGGCTCGCATTTCCATTCTCGTTTTTTCCGGCCTCGCGACTGCCGTCTCGTCTCTGACGATCATCTTCGCGACATTCCTCCCCATTCCTGCCGCGCCGGAGGCTGGCCCGGCGATGGGCGCCTTCATAAAAGTTTTCATCATGATCTTTTATGGCATACCTCTGGTCATCGGCATCATGGTCGTGGGCGGGCTCTGGATTTTGTCTTCCCTCTCACTTGTTTTTGTCCTTTATGCCCGCACACCGATGGTGCTGTTCGGCCACCCATTCAACCGGTCTCTCAGCGTGACTCTTTGGGTCCTCAAATCCATTCTTTACGTCGTGGCCGGCGTCGGACTTTTCCGGGTGAAACCATTGGAGTCTTTCGCTTTCCCTCGCATTGCAGACCTTCGGGAGCCTCAGCGGCATCGTCACCATGTCGAGTCCGCGCTATGAAAGCGCGCTACTCGAGCAGCTGACGAACCGTCCGTTTGTGCCGCTTGCCAGCATCACCCCGGAATACGTTCACCAGCTGCGCCTGTTTGGTCTTGCCTGGACCCTTGCCGGCCTCATCGTCATCGCCCTGCTGCTCGTCTACCGTTCCCGCTTTCTCGCCGCAGCCGCGGCCAAAGTGGCGCCGGTGCCAGTTTTTTCGGCGTCCTGAAGGTTCGCCTGGCCGCACGAGCGAAGGCCAGGCGAATTTCACCCGTTCCCGTTCACCCTCGGTATGCGCCCTCTTGACTGCGAATTCTGTCCACTCCGGTTCGTTTTTCCCAAAAAAAATTTCGGGTTTTTGAAGCATCAGCAAAATCAATCGTGAAAATTTGATTTTCCCATGTCCTAATAAGCCTCATTCCCTTCATTGCTTTACCGCCTGTGGTATTCTTGACTGACGGCTCTTGCGCTCCGCTTTTCCGGTTTTACTGTACTCGAGGCGCGGCTGTAACCGTCCTCCTTACCGGGTTATCAAAGGAGCCAGCACCAGCTGAGCAGGAATAGGAATACGCGAAATCATGGCAACAATTACAGAAATCCCGCTGCCCAAGTCCAAGCGCGAAGTTATTGACCGCGCGGTCATCCGTTTCGCAGGCGACTCCGGCGACGGCATGCAAATCACCGGCAGCCAGTTCACCAACACCGTCGCGCTCTACGGCAATGACATTGCCACGTTCCCTGATTATCCCGCCGAGATTCGCGCCCCGGCGGGCACGCTCCCCGGTGTCAGCGGATTCCAGCTGCACTTCTCAAGCGATGACGTCTTCACTCCGGGCGATTCCGTCGACGTCCTCATCGCCATGAATCCCGCCGCGCTGAAAATGAATCTCGCCGACCTCAAAGCCAACGGCATTCTCATCGTCAACACCGATAGCTTTACAGAAGCCGACCTGAAAAAAGCGCAGGTCAAAGTAAACCCTCTCGAAGACGGGTCTCTCGACAAGTTCCGCCTCTTCTCCGTCGAACTCGAACGCCTCACGCGCCGGTCGCTCGACCATCTCGGCCTCGACGCCAAATCGATGGACCGTTGCAAAAATTTCTTCGCGCTTGGCATGTGCTATTGGCTCTACAACCGCTCCATGGACTCGACGGTCCGCTGGATCGATGAAAAATTCAAAAACAAACCGCTCCTGGCCGAAGCCAACAAGCTTGCAATGAAAGCCGGCTACTCCTACTGCGAAGCCACCGAAGCCTTCCAGATCAGTTACGAAATTCCTCCTGCGAAACTGGAACCCGGCCTCTATCGCAACATGAGCGGCAACCAGGCGCTGGCACTCGGCTTTGTCACCGCTTCACAAAAATCCGGACTCACGCTTTTCCAGGGCAGCTATCCCATCACGCCCGCTTCCGACATCCTCCACGAACTCTCGCAATACAAAGACTTCGGGGTCATGACCTTCCAGGCCGAAGACGAAATTGCCGCCATTACCAGCGCCATCGGCGCAGCCTACGGTGGCGCCCTGGCTCTCACCACCACCTCCGGCCCCGGCATGGCCCTTAAAACGGAAGCCCTCGGCCTCGCCGTAGCGATTGAAATGCCGCTGGTCATTGTCGACGTTCAGCGCGGCGGCCCTTCAACCGGCCTCCCCACCAAAACCGAGCAAGCCGACTTGCTGCAAGCTCTGTTCGGCCGCAATTCCGAAGCGCCGATTCCAGTGATCGCGGCCTCGACGCCGTCCGACTGCTTTTGGGTGGCCCTGGAAGCCTGCCGCATCGCCACCAAATATATGGTGCCGGTCATCGTCCTCAGCGACGGCTACCTCGCCAACGGCTCGGAGCCGTGGCGCGTCCCCGAGCTCCATGAAATTCCGGAAATCCCCGTGACCTTCGCCTCCAATCCTGAAGGCTTCCTGCCCTACAAGCGCGACCCTGAAACGCTGGCGCGCCCGTGGGCCATTCCCGGCACGCCCGGTCTTGAACACCGCATCGGCGGACTGGAAAAACAAGACGTCACCGGCAACATCAACTACGAACCACTTAATCACGAAAACATGGTTCGCATCCGCGCCGCCAAAGTAGCCGGCATCGCGCAGGACATTCCTTCGGTTATTCCCGCCGGCGATGAAGAGGGTGATCTCCTGGTGGTCGCCTGGGGCTCCACGCACGGCGCCATCACCGCCGCCGTCAACGCCCAGCGCGCCACGGGCAAGAAAATCGGCCACGTGCACCTGCGCCATCTGAACCCGCTGCCGACAAACTTGGGCGACGTTCTCCAGCGCTACAAGAAAGTTCTCGTCCCGGAGCTGAATATGGGGCAACTCCTCTGGGTCCTCCGCGCCAAATATCTGGTCGACGCTGAAGGCCTGAACAAAATCCAGGGCCGCCCCTTCAAACAAGCCGAACTGGAACAAAAGATCGAAGAAATTTTCACCACGGAAGGTTTCTAATTTTCTCAGCCCCTGAATGTGTCGGGAACGGGTTCGCCCCTCCCGTCCGAGCAATAGGAAAACGTAAGCGCCGCGCACGCACGGAGATCGAATCATGAGCACCGCAACACTACTGCCCGTCCTGACCAAAAAAGACTTCCAAACCGACCAGGAAGTCCGCTGGTGCCCCGGTTGCGGCGACTATGCCATTCTCTCGGCCGTGCAATCCGTGTTCCCCGAACTCGGCATCAAGCGCGAAAATTTCGTGGTCATCTCCGGCATCGGTTGCAGCAGCCGCTTCCCGTACTACATGAACACTTTCGGCTTCCACACCATCCACGGCCGGGCCCCTGCCGTTGCCACCGGCCTCAAATCCCTGCGCCCCGATCTGGAAGTGTGGGTCGCCACCGGCGACGGTGACGCCCTGTCCATCGGCGGCAATCACACCATCCATATGCTCCGCCGCAACGTCGGCCTGAAAGTTCTGCTGTTCAACAATAAAATTTACGGCCTCACCAAGGGCCAATATTCGCCCACTTCGGAAGTGAACAAGAAAACCAAATCCACTCCCTATGGTTCACTCGACCGCCCGTTCAGCCCCATTTCGCTGGCCATTGGCGCCGAAGCCACCTTCGTCGCGCGTAGCGTCGATGTCATGCAGGGTCATCTGAAAGACACGCTGAAAGCCGCCGCCGCCCACAAAGGCTCCGCTTTCACCGAAATTCTGCAAAACTGCAACATCTTCAACGACGGCGCATGGTTCGCCATCACCGAACGCGATGCCCGCAGCGAAAACATTGTCCAGCTCGAACACGGCAAGCCGCTCATCTTCGGCAAGAATCGTGAAAAAGGCATCCGCCTCAATGGCCTGCAACTCGAAGTCGTCACTCTCGGCGCGGACGGCATCACTGAAGCCGACCTGCTCGTCCACGACGTCCACAATCCCGCACCGGCCTACGCCTTCATGCTCTCGCAGATGGAAAAGCAACCCGGCTTTCCGACACCGATCGGCGTCTTCCGCTCCTGGCCCGACGTCCCCCGTTACGAAGACGTACTCAACCAGCAGATCAAAGACGTGATCGCCAAGCGCGGACCCGGTGACCTGAACAAACTCCTGCGCGCCGGCGACACCTGGCACGTCAGCTGACCCGTTTCCGCCCCCGCTAGGCTGTTGTTCCCCCAGGGTGCGCTGGAATCGTCAGCGCCCCGTTTGTTCTCGCGTCGCCGACAACCGAAACTGTTCATCCTGCCCGTCCTGCCGTAGAATGCCTCCGCAATGACCTGCCCTACCTGTAACAGGAGTCTTCTTGCTCATCAGGCTTCCTGCCCCCACTGCGGCCGCTTCGTCGGACTCCCGCCCGGGGAAGCCCCGAGCGGCCTGCGCCCCGTCCACTGGCTGGTCATGTTCAGTGTCTCCGTTTTCCTGCTTGGCACAGGCTGGTTCGCCTATTTCTTCGCCCGGCACTGGGAAGACTTCTCGCGCCGCCCCAAACGACCTGCGGTGGTCTCGGCTCCCAGCCACCGTCCTGCCGCGAGCCTGGCCGTCGTGCACGGCAATATCGCTCAACCCAGTGAACTTCACCCTCACGGAACCCTCTACTTCGTCCCCATCGGCCGCCAGGCGGTTTCAGCGCAAACCCTCGCCCGCTACTACACTCGCAAATTCAATATCCAGGTCCACGTTCTACCAGCCATTTCTCCCACCCCCGATGACCGCGATGCCGTTCGCAATCAATACATCGCCGAAGAAATGATTCTCACCATGCGCCACGCCTATCCAGCAATCGCCCGGGCCCCCCAGTCCGTCATGATCGCGCTCACCGATGAAGATATTTATCCTCGTTCGCTGAACTGGAAATTCACCTACGGCTTCTACGCTTACTACCGCTTTGCAATCGTCTCCACCCGCCGCATGGATCCCGGATTCGACCACGAGGAAGACCACAACGCCACCGAGACTCTTCTCAATACCAAGCAGCTCCTGACCACCTACGTTGCCAGGCTGTATTTCCGCATCCCGCAAAGCTTTGATAACACCAGCCTCCTCAATCCCTCCATGGAGCCTGACGCCGGCTCCGATGACCTCTTTGAATCCGATCTGCACTCCGAACAATCCGCCAACGGTCTGCGCGGCACAGGCTGGCCCTGCATCGCCGCCGCCTACTCCTACGCCACCGGCAAATTCGAGCATCCCTTCCCAGCCATCGACGATTGCGGCCAGGTTCGGACGCTGGACTCCCCCGACGTCGAACTCTTCACCGCGCAGCTCGCCACTGGACAATTTCAGCAGCGCGCCATGGATTTCCAGTTAAACTCGTCTCCCCCGATCGAATTCAAACGTGCCTACCTTTCCGAGTATCTGAACCCGGCAGCCCTGGGCCTGGGCGTCACGCACAACTTCAACAGCTGGCTCTATTCCAATGGCGAAGACAAGTTCACCATCCTCGACGTCATTCACGAAGATGGCGAGCAAGAAGAACTCGCCCGCACCTCTCCCGGAAGAGGTTTCAGGCCGGATGTCGTCTTCGAAAATAGAACCGACGCGGGAGAACTGTTCGGCGCTCGCGCCACTTGGGATTCCGGTCACTTCAAAATTCAATATCGGGACGGCTCCTCGGCCACCTATCTTCCCTGCAAGGATGGACGCTGCTTTTGTAGCGGGTATTCCGACAACCGCGGACACGCCTTGCGCTACGAACGCGACTCTTCTCTCGCGCTTCGCCGGGTCTCTGCTTCAGGCGGCGTGGGAATCGATTTTCAATCCGATGCACAACAACGCGTTACCGCTGCCGACGCCGGTAGCGGCTCGCGCGCGTCCTATGAATATGACGCTTCCGGCCGCCTCCGGCGCGTCGTGCGCCGTGATGGCCAAGTCACGGTCTACACCTACGACACCGCCAATCGCATGACTTCGGTCGCCGTCATCCGCAAACCCGGCGACACGGCAAAAATCATCCTCAGCAACGAATACGGCGGCGACGGCCGCATCACCCGCATCACTTTCGCCGACGGCTTCACCTTCCGTATGGATTACGGCACCATTCTCGACAATCGGGTCTCGAAAGTCCGCGTCACCGACGCCCAGAACAAAGTCCTCAACCTGTCCATCTCCTCTGACAACTACGTCGCCCGCTCCCCCACCATTCGCTTCCCCCTGGTCTCGAGCAAAGCAATCCCTGGCTCGACGACGACCAAGCCGGACTGACAAATTCTTGATTTAGCAATTCCAGTTTTGTCCGGTCAGCGGACGACCGGAGTGGCAAAGCAAACTAGGTCACGGAAGAGGCAGTGTCCCACTGCGGCTTCCTGGCGCGAATCCCACGCGGCTTTCCCCTTCGGCAGTCCCCCTGCAAATTCAGCCATTCCCTGTAAATTACGTAGCTTTCCAGTACTTCTGCCCGCCTCTAAAACTCCGCCTCTGGCAAAGGCTATACCGCTTCCTGGCAAATCCGTCCTTTCTTATCAACCACTTCCGACCTCCATTGCTCTTGGTGGGGTGCCCCCGGGCCGGGCCCGGCTCGACACGATTCCGTCCTCGCCGGCAGTCCAAAATGGCTGCAGGTGATCCCGCTTCCATGAAACTTCCGCGTCGCTGTATCATCAAATTAGAATCTTTCCGGCGCCTTCGCCGGAAGCCCCCGAACTTATGGAAGATCTTTCGCAACTCGGACCTCTAGGCCTTCTCGGCGACGCTGATCCCGTCCCCCAGGGCCTGCTGCTGTCGAGCGCCGAGCAAGCCAAGACTCTCAGCCTGCTCTACGAAGTCAGCCGCGAGCTCACGTCGATCCTCGATCGCGAAGAACTGTTCCGCCGCATCGCCCAGCGTGTCAAAAAACTCGTCAACTACCATGTCTTCACCGTCATGCTCTGGAACGAACGGACGCAGCTCCTGGAAGGCGTTTTCGCCATGCATTATGACGATTCCATCCCCGCGCGCTTCCGTGTACCGCTCAATCGCGGCATCACCGGAATTGCTGCCGCCGAACGCCGCAGCATTCGCGTCACGAACGTGGCCAACGATCCGCGCTACGTCGAATGCGGAGACTGCACGGACCTCGATCTGGACGTCCGTTCAGAACTGGTCGTGCCACTCCTGCTCCAGGATCGCCTCATCGGCGTGCTGGATTTGGAGAGCACCGTAACGTATGCCTTCACCGAGGAGCACGAACGCCTCCTGGTTACCCTCGCTTCCTACATCGCCATCGCGCTTGAAAATGCCCGGCTGTATGCCGAAGCCCGGGAAAACGAGCAGCGCCTGCGGGATGACCTGGACACCGCTCGTGAAATTCAGCGCCAGCTTCTCCCGACCGGAGCCCGCGAAGTTCCTGGACTCGATCTGGCCGCAGCCTACGTTCCTGCCCGCGAACTGGGCGGAGACTTCTACGATTTCCTTCCGTACGGTGAAGGGAAAATCGCCATCGCTCTCGGAGACGTTTCCGGCAAAGGCACCGCCGCCGCGCTCTACGGCTCACTCGCCATCGGCACCATGCGCGAACTCGTCGTCGATCATCGGACCGAGCCCGCGCAAATGCTCGCGTTGCTCAACAGCCGCATGCATAACGCTCGGCTCGACGCTCGTTTCATCGCCATGCTCTTTGCTGTCTATGATGCGCCGACGCGCAAGCTCACGCTATCCAACGCCGGCGGCCCTTATCCGCTTCTCGTTCGTGAGGGCGCTGTCCGGGAAATTCGAGTAGCGGGAGTTCCGCTCGGGCTCCTCTCCATTGCCGAATACGATGAACTCACAGTAGACCTGCTACCGGGCGACATTGTTCTGTTTGCGTCGGATGGCATTCTGGAATCCGAGAATGTCTCTCACGAAGAGTTTGGCCCCGCGCGTCTTTGCTCGCTCATGAGACAGCTCTCCCCGCAGGACTCCGCCAGTGAAATCGCGGAAAAAATACTGAGCGCCACCAATGTCCACAGTGGCCAGGACACCGCTCCGCACGATGACCGCACGCTACTGGTCTTGCGCGTCACCGACGAAGATTCGTCCGACTTCGCAAAGTTGCCGATTATTTACTGATTTCACTACAGCCCGCTTGCGCTTTGGCTGTCCGCCGGGTGGCGGGCCAGAATTAGCGGGCAGCGGAAACCGGAGGCGTCACGGCACGTGCTTGCAGCAGTTCCGGATTTTTCAAAACCGGCAACCACTTTTCACGAAGCGCCGCAAACTCCGGAAGATTTTTCTTGCCCACCGGATCCGATGGAGGAAGTCCCAGCTTCTCGAAATTCCTATACTGCCCCTTTTCCAGAATCCGGAAATCCAGATGTGGCCCGGTGGAAAGGCCCGTGCTGCCGACAAGGCCAATCGTTTTCCCAATTTCGATGCGTTCGCCGGCGCGAACATACATCTTGGACAAATGCAGATACATCGTCTCGTAGCCGTTGAAATGCGCCACCTGCACCATGTTGCCTTCGCCGCCCTTGCGCCCGGCAAAAATAACCTTCCCGGCGCCGATGGACTGCACCGGCGTTCCGATCGGCGCACCGTAATCGGTGCCCATGTGCGCGCGGTACGTTTTCAGAATCGGATGAAATCGCGCCTTGCTGAAATGCGAGGTGATCGCCGCGCCGAATTTCAGCGGTGAACGCAGAAACGCTTTCTGCAGGGATTTTCCGTCTGCGCCGTAGTAGCCAGCCTGCCCGGCTGGATCGTGAAACAGCAGGGCCTGATACTTGCGGCCGCCGTTGTTGTATTCGGCGGCGAATATTTTCCCATAACTTGCGGTTTGCCCGTTGGCGTATTTCTTCTTTTCCAGAATCACGCGAAACGTATCGCCCCTGCGCGGATCGGTATAGAAATCCAGGTCGTAGCCAAAAATCTGCGCAAGCCGAAAGGCAAGTTCGGGAGATTCTCCAGCTTCGGAAATGGAATTAAAAAGCGAGTCGGCAATCTGACCGACTACGGCGACGGTTTCCGTTCTGGAAGGAATATCGCGAATCGCCGCCGAGAAGCCTTTTTCACCGGGAGTGATTCGCAACATGCGGTCGGTATCGATTTTGTAGTCGATTTCACGCAACCGCCCTTCCACCGTGCGGTTCACGGTAATCGAGTTTCCGGCGCGCACTTGCCGCAGGTTAAAAGCGCGCTGCGCTGCGACGGATGCGTCAGAAGCTTCGGCCGGAGTGAGCCCAAACTTTTCCAGGGCGGCCACAAAATTTTCACCGGCAGGAATGCGTTTTTCCGTAAGGAAGACGGCTTCGGCGCGAATGCGGGCAGCATCAGCTGCGGCCAGTTGCGCTTGTTCGTGAAATTCAGACGTCGCGATTTTTTCCTGACGAAAAACGTATCCGAGAGTAGCAGTGCCTGCCGCAATGACCACCAGCAGGACGATCAGAAACCGACGATTCACTTTCCCCCCAAAGACGCTCGCACAAATTCCCGCCACCCGCTGTTGCCGGGGCGACCCCGATTCCTCCGACCGTGTTGGCAGCTTAACTCACCGTCCAGCAGGTCTCAATGACAACTTGCTGCAACAGGGTGAATAAATAATGCAGCGGCAGGGACAAGATATTCTCTATTCCGGCTGGTGCAAATGTCGGTGCTATCGGGTACGATGCGGAAATGAAGACTATTACGGTTCCCCGACGGTATTTTCTGGCTATGGCGGCGGCAGCGCCCTGGGCGTTCAAGAGCCTAGCAGCCAAATCCTCCATTCCAATGGGATTGGAAATGTATTCGGTGCGCGATGAGCTGGCGAAGGATCCGTTTGGAACAGTGAAGGCTGTGGGGGCGCTGGGCTATGCGGGTGTGGAATTTTATGCGCCTTATTTTGAGTGGACCCATGAGCAGGCCAAGCAGATGAAAAAGCTGCTCGACGACTTGGGAATGAAATGTTTTTCGACGCACAATGATGCGAAATTTCTGGACAAGGACAATATTCAGAAGGCGATTGATTTGAATCTGAATCTGGGAAGCAAATATGTGGTGATGGCGAGTGCGCAACCGAAGCCGGGACTGGATGGATGGAAGGAAGTGGCAGCCGCACTGAATTTCGCCGCGGATCGACTCGAAAAAGACGGATTGAAGACCGGATATCACAACCATCAACCGGAGTTTACGCCTGTGGACGGCCAGCGCCCGATTGCAGTGATTGCAAAAAATACCAAGCCCACGGTGATGCTGCAACTGGATGTTGGAACCTGCGTGGAGGCCGGGTCGGATCCGGTGGAATGGATTCGCGCGAATCCGGGCAGAATTCGTTCGCTCCATGTCAAAGATTGGTCGCGCGATGCGGGCAAGGCTTATTCGGTATTGTTCGGCGAAGGCGTAGTGGACTGGAAAGCGGTGTTTGCAGCGGCCGAATCGGTTGGCGGCGTGGAATACTATCTGATGGAGCAGGAAGGCAGCCGGTATTCACAATTGGAGACGGCGAAGCAATGTTTGGCGAAATATCGGGCGAAGTTTGGATGAGCGAGAGTGCGGATTTATGCCGGTATTTCCTTTCGCTTGACGCGAGCGGCGCTTGGCAGGTCCTGTTTCTGTGCCGCCCGGCGAATTAGCCAATCTCGCGCGGCGGGCGCAGTGCACTGCTTTTCAAGAAAACGCGGTTACTTGCCGGAGCCGAGGACTTTGGCTTCGACCGGGGTGGGGGCTTCGGCGAAATAGTTTTGTTCGCGGAGTTTGCGGTAAATGCGGCCGGCAACTTCGGCAGCCGTCGGACCTTTCACAGCGCGGGTGTTGCCGCGAAGCAGAACAGCCAAAGCAATTTTGGGATGAACTTCATCGGCGTAGGTGACAAACCAGCCGATACGCGACGGCGTGGTATGGTCGTCGCAGGTACCGGTTTTGCCGAGCGGGGTTTCATCTCCGCCGCTGTCGAAGCTGGACTTGCCGGTGCCGTAAAGCACTGCTGCCAGCATGCCTTCGCGAATTTCCGGAAGGATTGCGGCGATGTTCAGTTCGCGCTTGATGCGCGGCGTGAAATTCTGCACTTCTTCCGCACTATGCGGATATTGCAGATAATACAGTGTTCCGCCATTGGCAAATGCGGCTGCAAGAGAAGCCATCTGCAGGGGAGTCACCTGAATGCCTTCGCCGAAGCTGGACATCCGCGCTACGCCCCCAAACGCGGGAGGGGCGATCGGAAACGAGCCCGGATGCTCGTCTGGCAGATTGTAGCCCGCCAGTTCACCGAGACCGAGCAAACGGCCATAGCGAGAAACGGTGGCAAAGCCCATGCGCGTGCCAAGCTGTTCAAAAAACACATTGTTGGAGTGCGCCATCGCTTCGGTCAGATTCATGAACTTGCGCGAGCCAACTTTGAGCATCGTGTCGCGCGTGATTACGTTTTCTTCAAGAGCGGCGAGCGCGATGGTGGGCTTGATGGTGGAGCAGGGGATATAACCCTCTCCGAAGGCTAATTTTTGATTTACGACGGCGAGGATGCGTCCATTATTGGGATCGACAGCCACCACCGCTCCGTTGTAACGCCCCAGGCCGGAGACCAGAGCTTCGCGAACGACGGGATCATCATATGTGCCATCGTCGGTCTTGAAGGAATCGGCGTAAGTGGGAACTCCGCCGCCATGATAGCGAGCAGAGGCTTTGCGAGCGCGCGCGCGCTTGATCGGTTTGCCGGGCTTTCCTCCCGCCGGAGTCGCAGCGGACACCGGAAATCCCAAGGTCACGGCACACAAAACCGCAAGAAACATTTTTGCAAACTGCTTCACTGATCCCACCTCTGTTTCAGGACAAAGCAACTTGAGGCCTTGTAAATCTGGCATCCCTGGAAAAAGTTCCGGGGCGAAAGTTTTACCTTACGAAGCGCTCACGGTCAACCGGCAATCTTGTCAGCGGTTCTTTGCCGACACGCACTGCGGCTGCAACGTGAGACACAGCGTGATTGTTGCATTCCAGCCGCCAAATCTTGCGTGCTTGATTTGATGCGACTTAGCAACTCAGTGTTACCCTCGACTGCTCCGAACAGGAACTGAAACTCTCACTATGAGACTAAGTTTACGAACTGTGCGACAGTACGGCAATAGCTAGTTAGGGCCAGTACGGAGGTATGTGCTTTGTTATGAATAGCTGACCGGCAGGACAGGAACCCCCGGATTCACCTGAACTTGCGTCCTGTAACGATGGCCGTTCGTTCATGAAAATGCAGCGTGCCGGACGCATCGAGATAAGGGCGGGTGCCGCTGAAATCGTGGAGGCGATCTTCTTCAAGAAGGCTGCGGATTTCGGCTGCACGATGGGGTGGGGTTTTCGTGGTGCTCATCCAGCGATCGGCTTGCGGCGTGAGGTCGCTGGCCATTGCTACGGTTTCGACTTCCAGTCCGGCGTTGCGGAAAACCGTGAGGAGTTCGCTGAGCGGGAGCGAGCGAGTGTGGGAGGGATCACGGAGGAGCTCGAATTGGTCCTGGTAGGCCGCCCGGCCGGGGTGTTCGCTGGCGATCATGTCTTCGACGAGGATGGTGCCATTGTGGCGACAGACCCGTACCATTTCCGCTAAGACTGTGGCTGGGTCCTCGAAGTGGTGAAAGGCAAAGCGGCAGACGACCACGTCAAATTCGTGGCCGCCGAAAGGGAGATGCCGGACGTCACCATTGCGAAAATGGAGATTGGAAATTTTGCGTTCGTTGCGGCGAGATTCGGCAATGCTGAGCATGGCATCGGTAAGGTCGATGCCGATGACCTCGCGGGCGACTCGGGAGAAGGCTTCGGCGATGTAGCCGGGGCCGGTCGCGATGTCCAGGACGCGTTCGGTGCCCGTGCAATGGGCGGAAGCGACCAGCCGGGCAATGCGCTCTCCGTCCGCAGTCCAGGGTTGGGTGGCAAAGGAGTTGCCTTGATTGGTAAAAGACTGCTGTACGCGCTCGTTGTGCTCAGTCACGATTCGTAAAACTCCGTTGGGGCTTGCTGCAAGTAGAATCGTGACAGAATTTGGGACAGGAAGTCCACGCAGGAGCTGATGATGATGAAGCAGTGTGTTTTGGGACTTTTGCTATTTCTGTTAACTGCAGGATGCCAAGCAACGGATACCGGGCCGTTTCCAAATGCCACGACCGTCAAGCGACTCGACGGCAGCACGATTTCGGCGGCGGATATTGATGGAACGATGCAGCATTTGATGAGCGCAGGAAAGGTAACCGGCGCGGCGATTGCTATTTTGAATGACGGGAAGGTGGTCTATCTAAAGGCGTACGGAATGCGCGACGCCAAAAATCCGCTGACCACGGATTCCGTGATGAGCGGCGCGTCCTTCACGAAAGTGGCGTTCGGCTACATGGTGATGCAGCTGGTGCAGGAAGGCCTGCTGGATTTGGACAAGCCTGTTTATGAATACTTGCCGAAGCCGTTGCCGGACTATGGCCGGTATGCGGATTTGGCGGGCGACGAGCGGTATAAAAAGATCACTGCAAGGATGTTGCTGGCGCACACGAGCGGCTTCCCGAACTGGAGGCAATTTAACGACGACCGCAAATTGCACATTCATTTTGCACCAGGTTCGCGTTACGCGTATTCAGGCGAAGGCATAGCACTGTTGCAGCTGGTCGTGGAGGAGCTGACGCATAAGGGGCTGGAAGAATTGATGCAGGCGCGGGTGTTCGGCCCGCTGGGCATGACTCGCACCGGCATGACATGGAGTCTGACATTCGAAGCAAATCACGCAGAAGGATTTGATGAAAATGGGAAATCGCTGGGACCACAGCGCAGATTGAGAGCGGATGCGGCGGGATCGCTGCTGACGACGCCGGCGGATTTTTCACGATTTATCGAAGCCGTGCTTCAGGGTCGCGGTCTGAAGCCGGAGACGAAGAACTTGATGCTGAGTCCGCAAATTGCAATTGCTGCCAAGCGGCAGTTCCCTACTCTTTCAACGGAAACGACCGATGCGAACAAAGAAATTCGTCTCAGTTATGGCTTGGCGTGGGGTTTGTACTGGACTCCTTACGGCAAAGCGTTTTTCAAAGAAGGGCATGATGACGGTTGGCGGAATTATACGGTGTGCTTTGCTGAACCGAAGACGGGAATCCTGATTATGACCAACAGTTCGAATGGCGAGGGAATTTACAAAGAACTGCTGGAAACACTCGAGAAGAATATGTTTACGCCGGTGGAGTGGGAAGGATTTACGCCTTACAACGCCAATTGATAAGACGCGCGAACTAGGATGCGCGGACAGATTCGACTTGGGGAAAGCGGGATATGGCATCGATCGAAAATGCGGCGCGGCACGAGAACGGGGCACGACGTATCGTGCCCCTGCTCCGAGAGACGACTCGATGGCTTTAGCGCGTTGGACGCGGGGCCGACTTGGCGTCAGCGCCGGCAACAGCGGCGGCCGTTTTTACGGGCGGTTTGGCTTCAGCTGCGTTGGTGGCGTGGCCATTCGGGCCATGCGCGGTGGCAGATGGTGCGTTTGGATTATTCGGGATGGGAATTTCCATCTTCTTGCGCAGTGCGTTTTCCAGTTTGTCACGGATGTCGTGATTTTCCTTAAGAAAGGTGCGCGCGTTCTCGCGGCCCTGGCCCATGCGGTCGGCACCATAGCTGATCCACGTGCCTGATTTTTCCAGGATGCCCTTGTCGACGCCGAGGTCGATGAGGTCGCCTTCGCGGGAGATGCCTTCGCCGTAGATGATGTCGAATTCGGCTTCGCGGAACGGAGCGGCCACCTTGTTTTTTACCACTTTGGCGCGGGTGCGGGATCCGATGACTTTGTCGCCTTCCTTGATGGCCTGAATGCGGCGAATGTCGATACGCGTGGTGGCATAGAACTTCAGCGCGCGGCCGCCGGTGGTGGTTTCCGGGTTGCCGAACATGACGCCGATCTTTTCGCGGATCTGGTTGATGAAGATGAGCGAAGTGCGCGACTTGGAAACGATGCCGGTGAGTTTGCGCAGCGCTTGCGACATAAGGCGAGCCTGGAGACCCATCTGCGGATCACCCATTTCGCCTTCGAGTTCAGCCTTGGGTACCAGCGCGGCGACCGAGTCCACGACGACGATGTCGACGCCGCTCGAGCGGATGAGCGCTTCGGCAATTTCCAGAGCTTGTTCACCGTTGTCGGGCTGCGCGACGAGAAGATTGTCGACGTCAACTCCGAGCCTGCGGGCGTAGACGGGATCGAGCGCATGTTCGGCGTCGATGAAAGCGGCCTGGCCACCAAGCTTTTGCGCTTCGGCGATGACGTGCAGCGTCAAAGTGGTCTTACCTCCGGATTCCGGGCCGTAAATTTCGATCACGCGGCCACGCGGGAAGCCGCCGACGCCGAGAGCGGCGTCAATCGACAGGCAACCACTGGGGATAACGTTGACGGGCACGAGCACGTCGCGGCTACCGAGGCGCATGATGGCGCCCTTACCGTGGTCTTTCTCGATTTGGGATATCGCTGCTGCGAGTAACTTTGAGCGTTCTTCGTTCATTTCACACCTCGGTGGAGGAAAGTAGGAAAATTTTGGTGCGTGGCCAGCGGCCGAAGCTGCCGCGCCGGGAAAACGCGGGAGCTTTTTTTACGGCGAGAATTCAGTAAAACCGGAAAATTGACGACAGGGACATAGCAAGTGAGGCCCATCACCATCTGGTTCATCGCCTGGCTATCCCCTTTTTTACGGCTTTGGCGGTCGTCGCTGAATGGCCTTGGGCTCTCTGAACGGTCTGCCTCGGAAGGAGACCCTGCAGTTAAGAGCCTACGTCGTTCAGCGCTGGCAGCCGTGCTCCGCGTCGTGATCTCTGAGCCGTGCATGGGCTGTATATTCGCGTTGATCCAAGACCGCCAGTTC
>DATHFT010000182.1:0-6143 GCA_035317965.1 Saccharimonadales bacterium (SeqCode) | reverse complement strand
CTGGCCACCGGCCAGATGGAAGAGCAGATTCGGCCCCATGAGGCCCCAACGCAGTCCCGGTCCCCAGCTCACCGCGGCATCCGCGTCCGAAACGCTGAGCACGTCTTGCTCGATCAGATAGACAACCTCGCGATAGAGAGCGGCTTGCAGACGATTCGCGACATGGCCGACTACCTCTTTTCGCACGTGAATGGGTCGCTTACCGATTGAAGCGTAGAACGCCATAGCACGCTCGATCGTGGCAGACGATGTCTTTTCACTACCGACCACCTCGACCAGAGGAATCAAATGAGGCGGATTGAAAGGGTGGCCGATCACACAGCGCTCAGGATGTTTGCAGGAGGATTGGCTGATGCCAATGGGGATGCCCGACGAGCTCGAAGCGAGGATCGTGGTCTCCGGAGTGAGTGTGTCCATGTCGGCGAACAACTTGATCTTGAAGTCAGGCCTCTCCGGCCCGTTCTCTTGAACCAGATCGACACCCTCAAGCGCATCGCTCAACTTGGTCGTGAACGAGAGGCGCTCCTTTGAGGCACCGGAAGACAGCCCCAACTGCTCAAGTGCAGGCCAGGCATTGTCAATATACTCGCGCAGGTTTTGTTCAGCGTTTGGAGCTGGGTCCGTGGCGATCACTTCGAGACCATGTGCCAGGAACAGTGCGGCCCAGCTGGCGCCGATGACTCCGGTTCCAACGATTGCGATACGACGGATAGGTTTGTCAGCAGACATCTGTGTTTCTCCTTCTCTCAGTGCGATGACGTCTAAAAGACGCTCAGTGCGGAACGGTAAAGTCTGTCGCAGGCCAGGAACCGATGGAAACCTACTAACTCGACATAATCCGACGAGCCCACCTTCCAAAGCACGAGGTCATCCTATCCAAGGCTGAAGCGCGAAAGATATTGCATATTCCTAGTAGTCGGTAGGGCAGGTCCGCTTCGCGTAAGTTTAAGAACCCCGGCTTAATTCGCCTGTAATGGAAGAGAAGATCCCACGTCGTATCCTGGTCCCTCTGACCTGAACGTTTGGGTACGACAACCTGCGGCGCTGGGGGCTGAGGCTTGCAACTCGTGCTGCGGCACTCGGCAAGAAGCGCGCCATCGCCGCAGTTGCACGGAAGCTGGCAGTCGACTTGCATCATCTCTGGGAAAGTGAAGAGGAGTATCGGCCGTGGCACTTGCTGGATAAGTGTTTCGAAGAGGCAGACATCGGCCGACGAAATGTTTATGTTACCAAGACGGTAAAACATTTCCAGTGGTAGCCGCGCTAAAAGCTCCGCACTCAAGAAATTCAGACGAGAGAGATCCATGCGTATAGGCCGTTGTTGACGCAGAATTGGAGGCAGTTTGCCCGGAACTGATTGTGTCTCTCGGAGCGACAGCAGCCCGATTGCTGCTGTCGCTCCCGATACCAGCTTTATGTAGTAGGCGTCTCACAAGCCGATGAATACTATGACGACAAGGCCCGCATATGGTTTGAAGTCGCGGCTCTTCGCGATTGGGGGAACCGTCTTTCATTTCCACGGCTGACCTTATAGGAGTCGTACAAATGCCGCTCTACACCGCGTTTATTCAAGAGGGTACAGTTTCTATCGTGACGAAGGCGAGAATCGAAGAAGAGATCACCCGAATCCACACCGTGATGAGGGTGCCGAAAAACTTTGTCCTCGTGGTCTTCCTCTCGTATCGAAGCGGTCTTGATTTGCCGATGGAGAGCAGGCTTGTCAGTTGAACCATAATCTGACCAAATGAAGCATGAAATGGCCACGGTAACAGCTTTGCTTTCAGTCTGCCTGTGAAGACATTGGCTCGACTCTTGAAGCATAATGTGGCCAAAACTACGAAAATGAAGCATGACTTGGCCAAAACTACATTCAACGAACCCGCGTGAAAACCACCTGTACGAGATGGCGACTATTCGGCCAAGTGACGACAAGGGCGTTTCCGGGGAGTTGCAAGGGTACAGAAACGCTAAAGAAACGGGTGAAAGGTACGGACAGGCCGGTTTATCGTTTCGTCTTCGCTTGCAGCTGAGCCAACAATCCCTTTTGGAAGACAGGATCGAGCTCTGGCGAGTGGAGTGCCGCAGAGTACTCAGCCCGCGCTGCTGTCGTATCACCTGCTGCCGCGAACGTGTCACCCAGAATCGCGTGCGCCTCTGGATTGTTCGGGTCAAGCCTCTCCGCGATACGAGCTTCGCGCACAGTCCCGGAGGCGTCATGCTTCGCTGAGAAGTCCTGGGCGGCATGGATGTGTTCGAGCGCCGCTGCTGGCCCCAGGTTGAATGGACCGTGGTAGACATAGACGCCACGGTCGATCACCGCGGCCGGGCGCAACGAAGCGAATCGGGCATAAGGATTACCGTTGCCTGGAATATCGGCGCCTGCCACTACTCCATCGCTTATCAAGAGTGTGCCCGAAACGTTCGGGTTATCACCGAATCGCATCGTATCGAGTCCCGTCCAAAGGGCTGAGCCTGTCGGTAATACGCGGCAGCTGATTCCATAGTCCCTGAAGTCGACAGGGCCCTGCGCAAAGTATGCGAAGTAGCATGGTTGGGATGGATGCGTTTCCAAATACCGCTTTACGGCCTTCAGTTGCTGGCCCCAATCCACATTCGAGTCGGAGAGGTACAGATGCGTCTTCGATGGTCCTCCCCACGCCTCATTTGCGTACGCCAATCGACCCGGCCGTGCTTCTATGGTCGTAATCACCTGCCACAGCAACAGAGCCGCAAATCCGTAGGCGTACTTCGTATTCTTGGAAACGAGATACGTCGCGCCGCCCGCGACCAAAATGTACAGCATCGGGAACATCGGAAGCAGGTGCCTGTATCCGATACCGAGGTCAGAGGACGACGACAGCGCGAAGAGGAAGGCCGGAGGAATCGCCAGGAAGACGATCTCCCGGCGAGCGCTCCATCCGCCACGAAACGCAACAGCAATCGTTACACCGAGCAGAATCAGGAATGGAAGCGTGCTCTTGATGAGGAGGGCAGCTGGAAAATACCAGTGCGACGCGCCTGAGTAGGTTTTTCCGAAGAAGTAGCTTGGCAGATCGCCCGCTGAGATCTTTGTGTCTGCCAACCCGTAGATGTAGGCCTCCGGTAACACGTGGAGGCTACTCAACGTCGTCATTACGGAGCGACTCAAAGGCGACGTGAGCTTCTGGAGATACTGCTCGCTGGTTGGATTCAGTTGCAGGGGCGCTGGTCTAGCCGCATAGCGGAAGTGGTAAATCGCCCAGACGCATCCCAGCCCGATGACCGAAGCTGCTGCGAGTGCCACTCCCATCTGCCGAGCCGACGCGGACTCGGAGCTTCGTCCCGCCCGCTTAGATTGCCAGAGATCGGTCACAGCAATCAGGCATAGCAATGGCAGGATGAATATCCCTGTAAACTTGGCCGTCATAGTCAGGCCGACCGCAAGGCCAACGGCGATCATTCTGGGAACAGACGGCAGCCTCACGTATCGGTAGAACGCATAGATGGCGGCAAGCATCGTGAGAGACGCCCCGATGTCTGTTGTGACGAACGCCCCGTGAGCCAGAAAATTCGGATCGAAGCAGAACAAGAGCAGGGCAAAAAGAGCTGCGTGCCTGCCGAACATCTCCCCGGCGCAGAAAAAGATCGTGATGGCAAGGAGGACGGTGAGCAAGGAGGCCATGATGCGTGCGGGCATCAGGGTTCGGTCGATGCCGTTCGCAGCCAGGAAGCGCTGCCCAAGAACGAAACCCTCCTTCTTGAACGGATCGCCCGTATACGCCGGTATCTTGATGTCCCTGCGCAACAGCGGGATAGCGTCCCACATCTTGATCAGCGGAGGGACCTCCGGGTTGTACCCGAAGTCCCCGCGCTCCCAGGACAACCAGCCCGAATAAAGATGTTGTGATTCATCCCAACTCACCGAATCACTGTTCGCGGTGCGTATGCAACTGGCGAAAAGGAAAAGAATGACCGCAGCTGCGAAAAGCGCAATGATCCATGTTGCAGCGCGTCCGCTTGCACTCCGATTGGTTGAGGAAATCTCCATGGCTCTATGTTCCTGAGGCGAGAAACTTAACCATAACGAAGCGGCCGTCTGGGCCTTTTAAGAGTAGCAATGCTGCCTTAGAGCTTCGCAAGGATCACGTCCGGTCCAGCTTCGTAAAGGGTAGAGAGAATTTGTGCCGGTGTGTTGTGCTCGAGCACCACATGATGGAGAGCCGCAAGAGCGGCGACTTGAAATGGAGCTCGGGTTTCGAGCTTATCTATAGTGATCAGCGCTGCGACACGTTCGCTTCTTTCGATGAGTGTGCGTTTGAATTCAGCATCCGCTAACTGAAACGCGCCGAGTCCTAAAGACACCGAAGCTGCGCACGCGCCTAGAAAGCTCAAATCGAAGTTGAACCGTTCTACTTCGCGAATGGCAGATGGTCCGATTGCCGCTCCGGTATCCGCATCGATCTCCCCACCAATGATGATGACTTTAAGAACTTTTCGTTCAAGAAGAGCGGCTGCAATTGAGATCGAATTTGTGACAACCGTCAGAGGACGGTCGAGCGGAATCTCGCGAGCGAGTGCCAGATTCGTGCTTCCACTGTCGAGGAACACCATGGAAGCCTCAGAAAGCAACGACAGCGCAGCCAAAGATAACGCTCGCTTCTCGTGAACATCGTTTAGGATTCTTTGCTCAAGTGGGCCTCCTTCTGGCGAAAGAGGCATTGCGCCGCCATAGACCCGCTTGCATTTTCCTTCAGCCGCTAACGCCCGTAGATCTCGCCGGACAGCGTCCTCTGATACCAGAAACTCTTCCGCAAGAGCGGTAGCGTTCACTGGCAGCCCCCGTTTTAGCCTGTTTTTAATCTCGTTTCGACGAATTTCTGCAGCTGGACCGTGCATGAACAAGACTTACCATGCATAATCAAGAAATACAAGGCGTGGATATCTAGCCTCACCCCTAATTCAGAAAGGGCCTTACGAATCATGCATGCTGGCAGACTTTTTGTTCTGTTTGGCGCGGCGGCTGTGGTCGCGATCCACTCCAGTTCCTTCTTGCTTCATGCGTATCAGGCTACTGCACCTAAGCCGAACTACGACCCTCCGGAGAATCTTGTGCGGACTGACTTCCCCTCATGGCCATATCCTCGCGGCATTCGCGACACGCGAAAGGATGACGGAACGCTGCTTCACCTTCCTGGAAGTACCCAGGAGTTTACGCTTACGCAAATCAACGGAAATCACGCAACCATTGACTGGTTTCCGGACCGGCATCCGGTGCCTCCACCGCCCATAATCGACGGCAGGCCTGGCGCATATAACGCGTGCGGTCAATGCCACCTGATCGATGGCAGCGGCAAGCCGGATACGGCTGATCTTCGCGGTCTTGCTGTCGACTACATCGTGCAGCAGATCGTGGATATGAAGGATGACAAGCGCCACGCCTCCATTCTGCATGCTCCACTCGCGGAGATGGTCGCCGTTTCCAAGGGTATGACTCCGGACGAGACACGGCAGGCCGCAGAGTATTTTCACTCTATTAAGCCGGTGAAGAGACTGCGAATCGTGGAGACAGATACCGTGCCCGTTACCCATCCCGGGCCGCATGCGGTGCAACAGGTCGATCCGAGCAGGGCCACAGAGCCGATTGGAACGCGCATTATTGAAGTTCCCGAAGACTTTGAACGAACCGAGTTACGCGATCCCAGTTCCGGGTTTGTCGCATACGTGCCAAAGGGCAGCATTAAAAGGGGCGAGGCCCTGGCGAAAACTGGCGGTGATGGAAAGACATTGCCATGCGCCACGTGCCATGGCGAAGGCCTGAAGGGTATGGCAGATGCGTTCCCGGACATCGCGGGGCACTCACCCACCGCGACTGCCCGCCAGCTCTACGATTTCAAGAGCGGGACGCGTGATGGAAAGAACGCGATTACGATGAAGCCGGTCGTGATGAAGCTTACGGATGAGGACATTGTGGATCTGTCCGCGTACGTCGCCTCATTGCAGCCATAGACAATTCGGACGCGTGCGCTTTAGGAACAGCGCTCCGCGTCTGTGCCGATCTCTTGGAATAGGTGCGGGACTCAAGCTCGTTGCGATCATGCAGCGCCCACGCTCTGGACTTTCAGCAACGATAAATCGCTTGTGGTGATTGATCGACATCACATTAG
>DATHFT010000181.1:0-13584 GCA_035317965.1 Saccharimonadales bacterium (SeqCode) | reverse complement strand
TCGAGCGACAACAATTCGCCTGACAGGCTGCCTGGGATGCAAATCCCGGGATTTTTTTTCGTCAGGCAACCAGTTTCAAACGAGAGTTTGATCCTGGCTCAGAGCGAACGCTGGCGGCGTGCTTAACACATGCAAGTCGAGTGCGCGTCTGTAGCAATACAGATGGCGCACGGCGCACGGGTGCGTAACACGTGGGTAATCTGCCCTTCGATGGGGAATAACTTCGGGAAACCGAAGCTAATTCCGCATAAAATTCCGAAGATTTCGATTTTTGGATTCAAAGCCGTAAGGCGTCGATGGAGGAGCCCGCGCACGATTAGCTAGTTGGTGAGGTAATGGCTCACCAAGGCTATGATCGTTAGCTGGTCTGAGAGGATGGCCAGCCACACTGGAACTGAGACACGGTCCAGACTCCTACGGGAGGCAGCAGTGGGGAATCTTGCACAATGGGCGAAAGCCTGATGCAGCGACGCCGCGTGGGGGATGAAGCTTTTCGGAGTGTAAACCCCTTTCGACCCGGACGAATGCCCCGCAAGGGGACTGACGGTACGGGTATAAGAAGCCCCGGCTAACTACGTGCCAGCAGCCGCGGTAATACGTAGGGGGCCAGCGTTGCTCGGAATTACTGGGTGTAAAGGGTTCGTAGGCGGTGCGGCAAGTTGGGAGTGAAATCTCTGGGCTCAACCCAGAGGCTGCTTTCAAAACTGCTGTGCTTGAGTGTGGGAGAGGCGCGTGGAATTGCAGGTGTAGCGGTGAAATGCGTAGATATCTGCAGGAACACCCGTGGCGAAAGCGGCGCGCTGGACCACAACTGACGCTGAGGAACGAAAGCTAGGGGAGCAAACAGGATTAGATACCCTGGTAGTCCTAGCCCTAAACGATCA
Organism: Saccharimonadales bacterium (SeqCode); assembly: GCA_035317965.1. Taxonomy (GTDB): domain Bacteria; phylum Acidobacteriota; class Terriglobia; order Acidiferrales; family UBA7541; genus Acidiferrum. The sequence continues at coordinate 12,700 of DATHFT010000181.1, read as the reverse complement.
GGACTTGGGGTGGCTCACGTTCGTGAGTCGTCCCGGAGCTAACGCGTTAAGTCCTGCACCTGGGGAGTACGGTCGCAAGACTGAAACTCAAAGGAATTGACGGGGGCCCGCACAAGCGGTGGAACATGTGGTTCAATTCGACGCTACGCGAGGAACCTTACCTGGGCTCGAAGCGCACTTGATCAGCTGTAGAAATACGGCCTTCCCGCAAGGGACAAGTGTGGAGGCGCTGCATGGCTGTCGTCAGCTCGTGCCGTGAGGTGTTGGGTTAAGTCCCGCAACGAGCGCAACCCCTGCACGTAGTTGCCACTCCGCAAGGAGGGAACTCTACGTGGACTGCTCCGGATAACGGAGAGGAAGGTGGGGATGACGTCAAGTCCGCATGGCCTTTATGTCCAGGGCTACACACGTGTTACAATGCAGGGCACAAACCGTTGCCAACCCGTGAGGGGGAGCTAATCGGAAAAAACTCTGCTCAGTTCGGATTGCAGTCTGCAACTCGACTGCATGAAGCCGGAATCGCTAGTAATGGCGTATCAGATCGACGCCGTGAATACGTTCCCGGGCCTTGTACACACCGCCCGTCACATCACGAAAGTGGGTTGTACTAGAAGTCGCTGCGCTAACCGCAAGGAGGCAAGCGCCCAAGGTATGACTCATGATTGGGGTGAAGTCGTAACAAGGTAGCCGTAGGAGAACCTGCGGCTGGATCACCTCCTTTCTAAAGTAGTCGTGGCTCAATCCGCTATGGTGTGCGGACTATGCCACGCAATCGTAACTCTGCACTCCTCACGGAGTCGCGGGGTTACACGCTTCGATTTCTCAGTGCCGGTTTACCGGTATCTCGGGCAGATTCTGTCAGATCGTATCGATGTCAAACACGAGCCTTGTCCACAGGCGACCTGTCGAAGGTCGCCTTTTTTATTTCTGACCAAATCTTGCGGGATTCGGGGCGCTGCGGCGCTGTCCCTGTTGCAGGAAACCGGCCGCCGCAGGCCACGCATTTCATCCTGGTCGGTTGGGGGCCCGCGGGAACCAGCCGACGGAGAAATTAGTATCTGAGTCTTTACGTAGTGTATAAGGGAATACAAAATGAGTAAAAAATGAAACCGACGCGAAGCCTTCCAGCGGAGACTTCCAAGAAGCTCATGCTGTGCCCGCAGTTTTGATTGAGGACCCATGACCCAGCCCAGGGGAATGCCGTCGTTGTGTACTCCACGCCCGTCATCGCGAGCCGCAGTCCGCCCGCCGCGCATCCGCAGGTTTCCCTTCGCCCTTATCCTGCTGTTGCTGACCCTGGTACCCGCCGCGAGTTTGCGTGCGGACACCATTTCCGGTACGGTCCGGGACCCTTCGGGCGCCGTCGTGGCCGGTGCACACATTGAAATTATTGGCGACAACCGAAGCGCGCCCCTGGTTCTCACGTCGGATGAAGCCGGCAGGTTTACCGCTCCCGACCTCGGCCCTGGAAACTATTCTGTGCGCGTGTACAAGGAAGGTTTCGAGCCGCTGGCCTCCGCCGTTGAGCTACACGGAACCTCCGATCTTCAACTGACACTCAAAATTGCCGAACAGCAAACCAGCGTCAACGTCACAGCTAAGAGTGCCGCGTTTGCGAATTCCGACGGCGCCTATCGTCAACTGCGCACGGAAGCCCTCGGCGACAGCTACCCCTGCGAGAATTTCAAATTCAACATGGATGTCGGCAGCTTCGAGCTGAAAACCGGGACCATCACTTTCCTGGCACCTGTCAGCGGCGCAGTTACCGGAGCTGTCTTTGTCGGTCAGGGCCACTTTACGTTGAAACCCATTGTGGCTTCCGACATTCGCGAGATGCAGCGCCGCAGCGGCAGCGAAGTTGCCGAAGAGGATTTCAGCGAAGCCGTCTTTCGTTTCAGCGGTCGCGTCTATGAAAATCTGAAAACCAGTTTCACGAGGAAAGTAGACAGTTCCGGGCAAGCGCTCTCGGCTTTCCAGCATTGGAAAAATAGAGTCCGCCATCGCAACGAGGTGCCACAGGGATTCACGGACTCCCTGCTGGACGACGAAACCATGGACAACGTCGATGCCGATGTCCTCGCCACTATCTACAATCCGAAACATCCCGCGTTCTTCAACGTCTACATGGTCGGCAATCCGCACAAAGACCTTCGGTACTTCATGCGTCTGCGCGTGGGCGCCCTTCCGCAACTGCAATCACCGGAAGAGGTCGCGCTTATAAATCGAAATGGCGGGGGTATGGACGACGGCATCTGGTATTCCGAGCACACCATCGCCGAGCTCAAAGCCAACTCCGCAAATTCCTCGGAAGACCGCCGCCTGTTTGCCACCCATAAGTACAAAATAGAAACGGTCATCGGGAAAAACAATCATTTCTTCAGCAGCGCCGCCATCACCTTCGCGCCGCTCGTCGAAGGCGAGCGCGTCCTTAAATTCGGACTCCTTCCCACTTTGCGGGTGACCCGGGTCGCCGACGAAAACGGCAAGGATCTCCATTTTATTCAGGAAAATAGAAAAGAAGATGGCACGTTCTACGCCATTCTGGATGAAGCAGTTCCTGTCGGCAAAGAGCACACCATCTCTGTTGAATATGCCGGTGACAAGGTGCTGTATAACGCCGGCGGCGGAAGCTACTACGTGGAGTCGCGAACCTCCTGGTATCCCAATCTGAACGGTTTCGGCGAAAAATCTCTTTACGACCTGACATTCAAGGTTCCTAAATCCAACGTGGTCATCAGCGTCGGCAAGCTGCAAGGTGAAACGACCGAAGAGGGATTCCAGGTCTCGCACTGGGTCACTCCTGTTCCTGTCGCGGTCGCCGGATTCAACTATGGGCGCTACATCAAAATGGCAATGCCCGACGCCATCACCCACTACGACATCACCGGCTATTACCTGGCCGAGCTGCCCGACGTCCTAGCCCCATACAGAGATGGCGCGTTGAGCGGCATGGCTCCCGGCTCCATGACCAAGTACGCTCTCGACCAGGCCCGGGCGCAAATGCAGGTGTGCACCCTTTTCTACGGCAGAGCGCCTTATGAAAATGTAGCTATCACGGAGCAACCGAATTTTAATTTTGGTCAGTCCTGGCCCAGTCTGGTGTATTTGCCGGTGTCCGCCTACATCGATTCCACGCAACGATGGCTGCTTTTTGGCCGCATCAGCTCGAGCTTCAACGGTTTTGTCCAGGAAGTAACCCCGCACGAAGTCGCCCACCAATGGTTCGGCCATAGCGTCACCTGGGCTTCCTATCATGACTTGTGGCTCTCGGAAGGCTTCGCGGATTTTTCAGCCGGACTCTTTCTCCAACAGGCCATGGGCCCCAAATGGCAAAAGGACTATCTCGAATACTGGGAGCGCCAGCGCACGCGTATCCTCGACAAAAATAATTTCGGGATTTCTCCCAATGATGCCGGCCCGCTTTGGCTGGGCTTGCGGCTCATCTCTCCGCGTTCCGAGCAAGGCTATCAGGGGCTCACCTATTCCAAGGGAGCCTACGTGCTGAACATGTTGCGCTCCGTGATGTACGACGATCATGCAACCAGTGGCAGCAAGGATCACGTCTTCATCGACATGATGCATGACTTCATCGACAGCCACCAGAAATCGCCGGCATCCACGGAATCCTTCAAAGCCATTGTTGAAAAGCACATGCCCAAGGACCTGGACCTCCAGCACAATGGCCATCTCGACTGGTTTTTCCAGGAATGGGTCTACGGCACACAAGTGCCCCGGTACCACTTCACATACGACGTGGAAGCAGCTGGCGGCGGCGCCAAAATCAAAATGGAAATTACCCAAAGTGACGTGGACCAGAATTTCGCCATGCCGGTTCCCGTTTTTGCTGACTTTGGAAATGGCCTGATGCGCATGGGGCAGGTCACCATGATTGGCAACAGCAAAAGGGAAATCATTTTCAATGTTGATCGCCAACCCAAAAAGGTCGTCTTGAACGCTTACAAGGACATTCTCGAACGCAAGTAACGCGTCAGCGAAGACGTTGCGAGCTATTGCCCCAGGACTCGATCGGGCACGAGGTAGTTCCCGACATAGTCCTTTACCGCCTGCGCGAGCGGGGTAATCAATTTGCCATATCCCCGTTCTCGCAGTTTCCCGATATCGGCTTTCGTAAAGTATTGATAACGCTCGCGGATCGCTTCCGGCATATCTACATATTCGATCCGCGCCTCGCGCCCCAGCGTTGCGAAAATCGCCGCCGCCAATTCATTCCATGAATGCGCCTGGCCCGACCCGATATTAAAAATCCCGTTCGCCGCCGGATTCTCCGCCAGAAACAGAGTCATCTCCACGGCATCCTTCACATACAGAAAATCCCGCATCTGTTCGCCATCGGCGTATTGCGGCAGGTAGCTTTTGAACAATCGAATTGCGCCCGTATCGAGGATCTGCCGAAAACTTTTCAACACCACGCTCCGCATATCGCCTTTGTGATACTCATTGGGTCCAAACACATTGAAATATTTCAGCCCTACGATGCGATCGAGCCAGCCACTCTCAAGCGCACACAAATCGAACATCTGTTTCGAATTTCCGTAAGGATTGAGCGGCCGCAGGAGTTTCATCCGCTGCAAATCGCGGTCATCCATTCCCAAACTGCCGTCTCCGTAGGTCGCTGCCGACGAGGCATAAACAAATCTCACCTTGCGGGCCATCGCCCAGCGCGCCAGATCCCGCGTGTATTCAAAATTATTCTTCCGCAAATACTCCTCGTCCATTTCCGTCGTCGACGAGCAGGCCCCCAAATGAAACACGCAATCAAACGTACCCAGCGAACCCGCTTCGAGCCTCCCCGGCAAGCTCCCGGCATCAACAAATTCCGTAAACTGCAGCGGCCCTAAATTCCGCTTCTTTTCCGCGCTGCCCACAAAATCCACCACCACCACGCTTGCGCATCCGCGTCCATTCAATCCCCACACCAGCGCGCTGCCGATAAATCCCGCCGCACCCGTTACCAAAACCCGTTGCCCCTTCCAGTCAAATCTCAATGGTCAGTCGTCCTCATCGCGTAAAGTTAGAACCCGAAATGCACCGGGCCGGAATTTTCGACTTCACAATTGTAGGTCTTTTCAGAATTTTCAATTCAGAAAAAGAAAAAAGGGCGGCTGGCCACGGCCAGCCGCCCGCTTCCGGCTTGCTTCTAGTCAGACCAAGCCAGATACCCCGGTACAATAATCCCGACAAGCGGCACAATCATCAAAATCCCCCACCAATTTGGCTTGTTTCTGGCTTCGGCGATCCCCATCCAAACGATGATGATGACGACGATATTTACGAGCGGAATCAACATTAAGATGAACCACCAAATCGGTTTCTTCGCGATATTCAGCATCAAGATGAGATTTACGATCGGAATCCAGGCCAGCCACGCATTCTCGGTATTGGTTTTGGTCGCGATCGTCTGCAACGACAGCGCCATGTAGATGTAGCCAAGCGCGGCGAAAATGAGCGCCACCACCAGGAATCCCCCGAGGAACGCCGCCGGCACCTTGCTTTCTTCATACTGTGCAAACGCCGTACCCGTGCCGGCCAGAACTGCCCCTGCGGTTAGCAACCAACCGAATCGCGAAATGAATGTTGCTTGTTTTTTCATTCAGATCTCCTCTTCGGGAATGTGCAACTCTGGCGGGCAATGTAGTCAAATTGCACGGCCCTGTCAAAGCACTTTTGCGGTCCACGCCCAGCCGAGTTTGAACGAGCAATCCGGATAGAACGAAACTGCGAACTGCGGCATGCTTGCCCCGCTGCGACACACCGCTGTTTCGAGTTTTGCGCAAATTGCGAGGCACAAACACATGACTCCGTTTCGTATTGAAGCCATCCCCACCGAAATTGCCCAAAAAGTTCGACAAACTCTGCGCGCGCCGTTCCACGGCTTTCCCGCCTACTCTGAGCTGGCCGCCGATGACGCCCCGTGCCGCCATTGCCTCAGAACGTTCCAGCCCGCCGTGGACCGCAGGATTCTGTTCACCCATGATCGATTCGCCGGCATTGAATCGTTCCCGCAGCCCGGCCCCGTTTACATTCACGAATACCATTGCCCGCGCTACGCCCCGGAGGCCGGCTTTCCAGAGCAGCTCCGCAGCAGCCCCCGAACGCTTGAAGCTTACGCGTATGGCCGCCACCTCGTAGCGCTCGACCGGGTGGGCGACCAGGACTACGAAACCGCCATCGACCGCCTTTTGGCCCGAAAAGAGGTCGGCTATATCTTGGTCAACAGCACGACCGCAGGTTGCTACACCTTTCGCATCGAACGCTCCTAGACATTGGACCCGGCCGGCGCCCGGCAATGACCCCTACCGCGGCCTCCCCCGGTGCTTTCAGGGATTCACAGTATAGCTCGCACGGCAACCGAGTTGCATCATGGTCGGCAGCAGGGCAGTACCAGGTCTTCGCTCCTGCCAACAGAAGGAGAGACAATATGAAATTCAAACTGACCTTTGGTTTGCTGGCGCTGTCCAGCTTGGCCATTGCCCCGATATACAGCTACTCGCAGGACACCGCCGCCTCGTCGCAAGACAAAAGCGCTGACGTCCGCACCATTACGGGCTGCCTGTCGGCTGGTGAAAAAGCCGGCGAATACAACTTGGTCGCCAATGACGGCAGCACCTGGGAGGTTCGCAGCAAGACCGTGAAGCTTGCTGGCCACGTCGGTCACACCGTTACCGTCACCGGCAAGGTCTGGCACCCTGACATGCACGGCGCAAAGGAAAAGACCAAAGACGCCGTCGATCCCAATGCTAAAGAGCACGGTCATTTGGGTGCAACCGATGTAAGCATGGTCAGCGACAGCTGTAAGAAGTAACCATTTCATCCCAACATAAAAAAGGGGGAGGCGCGTCGCGCTTCCCCTTTTTTAGTTTGCCGATCTTAAAACTTCTATCGAATGCCGTACAAGCTGACTTTCGGGCTCGAGTGCATCCGTTCCTTCGCGTACCAAATTTCCACGCTCTCGATCACTCGCCGCTCTCCCGGCAAATCGATTGCCCGCGTCTTGCCTCCAGAAGGAATGCTCTCGCGAACCGCGACTTCTTCCTGGCTGCCATTCCCGTAGTGCACTACGACGCGCTGAAATTCAATGGGCCCACCACTGACACGCAACTGAATCGCGCGAAACCGTCCATCTGATTTCCCCACCTGGATGTTGTCATGGTCCACTCGTCCATTCACATGGGAGCTTCCCAGATACTTCCATTCATCCGCATGAACGGCAACAGACACGCTCAACCCCAGCACAAATAGCGCACTGCAAATCAAGACTACATGCTTTCTCAACATATCTTTCCTCCAATTAGTGGTGATTTTTTTCACTTGCCTGTGAGCCATTGAACCAGATGGGAAGGCACGAATCCCAGCTACGCTTACCCGCTGAGCTCGCCTTGGCCCGCCCACTGTATACGCGATCTTCATGCGCCACAATCTCGCCTATACCTGATACGCGCGGCATTTTTCCTGTAGAGGATGGCCCCAGCTGCCGACCGGATCGACCCGGGGGCACTTGCCAGCGGGCGCGATTCGACAAGGTGCCAGGTACTAGCCTGTCGGCAACCATTCTGCGTCTCCGGCGTCCCGGACCGCGCTCGCTCCCGATCGAAAACGTTCTATCGTTTCACCCGGTCCACGAATCCAAAGTTCCCGAGGCCCGCCAGAAACCCAAGGGCACTGGATATTCCCCTGATCCCCCGTGGAGGCCAGCCATGCGATACGATTTCCTTACCGAAACCTACGAAACAGAACGTCTGAAAGTTGCAAGCGTTTGGAGCGAGTTCCATGACAGCGACCTTCCTGTTCGTCCGCGTCATGAAGATCCCCGGGGACGCAGCATTCTCGAACAGATGGTCCACCAATGCGTTAGTGAAGACCTTTGGTTTCGAACCATGCTCGGCATCGATGTGAATGCTCCGCCTTTGCCAGTCAAGGAAACGCGGCTGGAATTTATCAATCGCTACGCCGAAGACAGCGGCAAGCGCGCCTTGGCGCTGCGCGCAAAAGACGAAAGCTGGTGGGAATCCGAGACCACCTTTTTCGATGTGAAAAAATCACGCGCCTGGGTACTCACCCGCCGCATAGCGCACACCGCCCATCACCGAGGCCAGCAAATGGCTATGCTGCGCATGCTGGGACATTCCACCCATAGCAATTACGGCCCTACGGCCGACACCGGTGGCTTGATGCAAAATCACGCGCCTACCATTTACGCGTACCAAAACCTCGAAGCGCTTCTGGCAGGGGAGCAGGCCGGTGGCGCAAAATCGCTGTTGCCTGGCCCCGGCGGCAAATCCGCCACCGAACGTCCGGACCCTGCCGGGGAATAAATTTCCCCTGGGATTTTATTCCGGTTTGGCAATTACGCCACAAGCAATTCGCGCCGGCGTGCTGCTGGACGCCGCCGTTGCTGCGTGAATCACGATGGACGTTCCGCCATTGCTGAAAACCGAATGATTGTCGCTGCCCAGCGTTACATTCGGAGCAATCACCGATGTGTGCGCGGTTCCGTCCGCTGCCACGATCAAGGAAAAGTTTGGAATGTCTCCGGCGGGACTGCCGGCGTGCATGGTGTGGTCGCTGTGATCCATCCCGGCCGCCTCGAAATGGGGCCCTGCTGATTTGAAATCCGGCCCTTCGCATTTAGCCACTTGATGAATATGAATTGAGTGCTCGCCCGGCGGAAAATTCTTGATATCCAATACGATTTTTACGCCTTTCGGCACGCTCGACAGTTGCGCCGTTCCGACAGACTGCCCTTGTGCGTTCTTGATATCCACGTTCACCGGTTTGCCAGCCGCCCGCCCATTGTTGTCCTGCGCCAGCGCGGCATGGCCCGATGCCAAAAACAAAAAAACAGCACACACCAATGCTTTCATCGCGATTCTCCTCATGTTTGCTAGCAGTAGCGGTAACAGCGGGTCTCAAGACCCCCGGGTTCCAAGTCGTCCGGCGAATGACGAATTTCGGGGCTCGTGCCAGGGATTGCACACAGATGACCCTGGTATCAAGCTATCGCAAACACCGCAGGCCGGGGAATGCGTGTCATCAAGTAGATAGTAGGGGAGCTTACGGTTCGCGGTATAAGGCCGGGAAGTTCTTCTTCAGATTTTCGAGTTTTGGCAGGTCGTTATAAACAATGTAGGGATTGTCGGGATTGTGCCGCAAATAGTCCTGGTGGTAATCCTCGGCCGGGTAAAATGCCTTGAAAGGCGAAACTTTTGTGACAATTTTCTCCGGATAGAGTGCCGCCGCATCAAGTTGCGCAATATAAGCAGATGCAATTCGTTGCTGTTCGTCGTTTGCATAGAAAATCGCCGAGCGGTATTGCGATCCGGTGTCCGGTCCCTGCCGGTTCAGCTGCGTGGGATCATGTGCCGCCGAAAAGTACACCATCAAAAGCTGTCCAAACGATATCTGCGACGGGTCGAAGGTCACGGACACGGATTCCGCGTGGCCGGTCAGACCCGCACTCACCGTTTCATACGAGGGATCCTGTACATACCCACCTGAGTATCCCGACGTCGCGCTCAAAACACCCTTTACATGCTCAAATACCGCCTGCACGCCCCAGAAACAGCCTCCGGCCAAAACGACTGTTTCGCGGCCAGGTTTCGCGGCCAGGGGACGATCAATCGTCGGCTTCGGCATGGCCGCACTGGGAACCGCAGGCATCCGCGCACCTAGGGACCGCACCACGCCCCAGCCGAGCAAAACCACAATCGCCAAAATCGCAATCCGCGAACCAATCTTCGAGCTTTCCATTTCGGGAACTCCGCAAGGCCCACCGTCTCTATGCTACGGTAACCACCCCAGTTTAGATGCATTTCCCGTGCCGCCGATGCACCGGCAGCGGGACAGTCTTGGGCCCGGTCGCCCACCAGTTCCGGGCGGCACAACCGGCTCGGCAATGAAGTTGAACCTTGAGGCCGTTCAAGGCATCCTACTCGGGTCACTAATCTACCCTTCGGAGACGCTGATGAAACCCCGCTTCGCTGCCGTTCTCGCTTTTGCCGGATTCCTGGTCGCACCTTCGCACCTGCATGCCCAAGTTACGTACGGCAAAAAGCCCGAGTTGGCGCCCCCATTCGTGACCAAATCGTCCGACAACAGCCCGCGCGGCGAAAAGGGACCCGCCGGATTTCTGCCTACAGTTATTCCCGGATTCAAAGTAAGTTTGTATGCCTCACACTTTACGGTTCCACGTTGGCTGACGGTTGCTCCCGATGGCGACATCTTCGTTGCCGACAGCGGCGCACGCGAAGTCGTCATTCTGCGGGATCCCAAAAATACGGGCACACCCACGGACCGAGAGGTTTTTGCCAAAACGCAGGGACAACCGTTCGGCATTGCCTTCCACGACGACTACGTCTACGTTGGCAACACCACTTCGCTAGTCCGTTATCACTACGATCCCAAAACTTCCAAGCGCACCGGTGAAGCCGAAAAATTAATGAGCATGCCCGGAGGCGGACACTCCACGCGTTCCGTGGTGGTCGCACCCGACGGCAAGCATCTTTTTGTGTCTGTTGGCTCCGGTTCCAACATTGATACCGGAGAGGAACCAATTCGCGCCGCCATCACCGTTTGCGACCTCGACGGGAAAAATGCTCGCCTGTACGCCGAGGGCTTGCGCAATCCCGTCGGCCTGGCCATCAACCCGACGACCGGAGCCGTGTGGACCAGCGTCAACGAACGCGATGAACTTGGCGACAATTTGCCGCCCGACTATCTCACTTCGCTCAAGGACGGGGGTTTTTATGGCTGGCCTTACAGTTATATCGGCAGCAATGTCGATTCCCGCGTGAAGCCGCAAAAACCGGAACTGGTTGCTCGCGCCATCATTCCCGATGTTCTGCTCGGGGCGCACGTCGCTCCGCTGCAATTTGCGTTTTATACCGGAAAACAGTTTCCTGAAAAATACCACGGCGGCGCTTTCCTCGCCGAACACGGTTCCTGGAACCGCGCCGCTCGCACTGGCTATCAGATCGTATTCGTCGGATTTAAAGATGGCCGGGCCAACGTCGATCCAGTTCCGTTTCTCACTGGTTTCGTTCCCGACCCCATGAAGGCCGATGTCAACGGTCGTCCCGTTGGAGTGGCCGTCGCGCCCGACGGCTCGCTGCTCGTTTCTGACGACGGCAACGGCGTGATTTACCGCATTACTGCTAACAAGTAGAAAAGCGGCCGGATAGCGTTGATTTCTTTGAAGGAAATGGGCAAGGGCGCGGCTCTTGCCCGTTTCCTTCTTCCGGCAAACCGCGAAGCTCTTCTCCGAAGTCCAGTCCTGACCGGGCCCTTGTATTACAGGAAATTAATCTTGTACCAGGGCGTTTTGCGATACCGTAGCCGGCTTATGCAACCCGTGACTCTCGAAATTGAAAAGCAATCCAGCTCCAATGACGTTGTTCTCGTTACCAAACTCAGCGGCAAGCTGAGCCTTGAAACGGTCAGCAATTTCCTGAAACCCATGCGCGCGGAATCAGTACCTTTGCTCGTGCTCGATTTGAGCGGTGTTGCATTTCTGGATTCTGCCGGTGTCGGCGCGCTGGTGCAGTTGTTTGTGCACCGGCGGAATAACAGCCAGAAGCTGGCGCTCGTCGCGCTGACGCAGCAGGGCCACGCGGTGATGCAGGTCTCCGGCCTTACACAGTTGATACCGACATACACGTCGGTCGCAGAAGTTTTCTCCCAATCCAACTAGGGAACGCCGCGGCTAAGCCAAGCTGGCGCCGTCAGCTCGGCGTCCAGCTGGGATGGCTCGTGAACAGGCCGTCGACGAAGGCGATTTGGTAGCAGACCAAAAGCCCAAACACGAGGCTCAGCAGGCCGGAGCCGGTGATTAACGTTTTGTTGAGCCAGGCGAATTTGTATCCCGCGAAGGAAAACGGCAGAGCAATCGCTGCGGTAATCAGCATCATGCCCGCGATTGTGCCCACTCCAAATATCAACAGATAGAAAATGCCCCACCGCGGTTCGTGAATCGTGCTGAGCACGAGCAAAGCCACCGCGGCGGAGCCTGCCAGTCCGTGGACCAGTCCGATGAAGAGTGGCCGAAGTGCGTGGAACATTCCGAGGTGGGCGAAGGGTTTACGCAGCCAGTTCGGTGGCTCGAGATTTTCCCCGTGGTGATCTTCTTCCGGGCTGTGCGTGTGGCTGTGGATGTGCAGGAGCGCTGGGTGCGGATCGTTGTGAGTGTGATCATGCGCGTGCCTGTGGGCGTGCTGATGGAGGCGTGAGTGTTCAGAAACGTGCAGGTGAGCAGGAGAAAGTTTTTCGCTAATCCATTTCATGGTGCCGGTCAGGTTCAGGATGCCGAGCAGGATCAGCATGAGTCCGACGGAGAATTCCATGGTGAGGCCGACGCGGGCGGGTATGGCGAGTCCAAAAAGGATGATGCCGGCGCCGACGGCGAGGATGGTGAGTGTGTGACCGATACCCCAAAGGATGCCGATCCAGCCGGCTTTGGCAATGGAGCGTTCGCGGCTGACGATGGTTGAGACGGCGATGACGTGGTCCGGGTCCGTGGCATGACGCATGCCTAGGAAAAATCCGATGGCGAGAATGGCGAGGCCGCTGTTCATCGTAGTCTGCAGGCTTCGGCAAATCCCGCTTTGGCAGGATAGCGGAGATTTTGCTTTTATGCAGCTTTTGGGAACCGGCAGGAGTGGAGCGGTTTGCCGGTTGGGCGACCCGC
>DATHFT010000180.1:0-28774 GCA_035317965.1 Saccharimonadales bacterium (SeqCode) | reverse complement strand
CCATTCGCAAGATCGGCGGGAGTTTAAGGCGTTCGCTATTTGTTTTTTCTTTTCCGTCTTCTTCCTTGTAGCGCACCGTAACCTGCCCGCTCTTTCCATCGACGAAGGCATCGATGGGTTGCTTAAAGGCAGGACCTTTTTGCACCAAGTGATCGCTCAACATTCGGAAGTGGTTTCGTTGCGAAAAAACCACGGTCTCTTCCTGAATCGACCCGTCCTTGAACCTGAAATTCACGTGGGAGGTAACCAGATTTCCTTTAGGTGTTTGCTCTAAGTCGCCATCCGCAATCACTTCGCCGTCCATATTTTTTAGGATGACAAATCCGTGAATGACTCCCTCGGTGTACAAAACCGGGACTTGTCCCTGGACTGCGGCAGGGGTCGCGGCGAAATTGAAAGCGAATAGGAGAGCTGGAACGAGAAGCCTTTTAAGCGACGCCGTTACCGCTCGACCGCCCGTCTGTTTTATGTTCATGCGCATCCGGCTCCCCATTTTCGCTGGCAGCGTTTGGTGCCGTCGAGTCATCCGGCACGAGGCGGCGAATCCCGGCCAGCCGCAGCTCGTGCTTCACGATAGCCAAATTGACCAGCCGCGAACAATGAGCTGTTCGCTGTAGGCCACGGGTCGGTGATATCGGGTATGGAAAAATTGCGGTTCGTTGGGTACAAGCGTTGGGAACCTTCTCTTGAGGGGCAGAACCATGGAAGAAAATGAGCGAGCCATACGGGAGCTAATCGAATCGTGGATGAAAGCGTCCAGCGAAGGCGACCTGCCCAAAATCTTGAGTTTGATGTCCGATGACGTTGTGTTTCTCAGAGCCGGCCATCCGCCTATGCGCGGCAAACAGGCCTTCGCGGATTCTTTAAAGAATATGGAAGGCATGAAAATAGAAGGACAAAGCGAAATTCAGGAAATTCACGTCGCGGGTGAGCTGGCCTACGCCTGGACGAATTTGACAGTCCGGGTCACACCGCCAAGTGGCGCCGCTATGAAAAGATCGGGTCATACCTTGACCGTCTCTCAGAAGCAATCCGGCGGGCGATGGGTTCTCCTCCGCGACGCAAATATGCTGACGGCAAATCCCGAGTTTGCCTCGTAAATCCCGTCCTCTGCGGGACTTGAAATCAGGTCCGAGAACATCGTCCCGGGGGGCCCATAAAGCCCGTAGTACCATCGGGTCCGTGACAGGTACTACCGCGCTATTGGCCAGACACAGCCATCTTTCTATCCTTAGGAATCGAAATATCCCACGACCTCGCGGTGTGGCTTATTTCACGTCCCCATGACCTTCAGAATCGCCAATTTGCGGCTCAGGACGAAGTTTCTCATCTCGCTTGTCCTGATGATTGCCGCGCTCGCAACCGCCGGGCTGCTGGGCATTCATCAAACGGTCGAGCGCGACATGCGCAGGCAAAGCGTAATTGACGCGCAGAATTCCCTCACCGTTTTCGAAGTCCTCCGCCATCAGCATCAAGTCGCCCTCAGCCGCAAGGCCGATTTACTGGCTACGCTCGCCATGCTGTCGGAAAATGACGGTGATGAATTCAGGAAGTCGGTGGAAAACCCGCTGGATTCGTCGAATGACGACCTGATGGTGCTTGCCAATGCCAGCGGAAAAGTCCTGGCACTACATTCGAGCAGGCCTGATTTTACGCCAGAAATTGCTGAGAAGCTGCTCGCAGCTTCACTCCAGCGTGGCGGAAAGTCAGACTGGTGGCTGAATCGCGGCCGCCTTTATCAAGTGGAGCTTCAGCCGATTGAAGGCGACCCTTCGGTCTCCGGCAGTTCGTCGGCCGGCAACGTGATTGTCGGCCAGGAACTCAGCGACTCCCGGCTGCAGGACCTAAAGCACCTTTTGTCAGGCGAACTTGCGTTTTCCTCCGAAGGCCAAATCCTTGTCAGTACGATGTATCCGTTTCAGGAAAAACAGCTGGCTGCGCAACTGGGCAGCAGAAACTACGCAAACCGGGTACACATCGGGTCGCAGAGATATTTCGCCAACACCATTTCGCTGACGCCGGACTCCGCCAATCGTTTTGCGCTGACGGTTTTAAAGTCGGACAGCACGATGACCGCATTTCTGGCACAGCTCGATCACGTATTTTTTGGACTTGGCATCATCGGCATTGTGGGCGGCGGCTGCCTGGTATTTTTGATCTCGGATGCATTCACAACTCCTCTCGGCAAGCTGGTCGAAGGGGTCCGCGCGCTGGAATGTGGAGACTTCGACTACCAGCTGCAAGCCGAAGGCGGAGATGAAGTCGCGCAAGTTACGCGCGCTTTTGGCCGTATGCGCTCCACGCTGAAATCCAACGCTTCGGAAAAACAGGTACTCGAAGAACAGCTCCGCCAATCGCAAAAGATGGAAGCCCTCGGGCGGCTCGCTGGCGGAGTGGCGCACGACTTCAACAACCTTCTAACAATCATCAAAGGTCACAGTGATCTGCTGGGAGACTCGGCCAACGCCACTGGCCCGCAACAAAGAAGTTGTTCGCAAATCAGCAAAGCCACGGATCGGGCGGCAGGTCTCACACGTCAATTGCTGGTTTTTAGCCGCCAGCAAGTTCTGCAGCCCAAACTCCTCGAACTTAATTCGCTGGTTGCGGAAATGGACAAACTGCTGGAGCGGCTTATTCGGGAAGACATCGAACATGAGTTTCAGCCTGACCTTGCTCGCGGGCATATCAAAGCCGACCCGGGGCAGATCGAGCAGGTACTTCTCAACCTGGTGGTCAACGCGTGTGACGCGATGCCCACCGGCGGCAATCTGAAGATCCAGACCAAAGTGGTGACGCTTACGACTGCTGATACCCGCCAGCGTCCCGGCGTTCCCGCCAGCCAATACGTGGTGCTCTCGGTTTCCGATACCGGATGCGGAATGGACGCGGCAACCAAAGCGCGCATCTTCGAGCCATTTTTCACCACAAAAGAAAGCGGCAAGGGCACCGGGCTCGGACTCGCCACCGTGTACGGCATCGTGAAGCAGAGCGGTGGATTCATTTGGCTCAACACGGAAGTGGGCAAAGGCACATGTTTTGAAATTTATTTCCCGCGCGTGGACGAAAAACTCCCGACAGCTGACTCTGAACCGGTGGCCAGGACAAAAACCAATGCCGGCACAACTCTGCTGCTCGTCGAGGACGAACCAACCGTCCGGGAACTCGCCAGCGCCTTTCTGATTTCTGCCGGCTACAAGGTCATCACCGCGCAGAATGGAGTTGAAGCTGTAAGCATTGCGCAAAAAATGGGCAATGCCATTCATGGGCTGGTCACCGACGTAGTCATGCCGCAAATGCGCGGCCCGGAACTCGCCGAACGCGTCCTGGAATTCCTGCCGGAAACGCGCGTCGTGTTCATGTCCGGCTACCCGCAGCAGTCGGAAGTGAATCCGGATCTAGGCGCAGAGAAGTTTTTTGTTCAAAAACCATTCACTCGGGAAAGTCTGGTGTTGACAGTAAGCCAGGCAATGACCTCGCCAACCGGAAGAGCTATGCGCAAAGTATCGTCAACTAACAAACCCGTCTGATTCTTGCGCAGATTTCGCCGAAGCCGTGCAGGCCGCGGAATTGGGGAAAACATGGAACTATCGGAGAAGACCAAAAGAGCGTACGCGACCATGTTGCGGGACAGATTGCGGAAGCGGATGCCGGAACACGCGACGCGGATCGACGCCCTCGACGATGACAAGATCATTGCCCTGGACCGGGAACACACGCGACGGCGCACGGAAGCGATTCGCCAGAATTCCGAAATTTTGCGCGAACGGGCCAGGCCTAGCTAGACGCTACGCCGTTCCCTTTCATCGCAGCGCGGGGCGGACCCGGCGCCGCGATACTCTCGGGCGCCGCACGCCAAGTTGACCCTCTTTGGCAACCCACTTAAAACTCTTCCGCGTTCTTCGATTTCTGAATTGCCTACGGCAGCCCTCGCTTGATGCTTTGCTTGCATCGACTTCGCCCGGCCGGGCTTTGCAACGTGGTGGCGAATTATGAACCAATTCGCTACTATCATTCGGCGATAACTTGGAGGGCCAATGGAATTTCCTATTCAATCCGCGGTGCTTCTATTCGTGGCGATCTTCCTGTCGGCTGGGATTCTCGCGCTGTCGGTGTTCTTCTCGTATCGTTACGGCAAAAAGGTCGGGGATCAAGAAGGATACATTCGAGGCACTAAAGAAGCCCATGCCTCAGGGCCAAGCACGACAATAACGGGATGACCTTGGTCCTGTGAAAATACTCGCTGTTGAGCAACTACCTCCGCGAGCGGACGGGCGCATTCGCCGCCCGAGGCCGGGTCGGCTCCTGGGGCCTCAAGCCTGATGAATGAGTTGGAAGCTCTGAAATAGCGAGGACTTGTGACAATTCTTGCACGCAACGACCTCACCACGCGGCGAGAATGCAGGCTTGAGCGGCGAGAAGAAACCCTGGATTCGCTCATCAATTTTGACGTACTTGAATATCATCCTGCATTCAGGACATACCAGAACCCAGCTAGCCACAGGTACACCTAGATCGGCTGCAATTGTCTGTGTGAAACAGGATCTATCCTAACCGTCACGCGGCGTACTGCGTGATTTCTACATTTTAGTCGCAGCAGCCCACCGGCACATCGGACAATGGGACCAAGGGATGATTGTTGGGAAGCAAGCTCCCTTTTCTTCCCGCCGATATACTGCAACAGCCAGCGAAGGAAAAGCTGTTCAATTCTGTACGTATCGTTCGCCGCCATGCCGGCCCTGGGACAGCGACGCTCAGGACCTTTTCCACAGAGAACCCGCGCCTAAGTCCTTTCCTGCCAAACCTTGTTGATAATCATTAAACGTTTAACTTTTCGCCTTGACGGCAAGAGCCCCAGGTCAAACACTTAGCCTTTCTCGAAGCCGTCTTTAGGAGGCTATATGAGTAAAAACTACACTTGGCAGAAACCCTATGATCAGGCAGTTCTGGAGTCCGACCCTGCCAAACAACAACAACTAATTTGGCAAGCCGAAGACGCCATTCAATCCCGTCTTCACAATTCAACGGAACTGAGTATCGATGAAGCGGTCGCAATCGAACGAACGTCAAACGCCCTGTCGGCCATGGGGACCGAACGAATCGCTTCGCAGAACAAAGTACTCGCCACCAGTCATTGACCCACGCTTGGTAGAACGATCCGCTTGTTGATAAACAGACTTTCCTTCGATTGCCTCGATTGCCTTTAGTTTGCGGTTCACGTGAGATTCAAAACGGAATCCACCGGCAGAGAGTTGGCACTTCTTCCCGGCAGGAGCATTGCAGACGGGACAAGGAACAGAGTTGGCTTGTTTGGGCGTCAGGTCTTTTTTCTTCATT
The DNA here is from genome assembly GCA_035317965.1 of Saccharimonadales bacterium (SeqCode). Taxonomy (GTDB): domain Bacteria; phylum Acidobacteriota; class Terriglobia; order Acidiferrales; family UBA7541; genus Acidiferrum. The sequence goes on along the minus strand of DATHFT010000180.1, from coordinate 23,440 downwards.
AAAATATCTTGCTACGTTCAAAAAACAGACGCTGTCCAATTTTGGACACAGCGCACTGAAATCTTTTGCGGTTTCCGTTTCAGTGTCGACAGTGTGTCCGGTCTCCCCGCATTCTGCCGCAGATCAATTTGTGGCGGCCGCCTGGTTCAGTTGCCGGCCCGCCCATGAACAAACGCGCCCCCGATTCCCGCCGGCAACGTTCGCAGACCTCTAAATGCTTCCCGGTCCTAAAATAGACGGGACTACAAGCTCAGCCTTGTGTGGAAAAAACTAGATTTATTTACTGTGGTTATCTGATACCGTTCGGGAGATCCGAGCAGGTTGGGGAGAACTGGTATGCTTACGCAAGAGCAGATACGACTTGAACATCTCGAACGAGAGGTAAAAGTTCTCCGCCTTCAAGTACAAACTCTAGTTAACTATTTGCAAGCCGTTCCGCTAGAGGGTTTCGGTCCTCCCGATGGACGGGGCCCGTACGACCGGAGGGTAAAACTAGCCCTGGAACAGGCCAACCTTTCCTAGTGGCCTCGCTCGAGTCTGGTCCTCACTCTGGAATTGCCTGGTAGCCTTCCGGGAACCGGTCTATCTCCCGCACGGTAGCGCCTAAGCCGATCAGAGCGGACTTGCCCGCTTGGATTTTTCAACTAACTGCTAGATCCAATGGCGGTACTTTGCGCCGACCCATAACCGATGGTCGACTCCCCGAATGCGCTTAGAACGAAACGGGTGGGAGCTTTCCAAGTTTGTCTTTTTCATTTTCTACATTGAGGAATGTGGAATTTATTGCGGTTGGTCGGACGCGGTCCCTGTTGTGCAGCAATCTCTCTGAGTGTTATTCTCTTTTCACGCCCGGATGGCGGAACTGGCAGACGCAGAAGACTCAAAATCTTCCGGTCGCAAGGCCGTGGGGGTTCAACTCCCTCTCCGGGCACCACTCCTCAACTAGGTTCTGCTGTTGCCGATAACCCTGAAAATGTGGCAGGACCACTCCGCGAGCCGATGAATTCAGAACCGCAAACCCGATACGACATGCGTGCGAGCGGAAGGCCGCTCCCCGCTCGTACGGCTGGTTTTTGGGCCTTGATCGCCGTCCAGTTTCAGGGCGCGTTCAGTGACAACGCCTTGAAATGGCTTGTTAGCTTCCTTGTCCTGGAAGCAGGATTTTCCAAAGACCGCCGCGATCTGTGGTTCGTCCTGGTTGTTCCCCTGCTATTTGCGATTCCCTTCTTACTTTTTTCCATTCCGGGCGGTTTTCTTGCCGATAAGTACAGCAAGCGGAGCGTGACGATCTGGACCAAGGTTTTTGAATTCTTCGTGATGGGCCTGGCCACATTCGCTCTCGCACTGGGACGTCTCGACATCGCCAGCGTGGCGCTGTTTCTCGCTTGCACCCAGGGCGCAATCTTCGGCCCCTGCAAATACGGATTGCTCCCTGAACTCCTCCCGGTCACAAAACTTTCCTGGGGCAACGGCATCATCGAACTCACCACCCTGATGTCGGCGATCCTGGCGGCCCTGACCGGGGCTTTTCTCGCGGCGCACTTTCACGGACGCCAGATCTGGTCTGGTGTCTTCTTTCTCGCGCTCACAACCGTCGGGCTCGTTTTCAGTCTCGGTATCAGTAAAGTTCCCGCCGCCGATCCCGCCCGCCGCTTCACCTGGAACATTCCTGCCGAATTTTTCCGCTCGCTGCGCCACATTCGTCGCGACCTCACACTTTGGGCAGCCGTGGTGGCCAACACGTTTTTCTGGTTTCTCGGTTCGCTCCTTTTGCTCAATCTCGTTCTTTACGGAACGGATATTCTTCACGCCGACGAGTCCCACAGCAGCTACCTGCTGGCGGCACTCAGTCTCGGCATCGGAGTCGGCAGTTTCATCGCCGGATTCGCTTCCGGCAAGAAAATCGAAATGGGCATGATCCTCCCGGGACTGGCGGGAATCATCGCCATGGCTGCACTTCTCGGGCAATCCGGCATCAGTTACGCGACCGTACTGGTCGAAATTGCCTGTCTTGGTCTCGCGGCGGGTTTCTTTGTAGTGCCCGTCAACGCGGTGATCCAGCAGCGGGCCCCGGTGGAGGAAAAAGGCCGCACCATCGCCGTAGCTAACCTGCTTTCTTTTCTGGGAGTTGCACTGCAACCCGTCGCTCAGTACGCGATGCTGCGCCTGGGGCACCCGGACCCCGGCCGAATTTTCCTGATTGCCGCCGCCATGGCTCTTGTGATGGGCGTCACCCTCATCCGCATGATTCCCAACCTTTTCCACAGCACGCTTGACTGGACTCGGCTGCGCCCAAGGATTACCCTGTAGGGCCCCATTCGACAGGGGTCCCTTTCCGATGGGACATTCGAATGGGTTTCGCAATTTCGAGGATTTCGATGGCTACCGCCAGTTCTCTTTCCGTTGCTCGCCCAGAGCATCGCGGACTCTCCTTCTGGATGGACCGCGCCCTCAAGGAACTCGATAACGTCCGCCACTCGCCCGGCCCCGACGCGGTTCACGACTTGCGCGTGGCCATCCGGCGTTGCCGATCGCTGGCTTCGGTAATGGAAGAAGTCGATCCTGATCCCGCCTGGCAGGAGATGCGCAAGACCGCCAAGAAACTGTTCCGGGGGCTTGGGGAACTGCGCGATGCGCACGTGCTCGAGGAATGGGTTCGCAAGCTTGGCCCCGACACCGATCCGGTGCGCGCACAACTGCAGTCCGGGTTGGAAGAGAACGAAGGCGAGCTGCAGACACAAGCGCTGCGGCAAGCGGAAAAATTCGACGAGAAAAACTGGAAGCAGCTGGAACGCAGGCTGCGCTCGCGGCAGCGTCTGGTGCCGGTTGGCGGACTGGCAGCGGAATGCCTCGCTCTCGAGCGTTGGGAAGAAGCGCGGGCGCTGCACGTCAAAGCTCTGCGCTCGGAAAAAACAAAACCATGGCACGCCTTGCGTATCGGGCTGAAGAAATTTCGCTACACGGTTGAAGGGTTCTTGCCGCAGCATCATGAAGCCTGGGGCAGTGACCTCAAGCGCGTGCAAGATCTTCTGGGCGAAGTGCACGATTTGGACGTCCTCTTCGGCTGCATCAAGCAGTCGGACTCAGTGGAAACGGAAGAATCCCGCAAGTTTTGGCGGGAAACCATTGCCCGGGAACGTCACGCACGCGTGGAAACCTACCGGCACCTCACGCTCGGCAAAACCAGCTTGTGGAATCAGTGGCGATCCAATCTGCCGACCAATGGCCGCCTTGCGGAGGCGTCTCTGGCGCGGCTGCGCGCTACAGCGCAAGCCGCGGACTCTCGTATGCGCAGGACTTCGCAAATTTCCAGAATCGGACTCGCCGTTTTCGACGCCCTTCGTTACGCCAAAGCGCTTCCAGCGTTCGAGCAAACTTCGCTTCGGCGGGTGTTCCTGGCCGCTTCCCGCCTGCACAATTCTTTGCCTGGAGAATCGGATAAGGCGCCGCAAAGAGCCGCCCGGAAATTTGTGAACAGCCTTCCCATGCCTCCCGGCTGGTCGGAGGCCGAGTGGGACTTACTGGGCTGGACAATTCGCTATCACCGCGGAGCGGAGCCCAGTCTGGATAAAAAGAGCTTCGCAGGCCTGCCGGATCGCGAGCAAAACGAAATCCGGGCCCTCGCCGGCGTGCTGCGACTTGCGCGCGTCTTCCGCAAATGCGGCATAACCACCGGTTCCGGTTTCCGCATCGAAAAATCCCACGAAGCCATCGTTCTGCACACGCCGCACTTTGCCGACACGCCGGAAACGGCAGCGCAGCTGGCCGCCGGCAAGCATCTGCTCGAGTCGACTCTCGCACAGCCCCTGCTGCTGAAACCACACCCGCTCAAAGTCGCGGAAACCCCCGCGTCGAACGCACAAAAATCGGACGGGGCCGTGAGTCAAAACGAACCTCTGCGGTTTTTTGTCGCTTCGGCGGGCTAGACGTCGTCACTTTCCCATTCGTCGCAGAATCTTCGGCGTACTCAACCAAACAATTTGCGCGTTGGGCGGTGAAACCCGTTTCAATTCAAGCAGCGCCACGCCGGCCTTCTTGAGCCCGGTTAGGTGCTGCTTCGAGCCCAGCGCGGCGGCGATGAGATCGTCCAACTGCGGCGCATGTCCAAACAGAAAAACCGTCGAGGACTGTTTGTCCTTGGCGAGTTCGCGAAATAACATGGCCGGTTCGGCACCCGGAAGCAACAAGTCGGTCCGTCCAATCTTCTGTTTCAAATAGTCGAGAAAATTGGCAAAAATCTCCGCCGTCTGCATGGCGCGAACGTAGGGACTGGAAAGCATATGATCTGCCGACGCTCCGAGAGCGGCGAGTCCCTTGGCGACTTGCTTGGTTTTTTCGATGCCTTCCTCGGTCAGGTACCGCTCCGGCTCTGACGGGCACTTCGGATCTTCGCGTTCAATCGCAATTCCGTGTCGCACAACATAAATCTGCATGTTGGTTCTCCCTTGGATCACTTCATCCAGCGTGTGTACGCCGACAACTGCCGAAAATGAATGCTGACGTGAAATTCCTTCTCAAACAATTCCGCGCTGCGGTTCGCGTCGCGCAAATCTTCTGCCGCATCCCCGCGGGCGCTGATTTGCAGGCTCACGGCATCCTTCTGAAATGAAGTCTTGAGATTTGTGACGCGCTGCCGGTGGGAATGATCGAGCGCCTCGGCGATTCGCAGGATGGCCGCCAGGCGCCGCGCAATCCGCTTGTCGGCGCCGTTCAAAGTCGAATAGGCCACGTGGTGCCCGGCCGGCTCCGATTTTCGGTTGTGATAGCGAACCAGAGTGGCCACGATCGCCCGGTCACGCCCCTCAAGGCCGGGAATATCTCCGTTGAGCGCCAGATATTCCCCGTGTTTGTGATGCCCGCGGTGGCTCACCCGGTGCCCGACGTCATGCAGAAGCGATCCGGCTTCGAGCAAAACACGGGACTGCGCCGGCAGATGATGAACCGCCTGCAGTTGGTCAAACAGCAGAATCCCGAGCTCGCGCACGTGTTCGGCGTGCGACTGATCATAATCCAGCCGCCGCGCAAAACTCCGCGTTCCTACCAGAAGCTGCCGCGCGGCGGCATTGTAGCGGTGCGGCTCTTTGCGCGAGAAAACCTCCCGCGCAATTTCCTGCAGGATTCCTTCGCGCAGCCCTACGCCAGGCACTGCGAAACAGCGAACATTCAGGTACCGTCCGAGGGTAATGAAGGTGATCGCGGCAATGGCCATCACGTCGGCCCGGTCGCGTCGCACGGCGTAACTCTTCATGCGCTCCCGTACGTCGCGCTCCAGAATGTCCTGCAAACGTTCGCGCAGAAGTGAAATTTCAATCGTGGGAAGTCCGTGTTGACGCGGCCCGGGAGCGACATTGGCCAGAGTTTCTGCATTACCGCCGAGAGCCACCGCCACCTGCTCGCCCAAATTCGGCCGCGACGGAAGTTTCGACTCGAGCAACGCTCGGACATATTTCCTCACCTGCTCCGCTTGCGCCGGCCGGATGACATTCGGGATATTCAGGGTCGACATCAGTCGCACCGTTCCCACCGGCAACTGCGCGCTTTGGGTCAGGCCGTGATCCTGCAAGATACTGATTTCCAGGCTTCCGCCGCCCAGGTCCGCGATACAACGCGGCGGGCTTTCCGGCCCCATCGCCGCAAGCACGGCTTCGCGGCCCAGTCGTGACTCTTCGGTCGCGCTGATGGTTTCCAGCCTGATTCCCGATTTTTGCTTGATGCGCCGCACAAACGCTTCGCGGTTGCGCGCTTCCCGCGTGGCGCTGGTGGCCACTGCGCGGCACTTGGTGACGCCGTATTCCTCCATCACCTCTTTGAAATGCGCAAACGCCTTTGCACCTCTTTTGAAAAGTTCCTCGCTGAAACGGTGACGCAGGAAAACGCCTTCGCCGAGGCGCAGCGGGTATCGTTCGATATGCAAAGGCTCGATGTCGAGCGCCGAGTAGGCTCGCGCCACGGAAAGACGCACGGCGTTTGAGCCAGCATCAATCGCGGCAATGTGAACCGGTTCAGACATTCAGGAATCTACCGCCAGAGATGCGCAAGAGCCGATGAGGGGGCATATTTTGAGGCGCGAATTCCGAGTTGTTCGCCGATGCGGTGGCGCAACTGCTTGTTGACCGTCGAGACGCTGGCTTCGCCATCCAGTTCGATGAAACTGTGGCGCTTGGCCATGACTTCAAATTCGCGCTTGATCATCGTCTGGTAGCGAATGAAAGACCAGAACAAATCGTGGGAAAGCGACATGTCGCGTCCGGCTTCCCAGTAACTGATGGCCTGCGACTTCCTGAATTCCCGTCCAAAGGCGGTTTCCGGACGCACGTTCAGCCAAAAGGTAAGATGCGAACGCAGGGCCATGGCATACAGTCCGCTCATGTAGTCGCGATTGATGCCGCGCACCACACCGCGTGCAATCAGCGTAAAAATAAAACGGTCCGCGAGCACCACCGCTCCGGCGCGCAGCGCCGGCAAAATACGGTGTTCCAGCTGGTCAAAAAAATCGGTTGCATACATCAGAGCAAGGGTCAGCCGGGTGACCGCATTTTTTGCCAGCAACTCATCGATATCGCGGCCCACCAGATTTGAGCGGCGCAATCCGCTGGTCACCACGGAAAATCCCTCCGACTCCAGCCACTCCTGCAATAGCGCAATCTGCGTCGAGCGTCCGGACCCGTCCATGCCTTCAATCACCACCAGCGTGCCGGTTATTTCGCTGGGATCAAATCCAACCAAGGGCTCGCCAAAAAAATACTGCGAGGAACTGTCCTCAATCGCTGTCGTCTTTACGAGCGCAGCGGTTCCGGCATTTTCCGGCGTGGCCCCAGGGAGGCCAGGGGTCGCCCCTTTGTCTTTTTCGTGTTCCGTCATGACTACTCGGCCTCCAGCGCGCGCGGAGCAAAGCGCTTCAGGTCAATCTTCGAGGCCACAATATCGCGCATCTGCTTCTGCAATTTGTTCACCGGCAAAGTTCCATCGAGGACCACGAAATTGTCCGAATCCACCATCTTGTCGTAGCCTTCCAGAATCCGCGCCTGGAATAACCGAAAGCTCTCCGCGCGATCGTACGACAGCCCCAAATCCATGCCCGCTTCGTAGTATTTCAGTTTGGGCCGCCCACTCAAGATGCGATGCACCGCGACGTCGAGCGGCGCGCGAAAATAGAATGTGATGTCAGGAATCGGAGCGAAACGATACAGGTTTCTCAGCCACCGCTCCGGACAGCCCCTCGCCGCGTCGCGCGCAAAAGCGGTGTAGATATAACGATCCGCAAGCACCAGATAATCCCCCTGCAGCAGCGGCATGATCTGCCGCTCGCAACGATCGGCAAAATCCGCGGCATGGAGGAGTGAAAATGTAGTGGGAGTCAACAGCCGCCGCTGCTTTCCGCGGCGGGTGGCCGACTTTACCAGGGGCGAAGAGTTCCACTCGGTAAAGTGCAAGCGGTAGCCGCCAATTTCCAGCCAGCGCTTGAGCAAATAGAGTTGCGTGCTTTTGCCCGAACCGTCCGTGCCCTCCACTACGATCAGAGCTCCGGGATACGCCTTGCTCGGGACTGGTCTTCCCGGCTGCGGCAATGTGGACTTGGCGGGTTCGGCGCGCAACTTCTGTGAGGAGTCTAGGTTTTCCATCGATTTGGGCAAAACTCAACAGTTCTAAAAAGAATATGCCGGTATTGTTACAAGCTCATTACAACACAGCCGGGACGCGCGAGCCAAGCCGCCTGCTCGAGCAAAACCGCACTAGAAGATGGTTACTTTGATGTGCAGGAATTTCTTGGGATTTTGCCGGAAATCGCCAATCAGCAGCCGCAGGTCACCGGTGAGTCCCGCCAGGTTGTCGTACAGCTGCGGATCGGAGAAGAGTTTCCCGGCCGTCGTCGTATTGTCATTCAGTTTGCCGGTGGCGGTCGCCAGGTTCGAACTCGTATCGCGCAACTTGTTGTACAACGTTTCATCCGTTACGAACTTTCCGAGACTCCCTTTGCCCGCGCGGGCGTCGCCAATGAGCGCATTGGTCTTTCCAATCGCTTCTTTCGCCTGATCGAAAAGCGACGGGTCATACAGCAACTTGCCAATGGTTCCCTTCTGCGCGCGAACATCGCCGAGGATCGCGTTTACATTGTCCAGGCCCTGGTCCACCTTGCCGTACAGCTCGTCGGTAGCCACCAGCTTGCCGACTGTTCCCTGCCCGGCTTGAATGCCTCCGAGCATGGAATCGGTTCGGGCCAGCACATTGTTCAGGTGTTTATAGGCCGCATCATCGGTCAACAATTTTCCCAGTGTGCCTTCGCCTTTTTTCACGCCTTCGAGCAGGTCTTGGACATTTTCTGTAAGCGCCTGCAAATTCGCCAGCACGTCCGCGCTGCGCTCCACCACCAGCTTCATGGCTTTTTCTTCCGACCCGGGAATTTCCTGCCCTTCTTTGAGAACCGTTCCGGTAAACCCGCGGGTGATGTTCACGTAGCGATTGCCCAGCAAACCTTCGGTCACCAGGCTGGCCGCCGAATCCGTCAAAATATCGCCCTGATAGCGCTTGTCCACGCGCATGACGATTTCAATATTCTTGCCTTTTTCGGGTGGTTTTCCCTGGATGCTCGGCACCAGCCGGATGGACTCCACATTGCCGACTTCGACGCCGTCGACGCGCACCGGCGCGCCATTGGCAAGTCCGGAAACTTCCGGCAAATACGTGCGCAGCCGGTACTTGGGCCCCAAAATTCCCGCACCCGTTACATAAAAAATTCCGGCGGCCAGCACGAACAGGCCGACCAGTACAAACAGGCCGACTCGCAATTCGGTCCAGGTGAGCTGTTTCCTCTGCGCCATTACCACTCCCCTCCCGGGTTCATTGCCACCAGACTATACAGTTTCAGACCAGAAAGCGCCTGAGATATTCATCTTTAGATTCTGAAATCTCCTCCGGGCTGCCTTCAAAATAAATTTTCCCCTCTTTGTAGACCAGAAAACGCGTCACCGGAGCCCGCTCACCGGGGATGTCGCGCTTCACGCGCTTGGTCTGGGGGTCGAAATTGAAATTTGCCAGAGCAAACCCATCCTGCAGGCGATGCGTCGCGAGCATCGCGGTCACCCCATATACGTCACGCAGTCGCAGGATCAGCGTAATGATCGTCTGCGAGGTCACCGGATCGAGTCCCGCCGTCGGCGAATCGTAGAGCACCAGCGCCGGACGATTAATCAGGGCTCGGGCAATCGAAACGCGCCGGCGCATTCCTCCCGACAATTCAGAGGGCAGCATGTCGAGGGTGTGTTCCAGTTCAACAAACTCTAAAACCTCTCTCACCCGCGGCGCGATCTCATCCTCAGATACCTGGTCTTCCCGCAAACGGTAGGCCACGTTATCCGCCACCGTCATGGAATCAAACAGCGCGCCTTCCTGAAACACAAACCCGATCTGTCGCCGAAAAGCGAGCAGTTCACGTTCCGTCATTTTCGACAGGTCTTTGTCCAGAACCTCAACCGTTCCCCGGTTCGGTTGCAGAAGTCCGGCCGCCATTTTCAGCGTAAGGGTTTTCCCGGTTCCCGTTTCGCCGAGCAGCACCAGCGTTTCGCGCTCCTGCACACAAAAAGAAACGCCACGCAGGATTTCGCCTTCGTCAAATCCCACACGAACGCCAGTGAACTGAGCGACCGCCTTGATCGCAGGAGGCGGCGAGGACAGAACTCGAGCAGACACGCTCATCCCGAGCGCCTGCACAGGAACTGCGTGTGGATTCGTTTGGAGAAGCGTTCGATTCCCAATCGCGCCAATGGTCGCATAGTGCGGTTAGAAGACTTTGTCTCCAAGAAAGAGTGCCAGCTTCGTCAGAAAAACGTCGGCGCCAATGATCAGCACGGAAGCGACCACTACCGCCTGCGTCGTAGCGCGGCCCACGCCCTGCGTGCCGCCACTCACTGTCAACCCCTTGTAGCAGCCGACCGTGGCCAGAATAAATCCGTACACCGCCGGCTTCATGAAGCCTTGCATCAGATCGGCAAAATCGAGGGCGTTAATGGCCCGCGTGAAAAATTCAACCGCGCCCAGGCGCAGCGAAAAAACCGAAGCCACGCATCCGCCGAGGAGCCCCATGAAATCATTGAGCGCCGTCAGCAGGGGCAACACGAGGATGGTGGCCAACACGCGTGGCGTCACGAGTTTGCGGCTGGGATCTGTGCCCATCGCGCGCATGGCGTCCACTTGCTCGGTCACGAGCATTGAACCCAGCTCCGAGGCGATGCCAGAGGCGCAGCGTCCCGCCACCAGAATTCCTGTCAGTGTGGGCCCCAGCTCGCGCACGAGGGCAATGGCCACAATGTCGCCGGTCAGAGCGGTCTGCCCAAAGCGCGTAAATTGCGCTCCCGTCTGCAATACCATGACCGCGCCAATGAAAAACCCGGAGAGCAGGACAATCGGCAGGGAGCCCACACCGATATCATCCATCTGCGCGAGAGTGTCTTGAAAGTAGTGCGGACCGACGGGAATATTCGCCACGGCGCGCCAAGCCATGAGCGACCAGTCTTGAATGCCCGAAACCCAGTCCTTCGAGATTTCAGTCAGGACACCCAGAATTGTAGGAGGCGGTTCCGGAATGACTTCGGGCTCTGCAACCTGAATTGGGGTGTCTGCCACGGTTTTGTTTTCCGTCAAGACCAGTCGAAGGAAGCCTAACCGCGCCACGTCATCCCGTCAAGCAACCTTCGTCCGCAAAATGAGTTACCGGGACATTGGCATCTACAATAGATGCGCTTTTTGCCGTCTCCGGTGCAGCCCATCCCAGCGGGTACGACTCCTGACTGGCGGGGATTGCTGCCGCCAGCATCCTTGGCTTGGCGTTGTGATGACCAAGCCACCAGGGGGATGACGGTCTTCTTTAACGCTTGCGCGCAGGAGATCCAATTGTTGTTCCAGCTCACTGGCCCACCTGCACATGGCCGCCTCTGCCCCAGGAATCGTTCTCTTACCGGATCCGACAATTACCGGTCCGCAACTGGACGCATTGCCGCGCGACAGCTAAACTGTTGGACTCTGCAACAAGCAAGTTTTTCATCTGGGGACGCTTTCGAACATGCTGCGGTTTTACACGGCGGGTGAGTCGCACGGCCAGGGGCTTCTGGCATTCGTCTCGGGGCTCCCTGCGGCCCTTCCGATCGACGTGGAATTCATCAATCACGAACTGCATCGCCGGCAACTCGGCTACGGGCGCGGCGGCCGCCAAAAAATCGAAAAAGATCGCGTCGATATTTTCGCCGGCGTGCGTCACGGACAAACCATCGGCGCGCCCATCGCCATGCGCATAGAAAATCGCGATTGGGCCAACTGGGAAAATGTCCTCCCCGTTGAGGCAACGGAAGCGTCCGTCGGCCAAGAGCGGAAGCTCACCGCTCCCCGTCCCGGACACGCCGATCTCGCCGGCTCCCAAAAATTTAATTTTCACGACGCGCGTTACATCCTGGAGCGCGCTTCGGCTCGGGAAACCGCTGCGCGGGTGGCCGCCGGAGCCGTCGCCAAGCAACTGCTCCGCACGCTCGGCACCGAAATCGCCAGCCACACCATTCAGGTCGGCCACAACCGCCTCGATCGCCAGGTCAGCTGGGACGAAATCAAAGCCATCAACGCCGATATCGATTCTCCGCTCCGCTGCGTCGACCGCGCTCTGCAGGAAAAGATGAAAGCCGAAGTCGACGCCGTGCTCAAAGCCGGCGACACCGTCGGCGGTATCTTTGAAGTCGTCGTCCACAACGTCCCCGTAGGCCTCGGCAGTCACGCGCAGTGGGATGAAAAACTCGATGGCCGACTCGCGCAAGCCGTTATGAGCGTCCAAGCCGTTAAAGGGGTTGAACTCGGCGCAGGAATTCTGGCAGCGGGCTCGTTCGGCAGCGAAGTAATGGACGAAATTTCGTACGACAAAACCGCCCAGCGCTTCAAGCGCTCGTCGAACCGTGCCGGCGGTCTGGAAGGCGGTATCACCAACGGCGAAGATGTCGTCGTCCGCGGGTACCTGAAACCCATTTCTACGCTGCGCCGCGCTCTGGGCACCGCCGACATGGTCAGCAAAGAACCAGTCCAGGCGGCCTACGAGCGGTCGGACTGGTGCGTCGTCCCGGCCGCCGGGGTTGCCGGAGAAGCCATGGTGGCCCTTGTATTAGCAGACGCTTTTCTGCAAAAATTCGGAGGAGACTCCCTCGCTGAGATGCGGCGGAATTTTGATGCCTATGCCCGACAAATCGCCGACTTCTGAAGCCACGACCACGGAGAGTGTTACACCGGAAGTTTCGGGCACTCCGCGAAGAATTTTTCCCATCGTCAAGTACGGCGACCCGGTTCTGGAAAAATCCGCGGCCGCTGTCACAAAATTCGACGCCGAACTTGAAGAGCTAGTCGAAGACATGTTCGCCAGCATGTATGCCGCGCAAGGCGTTGGACTGGCCGCTCCACAAATCGGTAAATCCGTCCGCCTCGCGGTTGTGGACGTCACCAGCGGCAAAAATCCGGAAGGCAAAATCATTCTGGTAAATCCTGAAGTCATCCACGGCGAAGGCGAGAAACGCGAAGAAGAAGGCTGCCTGTCCATCCCCGGGTTTCGCGGGTACGTCGTGCGCCCGCAATTTGTGACCGTGCGCGCGCAGGATACCCAGGGCAAGAGTTTTGAAATTCGCGGTGAGGATCTCCTGGCCCGCGCTTTCTGCCACGAAATCGATCACCTGAATGGGATCCTTTTCCTGCAACATCTCAGCATGCTCAAGCGCGACCTGATCCGCCGCAAAATCAAAAAGCTGAGAAAACAAGGCGAGTGGTAGGCGCCGGAGCGCTGGACCATGCGCCTAGTCTTCTGCGGTACTCCGCAATTCGCCGTCCCCACTCTCGCGCATTTACTCGCGCAGACCGATTTCGAGATCGCCGCCGTCATCACGCAACCCGACCGTCCGCGCGGGCGCGGCAATGAACTGTCCTTCTCCCCGGTAAAACAAGCCGCTCTCGGCGCGAACATTCCGGTCCATCAGCCGGAGAAAATCCGCACACCGGAAGCGCAACAACTCCTCGAGGCGCTGGCCCCCGACGCCATCGTCATCATCGCGTACGGACAAATCATCCCTGCCCGGCTCCTCCCCATCCCGAAACTCGGCTGGATCAATCTCCACGCCTCTCTCCTTCCGCGCTATCGCGGCGCCGCGCCCATAAACTGGGCCATCGTCAACGGGGAGAGCAGAACCGGCGTCACCACCATGCGCATCGACGCGGGCATGGACACCGGCGATATGCTGCTGCAAAGCGAGACGCCCATCGGCCCCCGCGAAACCACCCCGGACGTCGCACACCGCCTGTCCCTACTGGGTGGCGAACTGATGGGCAAAACCCTGCGCGGCCTGGCCGCAGGTTCCATCACTCCCCAGCCGCAGGACCATTCTGCCGCCACGCTTGCTCCCCTGCTCAAAAAGGAACTGGGCCGCATTCAGTGGAGCCTTTCCGCCGAGCAAATCTACAACCGCATGCGCGGTTTCGCGCCCTGGCCGGGCGCCTACACCGCGTTTCGCAGCCAAACGTGCCACCTCTGGGGCCAACCGGTGTCTAATCAAAAGACGGAGGCTTTGCCGGAAACGCTGCTCCATGAAAACGGCGATTGGCAGATTGCCTGCGGTGACGCAACCGTTTTGCGCCTCGAGCACGTCCAACTAGAAGGACGCAGGCGCATTTCGTCCGCCGAATTTGCCAACGGAGCACGGCTGAAACCGGGAAACCCGTTCAGCACTGCCTGATTTGCACCACAAGAAACGCTGAGGCATACTCACAATCTGCAAAACTGCGCGCTTTGCCGGACATTTTTGGCGCAACGCACCACCGGGAGCTCATCGTTCATGAATATTTTTTGCCTCTTAAAACCACGCGGTACGACGCGTGTACGCGTCGCCGAATTCTTCCGCCTGGCCGCTTGCTGCGTTCTCGCCGCGCAGCTCGCCGAAGCTCCCCTGGCTGCTGCCGCTGCCGGCAAAGTCGATGAAAAGAAATCTTCGAGCGATCTCGTGCTGAAAACGATGCAGGGGGAACTGGCCCGCGCCACAACCGAGCTTGGCAAAACCGATCAGCCTCCCTATTACATGAGCTACACGGTCTATGACCAGAGCTATGTGGTTCTTGTGGGTGCCTACGGCAGTCTGTTGCAGGACGCCTCCATCGGCCGCCGGCAGGCCGATGTCGTCATGCGTGTCGGCACCCCGGCTCTCGACAATACCCACGGGCAGAGCCGCGCCAGCGGTCTTTCCTCTGGAACCCTTCCCACCAGCGACGATCCGGATGCCATCGCGCGCGTCCTCTGGGAACTCACCGATCGCGGCTACAAGCGCGCCGTTCCAGCCCTCCTGAACGTGCGCACGGGCACCGCCGTGCGCGCCGAAGAAGAAGACAAGTCTCCCGACTTCTCCAAAGAAATCGCCGTCGTTCATGCCCTGGAACCAATCGCTCCGCCGGCTTTTGACAAGTCCGCATGGGAGGGAGAAATTCGCAGGCTTTCCGGCGTCTTTCGCAAGTATCCCAACGTCTATTTCGCAACGGTTACGCTGAGTGTGCAAAACTCCAACTCCCGCATGGTTACCAGCGAAGGAAGTTCCATCGTGACCCCGAACGCTTCAACGCGCATGGTGATCGAAGCGCAGACCCGGGCCGAAGATGGTATGGATCTGCTGCGTGTCGAGACCTTTCAGGCTCCGTCGGCCAGTGGGCTTCCCAGCGAAACCGAACTTTCCGCGAAAATTGACAAGATGGCTGCCGATCTGAATGACCTACGCAAAGCCCCGGTCGCCGAGCCGTACGACGGTCCCGCACTCTTAAGTGGCCGCGCAGCCGCTGTCTTTTTCCACGAAGTCCTCGGCCATCGCCTCGAAGGACACCGACAGCGTGATGAAGAAGAAGGACAAACCTTCACCAAGAAAATCGGCCAGGAAGTCCTGCCAAAGTTTCTAAGCGTTACCGACGATCCGCTCACCCATGAAATGGGTGGCGTAAAACTCGCCGGCTCCTATGACTTTGACGGTGAAGGCAGCCCTGCGCAGCGCGTCGAGGTCATCAAGGACGGTGTGCTCAAGGGCTTTTTGATGTCGCGCCAGCCCATCAAGGATTTTGCTCAGTCCAATGGTCACGGCCGCAATCAACCCGGGCTTATGGCCACAGGGCGCCAGGGCAATTTGATCGTCACCTCGTCACAGACCGTGCCGCAGGAGCAAATGCGGCAAAAACTTGTGGACGAAGTGAAAAAGCAAGGCAAGCCGTACGGTCTGTACTTCGATGACATTCAGGGTGGATTCACCCTGACTTCACGCTCGCTGCCGCAAGCGTTTCAAGTCCTGCCAGTGATCGTTTATAAGGTCTATGCCGACGGCCGCCCCGATGAACTGGTTCGCGGCGTCGACATCGTTGGAACTCCGCTGGCCGCGCTGACCCGCATTGTTACCACCGGCGACAAAGAAAGCGTCTTCAACGGCGTGTGCGGCGCAGAAAGCGGACAAGTTCCGGTTTCCGCCGTAGCCCCGTCCATGCTTTTTTCGGAAATGGAAGTTCAGAAGCGCGCTCACGAGCACGAGCGCATTCCCATTCTGCCGCCACCCGGCTTTGAGGGCGGTGGGCCAGCTAAAGACACACAGGCTAGTCCCGGGGTGAAGCCATGAACCTGCTGCGAAACGTGTCCGCACTCTTTGTAGCTGCTGGGCTCTGGCTGGCTCCGGCCGTCGCAGGCACCCATGACCCCTTGCACCCGGCGACTCCGATTCCCGCTCCGCCAAGCGATTCCGTGACCGCAACGGCTGCGGCCCACGCTGCCGCCAAAGGCGACGCCCTGCTTGAAGCGCTGCTGACAGAACTGGACCGCTCCAAAGCCCATCTGAAGATCGATCAGGCCGAAGCACCGTACTTCATCGAGTACCGGGTCAGCGACGTCGAAGAATATTCCGCCGAATCGGCGTTTGGCGCTCTTCGCGACAACCAGAATTATCATGTGCGCGTTTTGCGCGTGGTAGTCCGCGTCGGCGACTACAAACAGGACAGCTATTTTGCCCGTGGCCAGGGCGAAACCAGCATTCTTCCGCTCGACAACGATGAGATTGCCTTGCGCCACCAGATTTGGCTGGCGACCGACGATGCCTACAAAGCTGCCGTTCAGGCACTTTCAGAAAAGCAAGCGGCCATGAAACAGTTCAGCGCCGATCCCAATCCCGTCGATGATTTCGCCAAAGCGGCGGTGGTTACCGCGATCGAACCGACCGTTCACCTCGCGGTCGACGAAGCCAGCTGGAAAAAGACTCTTACCGAGGTCACCGATCTCTATCGCCAGTATCCCGACGTGCAGTCGGTCACGGCCTCCGTGCGATTCAATGCGTTCAACGAATATCTCGTCAATTCCGAAGGCACCATCACGCGCAGCGGGCGAACGACCTACAGCGTCCAGCTGTCGGGAGCGGGCCAGGCCGAAGACGGAATGCGTTTAGGCCGCAGCCCGGCGTGGGTTGTCGCACGCAAGGAAGAGTTGCCGACGCGCGACGCGCTGCTCGGCGAATCCAGGAAAATGCTCGACACGATCGTTGCCCTTCGCAAGGCTCCGATTGTTGAAGAAGAATATCGCGGCCCAATTCTGTTTTCCGCCGACGCCGCCGATGACGTTGTCAATTCGCTGATCGGTTCAAGCATCCTTGGGCGCAAGCCGCAACTGGGAAAACCCAATCGCACGATCGGCGCATTCGCCACCAGTTACAAGTCGCGCGTGCTTCCCACTTTTATCTCCGTCGTTGATGATCCCCTGCTCAAAGATTTCCAGGGCAAGAGTCTGGTCGGGAATTATGCTGTGGACAGTGAAGGGGTAAAAGCCCAATCCGTCACCGTAATCGAGAGCGGTATTCTCACGAACTATCTTCTCGGCCGGCAACCGCTGCGCGACTTTCCCGCTTCGAACGGACATGGACGCTCCGCTCCCGGGTCCTATCCCATGCCGAGTCTCGGGGTGCTGGTGCTAAAGGGCTTGGAACCGCAATCTCCGGACGCTCTCAAACAACGGGTGATCAAGATGGTCACCGACCAAACTCTGCCGTACGGCTACCGCGTCGAAACCATGGGCGGGACCGCCCCGCGGCTTCTCTATCGCGTCTATCCCAAAGACGGCCACGAAGAACTGGTTCGCGGCGCCGTCTTCAACGAACTCGACACGCGGGCCCTGCGCAGCGGCCTGATCGCGGTGGGCAACGATCCGCTGGTCACCAACCGCATGGGCGGTGCGCCGAATACGGTTATCTGCCCCTCGCTCCTTTTCGACGAACTCGAAGTAAAGCGCGCCGACACCAGCAAAGACAAGCTGCCCGACTACCCGCCACCGCCCCTTGGCAAGAAATAATCCGGGCGCAGAGCGGCGAGTCTGCGGGCGGGCCACTTTTGCTTTGCCGGTTCCTGGTGCCGTTGAATTTCCGTTTTCCGGGCGTAAACTCCCGGCGCAAAATCAATTGACGAATGCCCGCGCAAATCCCAAACTGATCCACAGCCATGATGACTCTCCGCGAACGCTTGGAATGGCTCAGCCGCATGGCCCTGCTAATTTTTATCCTGGCGTCTGCCGCGTTTCTGAGCGCCATTACCGCCATGCGCATCGCCATTCACGGCCGCGAAGTGACCATGCCCAATCTGGTCGGCAAAAGCGTTTCGGAAGCGAACAGTCTCCTCCGCTCGAATGGACTGGTCCTCAAAGTCGCCGACCACCTCTACAGTGAACTGCCTTTAAACGTAGTCGTTCGGCAAACTCCCACGGCCGGCCTGCTGATGAAGCAGTCTCAACAAGCACACGTCGTCCTGAGCCTTGGCCAGCGCCAGCTCCAGATACCCGCCATCGAGGGCCATTCTCTCCGTGCGTCACGCATTGAACTTCTGCGCGCCAGCCTGCAGGTAGGCGAAGTTTCAAACCTCAGCACCTTCGAGCAAGCTCTGGATACTGTGGTTATTCAAAATCCGCGCCCCGGCAACGGCGCTTCCACGCCGCGAGTCGATGTGCTCGTGGCGCAGCTGCCGCGCGAGTCGGCCTACGTAATGCCCCACCTGATCGGCATGTCCGAAGTCGATGCGCAACGGCGTCTCGACTCCGCGCAACTTCGCCGCAAAGTGAATTACGTTACCGCGCCGCAATGGCCCCACGCCGCGGTCATCGATCAGACTCCTGTACCCGGCTCGCGCATCACCGCCTCCGGCAGCGTCGAACTGACGATCGCCAACTAGGCTTGCGGCGAGTTCCGACTCGCGGGGAGGCCGTGGTCCCGGGCTTACCCGTTTATTCTCAGTCCAACCCAAAATACGAGAAACATCCTCCCGGCCATTTACGTATCTTTAGCGAGCAAGGAGACCACCATGTCCACACACAAGCTTTTTGGCGCAGCCTTCATCGCCATCCTTTTCCTCCCCGCCGCGCCCGCTCAAGACAAGACGTCTGCAGGCGTGGAGGTCAGTAAACAAGCCACCGCCAAAGAGGTCGGCCTGCCTGTGTACCCAGGAGCCAAGCCTCACAAAGAGGACTCCGACGAGACGCCCGCGACCAAACTTGGCCTTTGGGGCGGCGGCTTCGGATTCAAACTCGTCGTTCTCAAACTCGAATCCAAAGACTCTCCTGAAAAGATCGCGGCTTTCTATCAGAAGGCATTAACAAAATACGGCAAGGTGCTCAACTGCTCGGCGGCCGATTCCCGGCCCGCCGCCAAAGAGAAAAAAGATTCCTCGAACCAGCTCACATGCGAGGAAGACCAACCAGACCCTGGCGGAACACTCTACAAAGCGGGAACAAAAGATAAACAGCACCTGGTGGAAATCAAGCCCCCGGTAAACGGCCTGACGGTATTCACGCTTTTGCACATCGCAACCCGCGGCACCGACGAGAAGGAAGCTCTCTAGCGGTGGCGTGCCGCAAAATGCGCGTTTCGATTGCACTCTGGGCCACGGCGCTCGCGCTTTCAGGCGGCAGCGCTGCGGCCCAAGAGCCTCTGCGCGTCTCCGTCAATCTCTCTACTGTCGCTTTTAGCGCGCGCGACTCCCACGGCACACTCGTCGACAATCTTACAAAAGAGGATCTCGAAGTTTTTGAGGATGCCGTACCGCAGAAAATCTCTCATTTCGCCAAAAGCACCGACGTTCCCCTCACTCTCGGCCTGGTCGTCGACGCCAGCGGCAGCCAGGATCATTTCACCAAGCAACACCAGCATGATCTGGAGGTGTTCCTCCGAGACGTTCTGGGCCCCAGAGACCGCGTATTCCTGCTGGCGTTCGGCAACCATCTTCGACTGGTCAGCGATTTCACGGATTCCAGCGAGCAGATTCTCGCCAACATGAAAATCTACAAAAAGAAAACCGAGGCCTTTCCCGAAATCGCGCCGGAAAAACAAGGACGCGATCTGGGCACGGCCTTCTACGATGCCATTTTCTATTCCGTCACGGAAAAGCTTGCCAAAGAAAACGGCCGCCGCGCGCTGCTGCTGTTCAGCGACGGGGAAGACAATTCCAGTTCCCACGACATGATGACCGCCATTGAAACCGCACAAGCCGCCAACGTGGTCATCTATTCCATCCGCTACACCGAACAGCAGCAGGGCAACCTGACCCCCCGCAATCAATACGGCATCCGGGTAATGGACCGCATCGCCAAAGAAACCGGCGGCGCGCACATCGACGCCGCGACCACCGACCCGCGCACCTATTTCCGGCAGATTGCCGAAGAGCTTCGCACGTCCTATGAACTGGCCTACTATTCGACAAATCCGCTCGCAGACGCTTCCTTCCACAAGATAAAAATTCTTCCCAAAAACAGCTCCGTCACCATTCGCAGCAAAACCGGCTACTTCTCCCGCTAATACTTTCCTACTATTTTCAACCCCGGGCTCTCATCATACATTCGCTTCACTTTTTCCCGACCTTCCAACGCTTCGCGGAGAGCCACGATGTCTACACAAACCTCAACTCTGGAAATGGGCCTCCCCATCGCCAAAACTTCCAGCTGGCGCAATCGCAGTATCGCGCTGGCACTGGCCGTAGTCATCGCCGGAATCTTCTGGATCGATTCCCGCTACCCGGCTCTGAACAAAAAATATCATCAGGGCCCGAACGTAAAAGTTGTCGGTACCCTTACCTTCGACGCCCTCTACCCGGTCAGTCCGGCAATGCCCCTTCGGACGCGCGTCTACCGCACCACGCTGAACTGGCTGAACGCCAACAAAATCGGGATGACCTTCGGGTTCTTTTTTGGCGCCGCCGCTCTCACCCTGCTCGCAACGTTTCCCGTCCGCCGCACAAAATACCCGAGCGCCAATGCCCTGCTCGGCGCCGCCGCAGGAATGCCTCTCGGAGTTTGCGCCAACTGTGTCGTCCCCATCGCTCGCGGTTTGTACGCGTCCGGTATGACCACCGAATCCACTTTGGCCGCCATGTTCAGCTCGCCCGGCCTCAACGTACTCGTCCTGGCCATGACCTTTGCCCTGTTTCCGCTCTCCGTTGCGCTCCTTAAAACCGCGACGGTCCTGCTGTTGATTTTTGGCTTCGCGCCGTTAATGGCTACCAGAAAAAATGAGGCAGTCGCGGACGCGGCCTGCCCCGTCGCGCTGCCCGCGAACGACTCCTGGTCCCAGGCCCTTAAATCCACGCTCGCGAGTTACGCAAAAAGTTTCTGGTACATCTTGAAAATAGGTCTGCCGCTGATGCTGCTGGCCGCAATCCTCGGGGCCCTGGCCGTCGAACTCCTCCCGCTGGGGGCCTTGGCAACGGCCCGCGTTTCGTTCCTCGGAATCGCCGCCGTCGCCATCATCAGCGCGTTCCTGCCCGTTCCCATGGCCTTTGACGTAATCTTTGCCTACATCGCCATGACTCGCGGCGTCCCGCTCCCCTACGTGGTCACCATCCTCTGCACCCTGGGTATCTACAGCGTCTATTCGGTCCTGGTCGTCGGCAAGACCATTTCCTGGAGAGTAGCCACCGCCGCCTACGCTGCCGTTGCCGTCGTCGGAGCAGTTGCCGGCGCCCTGACGCAATTCCTGCACTAGACAAGGTCGCGCACACACTCTCGCTCCTTGCCTTCGGATGACTACGGGAATTCTGTGCCAACTCGTTTGAAGTTTTCCGGTTAACGCGGTTGCTCAGGATTTAGTCAGAGTATTCTTGTCATGCGTGAGATCTATAGCTCGCCGCGCGTGGTCGGCCCATGGCGCAGATGATACGATTTCTCCGATGAATCCTGCCGCCCTGTACTTTGCATCAGGCGATTCCTTGTATTTCGGAAGCTTCTTGCTCCTACTAGCAATCGTTGCCTCGCCGCACTTGAAGAATCGTTGGACGTTGTTACTGAGGAATATCACATCTTGGATTGCGCTTGCTTTGATGGCAGTAGCCTGTCCTCCATTTTTCTGGGTTGTTGACGTACTGCTTTTGGCAGCATTTTCCGTTTGGTTTGTCGTCTCAAACTCAACTAAGCCATCTAGAACGAACGTCGCATTGCGATCGGGTGCGGCACTGGTCTTGTTTTTTTCGGTTTTGGCGCTTAGTGCCACAGAGCTTTCTCACCGCAGGATGCCGTCGATTGCAGGAGTGTCGAGCGACCATCTGGCCATAATCGGAGACTCCATTTCCTCTGGCATAGACGCTCGTTCACCTGCATGGCCTACCGTCTTTCAAGCAATGACAGGCATCCCAGTGAAAAATCTTTCAAGGCCGGGAGCCGGGGTTATCGAGGGTCGAGTGATGGCAGAGAAAATCGCGCCAGGAGACCGTATCGTTCTCGTTGAAATCGGCGGAAATGACCTACTCTCTGGCACAGCGTCCCTCGAATTTGAACGCAACCTTGAACTACTCCTGTCAAAGCTGGTTTTGCCCGGACGCACAGTGGTGATGTTTGAGTTGCCGCTCTTGCCGAACAGGATTGCGTACGGTCGAATTCAGCGGCGGCCAGCGTCTAAGTATGGCGTTTGGTTGGTTCCAAAACGACTTCTCGTCGAGGTACTTGGCGGTGCCAATGCGACCCTAGATGGACTGCATCTTTCCCAGAGTGGTGCGCGCCAAATGGCCTTGCTCGTGGCAAAGGCACTTTCGCCTTTGCTGAAATCGTCTGCGTTCTTGCCAAGCTCCGGATGAGCCGTGCGGACAGGGTCGTACCAGCACCGATGAGTCCCGCGCCCGAGCATGGTGACCTTCAAACGTTGCATACGCCTTATCGTCCTCTGACTTGCGGTAAATCGAGTGCTACTTCGCAATCAGCTCTAAAGATAGGTTGGCGACCGTTGCGTCCACTTCCACTTGCGCTTTTCTCGTTAGCCAGTTCGATCCGTCATCAGAATCGATTGCGACAACAGCCCAGTACGTACCGGGCAAAACTTGCTGAAAATCAAAAGAGCCATCCGGCGCAACATCCTGTGCGTACGTTAACGCGAATGACAACGGGTTGGTGCTCATCAGCGCGACCTTGCACGCCGCTGGCAGTGCCGATTTGGGGGATGCATGCACAGTTCCGCTGACCGAGAATGTGGGCTGTGGCGGTACGGTGAACACCAACTCGGAATTGGCCTGACCGCTCTTAACCTCCACTGTACCTGCCTGAGACGACTCAACAACCCCGGGGAAGAATGCGAACGATGTCGGCGAGCCTTCGGCACCGTTCATGAACACCAGATGGTACTTGCCGGCAATGACGCCGTCAGCGCAAAACGAGCCATCGCTGGCGAGGTCGGCTTCGCCGCTCGGAACAAAAGATTCGATTCCAACCCGGAGAAGGAGAACCTGGCCATTGGCAAAATCAAAACCCGCACGAACGACGCGGCCCCAGAGCTGTCCTTCTGCGACAGGTATTTCTCTCCCAACACTTTCTGGAACGATTGGCTCTCCGCGCATGTAAGAAAGGTTCGCCTTGCTTTCCTCCAGTCGTGCGGTTCCGCTACAAATCCCCGTCGCCAGTTGGCCTGACTTGCCTGCGAAAGCGTAGACCAGATATTGCTTGCCAACTTCAAACTTGAAACCACAGTCCCCACCGCCGACACCAGTTCGGATCCGAACATTTTTCTGTTGCGCGCCACGGTACGAGCGCGCCACATCAAATGAAACTTGCATGACAGGCGGGCTATGTTCGACGTCAACAGATATGAGGTCTCCGGCCTTGGCCTCGAGGAATGCCCACTTCAACTCGATTCGTTCAACTCTCCCTTCAAATATTGCGTCGCTTCCGTCGGCGGCCAATTCGGCTAATTCCCGCGCGTTCCTGATGTCCGGCGGGGGCGGAAAGCACTTACACCCGAAAGCGGGTGCGGAGCTGAATGCGAGAGCTAGAATAGCCAATACTAGGGGATGGATGCGCACGCGTCCTCCGCAGACCATGAGTCTACCGAGGAATAGGCCCTCGATGCAGAAGGAAATGCGACCACAGCTGTTTCGCCGATAACCGGGATTCTATTTGGCAGTTCCGTCGGGT
>DATHFT010000179.1:0-3254 GCA_035317965.1 Saccharimonadales bacterium (SeqCode) | reverse complement strand
GGGAGTCGGAGGAGCGTCGAGGCGGCGGCCGGTGCGGCTGAGTTCAACAAGACGGTTGTATTCGTCCAGAGTCAGCGTGACGTTACCGGGCGCAGGGATGCGTGGGCCTCCGGAGTTTTCTTGAGCAAATGTGGAGATGGAGAAAACAACGGTGAGGAGTGCGAGATGTTTTTTCACTTGCCACCTGCCTTTTTGTCGCGCTGATAGCTTAGTTCGATGGTTGCTGCCTGCGATTCACTGGTGAGTTCGGAGACGAAAAAGAGCGAGGGGCCGACTTCCGGGAACGAGACGTGGATAGGAAGGATGCCAGAGACGCGTCCGGAGACGGATTTGGCACGGTATTCGTCGACAAGTGTTTGCGTGGATTGGGCCGGAACTTTGTCCGCGGTCCCGGTTCTAGCGGCTGCGTCGCCAGCGACACTGCCCGCGGATATTCCAGCTCCCGTGCCGGCGCCAAAGCCGCCGGCTTCTCCGCCATAGCTGAGATCCGGACTGAGAACAGGGGACGCAGGATCTTCGTAATTTTGGGAACGGAAAGTGCCGGGCGAAGAACTGACCCGGAACAGTGGAGGATTGAAAATGTGGAGGCCGGTACGAGAGATGGGGAGATCGAGAGCGGGGAGCGTGAGTCGCGACTGGCCTTTGTCGGTCCAGGCGGCGTCACGGCTGATGTAGAGAACTTCGACGGCAAACAGCGGAGCGTCTTCACCAGCGCGGGCTTTTTCGAGCGGGAGGAGGAGCGCGCCGTCCGGCGATTGGCCCGGGCGAACAGGGCGCCCGGAGAGCGTGGCGCTCCACAAGGTGGCACCGGCAGGAAGAGTAATCTTGAGAAAATTTCTTTGGTTGTTGCGGACGGCGTAGCGGGCTTGCACCAGCAGCTTTCCTTCTTTGCTGATGAGGACGTTGTAGCGAGCCTCTTCGATGTTAGCCATCAGCACGGCCTGCGGAGTGTAGCGGGCTACGTTGATGGCCAGTGCGCGGGCGGGAGCGGTGTTGGCGGCGCGGAAACGGAATGCTGCGAGCGATGGAGATTGCCGGCTGGCGATGAGTTCGCCGAGATCGCTGGCGTCGGCGCTTTCCAGGCCGGCGGATTTGACGTCTTTGATTTCGCCGGCGCCCAGGACTTCGACGGCGACACCGCCGGTTTCGTGTTCCGTGTTGAGGAGGCGCAGCAGCGGGATGTCCATCTGACCATCGCGCGGGAGACGAGTTTCGGCGGTAATGACGAATCGGGCGGATTGTTCGACAGGTTCAAGGAAAGTGACCGTGAGTTCACCGGATTTGATTTCCCAATCGGAGACGGATGCGCCGAGGACTTGATTGATGGTGATCTTGTCCGGGATTTCCAGTTTGGCTTCGCGGGCGACACCCTGGGTGATCGTGAGATTTACTTCGGCGTTGATGGAGGTGGTGTCTTCGCCGAGACCAACAAGTTCTGTCAGCCCGCCACGCATGCGGAGCGGGAGGGTGGCGTGGTGGTCTTCAAGTTTGCGGTGCCAAGTGAAGGTCAGCGGGGAGTTGCCGCGACTGTAGGCGATCCATTTGCTATCGGTCGAAGATTCGGATTTATCGGACAGAAGGCCGCCGCTGAGGCGAACGTCAACGCCTTGACGCGGGAGATTGACGGTGGCGCGGGTGACTCCGGAGCTGGTGGAAGGGAGGGTGATGCTTTCTTCACCGGCGGAGAGGGCGACTTGGAAGGCGATATCGAGTTGCACGATGCTGCGGCCGGGTTTGGAAAGCAGAACGGTAAGTTGATTGGATTTTGCGCCGGCAGATTGGGCAGCTGCGGGAACCAGGGAGACAAGTTTACCGTCGAGGCGAGCTTCGCGGACCATAAGGCCGGCAGGGATCGGGACGCGGACCCATCCATCTTTGAGAACGTCAATCGTTAACGTGGCGCGACCAGTGGCGAGATCTCCGGCGATGCGGAGGTCGTAGTCGACGCGTGTGAGCGTGGCGTCAACGGGCGGAGAGTCGGGGTGGTCCGCTGGATAAGCGCGGGAACGGAGGAGGTGGTAGTCATCGAGTGAGAGGACAACCCAACCTGCAGAGTGAGGAGATTTTTCGCTTGCTCCGGTCTGGGCATTACTTGCGGATGGCGCGCCCAAAAATGTCAGCAACAGCAATGCGGGAAGCCAAACTTGCAATGGGAAAACTGGGATCGCGAGACGTACGTTTCGAGCACGGGACCGGGCAGAGCAATGTGACGAGTTCATGAAGAGGGCCTCTTTTCAGGAACCACAGGTTGAATTCGGGTAACGGGACAGATACCTGATTGCTGATTTGCTGCAATGGATACAGAGATGCCCACAGACGCTGGAGAGTTGCCGGGGCCGGTGCTCTGAACTTGGCAACTGCGTACGGGAAACAGCAGGAGCGCGAGGCTGCATGAAGTTAGAACGTAGAGCGTAGAATTTCTTGCAGAACGAAATTGGGTCGCGCAGGCAGACGATTGCGAAGAAATACTTTTATTTCCGTCCGCAACTTCCGGTTGACCGGCTGTCAGGCGAAGCGGGGAATATTCTGGTTCCTCGGGCGCCCTGCGCGGCCGAGACGAATTTCGGCTAACGATGGCGACGGGACGGGCAATGCTAGTCCAGGGTCCTGGCGACGCGAAAGCCCACGCCGCCGCTGCGATAACTCCCCAGCGTAGTTGCCGGCCCCGGCCCATAATTCCGAGACGCAGAACGAATCATCGAAGGCGGATCGCCCCAATCTCCGCCGCGAACCATGCGGTAGGAGCAGGAGTTTGTACCCGTAACATCGGCAGGAGGAAACGGACCGGTTGCGGTCAAAGAAATCGACTTTTCGTATGCCGAGCCATCGGTCGGCAGACCGGAATACGAGACTGCCAGACAGTCCTGCACCCATTGCAAGACATTGCCGTGCATATCGTGGAGACCGAACGCATTCGGGGGGAATGAACCGACCGGTGAAGTTTTTTCCCATTGGTCGCGTCCCGAGGCCAGTCCGGAGCAGCACTCGTCGGCTCCATAATTGGCGTGGTCATGCGATGCAGTTGCTCCCCAGGGATAAGCTGTCGCAGTTCCTCCGCGAGCGGCATATTCCCATTCCGCTTCGCTGAGCAGGCGGTACGGGTGGCCGGTTTGTGTACTGAGCCATTGGGAATAGTCTTGCGCATCCTGCCAGGTCAGGCAGACCACGGGATGGGTGTCATCTTGAACGAAGCCGAGCTTTCGCCAGGAAAGCCCGGGGTCTAGTTTTCCATTGGAGGGTCCGGCCCAGGCACA
>DATHFT010000178.1:0-9390 GCA_035317965.1 Saccharimonadales bacterium (SeqCode) | reverse complement strand
GATCACCCGCACCGCCGCCGCACCGCCGCTCAAGTACGCTTGCTGCCCCAGGATGTGCACTACCGGCGTGCGCAAAATCTGCGAAATGGATTCCGTGCCTTCGAGCGCCACGGCCTTTTTATCGTCATACTCGTACCTGTAGCGTACGCGGTGCCAGACCAGGTCATCGACGCCCAGCGCTTTGTCCAGCCGGATGTCCTCCCGCCAGCGCCCATATCCTTCGCCTATGGCCACTTGCGTTTCCGCGCGTCCCAGAACTTTGTCGTCGGGGTCCAGCACTTCGACCGTCAGCCGTCCGTCGCCCGCGTGAACAGCTTGATAAGGAATGGTCACGTGCAGAACTCCGCGCGTGTAGGTGACCACGGCGGTATTCCCTTTGGCCGCCTGGAACGGTTCAAGCAGCACTATAGCGACGACCGCCGCGAATAAGCTCACGATCAGGCACAGCCAAAAATTGTTTGGGCGCACGTCCACACTCGGAGCCTTCATGATCCGTCTCCTGCACATTGGTTTTCGTCGGCGCCCCTGCGGCCTTCTCGCGCTCTTATCTAGAACGTTTCGTTCGCCGTTTCTTGCAACTCTTATTCGCTATCGGATGGATTTCTCCTCACTCGCAGACAACAACCCACCGGGAATTGGACACCAATGACGGCTAGGAGTGCCCGTCGAGCGCGGGGGGCTACCGCAAAGGCCATCCAGGAGATCGTCACGCTGCCTCTACCGACAATATTTCTGCAGCAAGTCGCATGACTCGCCCTAATTGGTATTCCATCGAAGTGGGTTGCGGGGCTGTGGCGATGGAACGAAAACACTGGTCGGCCACGCGCAGAACTGCCCGT
The DNA here is from genome assembly GCA_035317965.1 of Saccharimonadales bacterium (SeqCode). Taxonomy (GTDB): domain Bacteria; phylum Acidobacteriota; class Terriglobia; order Acidiferrales; family UBA7541; genus Acidiferrum. The sequence goes on along the minus strand of DATHFT010000178.1, from coordinate 8,551 downwards.
CGCAACCCACAACCCGGGTTGCGGGCTGCCCGGTTTTCAAGCTAACGTCGCACTCACTGGTGTTCGGCGCGGCCTTTCAGTTAAGGAATGGCCAGTCGTCGAATGCCGGCCTTACGTTTCACGGCGGAAGGACACAGAATGGGGGTTTCACGTGGAATGAAGAGTCTTCTTCCGGTCCAAAAGGCAGCGATTCCGAACTTCCGTACCCAGCGCTGCCCGGATAAATGCTCTGTGGAGATTAGACATGATGAAGGTCGTCCCGATCATCAAGTGTTCGGACATGAAGCGCTCGTTGCGTTTTTATACAGAGGTGCTGGGCTTCAAACTGAAATATCCAGAAGCGAGCCCCGATGATTGTCTCTTTGACTTGATCTGTGACGGCGCCGAGGTCCAGCTTTCGCACGAAGGCCATTTCGGCACGCCGATCAACATTTTTCTGGAATCCGCTGCAGAGGTCGATGCGTTGTTCGCCCAGTACATCTCGCGCGGGTTGGATACTTCCGGTAAGAAGGAATCGCCGGTCCATCAAGGCCCGCTGGACCAGACCTGGGGTAACCGGGAGTTTTATGTGAACGACCCGGACGGTAACACGCTGCGCTTCTCTGCCCCACTCGACTGACTGCCACGTCCGGGCGGGCATCCGCAACAATACCCAGAACGCCGCCCGCTACGCTGTTCCCAGCCAGCCCGTGCGCGTATCGACTCGCAAACAGCGTGCCCGCCGGTATTTCTGGCGGATTTCACTCCACGATAATCCGGTCGGCCCATTCCACGAGCGAGACAAAGATCGCCGGATTGCCGAATTTTGCTCCCCATTGCTTCAAGTCTGTTTCCGTGACCCCACGGGCCCGGGAGCAGGCTCCTCAAGAAAAAACCGGAATGTGTCTTGCCACAACTTTTTCTAGTGTTTCGCTCAGCGGCGGCCAGCCCACCGGCACGATCGCATCGGCCATGGACTTTCGCATCAATGAGGTGGCTTCCGCTAGAAGGAAAATCTGTACCTCGTGCCCAGCCTCGGCGAGCGCGAGTCCATGCGCGAAGGGAAACGCCGCCCTTGTTGGGTCTTCGGGTCCCCAAGCGCTTTTCATCATGACCTTCAGAGGCCTCTTCGGTTCCTCCGCCTTCGTACCGAATGCCAGAAAAGGCAGGCCCGCCAGTTGGGCCAAGAATGTGCGTCGTGCCATTAGCTTTCTCTCCTGAACCGAGATTTCCACCGGAGCCGATGCCGCAGTCTACTCCTCTTACTCTTCGTCACCTAGGCCGTAATCGCCAAAATAATTCGCATGCCTGATAAACGGTCAAGTTTGGCGTCACAACTATAGAGAAGCGGGTCAACAAGGAATAAGCGCGATGGGGACGGGCTCTGACACTTGTCCACGAGCGGCATGCTTGAACCGGTGAGCGCAGTTTCATAGTCCGACTCGCCGCGCGTTTACGTCAGGATAGGACCTGAATTTCAAGTTCCATCGCGTGTCCATCCCGGATTGAAAATGCCCGGATGGGTGTAGTCGCGTACGGTCGAGGTGTCACGATGAAATGGATCGCTTCCGAATGGCGGGCGAGAGCGATGTCTTTGGGAGAAGGCTCGTTCACGTCCAGCCAATGCGGATGCGAGTGGTAGATGCCGAGGAATTCGAGCCGCCGTTTGCGGAGTTCCCCCATCAGGCGCGCGATCTCCTTGGACGTGATTTCGTAATTCCTGATGGGATCAGCCGCGAAGTTCTTCGCAGGGAACGTCTGCGTGATTAGTCCGTGCCGCCCCGCCAGAACTCCGCAGCATTCCCGATGCGGCTGCCGGCGGGCATGCTGCAGGAGTTGCCCGTATACTTTGCGGCGAGTTCGGACGGCTCGCTTCATTCTGGGATTATATAACGAGGCAAAATCACGAATCGAGCGACGGACGTGGATACTAACCTGACGTAAGTCCCGATTCACGCGACTGACCGGAGTAAGTATTCGGCCGCGACGATTGCTGTCGTAAACGGGTGGACGACAACTTGTAGCAGACGATTGCCTCCACAATACTGCCGGTCGGAATCGTGAAGTGGACAAGCGAAAGGCCAGCCACCGGTAGCCGAATGTCCCAGTTGCTTCGAGCCTAAGGAACTAAGGACTCATCCGGCGAGAAACCCGAAACATCCACTCGAGAACGATGGCCTCATCATTGGTCTACACGATACCAGCAGAAATCTGCGGCGCAACGCATTGCGAACGTTCAACGCACAAGTGGCTCATAGTACCCACATCTGGGGTAAGTCCGCCGCTCAGTTGCTAGTCGGGTGCCGGACTAAAAAAGATCTCTCGCACCTCGACCTGCCCCCGGGTGGCAGCGACCCCTTTGCGCGCCCATGCCACTGCCTCGTCCATGTCAGCGCATTCCAATATCCAAAAACCGCCGATGTGTTCCTTGGTCTCAAGGTACGGCCCGTCGGTGACGACGACTCGGCCATCGGTCTGCGCTCGCAGCGACTTCGCGGACCCAAGGCCGCAAGCGAATTTCCTGACGCCGGCGGCAATCATCTCTTTATTGATTGCGTGGATCTCGCGGCCCATCGCTTCGTCCGCTTGTGACGGGTCGAAGTCGTCGGGGAGGTAACCAGCAATGAAATATTGCGGCATTGTCTTCTCCTTGAGTAGTCTTCCGGCAGGCTCGTTGCCTGCCTTCACCATATAGTCGAACGGCCGGACCGGAATTCGACAGATCGTCGTAGAAAATTTCCAGCCGCTGTTGCAATACCGGAGCAACCGGGTTCTGGGAGCTCGGTCTCATGCCCAAGTCCTGAGAAACGCCGTACTCGGACAAGTCACGTCAGCCCGTCAGATTCTAATAATCCACGGCCAGATGCCAGCCCACTCCATGTTCCCTGGCCCTGTTAAGGACACGCTCGAACTCGTCCAGATCGGCGACGATTTTCTCCAAATTGTCGATTCCTTCAGTTCGAGCAGCTTCTCTAAGTCTCTGGACCGCCATCAGACCCTCTTCTGCTGAGAACCAACGTTCGGGCGGAAAAACCGTCACACTTTCTTCGGCTGCCTGTCCATGACTCACAGCAAATTCAGATATCTCCTCCGGGGATGCACTGAAGAACTGCATCAGAGATCTAGTGCCAGCTCTTTCTGCTAGCACGTCGAGAAGTTTACTTGCGCGGCCTAAGGCATTGCCGTTAACCTGATGGTCAAAGCCTAGAATTTTTCTCTCCAACACGATATACAAAGCAACGGACATTGGTCGTATCCCTCAGAGGAGTTCATGATTCGTAGCATTCCCGCAACCAAAGATACCCGGCTTTTCGCCTCCTTATCATCAAATGCCCGGTAAACGACTAACCAGGGGTTAGACAACCGGAGTCATGGGGAGGTCTACAGAACGATAGCTTGGGAGCATTTGACCGAACGGAAGAGCATCGAGATTTCCGGTCGCGGGACGTTTCCAAATCGGCAGTGATTGGTTCTGCTTGCATTCGCCTTGTAAGCATCCCGACAAGACGGCATCCGCATTTTTGTCTCGAATTAACCGAAAACTTTTCACCAAAGGGTTCGTTGAAATCCATTCAGGAGAGTTGTCGCACGGCAGCGAGAAATCAACGCGTATGAGGTGAGCGTTTAGGTTCTTTGGCTGCTCAACGTGAATGAGCACAGACCAATGGCCGTTTCCATTCAGGCATGCCGGAGAAACAGAATAAGCAACGATTCGCCCAGATATGGTCTGAAGGGCGCCCCGGTTCCTCAGTCCGTCGCACACGTGCCGGGCACCCACTCGTGCCGCACCTTTCACTCACTCCCGCCTTCGCCCGGACTGGGTAGCGAATTGCTCCTGAGGACTGCCAACCGGAGAGAAAACATGAATTTCGGCAAATCACGCAGCGTTTTCCTGACAGCTTGTATGGTTACTCTGGCACTAATTCCCTGCGCGGAAGCTCAGACAGGTAGCTGGCAAGCAGTGGAGAATCTCCCACCTGGACGCGAGATTTCAGTGAAAACCCAGCGCCGGTATTTCTGCATCCTGGAAAGTGTGAATGACGCTGAATTGGTTTGCGAAGTGCACCCGCGCCGAAACCCTCGAACGTCCACTATCGCGATCCCGCGTGCAGAAGTCCGTGAGGTGCGTGAAGCGCGTACGCTGCCCAACCAAAGGAAGAGCGCATTGATCGGTGCAGGGATCGGCGCTGGAAGCGGCGCGATTGTGGCTGGGGTCAACAGCACAACTTCGCGGGGCGCCAATGCGTTTTTCGGCGGCCTCGCGGGAGCTGGCATTGGCGCTGTGGTCGGCGCGACGGTTCCCGTCTTTCAGGTCCTCTTTAAGCGCGGCAAACTCATTTATAGGCGATAGAGGGGGTTCGCTTCTCCGAATACCGGATTACCCACTCGCCCCGGCCTTCCCGACCTGATGCCGAGGTCAGTCGTCCGGCTCCAAATTTGATTACAAAAATTAGACTTAGAGCGATCACTTCTCCGTGCCGAAAGTCCGGACAAGGCACAGATCGTTGAACTACTCTTGAATGCCAACGTGAGTTCCGGAGAGCCTTCGACAATTTCGGAAGGCTAATTCAACCAGTTTCCCTCAGCCGTTCGTTACGAAAGCGAGAGGTCGCCAAATCAATTTGGCCTGGTGGATGGCGGTTTGCGCTTCGATTTTGATTCATCCAATGCGGAGACTACGGGGAGGTAAATTCGACATTTTGTAAATTGCTGACAGATCGCGATCAATGGTGGAAAGGAATCCGGCGTTTCGCTACCCAAACTCAAAGAATAGCTTCGACCTACTAGGAGTTGAATGGACGTCTAGAAAAAGGGACCCATCAAGGGTCCCTTACTGCTAGCGGCAATAGATTGAAGTTTTATTTGGAGTCTTTTTCAATTTCATTCTTGAGATGTTTAGCGCAAGCTTCGGCAGTGGTTTGTTGACCGTGCAACGTACTCTTCTTATCTACGGCATACGCAAACACGATTGCCCCGGTCTTTTTGTCAACCATGGTGATGCTGGCTGAATTGTCGGAATGGATGTTGCCCATAAAAACGATCTTGGCCCAACCAGCCTTCTTATCGAGAGATGTTCCCGTAATTACGTAGTCCGCCATCGATGGGTCGGCCACAGCGATCAAAGGCACCTTTTTCTTGTCGAAAGCGGCAGCAAGATAGATTTCAAAACCTTCAACAGGAGTAATGTAAACTTTCGAGCCTGCAACAATCTTTGTACTCACGGGACCGGTCGGGACAGGCAAGCTTGAAGTCGCAACCGCAGGAGTACCAGCGGCTGCCGAAGTAGCTTCCGTTGGTTTGGGAGCAAATGCTTGCTGCCGAGCAGGAGTTGGTTGAACCGGCGCGACTACATTCTCGGCTTTGACTGGTTTTGCGACATGGCAAACCATCCCGTTCACTAGAGTCTCGTCCGGTCCTATGAAATTATAGTTTAGACTCGGGTCGTGGCATTCCATTTGAACCGCCACGGATTGCTGAGCATTTACGCTTACAGCAGCCGAAAGCACAGCACACAAAAGAACTGCAATTTTCACAGAATTTTCCTCTGCGTAGACTTTGGCCCCTGGCTCCGATAATAACAATAGTACTAATTATAAATTTATTGACAACGTTGTTTCAGTAGTAAGTAATTAATAAGCCCGGCAAAAGGAGTCGCGAAATGACGTGACCGGGGTTTTTTGTACCAGCGGGAGTGAGAGAGAATTCACTCTGGAGGGAAGCTGGTATGCCGATCAAAAGATACAAGCCGGAGCAGATCGTGACTTTGCTGCGGCAGATTGAAGTGGAGATTGCGAATGGAAAGACCACACCGCACGCCTGCAAAGAAGCGCAGATCACGGTGCAGACCTACTACCGTTGGAGAAAAGAGTTTGGCGGCCTGAAACTGGATCAAGCTAAACGGATGAAGGATCTGGAGCGGGAAAACGCGAAACTGAAGCGTTTGGTGGCGGAGCTGTCTTTGGAAAAGCAGATTTTGAAGGATGTAGCGGAGGGAAACTTCTAAGCCCCGAGCGAGGCAGGGGCGCCGTGGAACATGCGCGCAAGAAGTATGGAGTGAGCGAGCGACAAGCGTGCCGTGTGTTGAAGCAGGGACGTGGCACGCAGCGCTATCAACCGGCGCATCGAACGGACGAAGATGCGTTGACGCAAGCGATCATTGCCCTGGCCAGCAGTATGGGCGTTACGGGTACCGGCGAATAACGGCGAAGCAGGTAGCGGCGGGTTGGGCGGTGGGCAAGGATCGCGTGCAACGCATCTGGCGGCGCGCGGGATTGAAAGTGCAGCAGAAACAAAGGCCGCGCGGGCGTTTGTGGTTGAACGACGGCTCGTGCGTGCGGCTGCGGCCGGAACGTGCGAATCACGTTTGGACTACGATTTCGTGAGCGGAAAGACCCACGACGGAAGAACCATTCGCATGTTGACGCTGATCGATGAATACACGCGGGAGAGTCTGGCGATCCGCGTGGCGAGAAGACTGGGGAGGTACGAAGTGATCGAAGCTCTGGCCGGGGAACGCCCGAAAATATTCGCTCGGACAACGGCCCGGAGTTCGTGGCGAAGGAGTTGCGGCAGTGGCTGGCGAAGCTGGGCACGGGGACGTTGTACATCGAGCCGGGAAGCCCGTGGGAAAACGGCTACTGCGAAAGCTTCAACGGAAAACTCCGGGATGAATGCTTGAACGGAGAGATTTTCTATTCGTTGAAGGAGGCGCAGATCGTGATCGAGAAGTGGCGCATCGAGTACAACACGAAGCGTCCGCATTCGGCGCTCGGCTACAGGCCGCCTGCCCCCGCGGCCTGTAGCCCCGTGGTGCCAAAACAAATTTCACAGCCAATCACTGTGATGCGCGGCCCCGGTTTTTTTAGTCCAACTTGAAAGTTAGTTTCCGGCAAATTCTAATACCTGTAGAAGGGAGAATTGCCGTGAAGCAGAAGCGATTCCACGTAGAACAGATCGTGGCGGTATTGAAGCAGGCCGAGGCCGGAGTACCGCTGGCAGAGCTACTGAGACGGGTTGGGGTTTCCCAACAGACGTTTTATCGATGGAAGAAGCAGTATGTGGGACTGGAAGTCGACCAGATTCGACAGCTGAAGCAGCTCCAGGAAGAGAATACTCGGCTGAAGCAGTTGGTCGCCGATCTGACGCTCGACAAGGCCATGCTGCAGGATGTTTTATCAAAAAAATTCTAGCGCCCTCGCGGCGCGGGCAGGTGGTGGAGTATCTGCACGACAGCTACCGGGTGAGCGAGCGGCGTGCCTGCAGGGTGGCCCGGATGAATCGAGCTACGTTCCGATATCGCCGTCACCGAGATCCTCGGACGGAGTTACGTATGCGCATTCGCGAGATCGCACAAGCCCGGGTACGTTACGGGTATCGCAAGATTCGCGTGCTGCTGAACCGCGAGGGCTGGAAGGTGGGGAAATACCTGGTAGAACGGCTCTATCGGGAAGAGGGATTAACGCTGCAGCAGCGACGGAAAAGACGACGGAGAGTAGCGGAGCATCGCCGGGAGCGCTTTCATCCGACCGGGCCGAATCAAGTCTGGTCCATGGACTTTGTGGCGGATCAATTAGCGGACGGCAGAAGATTTCGATCACTAACGGTGGTGGATATCTACACTCGAGAGTGCTTGACGATCGATTCAGAGCAGAAGTTAAAGGGTGAAGACGTGGTGAGGGCGTTGAACCGGATCAAAATCTCACGTGGAGTACCGAAGATGGTGCACTGTGACAACGGAAGCGAATTTTCCAGTCAAGCAATGGATCTGTGGGCTTATCAAAATAAGGTGCGAATTGCATTTTCCCGGCCTGGGAAACCGACGGACAATGCCTTCGTAGAATCATTCAACGGAACGTTTCGGGCGGAATGCCTAAATGCGCATTGGTTCACGTCATTGACGGAAGCCCAACAGATCGTGGAGACTTGGCGTGTGGAATACAATGAGAGTCGCCCTCACCGATCTCTCGGGGAGAAGACGCCCAACGAATTCGCCAAGGAAATCGCGGCTAGCCGCGATTTCCTTGGGGGGACAAACAGCCGAAAACTCACCCTAGAGTTGGTATGAAAAAGCCGGTCCGATCAGTGATGTAGACTCTCTCATTGAACCTGGTACAAAAACTCGGGCAGGTCAGCCTGGATCTGCTCGTACACTGGATTCTTCATCCGAACCTCCTGGTGGGCTGTGAGAATAACCCACCTGTCCGGGATGTCTATTGGCAGCTACAACCCCTTCCTGGATGAAGCAATGGTTGAGACTCGGTTTGAATCCTCCCGGATAGGACGTTGACCACATAATTCCTCTTTCGGTATGGGGAAAAGATGTTGTAGAGAATATGAGATTAGTCTTGCGGAAGGATCATTGGGTCCATCATAAGTTCTACCACCCATGGACTAAACTAAAGTGACACTAGACGAACTCCGAGGCGCACGCTTCGAAAAGTTTCTTGTCGCTCGATATAGCCCTGAGAATCGGTGTTTTGCGCCCGACGGAGACATCCTTTATCCCCCACTTCCGGAATTTAAGCCGGATGGCAAGCCGAAGAAAAAGAAATACCATTTTCTGAGCGCCGGT